>CAZYAO010000016.1:0-21607 GCA_964645715.1 uncultured Saprospiraceae bacterium
TTTTAGGGATATACTATGCGCTGTTCTCTTTACTGGTTACCAAAACTTTCTCGCTCGCACTTTAACAGCATTACTAAAAGGTAATCATCCGAGTGGAGGGTGAGGTTGCTTCAAAATATTCTCTGGCAGCTGGCACCAGAATGTATACAGGGTAAATGCTTAATCCATTCTATAAACAAAAAAATAGATTACTATGAAAATCGTAGTGACCTTTCTAATGACAGGATTGCTATTCGTGGGAAAATGGCAGACCGGTCATACTCAAATTGTTCAGCCAGAAATTGAGCGCAATTGGAAAACAGGCGCGGGGATTGGTCTGGATGCAGCACAGCTGTTGCAAATCAACCCAAGGGTAGGTGCCGGCCAGAACCGTCTCGGCTTTGGGGGAGCCGTCAATGCATTTGCGAAATACGGTCATAAACGGCTGGTTTGGGATAGTCAGGGGAACTGGCAATTTGGGGTACAGCGACTTGGTTCTGGTGTTATTGGCTCAGGAACTGATGTCAAAATCCCTTTTCAAAAAGCCATCGATAAATTTCAACTAGAATCAAAGTTGGGTTATAAGATTACTGAAAAAGGACGTTTGTTTTTTGCAACAAACGCAAACCTTATCAGCCAATTGACACCAACATTTTTGGGTACAGAATCTTATCCAGGCAATTTTTTAACTGACATCTCAGGTATGAATGCTACTCCCCAGTCAGCATTTTTATCACCAGCTGATCTGGGACTATCTGCGGGCATTGATTTCAAGCCAACGGATAATTGGTCCATTTATTATTCGCCGCTGGCCGCCCGGGCCATTATTGTTGCCAACAACGAGATAGCTGCCCTTGGTGTACATGGTAATCCAGTTACAAAGGATGCAACCGGGGCAATTGTCAGTTTTAAAAATGCGGATGTGCAAATGGGTTCTCAATTGCGTGTTGCATACAGAAATAAATTTGCTCAAGGCAAGCTCAATTATACAACCGCCTTGCAGTTGTACTCGAATTACTTAAATGAACCACAAAATATTGATCTGCAGTTTTGGAATAACGAATTCGCGTTGCAACTATTTAAAAATTTTCAGTTAAACATGACGGTCAATATGTATTACGATCACGACATTCTGGTGCAAATAACGGATTATAGTTCTCCTAATGGTGTTGACGGACTGGGAAGAAGGCTGTCGGTGACGCAGCAGTTATTATTGAAATACGCAGTTACCTTCTGAGGTTGGGTAATATTATTGGGGATGTCTTACAAGCTATCTTGAAACACTCTTTGGCAGCGATAGCCACCAAAGAGTGTTTTGAGTTAATGTATGTTTTGCAAGTAAGGCGGCTAAATACTTATGAGTTAACTTCTTTGCAAATTCGCACCATAATTCTGTAAATTGCAAAAAAAAACCGGGCATGTCGGATAATCGTTTGTTTTTGCTGGACGGTCACGCATTGGTCTACAGGGCACATTTTGCCTTTGTAGGCAGGCCACTGATCAATTCGAAGGGAGTTAATACATCAGCTGTAACAGGTTTTGTGCGTACGCTGTGGGATTTGATCCGCACAGAAAAACCTACCCACTTAGCTGTTGCTTTTGACCCGCCGACGCCTACATTTCGACATGAACTCATGGAGTCATATAAGGCCAACAGAGAGGAACAACCAGAAGATATCAGTATCGCATTGCCATATATTCATCAGATTCTACAGGCTTTCAAGATTCCAATACTCATGATCAATGGCTATGAGGCGGATGATGTGATAGGAACGCTTGCAAAGCAGGCGGAATCGGAAGGATATATGGTATATATGGTCACACCTGACAAAGATTTTGGCCAATTGGTAAGTGATCGGGTCATACTGTATAAACCTTCCCGACAGGGTAATGGGGTAGAAAAAATGGGACCCAAAGAAATTTGTGAGCGCTGGAACATCCGAAGAGTAGACCAGGTAATCGATATGTTGGGGCTTATGGGCGATAGTGTTGACAATATTCCGGGTATTCCCGGCATTGGTGAAAAAACAGCAGCTAAACTGCTGCAGGAATTTGACAGCATGGAAAATCTACTGGCCAATACAGATAAGCTTAAGGGTAAACAGCGGGAGAGCATCGAACAATATGCAGATCAGGGTCGATTGAGTAAGCAGCTGGCGGTCATCGATACGCAGGTGCCAGTCAAGTTTAATGCCGTTGATTATAATCTGGATCCTTTTGACAGAGAATGGTTGTCAGAAATATTTAAAGAGCTTGAATTCAGATCGCTGGCAAAAGAAATTTTGGGAGAGGAAAATACCCCTGTCAGCGCTCAAAAGACGGCTGCTTCCAATGGCAAACAAACGAGCCTGTTTGACGATGACAGTACACCGCTGCCCGTAGAGACACCTGCGCCGGTGACTCACACCCTGGCACATAAGAACATAAGTAACACGCCTCATAAATATCATCTGGTCGATTCAGATGAAGCATGTGAACAGTTGGTGAGCAGGTTACAGCAGGCTAATAAAATATGTTTTGATACAGAAACTACGGATATTGACGCAACCCGAGCTGAATTAGTAGGATTCTCTTTTGCTATCGAGGCAGGGGAGGCATGGTATGTCCCAATTGCTGAGGATAAAGGGCAGGCACAGCATCGGATTACCCTTTTTAAACCAATACTTGAAAACCCGGCTATTGGAAAAATTGGTCAAAATCTCAAATATGATATAACGGTATTGAAGCGTCAAGGGGTAGAGGTTCAGGGGACTGTGCTGGATACGATGGTGATGCACTACTTGCTGGAACCTGAGATGCGGCACAACATGGATTTCCTGGCAGAGTCGTATCTGGCATACCAACCCGTATCAATAGAAACACTTATTGGCAAGAAGGGGAAAGATCAGTTGACGATGCGCGATGTGGAGATCGAAAAGGTAAAAGACTACGCTGCAGAAGATGCGGACATCACTATGCAGTTATATCATCACTTCTGGCCGAAGCTAGAAAAGCAGGAGGGTCTCACAAAATTATATGTTTCCATTGAAGGTCCATTGGTGAAAGTGTTGTCGGCTATGGAATCGGAAGGTATTCGTATTGACGCCGACTATCTTCAACAATACGCAACTGAGCTGGGCGGTGAAATTGCTCTTCTTGAGCAAAAGGTATGGGATGCTGCAGGCTTTTCATTTAATCTGGGTTCGCCTAAGCAAGTAGGGGAAGCTCTGTTTGAGAGGCTTAAACTTGCGTACAGGGGGGGCAAGACCAAGTCAGGACAATATTCAACAGATGAAGAAACATTGTCTGATATGGCTGCTGACAGTCCTGTTGTATCCGACATCCTGCGACACAGAATGCTTACCAAGTTGAAATCTACGTATGTTGACGCCCTTCCACGCTTGGTCAATCCTTACACAGGCCGTATTCATAGCTCTTTTAATCAAACCATTGCCGCTACAGGAAGGCTAAGTTCCAATAACCCCAACCTTCAGAATATTCCGGTTCGATCGCCCGAAGGAGCCCGGATACGCGAGGCGTTTATTCCTCGCGATGATGAGCATATTTTGTTGGCTGCGGACTATAGCCAGATCGAACTTCGCCTCATTGCCGCCATCAGTGGAGATGAGGGGATGTTAGAGGCATTCAAGGCGGAACAAGATATCCACAGGGCTACTGCTGCCAAGGTTTTTGATACTCCGTATGATGAAGTGAGCCGTGAACAGCGATATAAGGCCAAGACGGTCAATTTTTCTATTATCTATGGTGCTGGTGCACAAAACCTCAGTCGGCAGTTGGGAATAAAGCGCACGGAAGCCAAGGAACTCATTGATAATTATTTTGCCAAATACCCTGGGCTTCGACGTTATATGGAGCAGACGGTAGCAGATGCCCGTGAAAAGGGCTATGTATCAACATTGATGGGTCGCCGGCGCTATCTGCGAGATATTCATTCGCGTAACTCACTTCTACGAAGTAATGCAGAGCGTATGGCTATCAACACACCAATACAAGGAACAGCTGCTGATATGATTAAGATTGCTATGATCTCCATTAATGATGCACTTCGTCAGGGGGGATTCCGCACCAAAATGATCTTGCAGGTACATGATGAACTCGTCTTTGACGCTCATAAGGAAGAGGTTATACGAGTACAGCCCATCATTGAAGAACTGATGAAAAATGCCATTCCCGATCTTGACGTTCCTATCCTGGTAGAGACGGGGAAAGGGAAAAACTGGCTGGAAGCTCATTGACAATAGGGCTTGTCAGCTTCCCGACAATTGACATATAGGGGATTAGCCTACTTTTAGTGTCTTGATTGTAGAATAATCGATAACATGGCAGAATCGAGGATTTACTGGTTACTTGCGCAAGCACGGCACAGAGCGTTAAGCAAGGAAGAAATTACGGAGTTAGAGGCGTTGAGCAGGGATGTTGACGACCCTAAGTTGGTCGATGACATTACAGGAATTTGGCGTCTGACTGATAGTTATGGTGCAAGCTGGAAACCTGGTACCGAAGCGGGATGGGTGGCTCTGAAAACAGCCATGGAAGCCGAGAAACGCCAGTTGCAACTCCGTCGATTTCGGCGTCAGCTGGTAGTTGCAGCGAGTTTGTTGCTATTACTGGGGGCAGCTGCCTGGAGTATGTGGAAATCTGGTCGTGATGAGGTACAAGTCATTGCAACCACAGAGGGAGAGAGGAGAGAAGTTCAGCTTAGTGACGGGAGTATAGTAAGTCTGAATGAAAATAGCCGCCTCACAATTGTATCCGCCAGTGGTCGAAAGGCAAATTTGGAAGGAGAAGCCTTTTTTGAGGTCAGTCGGTTTAAAGGTCAGCGTTTTGAGGTGACTACGGCGCATGGACGAATCAGCGTACTTGGTACTTCGTTTAGTGTCCGGGCTATTCCTGCTGAACGGGCAACAGAAGTGGCTGTTGCGTCGGGTAAAGTAGCTGTTACCGGGAGAGATGAGCGAAAATCAATTGTTTTGGGTCCGGGTAATGCAGTGCGCGCGGCAGCAGACGGCAGTTTGCAACCACTCACAATGCCTGCAAAAAATTACTATGCATGGCAAAAGGGCCGTCTTTACCTGAAGGCAAATACCATTGCAGAAGCACTTGATTTACTCAGTCGCTTTTTCGGTATAACGATTGACTATAGCGATTCACAGTTGGCAGACTGTGCGGCCAGAATCACAGGCAATTGGCAGCGCGGAGATTTCGATACGTTCAATATGTACCTGCTCATGTCTACAGGGTTTGAGCTTGTTTCTACTGACGGAAACATCTATCAGCTCAAAGGAAAATGTAAGTAGGGGGAGCGGATCCCCCTTCTACGATTGATTTGACCAGAGAGCAGTTATCTACTCAAATCCCCTGAACATCCGCCACACATCATTATTCTCAGGTAGTGGCGCCTCAATCACAATTGGCTCCTGCTTAACAGGATGAATAAAAGATAAACGGCGGCAGTGCAGGTGTATGTTGTTATCCCGATTAGATTGAGTAGATCCGTATTTGACATCACCCCTTATGGGACAGCCGATGCTTGCGAGCTGTGCGCGGATCTGGTGGGGCCTTCCTGTGACAGGTCTAACCTGCAGTAATACGTGTTGGCCAAGTCTGCCAAGAACTTCGTAACTTAGTTCTGCAAGTTTGGCATCGGGGTGCCGGCGACTCGGTTTTTCTAGCAGCAAGACCTTATTTTTTTCTCTGTCTTTATCGAGGTAGTGAACAAGCTTACCACTGATGGGATCAGGCTGATTCATCGTCACTGCCCAATATACCTTTTCGACAGCACGCTCTTTAAATAATTCGTTCATGCGTGCAAGGGCCTTTGATGTTCGTGCAAATAGCAGAACACCGCTCACAGGACGGTCAAGTCTGTGAATAACGCCCAAAAACACCTCGCCGGGCTTATTATAGCGCAACTTAATGTAGTCCTTGACGTTTTCTGTGAGTGGAAGGTCACCGGTTTGGTCACCCTGAACCAGGAAGCCAGCGGGTTTATTAATGGCTATCAGGTGGTTGTCTTCATATAAAATCTGAAGCGCTATTTGCTGAGGCATACGAAAGGATGTAAAGATTCATGAATAAGAACGCAAAATTATGAAAATATCGCTGGGCTACTCCCCATGTCCGAATGATACCTTCATTTTTGATGCTTTAGCACATGGAAAAATTGACCTGGAGGGCATAGAGTTTGACATTCGACTGGCAGACGTGGAGGCTCTTAATCAACAAGCGAGGGCAGGTAAAGTTGATGTTACCAAATTGAGTTTCCATGCATTTGCCCATTTACAGCATCAGTACGCTCTGCTGTCGGCCGGAAGTGCACTGGGTCGGAACTGTGGTCCCTTGCTGATTGCTCGTCAGCCGATGACAGCTTCGGACCTCTCCAATGCCAAGGTAGTTATACCGGGCGAATATACGACAGCAAACTTTCTCCTAAGCCTTGCTTTTCCTGAAATAACCCGTAAGGAAGCTATTATTTTTTCTGCCATTGAGCAGGCAGTAATCGACGGGACGGCCGATGCGGGTCTGATCATCCACGAAAACAGATTTACTTACGCACAGAAAGGTCTTGTCAAGATTGCTGATTTAGGTGAGTGGTGGGAGACATCAACTGGCTATCCCATTCCTTTGGGCGGGATTGTGGTCAACAGAAACTTATCGCCTGCCATACAGCAAAAAATCAATCGTATCGTTGCCAGAAGTGTTGCCTATGCACTTAGTCAACCCGCTGAAGCGGCTTCTTACGTGCGTGCACACGCACAAGAAATGGACGAGGATGTTATGTATGCACATATTAATTTGTATGTCAATGATTTTACTAGAGATTTAGGCAATGAAGGGTGTGCTGCCGTGGCGTTTATGTTGCGAAAGGCAAGCGAGCTGGGGATTGCTCCGGCCAGCCCGCTGCCAATATTTGTTTGATCTGACTGAGACAATTTCACTGCATCAAGCTTACAAGTTGGGCTGAGGCGTAGTGCGCAAGTAAGCACGATGCCGCGTAAAGCCTTTAGGGAATTTTTGGGCAGCTTCTTCATCGCTGATAACAGGTGCGATGACCACTTCCTGGCCAGTTGTCCAGTCGACAGGTGTGGCTACGCTGTAGTTATCCGTTAGTTGCAGACTGTCGATAACGCGAAGAATTTCAGCAAAATTGCGACCCGTACTGGGTGGATAAGTCATAGTCAGCCTGATTTTCCGCTTAGGGTCAATAACGAAGACTGTTCTCACCGTAAACTTTTCAGTGGCGTTGGGATGAATCATATCGTATAGTTCTGCAACTTTTCGGTCTTCATCTGCAATAATTGGGAAGTTCATGTTTACGTGCTGGGTATCTTCAATATCCTTGACCCACGCAAAGTGGCTTTCCAGCGGATCGACACTCAGTGCAATTACCTTGACATTTCGTCTTGCAAATTCTTCTTTTAGCGCAGCTGTTCTGCCCAATTCGGTGGTACAGACAGGTGTGAAATCTGCAGGGTGGGAGTAGAGTACTACCCAGCTATCACCTGCCCATGTATGAAAGTTGATTTCTCCTTCCGTTGTCTGTGCTGTAAAATCCGGCGCAATATCCCCTAGTCGTAGTCCCATGGTCATTTAATTTGTGAATGTGGTGTAATGATTATAATACAAAGATAAGTCTCTCTTTTTTTAAATAATATAAATCCGATCGATTTAATATAATTATTACACTCTTGTTCATAAATACAGAGAACAAAATAATCAAGAGTCAGGAAACTCGGCAACGAGGAACGGGAAGTTGTGGAAAAGGTAAAAAGGGTGGGCTACTGCGCATGAATTAACGAGCTGTGAGGAACAAAAATGAGGCCTGCCTTCCACCGAAAAATGCTAATTTTGTAGCCTGAAAATTAAGTAAGATGAACATTATTTCTATCATACAAGCGGGGGTATCCAGCGCCATCCGGGAATTATACGGAGAATCTATTGATCCTGATAGTATTAGTGTGACCGCAACGCGAAAGGAATTTACGGGAGATTTTACGGTTGTGGTTTTTCCGTACACTAAAATTGCGAGAAAAAAGCCGCATGAAATTGGCCAGGAAATTGGCGATTATCTGGTAGCACAACAGACAGAGCTTGCTGCCTTCAATGTGATACAAGGTTTTGTAAATGTATCTGTCAGCCCGGAGTACTGGCATACATTTCTGATGGGTATGTACACGGACCCTGCTTTTGGGCGTCGCCCGCGATTGGGGAAAAAAGTGATGGTGGAGTTTTGTTCGCCCAACACCAACAAGCCCATTCACTTGGGTCACATCCGTAATATATTGCTGGGGTGGTCTACAGCTAGTATCCTGGATGCCGTGGGCTATGATGTCATCAAAGTACAGGTAATCAATGATCGCGGAATAGCCATATGCAAGAGCATGCTTGCGTGGCAATTGTTCGCTGCTGGTGAAGAGCCGGCAGTTGCCGGCAAAAAGCCTGATCACTATGTAGGCGATTATTATGTTGCTTTTGAAAAAGCCTTTCAGGAGGAGTATAAAGCCTGGCAGTTGACAACCGTGGCCCGCTCTTTGTTGGAAGGCGGGTGTAAGGAAGGAGAAACGGAGGCGGATTTTTTCAAACGCTACAAGGATACCTACTTTAATCGGTATAGTGAGTTGGGTGCTGCTGCCAGAGAGATGCTGCGGCGCTGGGAAGAAGGTGATCCGGAAACGGTAGCCCTCTGGAAGAAGATGAATGGATGGGTTTACGAGGGATTCAATGAAACTTTCGAAAAGCTGCAGATACATTTTGATAAATTGTATTTCGAATCGAATACATATCTGCTGGGTAAGGATATGACGGAGGAGGGACTTGCTTCCGGTATTTTCTATCGCAAAGATGACGGTTCGGTATGGGCGGATCTGACAGAAGCCAAGCTTGACCAAAAGGCTATTCTGCGGTCTGACGGTACTTCGCTATATATCACGCAGGACATGGGTACTGCCCGGCTGCGGTATGAAGACTTTGGTGCAGAGAAAATGGTGTATGTAGTTGCTGATGAACAAAATTACCATTTTCAGGTATTGTTTGAGATACTCAGGCGTATGGGAGAGCCTTATGCACCGGGATTGTACCACCTTGCTTACGGCATGGTAGAGTTGCCTTCTGGCAAAATGAAAAGCCGGGAGGGGACAGTTGTTGATGCGGATGATCTGATAGCGGAGGTTATAGAAGAGGCCAGAATAAACAGCCAGGAAAGAGACACGACAGCAGAGCTGACGCAGGGAGAGCGCGATGAAATTATTCGTCGCATCGGGATGGCAGCACTAAAATTTTTCATTCTCAAGGTCCATCCACAGAAGCGTATGGTTTTTGATCCCAAAGAGTCTGTAGATTTACATGGCCAGACGGGACCGTATGTACAAAATGCCTATGTTCGTATACGCTCAGTTTTGCGCAAGGCACAGGGATCAACCTTTGCCAAGGCACTCTCTTATGAAGCACTGACTGCAGATGAGTGCGATCTGATTCGCCAGCTCTACAGCTACCCGTCGGTACTCGAGGAGGCGGCTACGACCTATGATCCTTCTACACTGGCTACGTATGTGTATACGCTGGCAAAGAGTTTTCACAAATTTTATCACGATTATTCAATCCTTAATGCTGACAGTGAGCAAACCCGTGATTTCAGGCTTGCGCTTAGTCAGGCGATAGCGCATGTGCTATTGAACGGCATGCAGTTGCTTGGCATAGAAATGCCGGAAAGGATGTAATCAGTAACATAGAACAGCCACAAATTATGAGCGAGACAAGCACGTCCGGCAATGGACCAGCCAATTTCATCGAGGCGTTTATAGAAGAAGACATTGCGAATGGCAAGCATGGCGGGCGTGTACACACGCGTTTCCCGCCAGAGCCCAACGGATACCTGCATATTGGCCACGCAAAGGCTATTGTGATTAACTTTGAAACAGCAAGTAAGTATGGCGGTGCCACAAATCTGAGGATGGATGATACCAACCCTACCACTGAAAAAACGGACTACGTAGACAGCATCAAGGAAGATATTCTCTGGTTGGGTTATCAATGGGCAGGTGAAGTATTGTATGCTTCCGACTATTTTGAGCAGCTATACGGTTATGCTGTTAATCTTATAGAGCAGGGATTGGCGTATGTTGATGATTCAACACCGGAGGAGATTGCTGCGGGTAAAGGTGATACCAACACGCCCGGCACTGAAAATCCTTATCGCAACCGAACGAAGGAAGAAAATTTGGATCTTTTCAGGCGCATGCGCGCAGGAGAGTTTGCCGATGGTGCTCGCGTTTTACGGGCGCGCATTGATATGTCGTCGCCCAATATGCACATGCGGGATCCCATCTTATACCGCATCAAGCATGAACACCACCACCGTACTGGGGATGCGTGGTGTATTTATCCAATGTATGATTTTGCACATGGACAGAGTGACAGTCTGGAGGGGATAACGCATTCGCTCTGCTCTCTGGAGTTCAGGCATCACAGGCCTCTTTACGACTGGTTTATAGAGAAGCTCGGGATTTTTCCCAGTCGGCAGATTGAGTTTGCGCGCATGAATGTGTCTTACATGATTACCAGTAAGCGTCGCCTGTTAAGGTTGGTAAATGAAAAGCTGGTAACCGGCTGGGATGACCCACGTATGCCTACGCTGGCTGGTATGCGCCGTAGAGGGTATCCGCCGGCTGCATTGAGGGATTTCTGTATGCGTACTGGTGTTGCTAAGCGAGACAATACCATAGAAATAGAGCTGCTGGAATATTTTGTGCGTGAGGAACTCAACAAGGAAGCGATACGTGCCATGGCGGTGCTGGATCCTTTAAGGGTTGTAATTACTAATTACCCGGAAGGGCAGGTTGAGGAACTTCATTTGGAGAATAATCCGGAGAAAGCCGATGCCGGAACCCACAGTATTCCTTTTGGAAGAGAGATATACATTGAGCGGGAAGACTTCATGATTGACCCGCCAAAAAAATATTTTCGGATGGCACCTGGTGCAGACGTCCGGCTCAAATCTGCCTATATTCTCCACTGTGAGGGATACGAGGCAGATCCTGTAACGGGTGAAACGCAAGTAGTTTACTGCAGTTATTACCCCGACAGTCGCAGCGGGGAGGATACATCGGGCATTAAGGCTAAAGGAACGTTGCATTGGGTGAGTGTTGCAGCTGCCAAAGCTGTTGAGGTCAGGGTATATGACAGGCTTTTTACCCAGCCAGATCCCACGGCCGATGAGGAAGCTGACTTTCTGTCGCTGGTAAACCCTGCCAGCCTCATGGTTGTGCAGGCGCAGGCAGAGCCCTTCCTATTGACAGCGCAGGCGGGACAGTCATTCCAGTTTTTACGCAAAGGGTATTTTACGGCAGATGCGGATTCGAAACCAGGGTTGCCGGTGTTCAACCTGACGGTAGATCTCAAGACGAGTTATAAGCCGTCATAGTATGAGAGGGGTATACACTCCGGACTAACGACTGCCACTTTGCCAATGAGAGATGATGGTCTGACAGCCTTTAACAAGCCAATACTAGGCTGTAAATAGGCGTTGAATTCAAAATATTGACATGTCATATCATTTACTTATATGGTACTGGTCAAAGTATTAATATTACATCTGTGTATTGTAAGGGTTGGGTTTGACCTTTGCTACATAATTGGGTAAAAGTTCTGCGGGATTATTTCTGACAAAGAAATAATCCCGCTTTTCATTTGCCGGAAGGCGCAGAAGTGAGGAGAAGGTAACGATCACAGATCAGTAAGGTGACTTATTTGCATCATGAAGAAAAGCTGTGGATTGACCTTAGTGGGGCTATTATTGAGTACATTGCTGGTAGCGCAGCAATTACCGGAGCGCCGTATATCGCTAACTGTCCGGGATATGCCTTTGGAGGAGTTGTTCTTTTTGCTTATAGAAAAGGAGCAACTGAATCTCCTTTTTCGCAACGATCAGTTACCAGCCAATCATCGGGTGACTATTAGCGTAGAACAACAGCCGCTGGCAGTTGTATTTGACCTTGTTTTGGCAGGTAGTGGGTTGACCTATAAGATGGTTGGCGGCCAGATTGCCATTGTGCCCCAACCGGCGCCCTTGGTCAGGGTGGAACGATTTACGCTAAGCGGATATATAGTAGATGCTCAGTCGGGCGAGCGTCTCATCGGTGCCCACATTACGGACATTCAAAGCCAGCGAGGTACTGTTAGCAATGAGTACGGTTTTTTTAGCCTGACATTCCCTGCCGGTATGGTGCATATAACCGTTTCTTACTTGGGGTACACTTCTTTTGATGAACAGTTGGTACTAGAAAGTAACAAGCGACTGCAAGTAGCGCTTAAGAGCAACTCTTTTCTGCCGGAAGTAATCGTAACACCTGCTGACAGCGCAGGTAGCCCTGGCTACTATCAGCGAGCAGCGATGACAGAAGGGGATATTCTTCGAATGACGGCAGTTTTGCCCAGTTTGGCAGGAGAACCGGATCCAATCAGAAGTATGCAACTGTTGCCTGGTGTGACGACTGGAACGGACGGAATAGAGGGGCTGCATGTTCGGGGCGGGGATGCCGGTCAAAACCTGATAATGATTGATGGGGTCCCTGTATACAACGTATCCCATGCAGCAGGCTTGTTTTCGGTAGTTAATGCAGGTGCGATTCGTTCTGCAACTTTATTCAGTGGCGGATTTCCGGCGAGGTATGGAGGCAGATTGTCTGGTGTATTGGACATACACACCAAAGACGGTAATCTCGAGTCGTACCATGCAACGGCAGAGCTAGGCATGTTGACGGGCAGGATGTCTGTAGAAGGACCGATTGCCCGCGGTAAGACAGCTTTCTTCCTGAGCGGCCGACAATCATTTTTACACTATTTTTTAGTACCCTACACCCGGCAATTGAAAGCGGAGAAAGGAGAGGCAGGTCAGACTGACTATAGGTATTTTGACATCAATGCCAAGATAAGTCACACTTTTTCCACCAATGACCGGCTTTATTTTAGTCTGTACAGGGGTAACGACAATTATCAGGATCGCGGTGCAAGTAACCAGCAGCTTAGCGTTGCCAGCCTGCCAGGCAGTGAACTGACGGTCTTTGATATTACCCAGCGCTACCATGAAGGACTCAAGTGGGGTAATACGGTAGCAGCTTTGCGCTGGAATCACCTTTTCAACGACAAGGTGTTTGCCAATTTTACAGTTACGGCCAGCGAATTGGCCGTGGAAAATAAGTACGGAGAATTTGATTCTATCTATAACAATCGCACGCGGCAGATTTTTCGAACTGCTTCGCAGGGGATTTTCAGAACAGGTATTGAGGACAGAGGATTTCGGGCTGACCTGCACATGCTGCCCGCTGTCGGGAGGGATTTCAGAGCGGGATTTTCTTATAATATTCGCAACTTCAGGCCGGGTGCGCTGATGCTGAATACCAGCACGAGCAGCATAGATAACCTAATTGCCAATGCCCTGATTACGACCCGGGAGGTCAACTTTTACGGAGAAAGCAACCTTCGTCGGGGTGATGGCTGGGAGCTCAACACAGGCCTGCATTTTGCACTTTGGCAGGTGGGGCTCAGGAATTATCCGACGATACAACCCCGGCTTAACCTATCAGGCAGACTGACCGACAAGCTTAGTGCGAAGATTTCTGCTGCCCGTATGGTACAGTTTGTGCACCTGCTGTCGAGTTCATCCATTGGTCTGCCAACAGATTTGTGGGTACCAGCTACTTCGCGGGTGAAACCTGCTGAGGCCTGGGTTTTTAGTACAGGTGTTACCTACCCAATATCAGGTGGCTGGCTGCTAAGAGGAGAGGTCTATTATAAATCGATGCAGCACTTGGTAAATTTCAGCGAAGGAACTGTTTCTTTTAGGAATTGGGAGGACAATGTGACCCAGGGAGAGGGGCGAGCATACGGAGTCGAAACCAGCATAACACGGTCTACGGACAGGTTGAATTTACTGCTTTCCTATACTTTGGCGAAAGCAGACCGACGATTTGACAACATCAATTTTGGACAAGTTTTTCCCTTTAAATTTGATCGCAGGCATGATCTCAAATTAGCCTGGATATACGAACTAAGACCATGGCTGCGACTTTCATCGACATTTATTTTTAGCTCGGGTTTTGCTTTTAGCATACCGCTCGAAAAATATCAGGTGGCTATCCCCGGGATAATCATTCCTGCAGAAGGCGTAGAGGTCTTTAGTTTTGGAGAAAAAAACCAGTACCGGATGCCGGCTTATCATCGTCTTGATGTGAATGCTCAATTTTTGATCACTTCTGAAGGAAAGCGCTGTCGGCATCTCATCAATGTTGGTGTATACAACCTTTACAACCGGAAAAATCCACTGTACTACGATTTGCGCAATCGGTATACCAACGTAAATAATTCACTTATTGCCATCAGTGAATTTGTACAGGTGTGGTTACTGCCGATGTTGCCTTCTGTGAGCTACCAATTTTCGTTTTGAAATACGTAGATAAATAGTTATATTGGCGCGCAAATAAACTGGGCAATGAAATATCGCTTATGGGGTATATGTATGCTGGCTGTATTGGGGCTTGGTACCACCTGCGAGCGACCCGTTGATTTGCCCTTTGACAGGCCTGTATCCAATCTGGTAGTTGTCAGTAATTTTACCCGGGAAAAGCAGTTGGAGGTAAGAGTGTCCAGCAGCCGCTCTATTTTGGAAGCGAGCATTGGGGAGTATTTGCCCGACGCGCGTGTAGAGTTATTTAGTGATGGTGCATTTCTGGAAAGATTGGAGTTGGTGATTCCTCCGGGCGGACGGATACCTCCTTACTACCAAACACGCAATGTGGCCCTTGAGGCAGGAACCGTCTATCAGATACGTGTTGACGTCACCGGTTTCAATCCTGTAACGGCCAGTTCCAAAATACCGGAACCAGTACCCATACAACTATTTCAGGTCAATGATGCAAGGCTGGTTTTGGATCAGTCACCTGCATTGCAGCGTTATAGCTACCGGGTTCGGTTCAATTTTCAGGATCCCGGAGACGGGGATGATTATTACCATCTCAATTTTTACCAGCAGGTAAAGGAATACTTTAACAGGGAAGGAGATACGATTATAAGCCGCAAAATTTTGTATCCACTTGTTTTTAATAATACCAATGATAACAACGTAATCAATGCTTATTTCAGTGGGGGAATACTGATGAAAAACAACCCATTTCCTGCAGGCTTGGCTTTTGAGACTACTTTTGAGGTAGAGCCTGAATTTGAATTGTTGGGAGATGTATTTGTTGAACTGCGAACAGTATCTGAGGAGTATTATTTATTTCACACCTCATTAAGTCGACAACAGGCACAGCCTGACGGTCCGCTCAATGAGCCGGTCATCGTTTTTGACAATGTGGATAACGGTTACGGCATTTTTGCGGGCTACAACTTTACACTGGATTCTGTCCGACTGGGCCTCTAGCGGGTAGTTACTTCCTGATCGCTGGTTGGTTGATTGAATACCTCGAGGATAAGCGCCCGCAGTTTTTTGAGATAGTGAAGATCGTGAGATTCCATTTTCCCTACTCGCCAGCCCAAGTACCATTGTTTCACCAGTGTGGCATAATTGATTAGCCAAGGCAATGACAGGAGGGCTGTTAGTGGCAGCGCGAGCCACCACCAGGCGGCAGTAGAAAGTGGAATGATAATCCAAAGCAGCGCATAAAAGACAGTTGTCGCCAGCCAGACAGCCAGCCTTACGGGGGCATAGAACTCGATAGTTTTTACTTTGGCAGTTGCCACGCCCTCGGCAATAAGCAGCGGGGGCAGGTGCCACAATAAACTTACGAGAGCGAGTGGCAGGCCCGCCAGCAGACGGACACCTGATTTGCGTTTGCGTGCATATTTATTTGTCAGAGAGGCATCGTCCAGACCAAACTGTGCCAGTCGCCCGAAGTACTCTCCGGTCAGCGATTTCAAAGTATTCTTATCTCCTTCCTCCATTCGGTTGATTTTATCAACCACCTCTATTTCCTGTTCGAGGGCTTTTTCGCTGTTGGTTACTACTTTGAGAAGCTGCTGGCTCCGGCTGCTCTGCGTCATTTCCAGCATATTTTCTGCTACTCTGTCATCTTCAGGGTTATCTACATGGATGACATGTTCTTGCATTGATTCTTTTAGCAAATCAGTAAGTTCGTTAATGGCGAGGTTAGGTTGCCGGGCATAGGACTCCCGAAAGCGGGAAGCCAATATAGGGTGGCCAAAACGAATCATGACCTCGCTGTCCGCACGATCAGCGTGTGTATAATTGACACCTACAGGCACGATATATACTTCATCCAGGGAGGGATCTGCCTCGAGTGCCCCGAGTGCCAGGCGTGCAGTACCTTTTTTTAGTGGACGCAGCCGTTTTTCATGGATACAACGACCCTCTGCGAGAATCATGATTGTGCGTTTTTCGCTGAGAGCTTTGAAGCAGGCAGCAAACGTATCGTAGTTTTGTTTAAGATTTTGATAGCCTCCGTCCTGAATGCGGTATACGGGCAGCATGTGCAACCACTCGAGCAGCAGTCTGAACAGTGGTTTTTTAAACAGGTCGCCACGAACCAGGAAAAAAAGTGGCCGGTCGAGAAAGCAGGCGAGAATACAGGGTTCTATAAAAGCAGTAGGATGATTGGCTGCCAGTATCACCGCTTTATTTTGCGGGATACGCTCTGCATGTGCCAGGTCAATGCGCCGATAGTGACGCTTCAGTGCCCAGTCCATCAGGGGCCTAACCAATTGATACAGTAGCATGCTGTTCGCTTTTTGTGGCGAAGATATAGAAAGGGAATGAGAATTGTGGCCTTTGGGGAACTATATGGCCTGCCAAATATTTGTATTGTTTTCCTTATTGTCGAAAGATGTAAAGCGGATAATCCTGAAAAATCCTGTTTATTGCAGGGGAGATCGGGATATTGGATCGTCAGAGATCGGCCAATCCGGCCGGTAGGTTCATGTACAGTACTTGTTTTTCCTCATCAATATCCTCGATAAGACCGGGATGAAGAGGAATAAAAATCTGTCGCGCATCAAGTTTTTGAACCACTGCCATCCACTGACTGGGCATTTCCTCAACAGCCACTATTTGTCCAACGAGTCCGGTATGCGCATCGATTACAGAAAAGCCTGTCAGTGCCGTAAAAAGCGCAGCAAATTGCTGTTCTTCACTGATAACAGCCTCTCCTGCTTGCTCTTCTGGAAGTAAAAGTTGCGCGCCTTGTAAGCCACGGGCGCTATCGATATCATCAATATCTTCAAATTTGATAATAGGTGTTCCTTCGCCCCGGATGTACTCGACAAAATGAGGTATGGGTGATCCCTTAACAGAAACAAAGAGCATATCTGCATCGAGGACCACCTCTTGAAAAGCCTCTTCGGGCAGGAGTTTAAGTTCTCCTTTGAGGCCATGTGTGCGGCCGAGTTGGCCTACGGCAACTAAATGGGTATGCACCATAGTATACTCACGTTAAAGAAGATCAGCTTTCACTGAGCCTGCTGCTATAGATAATACCACCGCCGATGACATCATCCCCTTCATAAAAGACAGCGGACTGGCCTGGAGCAACACCTTTGACATTTGCCAAAAAGTTGACTTCCACCTTATCTGCTGCTGTCTGTTGAAGCGTACTGAGCGCCCCGCCATCACGGTAGCGAATTTTGGTGATTGCCTCAGTACCGGGGGGTAGTGAAGCATATTTCATGAGGTTGACTTGCCCGACCTGTATACCGTTGCGAATGAGTTCGTCAATATGGCCAAGTACAACCGTGTTAGATTCGGGGCGTATTTCGGTTACGAACATAGGTTCCCCGAACGCTGCTCCCAGTCCTTTGCGTTGTCCGATTGTATAAAACGGATAGCCTTGATGCTGGCCGATGACCTCCCCGCGAGTATTGACAAAATTGCCACCAGCAACTTGTTGTTCGAGACCCTGCACCCGTCTTTTCAGGAAACCCCGATAATCATTGTCAGGGACAAAACAAATTTCGTAGCTCTCTGCTTTTTTGCTTAGTTCAACATAGCCAAAATCCGCAGCGAGTTGGCGTACTTCGGGTTTGGTCATTCCACCCAGCGGAAACCTGCTGCGTGAGAGGCAAGCCTGGCTGAGTCCCCACAGAACATAAGACTGATCTTTATTGTCATCCACACTTCTGCGAATAAACGAGCGGTTATTTTCCTGAACAATACGCGCATAATGTCCGGTAGCAATGAATTCGCAGTCCATGGCATCAGCACGCTTGAGCAGTGCACTCCATTTGATGTGCGTATTGCAGAGAACACAGGGATTGGGCGTACGTCCGGCCATATATTCTCCGACAAAGTTGTCGATTACGTAATCGCCGAACTCTTCCCGGATATCAACGATAAAATGGTGGAATCCCATATTTACAGCCACCTGACGCGCATCGTTGATGCTGTCAAGACTGCAACAACCTGTTTCTTTTTTCGTGCCGCCACTGTTGGCATAGTCCCATGTTTTCATGGTGATACCGACCACTTCGTACCCCTCCTCGTGTAAAAGCATGGCAGTAACGGTGCTGTCGATACCACCGCTCATGGCTACCAGTACTCTTCCTAGCTTACTCATAATACCTGTTAGAATCGTAAAATTAAATGCGGGCACAAAATTACCACAATTAAAAATGCTATTGGCAAGTTTTCTTATCAAAGAGACGCAGGCTGCAGGGGGTAATTTGTGTATATGGCAATATTATGCTAAATTTGGTTATGTGTTTTGCTCATAAGAGTCTGGGCAGTATTCAGTTTTTTTATTTTTATAAAAAAATGAACGCGATGCTGCCGCTGAACTTGCGGGGTTAGCTGTCATTGCCCAAGCGCGTTCTGATGCAGCTTATTGTTCGCTGCAGAAGGTAAAGGAATACTTGTGAGATAACTTTATCCGTAAAACACGCATGTATTGGTTGCGAATAACTAGTTGACCAATGACAAATTAATAACGGAATTAAGCCTGTCTTTGTTTATTCAACAGAGCAATTGGCACAATACATTTACAATGAAGAATTTGTTTCCCTTGTTGCTGTTATTGATGACCGGTTGGCTGTCTGCCCAAGAACTTGAGTATGGGTTGGCGTCGGTCTGTCCGGATGATTTTCACGGTCGTCCCACGGCATACGGGGATGTATATGACAAAAGTAGACTTACCTGCTCCCATAAGATCCATCCCTACGGAACGATGCTGAAGGTGAGGCGGATGGACAACGGGCAATCCGTGACTGTCAAGGTAATTGACCAAGGGCCCTTTATTTCGGGTATGATTGTGGAGGTGTCCCGACAAGCAGCTCAGGTGCTGGGTATCCGGTCGGGGCAGCGGGAAATAGAAGTGAGTATACAGGTTGTCGGAAGGGGAGGCGCTAGTCCACAGAGACAGGGGATTGCCCGTCCTGCTCCGCCCCCGGCTGCACCCAGGACAACACCTTCCCCTGCAGACAATAACCGCCAGGCTGAGTCGGCGGAGGAAGGTGTTGCTGACAGTCGCGGGGCTGCCCCCGGCGGGGAGGGAAGTACCTTTGTCAAGCCTGGCCCCAACCGGCGGGCTCTTGTTGGTCCGGAGATAAACCCATATCGCGGTATATATAAAGTCAGCGTAGAACGGCCAGAGGCAGGTGACTACGGACTTCAGATGGGCATATACAGTGGGTACGACAATGCCCTGCGCCAGATAGCGCTGCTTCAGTCAAAGGGGTTTTCCAACATATTGCTTAGCATACAGCCTGGGGATGAGAATGAACCCATATTCAAGGTAATTCTCGGGCCATTTGTCAATGAAAAAGCTGCACAGAGTATTCTGCAAAATGTACGTCAGCAGCATCGGCTGACAGCCTTCATGATTCGGCTGAGCGAGCTTCGCTAACAACGATTCTGTCGTGCAATGTTACTGAATGGTGACAGATCCTGCCACCCCTTCAAAACGCAAGATAGCCTCATTCCTGTCGATCACTTCATAAGGTGTTGGCTGGTTGTGAAACTTCACGACAGCCTGTTTACTCGTTTCTCCTTTAGCGGTGAAGCAAATCTGGTAGAGCGTGCTTCCGGGAGCAACACTTACACCTTTGAGACTGTCGTCAATCCAGGCAGCAGTAAGCATACCCTGTGCTGTCTGCCTGCCACCAAAATCATTGTTGTCGAGACTGGCAAGTTTAAAATTCTTTACAGCTTGGTATTCCAGCAAGGCAGGATCCCAATGAATGGAATATTGCATGCCAATCAACTGATCGAAGCCATTGGCAGTGATGTCCAGACATACTTGGCTGTTGCGGGCTACACTGGCCTTACCGATGGTCAGTTGCAGTGTACGGCTAGTAGTCGTAGGCGTTTGGCCAACTGCGGGGGTTGCATCATTTAATTGATCCACCGACGGCCTGCCGGTCGCTTCTGAAGGCGTTTTATTATCGGCCATTTGGCGGGCTGCCAGTACGGCGGCAGCCTGTTCTTCGGTAGGTTCTTGTCGGCAGGCCGAAAGGAGTAGTACCGTTGCAGCTATCCAAAAAAATAATGTTCGGTTCATCAAGTTCGTTTTTTTTGCAAAAATAGTAGTAATTTGCATTAATTATGGACTGTGAGCAGTATTCGTTTAGTATGCACAGCTACTGTGTAGAAAAGCGCTTCCCACTACAGTTGTACCAAACCGATGCTACAGTTCGTACACAAATTATTACTTGAACCTATGACAAGAGTAATTATTATTTGCTGTTCACTACTGCTTACTGGCTGTGTTACTATGCAACGCTACAGCCAAATGGAGGAGGATATGCGCCTGTATAAGAAAGAGGCGCTGTTACTTGACAGTCTTCGTGCTGAAAATATAAGTCTGCAGGAGGAACTAGATGCGACTGCCTGGGAGCTCAGGCAGGCGAACAGGGAGCTGGAGTCACTGAGCGGGCTGTACGCTAATCTCAACGTCAATTATGAAGGACTGCTCAACCGTTGTGACCAGGACCGGGCAGATCTCGAGCAGGCACTTTACTTGTCGGGCCTTGAAATTGCAACACTCCGGGATTCGATGGCAGGTCGCAGACCGGTGAGTGGTTATGACAGCGGGCAGGGCAACGACGGGTGGTATACTGAGCCTGCTGCTGATACCTATTATCCACCTACATCCAGACAGTCAGCGGGGGGTGGCACAGGCTATACGGCCACTGGTAATGCACAGCCGACCATGGGTACGATGCCCACGGCATCAACAACCGACGTACAGCAAAAACTGGCTGCCATGCGTTTACGACGGTCGGAACTTGCCAAGGCGCTACAGGCGGAGTTGAGCGGATTTGCGGAGACGGATGTTCTCATTACGGATGCAGAGGGGAAAGTAGTGCTTTCACTGTTATCTCCTGTTATTATTCCTTCCGGCGAGCAGCAGCTGACCAACATTAGCCGTCGGGTGAGTACCATCATACAGCGTTACGAGGACTTCATGGTTTCGGTAGAAGGCTATAGTCCATTAGTGATGGAATATACCGGTGATTTAAGTCAGAGTACCGCACAGGCCATACGGGTGTCCTCACTACTTGCTGCTTATGGTGCCGACCCTGTCGAATTGGCTGCACTTGGATATGTGACGCCCAAAGGAGAGGAAGAGTCTTACTATCAGACAGCAGACCCTGGCCGATTACAGCGGGTTGATATAGTGTTTACGCC
>CAZYAO010000016.1:21707-46586 GCA_964645715.1 uncultured Saprospiraceae bacterium
ATAGGCATAGAGGCCTTGTTACAAGTGCAACTTAGGGCGGCGTGTGACCAATGCCAGCCTGTGCTATACTTACAGGGGCCGTTCTCTCGTTGTATAGGGGGGAAGAAAAGCGATAACAACTCATCGGATTTGGCAAACAGGATTTTCCTTTTATGGGTAGTAGTATCTTTATGGGCAGTCACATCCGCTGCCCAGACCTGTGCCTGGCCACCAAGCCCGTTGCATGCTTTTCCTGTAGACAGTACATTCGGGCGGATTGAAATTCGGGTGGTGGTTCATGTAATCTGGCGGGAGGGGGTAGAAAACATCAGTGATGCACAAATTCAGTCACAGATTGAAGCGCTGAACAGAGATTTCAGCGGGACGAATACAGATCGGCAGCAGGTGACCCAGCCAGTCTTTCGCCAGTTAATGGCGGATACGGAGATTGTTTTTCGGTTGGCAGACAGAAATCCGCAAGGGCAGCCTAGCAGCGGGATCATTCGACGTCAAACCGCTGTGGCGGCCATTGCGACCGCTTATGCGGGGGATGGTCGTCGCAGGGTATGTTATGAAGAACTGGGAGGCAGTGACGCCTGGCCGAGCGAATGTTACCTCAATATTTGGGTTGCTGCTTTTCCGGCAGGATTAGCGGGGCAGGCTAGTCAGCCCGGGCAATCATTGCCGGCAGAAGACGGAGTCTTCATTGCTCCTTCGAGATTTGGGCAAACGGGAACTGTTACTCCTCCCTATCACTTGGGTCGAACTGCAACACACGAAATCGGGCACTATTTTAATCTGCTTCATCTTTGGGGAGAGGGCATAACGGCAAGTTGTGCAGGAGACGATGGGGTGGGAGATACTCCCTGTCAGAGCTTGTCCTACCTGGAGATGTGTCCCCAAGGTGCAGGATTTACTTGTGGTACGCCCGATATGACCCAAAATTTTATGTCGCTGAGTGAGGATGCCTGCCTGCTTTTTTTTACCCAAGGGCAAAAAATGCGTATGCGGCAGGCGATTGCGCAGTGGCGTCCTGGTTTTTTACCCGACAGTGATTGCCTGGTAAGCTATATTCATGAAACTAACCATACAGCCGACGACCCTTTGACTGGCTGCCAGTTGCGGGCCCAATCTCTACGGCTGGTGTTAGCACTACAGCAACCATGGGAGGTACGGCTCTGGGCAATTCACGGACAGCTCGCGGGTGATTGGGAAGGGAATGGCTCTGTAGATGAATACCACCCTCTACCGCGGCTAAAGCCAGGCTTGTATGTACTGCAACTGAAGACCGGGGGGAATATTTATACCAAAAAGCTTATATTTGTAGAATGATGAACAGCGTTTGGGTACTGACTTCCGCGCTATTCCTACGTACAAGCGGGTAGCTTCCGGCAACTCCTCCCGCTGTGTTCAACTAATTTTGTCACACCTTACACCTTTGCTTTGGCTCCGAGCATCGTATAAAAAAACATGAATATAATTAATAAGCTACTGATTTTGCTGTTATCACTCAGCGCCATTATTTCAACTACTGGCTGCAAGCTCAACGCTTCCCTGCCTGAAAAGGCGGAAGCCATGCGTATTCAGTTGCGTAAAGATGCCTGTTTTGGAGAGTGTCCTGTATTTACGGTAACCATTTACGACACAGGCAGAGCCACCTATGAAGGAGAGCACTATACGTCCATGCTTGGGTTGTATGAGGCCCGGCTTGCCGAAGGTCAGTACAGGTCGCTCATTACAGCTTTTGAAGATGCAGGGCTGCTTGAACTTCCCAGCCTGTATAAGAGTGAAATACCCGACCTACCGGTAGTAACCCTTCGGTATGTGGATGAACAGGGAGAGATGAAAGAGATAATGGGGCGCGAAAACAGGCCGGAAGTTGTCATGGAGCTGGAGGAGATGCTAGACGTACTGATTGAAGAGATTAACTGGAAGCAGGTGATTTCCAAGGAAACAGGCCTGCCTGTAGGCACCATAACCAACCAGATTATTGTGGAATTGGCTCCGGATATTGATCCTCAGGTCTGGAAAGAGGGGTATGCCAAGCAGCAGCTCGAAATACTGGAGCAGCTGGCCCCCAATCAGCCTCTTTGGCTTATTACTTTTGATGAGAATAAAATAAAGGGCACGGAACTGCTCGCTTTTTTGCAAAAAGACCCAAATGTATTCAGGGCTGAATTTAACAAGGAAGTGCGGGGGAGATGAGTGTAATTACAAGGTTAATGTGGCCCGGTTGGTGTTGTTGCGCCTGCTTACAAGGGGTTGACAGATTACGATAATCAGAAAAAACAGAACGGTGTACAGCATTGAGTATCCAAAACGTGTTCGCTACGGAGAAACTGACCAAATGGGGTATCTATACCATGGGGTGTACGCGCAGTATTATGAGATTGGTCGAGTAGAAATGCTTCGAAGCCTGGGAGTTACTTACCGGGATATGGAAGAGAAGCACGGAATATTGATGCCGGTTATGAGTTTACAAATGCGTTTTGTGCGACCAGCATTGTACGATCAGTTATTGACGATTCGCACCGCTTTGCGTACACTTCCTATGGATACAATAACCTTTTACGTTGACATTTACAATGAGGATAAAAAGCTGGTGAGTGGCGGGTCAGTGCGGCTGTGTTTTATTGATCGCGAGACGCGGAAGACCATACCCGTACCACCTTATTTAGTAGACATTCTACGGCCATTCTTCGATGAAGCATAAATACTTTGATCCGGCTTATTGGGAGCGCAGGTTTTGGAGCCTGCCGGTTGTGGTAAGAAGCATAGAGTGGAGTAAAAACCATTCATTGCCAGGTTTTTTTAATGTACCTATTTACGACGTAGTTGTTTTTGTATATGAGGAATCGCGGAAATTTGACTTATTTACTCGTGCCAACAGCATTGCATTTAGTTTTTTCATGTCGTTATTTCCTACCATTCTCATGTTTTTCACTGTACTGCCATTTTTGTTGGGTATCATAGCTGATTATTGGCCGGAATTTGGCAATTTCAACCAGATATTGGAGGATGAAATTCATCGGGTGATGCCGGGGCAGGCGGGGGATATTTTGTTTTCGTATATCTATGACATTGTCAATGAGCCACGCGTGGGATTGCTGTCATTTGGTTTTGTGCTGACGGTATATTTTAGTTCCAATGGAATGCTGGCAATGATGCAAAGTTTTGAAAAATCCTATCACAATGTAACCTTCAAGCAGCGTTCAGAGCTAAAGAAGCGGCTGATTGCCATTGGCCTGACAGCTGTGCTGGGTACGATGGTAGTAGCATCGGTGGTATTGGTTATTCTGGGCAACCAGTTGTTGTATTGGCTGAGCGATTACATCCTACTGTCCGGGTTAAGTCTTAGCGGCGTAGATTTGTTGCGCTGGGTAGTAATTGTCATTTTTTACTATTTCTGCATTGCCTTTTTGTATCGTTATGGGGCGGCAACGTATCGGCGGTTTTCATTTTTTTCTCCTGGGACTACGCTGGCGACCCTGCTTTGTATTTTGTCTTCCTGGGCGTTCTCATTTTATATTGACGAATTTAACCGCTACGACAGCTATGCAAAATTTTATGGTTCGATTACCACTATTATCATTGTGATGTTGTGGATACAGATAAATGCGTTGGTACTACTGATTGGTTTCGAACTAAATGCTAGTATTGCGGTCAACAGCGACCGACTGCGGGCGATACTGAATATGCGGCAACCTAAGCCTGTTGATGAGCAGGAAGAGGTGTAGCGCTTGCAGTCTGCGGGGTGGGCCCACGAGATACTCTCCATTGGCGGGTCGCCAAGGAGCAACCAGAGGGGTGTTTTTACAGAAAAAGCGCAGCGGCCACAATCATGACCGTTGCGCTTTGACCAAGAGGCAGCATTTGTGTTGTACAAATGAGAAGCCCCTTGGAGGAGATGATTATTTTTTAGTAGCAGCGGCCTTTTTGGGAGCCACCATGACAATCATACGCCGTCCTTCGAGTTTTGGCAAAGACTCAGCAGCTCCAAGGTCTTCAAGCTCTTTCAGGAATCGGAGGAGAAGCAGTTCACCGCGATCTTTGAATACGATAGCACGGCCTTTGAATTGGACGTAAGCCTTCACTTTAGAGCCCTCATCGAGGAACATACGAGCGTGTCTCACTTTGAACTCAAAATCGTGATCATCAGTATTGGGACCAAAGCGGATTTCTTTAATAACCGTCTTAGCCGCTTTTGCTTTGATTTCTTTTTCCTTCTTCTTTTTCTCGTAGAGAAACTTATTGAAATCTGTAATTTTGACTACAGGAGGTTTGGCATTGGGGGAAATTTCTACCAGATCGAGTGCCATTCGCTCAGCCCACTCGCGGAGCTGGCGGGTAGGATAGATACCTGACTCAACAGTTTTACCAATTAATTGCCCGAGTTCTTCCAGATTTTCCCCTACCAGACGTGCTTCAGGGATTCGAATCATATCATTGACCCGGAATTTACTTTTTTCTTCCTCGCGGGCGTCCCTACGGACATTTCCTTGCGGTCTGTTTTGCTTAGCCAAACGAAATTTATTTAGTGACAGTTTACTTTGAGAATGCAAAAAAAAGAAAAAGCGCCGTCCTAAACATTATATGACGGCGCTTTTTTTTGATAATTATTCATTTACGTCTTCATTGACGTCTTGATTGACGACTTTAGGGAAGCCAATGACGATAGCATCGCCCTCTTCATTGAGGGATGCTTCGAGTAGGCTACCCTCTGCGGGACCATTGCTGAGGATGAACTCTGCCAGCGGATCCTCGATATATTTTTGGATTGCCCGGTGCAGTGGTCGGGCACCAAACTGGGGATCGAAGCCCTTGGTGGCGACAAATTTCTTTGCATCCTCGGTAAGAACCAGCTGGAATCCCATACCAGTAAGTCGCTTATCAAGATCAGCCAGCGTGATGTCGATAATTTTGAATATTTCGGCCTGATCGAGGCTGTTGAATACGATCACATCATCGATACGGTTGAGAAACTCTGGAGAGAAGGTGCGCTTGAGGGCATTCTGAATAACCGTTTTGCTGTTGTCTTCTGCTGCCTGCACACGAGCCTGGGTTGCGAAACCTACACCCTGTCCAAAATCTTTCAACTGGCGAACTCCGACATTGGAGGTCATGATAATGAGCGTATTCTTGAAGTCGACTTTTCTGCCGAGACCGTCGGTCAACTGTCCGTCATCCAGCACTTGCAGCAGGATGTTGTACACATCGGGGTGTGCCTTTTCTATTTCGTCGAGCAGCACCACGGAATAAGGCTTGCGACGCACCTTTTCGGTAAGTTGACCACCTTCCTCATAACCTACATAGCCCGGAGGAGCGCCGATGAGTCTGCTAACGGAAAATTTCTCCATGTACTCGCTCATGTCTATGCGAATGAGCGCATCATCACTGTCGAAGAGATACCTGGCAAGTGCCTTAGCGAGTTCAGTTTTACCCACCCCGGTAGGGCCGAGGAAAATGAAGGTACCGATTGGCTTTTTGGGATCTTTGAGACCAACGCGATTGCGCTGAATAGCCTTGACAATTTTGCCAATGGCTTCATCCTGACCGATGATTACCCCCTGAAGATCCTTGTCCATATTGACAAGCTTCTTGCTTTCGCTTTGGGCGACCCTACGTACGGGGATACCTGTCATCATGGACACCACTTCAGCGATATCTTCTTCTTCTACCGGGTAGCGCTTAGTTTTAGCCTCTTCTTCCCAGCGAAGCTTTTCCTGATCGAGTTGTCGAATCAGCTTAGACTCCTGATCGCGCATGTCGGCAGCCTTTTCGTACTGCTGGTTGCGCACGGCAGTATTCTTGCGCTCCTTAACATCCTCGATTTCCTTTTCCAGCGCTTCGATATGCTTAGGCACATGGATATTTTTGAGGTGGGTACGAGCCCCTACTTCATCGAGAACATCGATAGCCTTATCGGGCAGGAATCGGTCAGTAATATAGCGATCGCTGAGTCTTACACAAGCCTGAATAGCCTCGTCGGCATAAGTCACATTGTGAAACTCCTCGTACTTAGCCTTGATATTATTGAGGATGTGTACCGTCTCGTCTGCACTTGGAGGATCAACCATTACTTTTTGGAAGCGGCGGTCGAGTGCCCCGTCTTTTTCAATGTGCTGGCGATACTCATCCAGTGTAGAAGCGCCGATGCATTGGAGCTCGCCCCTTGCCAGTGCAGGTTTGAATATATTGGAAGCATCCAGTGATCCCGTAGCACCACCAGCGCCCACGATGGTATGGATTTCATCGATAAAGAGAATCACATCACGGGATTTTTCCAATTCGCCCATGATAGCCTTCATACGCTCTTCGAACTGACCGCGATACTTTGTACCGGCCACCAGCGCAGCCAGATCGAGCATAACGATACGCTTATTGAAAAGCGTTCGTGACACCTTCTTTTGGAAAATGCGCAATGCGAGACCTTCCACGATAGCCGTTTTACCAACGCCCGGCTCACCGATCAGAATAGGATTATTCTTTTTACGGCGGCTGAGAATTTGGCTGACGCGCTCGATTTCTGTTTCCCTGCCGATGATTGGATCGAGACGACCTTCCTCCGCAAGTTTGGTGATATCGCGACCAAAATTGTCGAGAACCGGCGTTCGGGACTTAGCCGGAGATTTGCGCTGCTGGTAGCTGCGCTGATCATCTTCCTCGTATGAATCGTCCTGTTCGGAAGGTGACTGAGCAAACAGATCGGGCTTGCTGGTGCTGAAGTCCTGCTCCTGTCGCACGTACTCTAATTCCGCTTTGAACATATCATAGTCGACGTCAAACTGCTGAAGAATGCGTGATGCCGGGTTATCCTTGTCTTTTAGGATAGAGAGCATCAGGTGTTCCGGAAAAATCTCTTCATTTTTAAGGGACTTGGCCTCTAAAAATGTGATTTTCAGTACTTTTTCGGCTTGTTTATTGAGGGGTAGGTTGCTCACATTCAGGCCGGAGTTAGCAGCGCCGGGGATTCGCTGAACGGTGCTGGCAACAGTCTGTCGCAACTCCTCCGCATCAATATCCAGCGAGGCCAGCACCTTCAGAGGCAGACCCTCCTGGTCGCTGAGCAAGCCAAGCAGCAGGTGCTCCGTACCGATGAAGTCATGGCCAAGGCGCAGTGCTTCATTTCGGCTGTGAGAGATAACCTGCTTCACTTTGGGAGAAAACTTCCTACTATTGTTCATGTTAGACTACTTTCTTAGTTCAATCTGCCCCTTGCATTGGTTGTCAATAACAATATTAAGGCAATTGTCAAATAATACAAAACTTGGGCCATTGAAGTTTCAAAAAAACGTAACTGTTTTTACAAAATGTACAGTTGACACAAAAAAGCATTCCTTTTGGGAGAATCGATTCATCAAGCCTTGTCGGCATCAGATTTTGAAGGCTTTGTTGTAACGGTCTTTGTCCCTGTTTATTGAAATTTGATCTAAAAATGCGTGTATCATCGCGAAAAAAATATACTTTTGCCTTGCTGAAATGGCTAAAAAACGATTGTAGTATCACTGACAGCAAGGGTTAGCCGGTACTTCTGTTTCACAACCATCTTATGTGCCGCTTTGGGAGCCAGCCCAGCAGGATCATCAACCCAAAAATAATAATCCAACAGATGAAGTTTTCGATCGATAAACAAGACAAGTATACGCTCCTCAGCCTGCAGGAAGAATCCCTCACGGCTGTACTCGCTCCCGACCTCAAATCCGAATTTGTCTTTTTATCAAACGAGGGGACATCCAACCTTATTCTGGATTTATCGGCGGTAAAATTTATTGACTCTTCCGGGCTGAGTGCGATTCTGGTTGCAGATCGCCTGTGGAAGGACCTTGGTAGCTTCGTCATCACGGGCATTGTGCATCCGAGTGTCAAAAAGCTTATCGAAATTACGCGCCTCGATACCACGCTTACCATAGTACCCAGCCTGTCTGAAGCGATTGACTTCGTATTCATGGAAGAGTTGCAGCGCGAAATCATGGCGGAGGCAGATGACGAGCAGCAGGGGGAAGAGGAAGATCAGGCCTGATAAGCGTTCGGATGATAGTAAGCGACTAACTGGTATATATTTTCCCGCTATATCAGCGGGAAAATATATACGGCGGTAATCACATCTCATTGTTGTGGCCTGGTCAGGCCATCAGTTCCTTGAGCTTAAGCAGTTTCTGTATATGTTCTCTGGCCTCTTCGGCCAGCTGTGGAGTTGCATTGAGCGCAATCACCTCCTCGGCCTTCTGCCACATATCGGTATAGCGCTCGGGGTTCTGCTCGTTGGTTGCGTTGTCGGCATTCCAGGAAGCTTCCAGGTAGTTGAGCAGGCTGAGTGACCTCTCCAGGGGATAGTGTTGGGGCGTCCGTATTTCGAGCGCCTCATTGTAGTAGAAGAGTGCTTTTTCGTAATTATCAGAATGGACGGCAGCAGGGTATTTCATGAGGGCATTGCCCAGACTGTTGCAGACCAAGGCGTACTGGTAGGGCATAGTTTCTTTGGAAAAAATGGCGAGTGCTTCCATAAAAGCGGCATAGGAAACTGCAGCCCAGATACTTTTTTTCTTGACTTCGTCCGGGATTTCGGCATAAATAACCCCCAGATAGTGTTGAATATCAGCATAGATTTCGGGGTAATCTTCTTTAGTAAAATACCTGACTGCCTGTTGGTAGCTTTCAATAGCAGCCCTGAAAAATTGCCCCTGTCCCTTCTTTGCCCAGGTAAAAAGCAGCTGCCCTTTTTTGTAGTGGGCATTGTACAGCAGCTCTTCCAGCATTTCTTCCTCGTATATTTTGATAGCCCGGGTGATATAGCCCAGCGCCTCCGCAAAGCTTTCGCTAATATTGGCAATGTGGCAGGCATCTTCCAGCAGCATGGCGGTTTCTGCCTTGCGGTCAGCTTTTTCGTATGCCTGTAAGACAGCCCAAAGCGTTGTTTTAATTTTATCGACAAGAGAAGCATCATAGGGAGCCGTCAGCTGTGCCAGCCACAGTTGACAGAGGAGGTATTGCAATTCGACAGCAGCATCTGCTGAGATATCGAGAGAAAGCGTATCCTCAGCTATTTTTTGCGCCAGCGCATACGCCTGCTGATCTATCAGGAAACTCACATAGTGCCGGGCAGAAAATGCCTGATACTCATCATTAGGCGCTGCATCCATGGCAGCGTTGTAGTAATAATGAATTTTTTCATCAACCTCCGGGCTGGCAGGCATACCATAATGCCTGACCACAGCATGATTATGCATGAGCCGATAGTCGTCAAAATCCTGGTAGGTCTCCACTGTGAGCATTGCCGGGTCGGTCTCAAAGCCATTTTTCAGCTGGTGCACGAAGGAAAGTTCGGCTCTGATAGCCCCATGGGGCTGCAACAAGCGGAAAGCCATTTCTGCATTCCCCAGTTTGAAATAGACAAACGCCAGCAGAATCTCATCCTGAAAGAGTGTATACTCAGGCAACAGATAAGGGGGTTGAAAATTATGCCAGTCGAGCGGGAAGCAGATTCCCTGCGCATTGATCATGATAGCCGCCCCGGTGGGCAGCGGTCGCTCCTCGAGGGCATCTCTGAAAGACACGAGCTCATCGAGCCTGGGTTGTGTAGCGATGATATCGCGTAGCAGTTGGTTGGTTGCCTGGTTGGCAGTATAGAGCAGTATCATAGTGGTCGATATAAAAAGATTAAATGCTGATGTGCATCATGCTCAGTCCGGGGGCGGTCATGTATACCAGGTCCCTGTCGGTTTCGTCCATATCATGGTCAGCCATAAACTCCTGTATAGAAATAGCGCGATCTCCGCGACTATTTTTAACTTTCACAAACAGCATGATTACCTCATGCGCTGCCCGGAAGGTCTGGTCGCTATCAGGTGCCAGCAGTATAGCTTTGATGTTGGGGTAAAAAACAGCATACACCTGGGAGGTATTGCCCAGCACCTCCTGTGCCAGCGAAGCATCTATCCATATATGTCCATTGCGAAGCTTAACGCTGGATCCGGTCATTGGGTCGGGCGGGACAGGTGTGACGCCCTCAAAGTGATAGATTCTTTCCACGGGTAATCAGATTACGTCAGCTAGATGATGGAGGATATGATCTTTGACCTTGTGAGCAGCCTGTTCGACCACCCGACTGAGGCCTACTTCCATACGGATATCGGTGACAGCGATCAGGTAAACGTAGATTTCATCGCGGGGAAATTCATCCTGTAAAATTTTTTTGGCATAGGAAAGCGCCTGGTCCCATTTGAGGCTGTGGAGAAAGACCATAGGATCATCGATGATAGCCGCATTGATGGCGGAAGCGGGCAGTCTGAAGACCGTTCCGTCGGGTTCGTTGGAATTGACAACGGCGTCAACCACGATGATTCGCTGTTGCCCTTTGAGTTGAAAGAGCACCTCAAATGCCGAAGTGCCCATATCCAGAAACGATATTTTCGCATGTTCGGGACAGGCCTTGCGAAGCAATTCGATGACATAGCAGCCTACGCCATCATCGCTTCTTACAGGGTTGCCAAAACCCATAACGGCTGTGTGCATATAGTGGAAAAGATTTTCACAAAAAACACTCAAGACGCGCTTCAGCGGCCTGAGCCGCCAAAGCGCGTCTTGATAAACCTTTATTTTCTTCTAATAAAATACTACAACTTGAACTTTGCGAGCTGATCGCCTGATTTGGCATCGTGTGCATGTACAGTACAAACCAGACAGCTGTCAAAAGACCTGGCCACCATACCCACTTCTACCGGATCGTGCGGATCTTCAATCTCCGTACCTTCGAGGGCAGCCTCGATAGGACCCGGATTGTTTTGTTCGTCATTGGGGCCGACATTCCAGGTAGTGGGTGCCATTACCTGATAATTTTCGATGACGCCATTTTTAATTTCCACCCAGTGCGCCAGTGCACCACGTGCTGCTTCGGTAGCACCCCAGCCTTTGCCATCGCGCTCTTCAGGTTTGATATAGAATTCACCATTCAGATCCACCTGGCTGAGCCATTCGTTGATATAATTGTAGAGGCGAGGCGCTTCATGCAGGCGTGCGAGCGTACGTGTAAACACGCTTGGGCCTTTTTGTGCCATGATATCGAGGAAGAGCGGATCCTGCACCTGATGATCGTGATTGTTGGGATTGCCTGCCATAATCACGCGGGAAAGCGGCCCGGCCTCAGCGGCATGCCCCATATAGCGCGGGGCTTTGGCCCAGCTATACTTGCCGCTAAAGTCGGTATCAATAAGATTTTGCGACTGCAGGGGCGTTGGCAGCGGCTCATCCCAGGGGTGAGCCGGCTTGACATTTTCGTACCACGAGTGATCGACATGCTCTTGTACATTGAGATGATCGAGTGTGTGGAAGCGCTGTCCGTCGTAGAACCCACCCGGGCTGATGACCGCCTTGTTGCGGGCTTCGATGGTTGGGTGGTTATACAAATCCTTGTGGAGGTAGGTACCGAAAGCGAGGAATTTGCCTACTCCCTGGCCAAACTTATCGAGACCAAACTCAAGACCTGCCCGAATAAACAGACCCAGATCGCTGTTTCGCTGGCTCTCATTTTCGTCGACCCAAGCGAGGAGGTCATCCCAGGTCTTAATCTGCAGATAGCGGTCTATGGAGCAACCGAGGAAGGTAGTCTCCAGCCAGCGATTGCGGAAATGATTCATGATGGCATGAGCGCGGGTAATATCCTTGAGTGTGGGGGCACACATAACACCACCGGGCACCATATAAGAAGAGTGAGGCCACTGACCACCAAAGATGGCATACACCTCTACCGGGAGGGCAGAAGCCGTGACACCTGACTGAAAAGAAGTACCCACATAGGCAGCCCAGCGCTTGGTCACTTCGCCATAAAGCGGCTTGTTGGCAAACTTCTTGTTGGCCATATCCGTAGCGAAGATAGCGTAGAACCAGCGGGGGATACTCTGGATGGTTTCGCAAGCCTGCCCGATGGCCCGAAGCAGTAGTGCATTGGGCGTGAGGGTAGTTTTCCAAATCGTATCAAGTGCAGAGGAAGCACAGTACAAATGCGAGCCACCGCAGATACCACAAATCCTTGGTGTGACAATCAGGCCCGATTGTGGGTCTTTGCCAGCCATGATACGTTCAAACCCTCTGAACATGGCTGCCTGCGTATGCGCCCGGGTGACAACACCGTTTTCCATGTACACCTTTACATCGAGATCTCCTTCGACACGACCTACCGGTGAAATATTTAACTCTTTATATGTAGAAGACATATTGGGTTGATTTTACGGTTGAACGATAGCTTACTTAGAAGTTTCGAAATGCTGTTTGTTGACACCCAGCACATTTTCTGCAGTACCCAGTGCTTTTTCAAATCCTGCCCGGGCATAATACCCCAGGCGTGAGTTGCCTGTGGGCACATCCTGCGGCAGGAAGCCCAGATACTTGAGCGTTTTGAATACGCTGCCTTTGACCAGATCGTGGTGCGGGAAACCCGGTTCCGTGCAGCCAAGGCAAGGATGATTGGCGCGTGTTTTGCTCGAGGTACGATTCCACAGGATGCGATTACAGCTTGCGCGCGTCATAGGTCCGCGGCAACCAACCTCATAGAAGAGGCAACCGCCACGCTTACCGAAGTGACCATCGACCTTTTGGGCAAAGCTTACAGCATTGGGGCAGCCGGTCTGCACAAAATCTGTGAAGAAAGTCTTTGGGCGGTGGAATTCATCCAGCAGCACGTCGCCGATGCGGCCGGTGGCGATGGCTACCAGAATTTGCGTGATCCAGTCGGGATGCGCAGGGCAGCCCGGAATGTTGATGACTGGCAAGCCACCTTTCGATTTGTAGCCGGCGCCCAGGAATCCTCCCTTTTCCGTCTTCAGGAATTGCATCCCTGTACTCTCGCTGGGATTGGGTGGAACGGCGGGGATGCCACCCCAGGTAGCGCAATCCCCGATAGCTACTACGAAACCGGCAACAGAAGACAACTCCCGGATCCACTCCATCATCGGACGATCACAGAAATAGTTCATCGTACCCGTACCATTGGGCCCCTGAATGATAGAGCCCTCATAGACGAGAATGTCCAGCTGCGTCTTCCCCTGGATGATGTTATCCATTAAGTCCGCAACCTGGTGGCCAATTTCGAGGCCGATTGAGGGGTGCCAAAGGATGTTGACGCCGAAGTCTGTTACTAATTCTACTACAGTGGGCTCCTCTGCATTCAGAAACGACATAGTATTGCCGCTGCATGCCCCCCCCTGTAACCAGAGAACATTGGCCATAATTTGAGTGACTTACGGTTAGGAATAATATTTTACTGATGGGAGCAATGCAGTCTAAATGACTATATTTCGTTTCCCGACCCAAATATAATTCAGGATTCGGGAACTAGTATGTTTTTACTAAAAGTATTTGAAAATTTTTTCTAAAAATTGGAAAAAATATCCTAATTGAAGGTACAGCTATTCTATATCAGTCTATTCCGGCAAAAAAATCAGACTAAGGAAGGATAAATAAGGGAGACAAACTCAGCTTGACCCCGTTGGGTCATGTAGGGGATAATCTGGCTCCAGACGGCCTCTTTGAAGAGTTTTTCATCAAACGGCAGCCCCCGCAGCACGCGCTGCGGCAGCCAGAAGATGATAGACATCCAGATATTGTTGGCGAGGAGTTCGTTCATTTCATTGGACTGGGCGATTAGTATACCGCGGGAGATATCGAAGTCGATACGTCCTTTAATCTGCAGCAGCATACGGTTGATGTACTGGTGCCATTTGCCGATGATCTCCGGATAGTTGCGCTCGATCTCAAAAATATCAGTGAAGTAAAATTTATACTTCATAAAAAACAGGTAATAATTGTCGAGCTTCCTGTCTATCCCCATGAAAGTCTCTTCGGGCAGATAGTCGGACAGGATCATCATAAACTCCTGAAAGATTTCATCGTACACATAAGATACGATGGCCTCTTTATTTTTGAAATGATAGGCGAGGTTGCCAACACTAATGCCGCACTCATCTGCTATTTGTTGCAGCCTTACATTGGCGACACCGTGTTCGTTAAACATTTTGATAGATCCCTCGAGTATCCGTTGTTTCGTACTCATATTGCAGGAAATTAATTGTAGTTGAGCTGAAGATCGGAGATACTGAGCACCAGTGTACCCCGCTGGTCTTTGGCTGCCTGCCGGCGAAACAAGCTACCGAGGAGCAGCGCTTTTTCCCGGGAAGGATGGCTGGATATCTTCCGGATGATAAATTTCAGTGGATCTTTATGGCTGGCAAAAAGCAGATCGATGCACCAGGTACCCCGTCGGCGCACAACTTGTTCGACCACGGAAGATTCCGACAGCCACTTATCGTCTTTGATAAAGGCTATATCGGCCGGGTTGCCACGCAGCCCGTCGTACAGGAACTGCGTATTGATGGTCTGCAACAGCCATTTGTAGGTTTCGTAATCAAGACAGCAGCGTGAATGCATCGTCGGGCAGTTTTTTTAACTGAAGCAGCTGCTGGTATTCCAGATGCCCTTGCGGGCTGAATACCGGTAGCAGAGCGCTCCAGAGAGTTGTATTAAAAACGGCATAATCCAGTGGATTACAGCCGGTAATTTCTTGTCGCTGCAGCCAGTTTTCGAGCATCCAAAGCCAGCTCCCGGCCATTGACTGATAGAAGCCAGGTGTTGGCTCTTGCATAAATGCCCCCCGCGCGAGGTTGAAAGTAAACATAAGACCGAGTTGTTGTTCCTGCCAGCGGATATGCTCCCGATGGCTTTCGCCAATCTCCGGATAAGCTCTGACGACCTCGAGAGTATCCTGGTAAAAAAAGCGATACTTGTGCTGCAGCTGAAAACTCGACAGCAGGTAGCGGTCTATATCCTCGAACAAAGGCAGTGTCCGGAATTCGGCCAGCAGTATTTGCTGTTCGGCCTGTATCTGCCGCCAGATATCCCCGATGATAGCGTCCTTGGTCTTATAGTGATAGGTGATATTGCCCAGACTGATGATCGTAGCATCTGAGATATGCTGCAGGCGCACGTTGACCAGCCCCATCTCATTGAACAGCGAGATAGCGGCCTGAATAATCTTTCGCTTGGTTGTCTGGCTGCTCAAAATCTAATTATTTGGTTTTCCTTACAATGCACCTAATCTAAGTAACAAGTTCCAAATTTAGAAATTGTTTACTAAACAGGGATAAAATTTGACGCTCTACATCCTATCCTATACATTTGTAGTCTTCACGTACTTTATCACAATGTCTGTATCATGGCAAATCTAAGAGTGCTTAAGTCCAACAGGAATGCGAGGGGGACACTTGCCTGTGACAACACAACCATGCATTTACTGCAGGCCAACGATTTTGTGGCCGACGCTATAAGGAAATATGCTGCTGAGCGCAATATTTTGGTTGTCAATATAGTATCTTCTGCAGGCAGTGGAAAAACCACCCTGATGCAGGAAACAGTCAGGCGTTTGGGCGGAGAAATTTCAATGATGGTGCTGGTAGGAGACTTGGAGACGGAGCGCGATGCCGACCGCATACGCAGTGTTGGGGGCAATGCGCTGCAAATTGTAACCGGCGGCATTTGCCACCTCGAGGCCCAGATGATTTGGCAGGCGATGCAAAGTATCAATCTGGAGGGTGTAGAGTTGTTGTTCATCGAAAATGTAGGTAATCTGGTCTGTCCGGCTTCTTTTGACCTTGGGGAAGACTACCGTGTAACACTCATTGCCAGTACAGAAGGTGATGACAAGCCTAAAAAGTACCCCAAAATGTTTTTGACAAGCGAGCTCATGGTTGTCTCGAAATCAGACCTGCTGCCATATCTTCCTTTCAGTGTGGAGGCAGTTACCCAGGACGCCCGGGAGATTAATCCGGCGCTGGAGGTAATCAGCTTATCGAGCACCTCCGGCGAGGGCATGGAGGCGTGGTGTGCATGGCTGCGAAAGCGGGTTGAGGAGAAAAAAGCTGCGGCCGTAACTGCCTGATATGCATTCTTACCACCTTCATATCCGCGGGCAGGTACAAGGTGTAGGCTTCAGGCCCTTTGTATATCGGCTGGCGCAGCAGTACGGTCTGCAGGGTAGCGTGTCCAATGGTACCGATGGTGTACACATATTGGTCAATGCAATGCCTGAAGATTTTAGCCGTTTTCGGGATGATATCTGTCGGCAGGCACCCTCTATGGCTCGCATTACGGCGGTTGACTGGTCGGAGACAGCGGCAGCGGATTATGCAGGCTTCTCCATCGTAGCCTCTGCAGCCCACGACAAGCGCGATGTACTCATCAGCCCAGACTTTGGGCTTTGCGCGGCTTGCAGGGAAGAATTGTGGGATGCCAGCAACCGTCGTTATCAATTTCCCTTCACCACTTGCACCCAGTGCGGTCCTCGCCTGTCGATCATCGAAAATATTCCCTATGATCGCGAGTATACGACGATGGTACCCTTTGTTATGTGCGAGCCATGCCGGGAAGAATACGAAGCGATAACAGATCGGCGGTACTTTTCGCAGACCAACGCCTGCAGTAGCTGCGGCCCGCAGCTGGCGGTGTATGGTCAGTCGACAACAACAACTGATCCTATAGGCGAAGTAGTAGCATGGCTGCAGTCGGGCGCCATTGTAGCAGTCAAAGGTGTGGGCGGATTTCTGCTACTGTGCGATGCCTGCAATGCGGAAGCCATAGGGCGGCTGCGCAAGCGCAAAAACAGGCCCCGCAAGCCGCTGGCGCTTTTATACCCTGACCTGGCCCGCATAGAAGCGGATGTGCTGCTTAGCGAGGGCGCGAGAGCTGCGCTGCAGCACAGCAGCTTTCCGATCGTGCTGTGTCCCCTGCGGGCAACACCTGCCTCACCGCTGCCGATGGAACTCATTGCCCCCGGCCTCCGCCAGCTCGGTCTCATGCTGCCCAACAGCCCACTGCTCGACTTGCTGGCAGGCCGTTTTGGCAGACCCTTGGTAGCCACCAGCGGCAATGTGAGCGGGGCACCCATTTGTTACCAAAACGAACAGGCTGCCACACATCTTTCATCGATTGCCGACCGGCTGCTCGTCCACAACCGCGACATTGTCATCCCCCAGGACGACAGCGTGTGCCGGTTTTCCCGCATCAATGACCAGCGGATACTGCTGCGTCGCAGCCGGGGGCTGGCACCCACCTACTGGCACGCACGGGAGCAAGCTTACCCGACGGTACTGGCTATGGGTGCCGACATGAAGAGCGTTTTTGGCATCAGCCACCAGCAAAACATATATCTGAGTCAGTACCTGGGCGATTTGGGAAGCTATGACAGTCAGCAGCAATACGAGTATGTGCTGCAGCACTACCTCAAGCTCACTGGCTGTCAGCCGCTCGTGATATTGCACGACCTTCACCCCGCTTACGTTTCCACCCGGCTGGCCCACACCCTGGAAGCATCCGAAAGGCACGCCTTTCAGCACCACAAAGCCCACCTTGCAGCCTGTCTTTTCGAAAATGACCTACTGGACGGTGAGGAAGCCGTGCTGGGTGTCGTATGGGACGGAGTAGGTTATGGCGAAGACGGGCAGATATGGGGCGGAGAATTCTTCCGTTACCAGGCAGGGCAATTCCTGCGTGCCTACCACTTTGACTATTTCGACTACCTGTTGGGCGACAAGATGTCGCTGGAGCCGCGGCTTGCAGCCCTTTCGGCATGCAAACAGGCTGCCTGGGCAGAGGAGCTGCTGCGCCCCAAATTTACGCAGCAGGAGTGGCAGCTCTACACCCGCCTGCTATCGCAACAGGCCGGGCTGCAGACATCGAGTGTCGGCAGGCTGTTTGACGCAGTTGCCTGTCTGCTAGGGCTGGGCGACCGCAACACCTACGAAGGCGAAGCCGCCATCTACGTTGAGCAGTTGGCGCAGCAGTATGTGCAGGCCAACGGCTTCGACCCGATTGACAGCTACGTACAAGCGCAGGCGAGTTACTACCGGATACCGACATACAGCATTTTTCAGTACCTGCTCATCGACCTGAAAAAAGGCCGCGATAAAGCCTACATTGCAGCCAAATTTCATCGGACCCTGGTACAGATAGTCGAGAACGTAGCCCGCTATACAGGTTGCACAAAACTTGCCTTCAGCGGCGGCGTATTCCAGAACGGCTTGCTGGCAGACATGCTCATTGACCGGCTCAGCGCGGGCCATCAGTTGTTTTTTCACCGACAGGTATCGCCCAACGATGAGAATATAGCATTGGGGCAGCTTGCACTTTATTTCAAAAATTTACGCCCATGAAACCGCGAGCATGTCGCCCTTTTTTTCCTCCCTCCCTGCTGCTGGCCGCCCTGTTGCTGGCGGCCTGCGGCCAAAAGCCGGCTGAACAGCCGACATTGCAGCCAGTACGCGACGCGCTGGGGCGCGAGCTGCAGCTAAAAATGCCCGTAGAAAAAGTACTTACCCTGAAAGCGGGCGCGCTGCGCCTGCTGTGCTATATGGGCGTGCAGGACAAAGTAAGCTACATCGAGCAAAATGAGCAGAAGCGACAGGTAACCTACCTGATGGCCCACCCCCAGCTCCGAACACTACCGGTGCTAGGCATCGGCAACCAGTACGATCCGGAGGCAGTAGCAGCCAGTGAGGCGGAGCTCATCATTGCCACGTACATGACGGCGGCAGAAGCCGACGCACTGCAGGCCAGGGTAGGGAAGCCCGTTTTTGTACTCACCTACGGTGATATGGGTGATCGTCTGGCGGAGCTCTTTGGCAGCTTCCGCGCGCTGGGCGCGCTTTTTGACCGCCAGGGGCGGGCAGACAGCCTCATTGTTTTTATTGAAAAAAACAGGCAGCAGCTGGCAGCCGGCAGCGCCGGTGCCGCAGCTGCTACGGCCTACCTCGGCGGGGTGGCCTTCAATGGTGCCCATGGCCTGCGCTCGTCGCGCGTCCACTATCCCCCTTTCCTGCTGGCAGGCATCAGCAGCCCCGTCGACGGGCTGCCCAATAGCCTGCAGGAGCTGGGTGACGGGCAAAAAAATATCCTCATCGACCCTGAGCAGATAGTCGACTGGGATACCGACTTCCTGTTTCTCGATGCCGCTGGCCGCGATTTGTGGGAGCAGGAGCTCTGGCAGCCGGCCTATCGTCGGCTGCGTGCCTTGCGGCAAGGGCAGGCCTTCGTGCTGCTGCCCTTCAATTGGCATACCATCAACTACGAACATCTACTGTGCAACGCCTGGTTTGTAGCAAAGGTGACCAATCCGCGCGCCTTTGGCGGGATTGACATCGAGTCGAAAAGTCGTGAAATAACAACCTTTTTCCTGGGTAAAGACGTATACGCTGTGATTGACAGCACCTATCGAGCATTCAGAAAAATAGAGGGGAATGACTAACAACAGCGAGGGCGAAGGGCTGCTGCAGCGCTATGCTGCCTACAATCGATCGAAGCGTATATATTTGATTGTCAATATACTGTTGCTCATTGGCTTGTTCGTGCTGGGTATATCACTGGGGCCGAGTGAGCTGGGACTGGCGGATATGCTGGCCAGCCTGCAGGCTGGCGGCAGCGATACAGACCGCCACATACTGCTGCAGCTGCGGCTGCCGCGGCTGCTGGCAGCCATCATGAGCGGTACGGCACTGGCCGTGTCGGGGGTTGTCATGCAAAGTGTGCTGCGCAATCCGCTGGGTTCGCCCTTCACGCTGGGTATTTCCAACGCCGCCGCCTTTGGCGCGGCGCTTGCGTTTGTTTTTTTTGACGCCGAAAAAGCTGCCGCCTGGCTGGGCAGCGAGGGCGTCTGGCTGCAATCGATGCTGGTGACGCTGTCGGCATTTGTCTGGGCCATCATCTGCTGCTTGTTTATACTATTGGTTGCCAACCTCCGGGGAGCGACACCAGAGAACATGATCCTCACGGGTATCATCGCCAGCACCCTTTTTACGGCCCTGACCTCCATCCTTCAATACATTGCAGACGATGTCAAGTTGGCCTCCATTGTCTTCTGGACATTCGGCGACCTGTCGAAGGGCGACTGGCGGTCGCTGCTGCTGCAATTGCTGCTGGTGGTACCTGTGCTGGCTTATTTTATGCATCGGCGTCAGCACTTCAACGCACTGGATGCCGGCGATGAAGTAGCGCACAGCCTTGGTATCCGCGTCAACCGATTCAGGCTGGTAGCGATGGTACTGAGCTCGTTGCTGACGGCGGCGATTGTTGCCTTTTACGGCATCATTGCCTTTGTTGGGCTGGTGGTGCCGCACATTGTCAGGAAGCTGATTGGCGGGGATGAGCGTTTTCTGCTGCCTGCGGCCGCTGTTTCGGGCGCTGTATTTTTGCTGTTGTGCGATATGATTGCCCGCTCACTGCTGCGTCCTGTGGTCATTCCTGTGGGAATCCTCACGTCGCTGATTGGCGCTCCACTGTTCATTTTGTTGCTCATCAGACGCAAACAATATCATTAATGGCCATGATCAGACTCGATCAGCTGTGTTTTCATTACCCTCAAAGACCATTGGTTATCAACGGACTGAGTTGTGAATTTGAAAAAGCCAGCATGACTGCCATCCTGGGTGTCAATGGCTCCGGCAAGTCTACCCTCATTCGCCTGCTCAATGGCTGGCTCAAGGCCAGCGGGGGCAGTGTGTATATAGGAGAAAAAAACCTCCGGGACATTTCCGTGGCAGCCCTTGCGCGAAAAATAGCCTATGTTCCACAGTTTCAGCCGCAGCTGTTTCCGGTGACCGTCTTCGATACTGTGCTCAGTGGCAGGATACCCCATGCCGGTGCGAGGCCTTCTTCGGAAGACCTGGCCATGGTGGAAAAAGTGTTGCTGCGCCTTCAGCTGGCATCGCTGGCGCTGCGCAATGTACAGCAACTGAGTGGCGGAGAGCGCCAGAAAGTGCTGATTGCAAGAGCACTGGCACAGGCGACGGAAGTTGTGCTGTTGGATGAGCCCACGGCCAGTCTCGACCTGAAGCACCAGCACGAGGTACTGGGGCTGCTACGCGAGCTGAAAGAAGAGGGACTTTGCATCATACTGGCGTTGCACGACATCAATATGGCCGTCCGCTACTGCTCTCACTGCCTTTTGCTCAAAGAAGGCCGTCTGCTGGCAGCCGGGGAGGTTGGAATAATTGATACAGACCTGCTCCAAGCGTTGTACGATGTGGAGGTTGCTATGGTGGAAGTAGGGGGGCAGCGGGTATTTATTTCCGCCGGCTGATGCACTTTAGCGGCGGCAGCCGCCAAAGTGCATTGGGGAGGTGCTTTTTTTTAAAAAATAAAAACCTGCATAAATAGAAAATATTTACTAATCCGGGAAATTCAGTTCAGGTTTGTGCAAAATTTATGAATATTGTTTTTCGATTTAATACCAAAACAAAGCAATATGTGTCTGGCGATTCCCGGAAAAATTAAGAGCATAGAATACCAGTACGACGGGCTGGTGAAAATGGCCAAGGTTCAGTTTGGCGGCATCACCAAGGAAGCGAGTCTGGAGATGTTACCGGCTGCCAAGGAGGGCGACTATGTGCTGGTGCATGTGGGGGTGGCCATCAGTATTGTCGATGAAGAAGAAGCCATGCTGACTTTCAGGTACCTGGAGGAGATTGGTGAGATTGACGAGCTCATCGAGAGCAGCCAGATTGATCGCAACAGCCTGGGGGGCGGTGATTATTAATAAAAAAGCCTGTTGGTACCGCTATCTGTACGGTCAGTGGTGCCGGTAGCCCGCAAAGAGGAGAGGGACTATGAAATATATGTCAGAGTACAGGGATCCTGTGCTGGTAGAAAAATACCTCAACGAAATTCACAAGCTGGTGACCCGTCCGTGGAGCATCATGGAGGTTTGTGGCGGACAAACGCACAGTTTGGTCAAGAACGGGCTGATAAAAATGCTGCCTTCGCAGATTAACATGATTCACGGCCCGGGCTGTCCTGTGTGCGTAACTCCCTTACATTTGATTGACAAGGCTGTGCACCTGGCATTGGAAAAGGGGGTGATTCTGTGTTCGTTTGGGGATATGCTGCGCGTGCCGGGTTCGCAGATGAGCTTGTTGGAAGCCAAGGCGCTGGGCGCTGATATTCGTATATTGTATTCACCGCTGGAGGCGGTGAAACTGGCCAAAGACAACCCGACCCGCGAAGTCGTCTTTTTTGCCGTAGGCTTTGAGACCACGGCGCCTGCCAATGCCCTGTCGGTACTGCACGCAGCCAGAGCGCAGCTGTCCAATTATTCGATTCTGGCGTCGCATGTGCTGGTGCCACCGGCTATTGAAGCGGTCATTGACGATGAGGAGGCTTCCATCCAGGGATTTCTGGCTGCCGGCCATGTGTGTACTATTATGGGCATCGATGAGTATTACCCGCTGGTGGACAAGTATAAAGTGCCCGTTGTGGTGACAGGATTCGAGCCGGTTGATATTGTGCAGGGGATACTTATGGTGGTGAAGCAGTTGGAAAATGGGGAAGCGGTGTTGGAAAATCAGTACGGGCGGGTGGTACGACCTGAGGGCAATCCGGATGCCATAGCTACCATACGGCAGGTCTTTGAGGTTTCGGATCGCGAGTGGAGAGGAATAGGCAACATTCCGAAGAGTGGTTACCAGGTTCGCGCCGCTTTTGAACAATATGATGCCAACAAAAAATTTGCCATAGCCATAGAGAAGGTAGCTGAAAACAGTGAATGTATTGCTGGTCTGGTGCTTAAGGGCATCAAAAAGCCCTATGAGTGTCCTCAGTTTGGTAAAGGCTGCAGTCCGCAGAAACCGCTGGGTGCGCCCATGGTGAGCAGTGAGGGCGCCTGTGCGGCTTATTATCATTTTTCCAATGCCGTAGAGCAATGGGCTCAGGGGGAAGCATAGGTATGGATACTCATTCGACAACAGCGATCAATATCAGCCTGAAAAAGGGGATGCCGGCCGCTACAGCAGCAACACTGCCTGCCATTGCGCGCGAGCTCGGCATCTTTCAGGGGGATGCCGGCAACCCGTTTTTGGCACCCCGCGGGGTATTTGTTGCGGCCGGCATGTTGTTTGTGTCTGACACGGGGCAGAACCGCGTGTTTATATGGAAAAAAATACCTTTAGGGCAAGCCTATGCCCCTCCGGACGTTGTATTGGGGCAGCAGGAGCTTCAGCATACAGGGCGCAACGCAGGCACATCCGTCAGCGGATCCACGCTGATGTACCCTTCCGGGATCTGGTCCGACGGCAAGCGGCTGGTAGTAGCGGACGCCTGGAATCACAGGGTGCTCATTTGGCATAGCATGCCGGAGCAGCACGGGCAGGCAGCAGATGTTGTGCTGGGGCAGCCTGATTTTGGGAGCAACCAGCCCAACGTACACGGAATAGGAGCCTCCCCTTCAGCGCGGTCACTCAATTGGCCTTATGGAGTGTACGTCCATGACGATCGATTGTTTGTGGCTGATACAGGCAACCGAAGAGTATTGGTGTATAACTCGTTGCCTGTTGAAAACGGCCACCCGGCCGATTTTGTCGTGGGCAAACCATCTTTTGAGGAGCGGGATTATGAAGGAGAGGATGCCGTGTGGCCGTATGCAGTGAGAATCAGCAGCGAGGGCCGGCTGGCCATCACCGACACCCAGTACTACCGCGTATTGCTGTGGGATCACTGGCGCGATGCCCTGCGTGAAAAGGCATCGGTCATTATCGGGCAGCCTGATTTGGCCGGCAACGGGCAAAATCAATTTGGCCTTTTCCCACAGGCGCACACACTCAACTGGTGCTATGATCATTTCTTTTACCGACAGGGGTTGTGGGTAGCAGATACCGGCAATAGCCGTCTCTTGTGGTTTCAGCAATGCCCCCGCACCCATGGGGCAGCCGCTGACAACCTGATCGGGAAAAGCAATTTTACAACGGGCAGCGAAAATGCCAATACGATTTTTGGCACCGAAAATGACCTCTATTGGCCTTTTTCTGTCTGTATCGACGAAGCATCCTGCCAGTTGGTGATTGCGGATACCGGCAACCACCGCATCCGTTTCTATGAATTGTTAATTTAGCGGACAGTATATGACAGATGAAGAGATACTGGAACAGTTTGACCCCAAGGAACTGCTGATGTTGGTACTCAGGGGGATGGATATTGTGGTCATCCGCGAGGAGGGTCAGCAGGTGGAGGTGGAAAATGGCTATACCATAGAAGTAGAGGGAAAATCACTCTACAAGTTATGCTACCGGAATCAGGTAGTTGCTCCATTTGCAGATGTCGTAGAAATGTGTGGCTTCATCAAACTCGGCTGATGCATGGAAGAAAAAGTGGAACTGTCGATTATTGCGCTTGCTAAGAGCCAGACTTCGGACAACAACTATGTTGTAGCGCTGGAAGATGAGCAAAGCAAAAAGCGACTTATCATTCTCATTGGGCAGGCAGAGGCGCAGTACATCGGTATTGTACTGGAAAAACTGAATACCAAACGGCCGATGACACATGACTTATTGGCTGCAACTATTGAAAAGCTTGGTGGTCGGGTCGCGTATATTTACATCCACAGTCTGACGGACAACATTTACATAGCGGATATCTGCCTGATTGACCGTGAGGGGAACATGTTTTGTATGGATGCGCGTGCCTCGGATGCACTTGCCCAGGCAGTCAAGAACAGTGTGCCCATCTATACCAATCAGCAACTGCTCAATGACAGCAGTTACCTCAACGAGATCTATGTGAAAGAGAGCAACAAGACCTCTTTTACCGATTACACCCTGGAGGAGCTCGAAGAATTGCTGCAGAAGGTACTCAGAAAGGAGGACTACGAGAGTGCCATCCGCATTCGGGAGACCATTCGGCGGAAACGCAAAGAAAACTTGTAAGTATGCACGAAATATCCCTGGTAAGAAATATTTTTAATACATTGCGAAGCGAGTTTACAGAAGCGGAAATAAACAGCATTCGACGCATCAACCTGACGGCGGGCGTCCTCTCTAACGTTGAGCCCCGGCTGATGCAAAACGCGTTTGAAGCAGTGATTGCCACTGAGCTGCC
>CAZYAO010000016.1:46686-73702 GCA_964645715.1 uncultured Saprospiraceae bacterium
TCTAGCAGACTGTAGGTGCCAAAAAGCCTGTCCCAGATAGAGAAGATGTTGCCATAATTGCTGTCTGTGTACGGGAGGCGGTAGTGATGGTGCACCCGATGCATAGCGGGGGTTACAATCAGCCAGCCCAGCGTGCGGTTGAGCCAGCCGGGAACGCGGATATTGGCGTGATTGAACTGTGACATAGCCGCAGACATAGACTGGTACAGCATAACGGTATACACAGGCGCACCGCTGACAATGACAGCCAGGGTAGTAAATACGAAGCGCACAACACTTTCACCCGGGTGATGGCGGTTGGCAGAGCTGGCATCGACATGTGTATCTGTGTGATGAATCAGGTGAAACCGCCACATCCAGCGCACTTTGTGCTGCACCCAATGGACAAACCAGGCACCAATGAGATCTAGCAACAGCAAGCCCAGCAGAATCTCCAGCCAGAGCGGCAGCGAAGGCAGCCACTGCAAAATGCCGACATGCCTACTGGCCACAAAATCGCTGCTAAAGAGCAGGATACCCGCCATGACGAAGTTGACGAGTACCGTTGTCAACGTAAAGACCAAATTGGTACCCAAGTGCCGCCAACGATGATAATCCCAGCGGAACATAGGTGCGGCCGTTTCCAGCAGCATGAAAAAAGTTAGGCCTCCGATGAGGATGGCGGAGCGATGCGCGGAGGGTATATTTGAAAAGTAATCGGCCAGAAAATCCATACAGCAGCGGTTAAAATTTTTGCAGGCAACGAAATTAGGCAATCGGCGGGGTAATTGCCTTTTCAACAAGCAAAAATTTTTTCATTTACGGACTTATCCGTTTTTTTACACAATTCTACAGACATTGGCAACACGGGCTGCATCCTTAAAAAGGGAGGGATATACAAAGAATAGCAAAAAAACAACGTTAAATTTTTGTAGAAATCACAGAAAGCAATATCTTTGCATCGCCTTTGAAAAAGGGTACTGATTCGGTAGCTCAGTCGGTAGAGCAATACACTTTTAATGTATGGGTCCTGGGTTCGAATCCCAGCCGAATCACTCAAAGTCTGGCCACCAGCGTTGGTTGCCGGACTTTTTTATTTTATCCTCATCCTTTTTGGCAGTTTCGGGACCTGTATACATATCGCCGATGCGGAGCTGTATGAAGGCAGCGTCGATGGTGCCGCCCATGGGAGGGTTACATTTTCTGAGTCGTATTTCAGCACCTTCGATATCGGGAAATTGCTCTTTGATTCTGTGCAGAATTCGCAGGGCGAGCGTTTCGATTAGCTGCGCGGGTTCTTTCATTTCGATCTTTAACAGGCGATAGAGCGTTTCGTAATTGACTGTCTGGTGGAGATCGTCCTGTTGGCCGGCCTCTACAACGGGAATGGAGACGGACAGATCGATGATGAATGCGGTACCCAGTAGTTGTTCTTCCGGGTAGTAGCCATGCGGGCCGCGGAGGCGAACGCCTTCCAATCCGATGATTGCCATGTGAATTGCTGATTTTTATACGTAGGAAGAATACTGTTGACAAAGGTAGTTATTGCAGCCAGCTTGGAATAAAATATTTCGCTGCTGCTGTTGGTACAGTGAATTCCGCGCCAAATACTTTTTGGCGGTGCAGGCCGCCAAAAAGTGTTTGGAGACAGCCTTCCAATGTGCGTAAAAATTCGTATCTTCGCTGTCTGAAAATATAAGCAATCTCTGGTGCGAGCCTGCCCGTCCGTGAGCAGAGAGAGGAAATTCTACTATATGCGCAAACTGTTCAATCGGCTGATAAACAGCACTGACCATCCACACTACAAGTCTGTTGTGTTGTTGATGTGGCGGCTGTTGTTGGGAGGAGTTATCCTGGTGCTGCTGCTATTTATCATATTATCGTTTACGAAGCTGCCTTCGGTAGCGGAGTTGGAGAATCCCCGCAGCAACCAGGCATCACAAGTCCTCAGTGATGACGGTACGGTGCTGGGCAAATACTACACAGAAAACAGGGTACAGGTAGAGTATAAAGATTTGTCCCCACACCTCGTCAATGCGTTGATAGCTACGGAGGACAAGCGTTTCATGGATCATTCCGGTATTGATTTTGTGGGTGCTGTACGCGCCATTGTGTTTCTTGGAAGCCGGGGTGGCGGCAGTACGATTACCCAACAGCTTGCCAAGCAACTTTTTACTGTGCAGGTTTCTGACAACATTGTCGAGCGCATCATACAGAAGCTCAAGGAGTGGATTATTGCGGTACAATTGGAGCGCAGGTATACCAAGGAGGAGATCATAGCACTCTACCTCAATCGCTATGATTTTATCAATGGTGCGCAAGGTATACGTGCAGCGAGTGAGATTTATTTCAACACGCACCCCAAAGATTTGGCTGTACAGGATGCGGCTTTGTTGGTGGGTATGCTTAAAAATGCCTCTTCGTATAACCCACTCCGTCGTCCGGAATTGGCGCTACAAAGGCGGTCTGTGGTGCTTAAACAGATGGTTACCAGTAAATTTATCACGGAGGCGGAGTATCGTCAGCTGATACGCAAACCCATAGGACTACAGTATACACGACAAACGCACACGGATGGGCTGGCGCCGTATATGCGCATGGAGCTGGGCAAACAGCTGCGGCAGCTGCTCAGTCAGCCGGAGTACAGGAAGCCGGATGGCAGTATGTACGATCTTTATCGCGATGGTCTGCGCATTTATACCAGCATCAATGCTGATATGCAGCGCATTGCTGAAGAGGAGATGGAAAAGCACATGGCTCAGCTCCAGCGGGTATTTTTTACCCACTGGAAGGGCAGAGATCCCTGGACATACGACAATGCGTCTTCTACCACCAAGGTTCCTGTTGAGCGGCGCGAACTGGAGTTTACGCTTTACCTGCGTGCGTCGGAGCGCTACCAGAAACTCCGGGTGGAGTATCTGGCGGAGATTATTACAGCATTGGAGGAAGAGACAGGTGTGCGTTTCCACGAAGATGACAGAGAGATTGAGCGCATTCTGCGCGAAAAGCAGAACCCTGGCCATTTTGACAAGCTCATCAAGGCGAAGCTGATATCGGAAGAGCTCGCAGACCGTTACAGCCGGGTGCTGCAAAGCGACAGGCTGCCTACGCTCGAGCGGCAGTGGGCTGCCTTGCAGGCGGCTGCAAAACGCAGCTTTAATACGCCGATACCTATGCGGGTTTTTGCTTACAATGACAGGCATGCTATAGACACCGTTATGAGCCCGCGCGACTCCCTGAAGTACCTCAGTATGTTTCTGCAGACGGGTATTATGGCGGTTGAGCCGTCATCCGGCGAGGTAAAAGTATGGGTAGGCGGTATCAATCACGAATGGTTTCAGTACGATCACGTCAACCGGGAGACTCGCCGGCAGGTGGGATCTACTTTCAAGCCTTTTGTCTACGCGACAGCCATCGCCATGCAGGGGCTTAGTCCCTGCTTTGAGGTAGTTGACCGGCCGGTGACCATTGGTCCGGGCGAGGGCGAGTTTGGGCTGATCAAAGCCTGGACGCCCCGCAACGCTGACGGGGACTATACCGGCAACTCATATACCCTTTTTGAGGCACTCAACAAATCGGTCAATACGGTTTCTGCTTACTTGATGAAAGAACTTGGCAGTCCGGAACCTGTGCGTACACTAGCGGCGCAGATGGGCATCAACAAATCGGTACTGCCCTCATCTCCGTCTATTTGTCTGGGTTCCGTAGATCTGTCGGTAGAAGAGATGACGGGGGCTTATGCGACATTTATCAACAATGGCATTTATGCCAAACCCATGCTGTTGTTGCGGGTAGAGGACCGATTCGGCAATATCATCTACGAATCCCTGCCGGAAGAAAACCTGGCACTCAGTCCGGCCTACAACTATACCATGGTGACCATGCTGGAGAAAGCCCTTACCAACCGGGGCAAGGTATTGGGACCTGTGGGCGGTAAAACAGGAACGACCAACGACTATGCAGACGGTTGGTTTATGGGGATTACACCCAAGCTTGTGGTGGGTACTTGGGTTGGAGGCGATAAACGCTGGATAGCCTTCCGGGATCTGACCTACGGGCAGGGATCCCGCATGGCAAGGCCTTTTTTCCTGTCTTTCATTGAGCGGCTGCAGAATGATCCTGCGATTAACTGGGATAAGACGGCCACCTTTTACAAACCGCCGGGGGATTTGGGCATTGAACTAGATTGCAATGCATACAGAGGAGCGCTCAACAGCGATGCTGCATTTGATCGACGCATCGATAACCAGCCGGATTTTGACTGATAACATAGTATGTTCGGCGGCTGAAAAAACAGCAGGGATGCTGCATTTACTATTTTTCGCTAATTTTATTGCATGAATGATATGAAACAAGGAGAGGACATTCGACCCAACCCTTCTGACTACAATGCCAGTAATATTACGGCACTCGAAGGGCTCGAAGCCGTGCGCAAGCGGCCTGGCATGTATATTGGAAGTACAGATACCAAGGGACTCCACCATTTGGTATGGGAGGTCGTCGATAACTCTATCGATGAGCACCTGGCGGGTTATTGTACAGACATAGATCTTGTGATCCATGCGGATAATTCGGTCACGGTCAGAGACAATGGGCGCGGTATTCCCACGGGTATGCACGAAAAGCTGAATAAGTCTGCCTTGGAGGTGGTCATGACGGTGCTGCACGCAGGGGGCAAGTTTGATAAAGACACCTATAAGGTATCGGGAGGTCTGCACGGCGTGGGTATTTCCTGCGTCAATGCATTGTCGACCTATGTGCGGGTAGAAGTACATCGCGAGGGCAAGATTTTTGAGCAGGAGTACAGTATTGGCAAACCCCTTGGGGAAGTTAAAGTAATTGGTGAATCTGATCGCACGGGAACGACCGTCACCTTCCGGCCTGACGATACTATTTTCGAAACGACGGAGTTTAAATACGAGGTACTGGCTGCCCGTCTTCGGGAGATGGCCTACCTCAATGCCGGGCTGCGGCTGAGTCTCACGGACGAGCGCGAGTTGGATGATAAAAAGGAGCGGCGTGAGGATTTTCATTCGGAAGGCGGGCTGCGCGAATTTGTGCTCTACCTCGATGAAGGCAAGACCAAGCTCATTGATAAGCCCATCTGGGTAAAAGGAGAGGAAGAGAATGTAGAGGTGGAAGTGGCCATACAGTACAACACTTCTTTCTCAGAAAACATTTATTCTTTCGTCAACAACATTAACACCCGGGAGGGGGGCACACATGTTGCCGGCTTCCGCCGTGCGTTAACCCGTGTATTCAGCAAATACGGGGAAGACAGCGGGATGTTTAAAAAGCTTAAGTTCAAGGTCTCCGGGGAAGATTTCCGGGAAGGTCTCACCGCTGTGGTATCGGTCAAGGTACCTGAGCCGCAGTTTAAAGGACAGACAAAAGGTGAGCTTGGCAATTCTGAGGTTACGGGTATCGTGTCCCGATCTGTTGGTGACGCACTGATGGTTTTTTTGGAAGAAAACCCCAATGAGGCTCGCCGCATTGTAGATAAGGTGATTTTAGCAGCTACTGCCCGCCATGCTGCGCGCAAGGCGCGGGAGATGGTGCAGCGCAAAAACGTGCTCACTGGCGGAGGGCTGCCCGGCAAACTGGCCGACTGCAGTTCGCGGGATCCCGGAGAGGCTGAGATATTCCTTGTGGAAGGGGACTCGGCCGGTGGCACGGCCAAGCAGGGGCGCGACCGCAATTTTCAGGCAATTTTACCGCTGCGCGGAAAAATCCTCAACGTAGAGAAGGCCATGGAGCATAAGATCTACGAAAATGAGGAAATTAAAAACCTTTTTACCGCGCTTGGGGTGCGTATTGAGGAGGGCAGCGATGGCGAGCGGGTGCTGAATATTGAAAAACTCCGCTATCATAAGGTCATCATCATGTGTGATGCCGATGTTGACGGCAGCCACATAACCACGCTCATACTCACCTTCTTTTTCCGCTACATGCGCGAGTTAGTAGAGCAGGGGTATATCTACATTGCGCAACCGCCGTTGTATTTGGTCAAAAAAGGAAAAAATGCTGTGTATGCCTGGAACGAAGAGGAGCGACTCCAGGCTGTTGCCCAGTTTGGCGGGCACGAAAATGACAACAATATCAAGATTCAGCGCTATAAGGGATTGGGTGAGATGAATGCCGAGCAGCTTTGGGAGACGACGATGGATCCGAGCATGCGCAACCTGCAGCAGGTGACCATTGAGGATGCCCGTGAGGCCGACCGTGTTTTTGCTATGCTGATGGGCGATGAGGTGCCACCGCGGCGTGCATTTATTGAGGCCAATGCTAAGTATGCTAAGGTAGACGCCTGATGCGGCTGTTGGACGGGTAGAACGTTCTGTAGCAGCAACAGCTGCTACAGAACGTTTTTTATTTGGAGAAATCTTCGAAACTATTGGATTGACGATATTGGAAACGAAATAACCTGTTTTTTCGTAGCGCCAGATAACTTTATCTCGGCTTTCACTAGCTTTCTAACCAATACGCCAGCAAACGAAAATATTGCGGCTTTGGAAGCCACGGAATTGAGGGTGATTTCCAAAAAAGCGTTGGAAGACCTGTCTGATGTTTTTCCCAAATTGCATGTTTTCAGACGCATAATTGCAGAGAATCTATTTATCATGATGGAAAGAAGGATTGCGATGCTGCAATTGCAATCGGCTCAGGAAAGGTATGAAAGTATGTTGAAGGAAAACCCTGAGATTATCTTGCGCGTGCCACTCCAATACACGGCATCATTTCTTGGCATAACCCCTCAGCACCTCAGCAGATTAAGAAAAGAGTTACCCAAGTGATTTCTTAACAAATGTTCAGTACGATGTCCGGCAGAGCTTTGACATTTGTTGCATCATTCAAAATGCAGCAAAGATGGGGAAACGGGCATTGATTTTGGGGATCGTAAGCATATTGACTACGTCTATTGCAGCGCAAGCTGGGGAGAAGGGAAGCAGATATGGCATTGAAACAGATATTCTCTGGCCATTTTTTCCGGGTGCTACGAGGACGCACTTCACCGTTAAACTATGGGAGAAAGGGGATTTACGGGGAGATATTTATGCTGGTATCAATATAGATTTCCCGCAGGAACGTGAGACGGAAGGTCGCTTTGCCGACTACAGTATTGCCAGTGGATACAGGCAATATTTTTGGAAAGGATTGCATGTAGAATTTTCGCAGACTACCGGACTTGGTGTTTTGCAGAACCATGTTACAACCGGAGAGACATATAACAGTTTTGATTGGCTGGTTACAGGATATATTGGATATAAGTTTGCGTTTGCGGGTCAGAGGCTTTACGTTTTACCTCAATTTGGGCTTGCCAGGGTTATCTATAAATCAAATCCCTGGCCGATTTATGAAGACGAAACATTGACTAAAGAAGTTGGTGAGTCCTCGTTTATGTTGGGTTCATTGCGGTTTGGGTATAATTTTTAGGGGTGTTAACCGGATTGTTGCGTTGGGTGGGGGTGAAGATTACAGGGCTACGCCCCTTGATGGGGGATGATGGTTGTGCTATGGAGATTTGGGGGCTACGCCCTTGATTTTGAATAAATTGCATTGCCCAAAAACGGGGTTTCAGCGTTAAAGTCAGACACTTGCCCTGTGTTGGGGGCGTTGGCCCCTGAAATCTCCGTAGCACACCCGTAGTTTCCTGCTCACGGGGCGTTGGCCCCTGAAATCTCCGTAGCACACCCGTAGTTTCCTGCTCACGGGGCGTTGGCCCCTGAAATCTGCGTAGCACACCCGTAGTTTCCCTGCTCACGGGGCGTTGGCCCTGAAATCTCCGTAGCACCAATCATTCCATTCTCCAGCCATCTGCCCTTCATCCTTTTGACGCAAATGCTACATTTTGTCAACTGTCCGAAAAAATCTTCCAGATCGCCCGGAAAGTACGCCCATAACTCGCCGGTCAACAGCCCTGCCAATGCCATCTCACTCAAAATGGGGGCCTACACGAACAGCCATCAATTCCTTCCGAAAGGGAATCCCCTTCCTCATTTTTTTCTACGAAAAAATTCGTAAATAAGTTTGCACGTACGATAGCTTTCGTATATATTTGTGTGTACGAAATTATTCGTATTAATAAGAATGCTGACAGCATGATAAGACCTACGGAATCGGAACTGGAAATACTACAGGTGTTGTGGTCAGAAGGCCCCAGTACAGTGCGGGTGGTACACGAAAAACTGAGCGGTGACCGCCAAAAGGAAGTTGGTTATACAACCACGCTTAAACTCATGCAGATTATGCTGGAGAAGGGGCTGTTGCTGCGGGACGAGTCTCAGCGCACCCACGTTTACCGTGCATTGGTAGAGGAGTCGGCGATACGGCAGGGGCTGCTGCAGCGATTTGTCGATACGGCTTTCCGGGGCTCTGCCTCTCAGTTGGTACTGGAACTTTTGGGGCAGCACCAGACAGATGCGCAGGAGCTGGAAGCCATCCGGCAATTAATAGACCGGATAGAACAGGAGGGGGATCGTTCTGCAGACCAACAAAAATAGAACGTTATGCTACTTACAAGCTATTCTTCAGGTATGTATGCATTGGGATGGATGGTGATTCACTCATGGTGGCAGGCGAGTGTCATTGGACTGTTGCTGTGGGCTTGCTTATACCAGCTTAGGCAGCGCGATGCCCGCCTTCGCTATGGCCTGGCCTATGCTGCACTCTTACTGCAGTGGGTGGCCAGCCTGGCTACCTGGGCATATCTGTATACGCCCAAGCAGGTGTTGCAGCTATCGACAGACTGGCCGATGGCTACCTATGCCGCCATGCCGGCGGCTTCAACGACCGAAGTACTTCCGTGGTACGAACTGACTATCAATTGGATTGACGGTCATACGACTTGGATTGTAGCGCTGTGGCTGGCAGGCATGAGTTTTTTTGCTGTCCGACTGTTGCTGGGGCTGGCATTTATCCGCCGATTGAGAGCGCAGGCACAGCCGTTGGAGACAGGGCAGGTCATGCTACAGTTGTTGGCAGACAGACTAGGCTTGCACAAACCGGTGCGGCTGATGGCTTCGGCAGATGTATCTGTACCACTGGTCGTAGGTCAGCTAAAGCCCCTGATTTTATTTCCTGTGGGGCTGATCAATCAGTTGAGCCCCGCGCAGACGGAGGCTATTCTGGCGCATGAGCTGGCGCACATTTATCGCTATGATTACTGGCTCAACCTGTTGCAATATGTCATCGAAGCTATTTTTTACTACCATCCGGTTATTTGGTGGATCGGCAGTGTGGTACGGAGGGAGCGGGAACATTGTTGCGATGATGTAGCGGTGGCACTGGTGGGCAACCGCGTAACCTACGCCCGCACCTTGCTGGCCATGGAAGCATACCAGCAGCCGGGCAGTTCACTGGCCCCTGCTTTCGCTGCCGGCAAAAAGCAGCTGCTGGGGCGCGTGGAGAGAATTTTATTACCAAACATCAATCAATCAGATATGCGTACAAAGTTAGTAATTACAGGGCTGTTGCTGGTTTCAGCAGTCATTTTTTCCTTCCGGCAGCCTCTGCAGGGGAGGAGTGCTGATGCAACCACTTTCATTGAAAGCCAGAGAGACAGCCTGCCCATTGAAAAAAAGCGTATGGTCTTTGTGAAAGAAGGCCAGGAGGTAGATGTCACTTGGGTCAATGGCAAAATTAATGCGCTGAGTATTGACGGGAAAGCTATCCCAAGCGATCAATTACCCGCCTATGAGGCAAGAATAGCTGACATGGTCAGGTCTATGCCTGTGCCTCCCACGCCCCCTACGCCTCCGACACCTCCCGGTCTGCAAGGTGGTACTGAAGATATCAGGCAGGTGCAGATTTTCAAAGAAGGAGATGAGCAGCGCATTGTAATCACCCGCAACGGATCGCTGTCTGCAACAAGAGAAGGGTCGGACACAATCATTATCGTCGATCCACAGGGCAGGAAATCACCCGATACGGTTATTGTTGTCAATGTGCGGGACGGGGCCAACGCACCTGGTAGAATGGAACTGCGGAAAGCAGATAACGATGCCAGGCGTATGGTGATCATCACGGAGGATATTGAAGGCCCGGCGCTGGGCTTACCCGCTTCACCTGAGGGTATACGTCGGATAGACATCACGAAGAACAATGAGATGATAATTCAGCACTTGGGTACAGGGAGTATCGAGAGCGATTCCGTCATCATTTCACGCACCATTCGACTGGAAGATATGTCTGATGGCTTCGCCTTTGGGGCAGGAAGTCCGCTGATTTTCAAGGAAGTTACGGAAGGATCAGGCAGATTGCCTGCTACATTCTTCACTGCCAGCTCTGTTGAAATGTTGCTGATGCGGGAAGGAGTAATTACGGATCCGGGCAATTACAAAATGGAGCTCACCCACACGAGCCTAAAAATTGACGGAAAGCGGCAGAGCGATGAACTGCATCGCCGGGTGAAAGCTGTCTACGAGGTGGAGACAGGTCGCACGATGACCGTCAAATCGCGGGTGGTTGTAGTTAAAATTGATTAATGCTTTTGCCGAGCACTCTTTGGTAGCATCGGCTACCAAAGAGTGCTCGGCAAAAGCCTGTCGCATGTGCGTGTGCAGATGAAGGCTTTGTATGCCTGATATTTTATGTATCGGTTTACTATCTTTGCAGCATAAAAGCGTATCCCCATGCCAAACTTACAGATGGTAGACCTGCACAGCCAATACCTCAACATGCAGGATGAAATTGACAGTGCCGTGCTGAACGTCATCCGTTCGGGTGCATTCATCAACGGCCCTGCCGTAAAATCCTTTCAGGCAAATCTGGAAAAATATTTGCGCGTAGACCATGTAATCCCTTGCGCCAACGGCACCGATGCCCTGCAGATTGCCATGATGGCACTCGACCTGCAGCCGGGTGATGAGGTGATTGTACCTGCCTTTACCTATGTTGCCACGGCCGAAGTGATTGCCCTGCTGGGATTAAAGCCCGTCATGGTCGATGTAGATCCTGATACTTTCAACATAACTGCCGAGCTGATAGCACCTGCCATCACGGAGCGGACGCGCGCAATCGTCCCTGTTCACTTGTTTGGGCAAAGCTGTGACATGGAGCCCATCATTGCACTGGCCCGGCGGCACAAGCTCTGGATTGTAGAGGACAATGCCCAGGCAATTGGCGCCGAGTACACTTTTTCTGACGGCCGGGTGCTGCGCACTGGTGCGCTGGGGCACATTGGCTGTACTTCTTTTTACCCCTCCAAAAACCTGGGCGCTTATGGCGATGGCGGGGCGCTTTACACCAACGATGCAGAACACGCGGCCCGTTGCCGGGCCGTGGCCAACCACGGACAATCCGTGCGCCGCTACTACCACGATTTTGTGGGCGTAAATTCGCGTCTCGATTCGATACAGGCGGCGATACTGGACATCAAACTCGGGCGGCTGGATGATTACATCCGCGCCCGCCAGGCGGCGGCGGACTTCTACGATCACGCGCTGGCTGGCCTCCCTGGGCTGCACACGCCTGTGCGGCAGGCGGGCAGCACCCACGTTTTTCACCAATACACCTTGAAGATCGACGGCGGACGCCGCGACGCGCTGCAGGCTTTTTTACAGGAAAAAAGCGTGCCCACCATGATTTACTACCCCGTTCCTTTGTATAAGCAGGATGCTTACAAGACAGCAGCGGCCAACGAAGTTGATGAGTTACCGGTGACGGAGGCGCTTTGCCAGTCGGTGATAAGCCTGCCCATGCACACTGAGTTTAAGGAGTCAGACCTCGCCTTTATTGCGGAGCAGGTAAAAGCCTTTGGCTGGTAGTAGGTTGATTTCCGGCATATTGGGACGCCCCAATATGCCGGAAATGCTTTTGCCCTAGCTGGCTGTTACTGCGCCAGCTCGCGGCCAATGCGCAGGCTTTCGGTCAGCAGCGCCTGCAGGTCTTCTTTTTGGGTGCGGTGGTTGACGATACAGACGCGTATGGCGTAGCGCCCCTGCAGGACGGTGTAAGAGGGCGTGGCTACTGCCCGCTCGTGCAGCAGCATGAGCAGTTCGCGGTTGAGGGCGTTGAGCGCACTTTCCTCCATGGCCTGCCCAAGCGGTCGGTACCGATAGCAGACAATATTGAGAAAAACCGGGCTGAGCAGCTCGAGCTCAGCCTCCTCCGCTATTTGTGCGGCCAGCCAGCGACATTGTTCGATGTTTTGTGCGATGAGCCTGCGGTACTTGTCGATGCCGTGTTCCCGCAGCTGCATCCAGATTTTCAGTGCTTTGAATCCCCGGGAAAGTTCAATACCGTAGTTGGTTATCGGATCGGGCCCCGCAGGCAGGCCCCGTTCGTGGCTCAGCAGGTAATTGGGCTGGAGTGCAAAGGCAGCGCGTTGCAGGTTTGCATCGCGAATCAGCACACAGCCCACTTCGTAGGGCAGGTACATCCATTTATGCCAGTCAAAAGCCAGACTATCGGCAGTACGCATGGCCTCGAGCTGAAACTCATACTCGGGCAGCAGCGAGGCCAGCGCTCCAAAAGCACCATCGACATGAAACCACAGCCGCTCGCGGCGGCAAATTTTCTGCAGCTGGTCGAGTGGGTCAATGGAGCCTGTGTTGACAGTGCCTGCATTGCCAACGATGCAGAAAGGCAGCATGCCTGCTGCTTTATCGGCGGCTATCTGCTGCTCAAGTGCATGGATATTGATGCGATAATTTTCATCGACGGGTATCTGCCGCATGCCTTCGAGCCCAATACCCAGTATCTCCGCCGCCTTCTGCACGCAGCTGTGGGTTTCTGTAGAGCAGTAGAATACCAGGCGGCCACGGAGCACGTATAGACCCTTCTTGCGAATGGAGGGATTGTAGCTGTTGCGAGCCACGGTGAGCGCCGTCAGGTTGGCCATAGTCGCACCGCTGACCAGCATACCACCAGCGGTAGCAGGAAAATGGAACATTTCTTTTGCCCAGTTGATAATCTGGGCATCGATGTACATAGCGGCATGGTCACCAATGGTGACATTCGGATTCATGGTCGAAGCCAAAAAATCGGCCAGAGCGGCTGTAATAGTTCCCGTACCCTGCACCCAGGCAAAGAAGCGAGGATGAATGTTGCCCTTGGTATAGGGGAGGATATGGGTGCGAAAATCTTCATAGATGGTCTCCACCGAATCCGGCTCAACAGGCAGTGGTCTGCCTGCCAGCTCGCGCGTGGCGGCAGGGGTTGCCTGCCAGACCGGCCGCTCGCGCACGTCGCGCAGGTAGTCGACCATATCATCGACCATGCGGTGCGCCAATAGGCGTGTTTTTTCCCAGTCTAGGGGATCGAGGTTCTCTTCTGTATGGTTATCCATTTTTCCAGCCTTTCTTTTCTTGTTCAATGTGCGTCAAATGAAGCTGCAGGCCGTACTTATCGGTCAGATGCCTCGCAAGCTGTTCGGCCGCAAAGACCGAGCGGTGCTGACCGCCCGTGCAACCAAAGCTAATCTGTAGATCGGTAAAACTTCTTTCAATGTAATCTTCAACTGCCCGGTCGACAATGCGAAAAACATCGTCCAGGAACCGATCCATCTGGCTGTGGTGTTTCAAAAAGTTGATGACCGCTTCATCCCGGCCGGTAAGCTTCTTATAAGGCTCGTAGCGCCCCGGATTGTTGATGAAGCGGCAGTCAAATACAAAGCCGCCGCCATTACCGCTGGGGTCTGCAGGTATGCCGCTCTTGTAGCTGAAGCTGGCGATGCGCACTTGCAGAAAGCTGGAGCTCGCCTTTATTTTGTCAAAGGGCTCAAATTTTTTGGATTGTATTATCTGGTTGGCGCTGGCCCGTAGGGCAGGCAGCTCGATGGTCAGCTTTTCATGATCCAGCAGCCACTTCAGGTTCCTGATCGCATAAGGGATGCTCTGCAAAAAATGTTCCTTGCGCTCATACAGTCCCCGAAATCCGTAGGCACCCAGTACCTGCACACAGCGGATGAGCGCGAAGCCATAATATTGTTGTACAAACTGCTCTCGATCAATAGGTACTAGCCTGGAAGCTACCTCTATATAGTGGTTGAGCAGTTCGAGCCGTATATCATCAGGTATGTTGGCTTTGGCCTGAAACAACAGACTGGCGAGGTCGTATTGCAGCGCACCCCGCCGACCACCCTGATAGTCGATAAAATAAGGCTCTCCCGCTTTGATCATGATGTTGCGGGTCTGGAAATCCCGAAACATAAAATAATTGGAGGGGGCTTCCAGCAAAAAATCTGAAAGCTTGTTGAAGTCATTCTCCAATGCCTGCTCATCAAACACAGCACCAGCCAGTCGCAGGAAATAGTACTTGAAGTAGTTGAGATCCCACTGCATAGACTGTCGGTCGAAATCGGCCCGCGGGTAGCACAGGCTGTAGTCGAGGCCTTCGCTCCCCATAATCTGGAGGCGCGCCAGTTGCTCCACCGTACGTTTGTAGATGCGGATCAGGTAGTCGGGGAAATAATCATCTTTCTTGAGCAAGTAGCTGTAGAGTGTCGTAAAGCCCAGATCTTCCTGCAGGTAGATGTGCTGCTCGAGATTCTCGGCAAAAATCTCCGGCACGGGCAGTCCTTTCTGGTGAAAATGCTGTGAGAACCTTACAAAGGCTGTATTCTCCCGCAGGTCGGGATTGTAGGCCCCTATGGCAGACCGGGTAGCACTCTGCAGGCGATAATAGATACGGGCCGAGCCGGACGGAGCCAACGGGAGCACCAGAGAAGGTGGCTCACCCGCCCAGTCTTCAAATAACTGCTGCAAGCGCTGCTCTACCGTAAGGTTGGCCATGGACTTTTTTTTGGTAGGCAAAGATACAGTTTTTGGTATAGATTATGGGGCGTTGGGGGCTGTTAAAAAAGAACGGAGCCCCGCTGCCGGGGCTCCGCACGTGTACTCATCTTCCAAATTGAATGCTAACAATTCATCTTCGGCTATATTACTGTTTCAGCAGCCGGCGGGTATACGCCCTGCCTGTCAGCTGCAGCCGCACAAAGTAAGCACCGGCAGCCAGCTGCGAGGTGTCAATCGACAGTTCGTGGCTGCCTTCGGCAAAACGCTGGGCGCTGAGGACGCGGATTTCTGCTCCCATGGCGTTGAGCAGGCTAATGCGCACGGTTTCATTGCGGCTGTCAAACTGCAGCCTCGTCCAGTCGCGGCAGGGGTTGGGGTAAAGTCGTATGTCTGCCTCAAGACTGGCCTGCAGGTCGGTGGCAGCAACCGTCGTACAGTTGCGTATGACAGGCAGGTGGGTGAAATCTTCATAGAGCATGCTGCGCACGTCCTGTTCGGGTACCTCAAACCAGTCCATGAGTACAGAGCCGTACAGATCGCGGAAGTCGTGCTGCATGGCAACGCCTTCGTCGATGGTAGCGGCAGTAGAGATTTCCGGACTTTCGCCCAGGATCACAGGATTGACACAGGAGCCAAACATCAGCAGTGGTGCGGCTGTACCATGATCGGTACCGAGGCTGTCGTTGGATCGTATGCGGCGGCCAAATTCGGAAAAAGTCATGCTCACCACGCGTTGCTCCAGCCCGCGCGCCTGCAGATCTGCCTGGAAGGCAGCCATGGCTTCAGACAGGATGCGCAACAGCTCGGCATGCTCTCCGAGGGTCGCGTTGCCTTGTTGTACCTGGTTGGCGTGGGTGTCGAAGCCTCCGATATTGACTACGTACACCCTTGTCTGCAGCCCGCCGGCAATGAGCAGCGCTACATTCTTGAGCTGGTTGGCCAGGTTGCTTTCCGGGTAAGTAGCGGTGTTGCCGCCCATGTTGGCCGCCTCGGTGATGACCGCTCCGTATGCATTGGTTTGTGAAATGGCGGTGCGCAGAAACTGCAGTTCCTGGCCATAGGGCGTATTGGGGATGCTGCCCGGCTCTCCCTCTAGTATCTGCGAAAGAGTAAACGGATTGTTGAGCGCAATGCTGAAATTGGCCGCCGTCCCCTGGCAGGTCTCCGTAACCACCGTCCCCATGGTGATGGCAAAGGGGTGCGGGTGCTCCGCATTGGGGTAGCCTTCCGGATAATTGGCATATTGGCTGTCCATGTAGCGCCCCAGCCAGCCAGTACGCCAAAACTCATTGGCGGGAGAACCGGATGTCCAGATGTCGGTGCTCCGGAAGTGGGAGCGGTCCTGGTTGGGGTAGGAGACAGCCTGCACGATACCCAGTTTGCCTTGTTCGTACAGACTCCGTACGCCCGCCATCGAAGGGTGCAGGGCAGTCGTGTCTGTCAGTGACAAAAGGCTCGACTGCGGCAGCAGAATGTTGCCCCGTACATTGGCCAGACCATCGTATTGATCCACTGGAATGACCATGTTGAGGCCGTCGTTGCCGCCGTTGAGCTGTATGAGCACCAGCACTCGGTCGCTGTTGCTGTTCATATTGCCGAAAAGCGATGAGCGGCTGATGGCCGAGACGGGGAAGCCGTTGAGGAGTACCGGCAGGGCCAGCGCCTGGCCTGTATGTTTGAGAAATGATCTTCTTTTCATGGTTAGCTCGATCAGGATAGATTAACTAAGGTGAAATTCCGGCAGCGTCAGCAGTACGTTCAGCAGGTTGCGAAGCTTGAGGGTAACCGAATCCCTGACAGCCGCATTGTTGGGGTTGTCAACGTATTCGCCATACTCTGCTCCCCATACATAATCGGGCAGGCCAGGAATCAGTGCTTCCTTGAGTGCCGCGTACTGATTGGCCACCAGCGGCTGCGGACACAGCAGTGAGACCATCTCCTCAATGAGGGCGTTGGGATCGAAGGGATCATCAAAACTGGCAATCCACTCCAGGGGCTGCACCCTGAATCTGAATCCGGCAATAACCGTACCCGTACCAGCCATTGCCCGTGTAAAAGTAGCTCGTGCCTGCAGGGTGTTGGCCGTAATCCATGACCGGTAGTAGAGAGGCTCCTGGTAGTACGCCTTCCAGCCGGCCACATCGGGCAGATTCAGACAGTTCATCTCCATAAGACCTGCTGTCTGGAAAAGCCTGAACATGATGGCCGCCCGGGGCGCTTGGTTGGCAGGCAGCGGGGCACGGGTAGTTTTGACGGCCGTCAGTATGTAATCCAGTGGGTTGCGGATCATAGGACCTACACTGAGCATGTCGTAAAAGTGCGCACTGCGCAGCAGTGCCTGCACTACCGGCTTAATCTCAAAATCACTGTCGATGAGCAGTTGTGCCATAGGCTCAATCATATTGGCCTCGGTTGCTTCGTCTATCTGGTAGTAGATAAACCAGCGGTACAGCTTGCGACATATAAAGCGCGCCACCTCCCGCTTGGTAAAGATGATGTCGATGAGGTGACTGTACTCCTGCGCGCCCATATTGGAGATGCTGATATTGTCAAAACGTGCACTGAGTGTCTTGATACCTGTATCGTGCCTAGTAGCGGTAAAAAAGCCTTCAATAGGCAGCGCAGCATTCTGGGTGTTGAAGCCGCGGTCGCGCCAGCCAGTGAGTACGCGTGCCATCTGCATGACGTCCTCCTCGGTGTAGTGGGTATAATCGCCCGGCCCCACCTGCGGCCCTTTACCGATGGTAAACAGCTCCAGCAGCTCGCGCGCATAATTTTCATTGGGCGCCACATTGGTGTTCTGGTTGCCGTTAAGGAATCTCAGCATAGTCGGATCAATCGTCATCGCTTTGACGAGCTGCCGGAAGTTACCCCAAGCGTACTGCCGCAGGGTACTGATGTACCTGTAGTTGAAGCGGGCGTCGTTGACGTTGTTGATGGCAAAGTGGTTATGCCAGAAAAGCGTGAGTTTCTCCCGTATGGACATGCCCTCGCTGTAGAGCAGGTCGGTCATCCAGGCCCGCAGACTGCGGGCCCGGGCAGCCTGCATCCCTGCGATTGTGGGGCTGAAAGGCGCATTAATCCAGGTAGTGAAAAGACCCGCATTGGGGTCATCGCTGTAGTCGTAATAAACCGGCGGCTGCGGACTGGGTAGCTCAGCAAACAACTGCTCGACAGCAGCATCGAGCCCCATGGCCAGACAGCTGTTGATGAGCGCCTTGTCGGGGCCAAAGGTAGTACGTCGCAGCAGGTGTGCCGCAGTCTCTCGGGTCCAGAGGCCTCCGAAGGGCTCCAGTCCGGTAGTCACCAATGGCTGGGCACTGGCCGCCTGCCTGTTGTGCTGGTTGCGCCCCAGCAGGGTCGCGAGGGATGTTCTTCTATCCATACTTCCTTGCTTGAAGATTGATTAGCGTATGAAAGGATCACTGAAGCGGGCATCAGCGATGAGGTCCGTATCGGTCAGTGTATGCAAAAAAGCCACCAGCGCTGCCTTTTGGGCTGCCGTCAGGTTGAGTCTGGCCGGCCGTGGCGGCTGCTGGGTTTGTGGCGGCGGCGGCATGCGCAGTCTTGGATCAAGCGCAGGCCCTTCCTGTATGCCACTGTTGTAGTGCTCTATAACATCCTCTAAGGTAGCCAGCTGGCCACCGTGCATGTACGGTCCTGTGAGGCCTACATTTTTGAGCGAAGGAGACTTGAAAACAACCGTCTCGCCGGCATTAAGTCCATTGCTGAGGCTGGTAGGCGTGAGGCTGAAGGTCGGTGGTGTGTGGCAGCTGGCGCAGCTGCCTACTCCCGGGGCAAGGGGCTGTAAAAAAAGCTGCTTACCCAGGTTTTCTTCAGGCGAAAAATTGGGAAAAGGCAGCCCAAGGCCGCCACCCGGGGTGGCAGGGTTGAAAACCTGCGAAAAACCGGCGTCAAACTTGCTGTTGACGGATACAATGCTGCGCACAAACTGTGCCAGCGCCCGCCGCAGCTGGTCTTCCGCGATTTCTTCGCTGCCAAAAGCCCGCCGGAACAATACGGGGTAGTAGGGCAGGTTTTTCATCCTGCTCACCAATGCCGGCATGCCGCCGCCGGCAGCGTCAAAACCCATCTCCACGTGGTCTTTGATCGGCTGTGTGACCTGATCCTCCAGATCTCGCGCTCTTTTGTCCCAAAACATCGAGCGTCCGGCATAAAAGCGGGCATTGGCCAGCCGCATGGAGTGCTTGCCCGTGAGCCCACCCGCAAAGCCGGGGCTCAGCACCCGCGCGTCCGTAAAGCCATTCGACTGCAGGTGGCAGCTGGCGCAGGAGACGGTTTGGTTGAGACTTAGCTGCTTGTCGTAGAATAACACGCGCCCCAGCAGCGCCCCATTGTCGGTCAGGGGGTTGAGCGTGCTGGAATTGTCCGTGTTGAGTACGTTGGGGCCATAGTGGGCAGGCAGCACCGGATTGGCGTAGTTGGGGATGGTCTCCAGCGAAATGTTTAAGTAGGTCCGGAGGATTGCCTGATCGGATTCGTCCTGCGGAAGGGCGGGCTCATCTTCCTGGCAGGAAGATACCAGCAGGAGAATGGTGAAAAGCAGTGACAGCAGGGATATAACATTGGCCTTATTTGTCATGTGATGGAGCGTTGAAAATTTAGAAAGATAAGTTATCATACGTAAGAGGATATAAAAACGACAAATGGTTGCCTGACAACAGACATAATGTCATAAAAAAATTTGGCATCGCGAAAACTACGCCCAAGATTACGGTATTTTTTGCAGGCAGGGCAGCTGTATGGGTTTTTTTGTATATTTGGAAAAATGTATTCAAAGCGGGCTAATCCAGCGGGGCAAGCCTGGTGACAATCGCATTACAGCAACAATATGATAACAGTAGAAGAGGCCAGCGAAGTAGTGCTGCGGCATAGCCTGTCACAGGAGGTGGAGTATGTAGCAATCGATCAGGCGATGGGCCGGGTATTGGCGCAGGACATCTGTGCCGATCGCGATTTTCCGCCGTTTGACCGGGTGAGTATGGACGGCATTGCCATCTGTTTTGACGATTGGCTGGCTGGGCAGCGGACATTTGCTGTCGAAGCAACGGTGGCCGCAGGAAGTCCGCAAAGAGCCAAGAAACAGACGGGGAGCTGTTTTGAAATCATGACGGGTGCTGTGCTGCCCGAGGGGGTAGATACGGTTATTCGCTACGAAGATATCTCGCTTGCAGGCGGAGAGGCGCAAGTACTGATAGCTGACGTACAAAAGGGGCAACATGTACATGCCCGGGCTTATGATCGCCGGCAGGGCGATTGTATCATCGCGGCAGGCCGACGGATAACTGCTGCCGAACTGGGCGTTGCGGCCACTGTCGGCTGTACTCGTTGTGCTGTGTATCGCCTGCCCGAGGCGGTGGTCATTTCTTCGGGGGATGAACTGGTACCACTGGAGGTGCAGCCGCTGCCGCACCAAATACGTATGTCCAACAGCCTGCAGGTGGCTGCGCTGCTGCGCGAACAAGGGGTAGCGGCCGATCGCAAGCACTGGCCGGATGATGCGGCGCTGATAGCGGCAGAGCTGCCTGCATTGCTCGCCACCTACAAGCTGGTCATTCTGAGCGGCGGCGTGTCGGCAGGAAAATTTGACTATCTGCCAGCTGCGCTGGAACAGGCAGGTGTGCACAAGCTTTTTCATAAAGTCCAGCAACGCCCGGGTAAGCCGTTCTGGTTTGGCATCCACCCGGGGGGGGCCAGGGTGTTTGCCCTGCCGGGCAATCCTGTCTCTACTTTTATGTGCACCCTCCGCTATGTTATCCCCTGGCTGCACGCCAGCCTCGGGCTGCCCGTCCGCGCACAATATGCGGTCCTGGACCGTGATTTACCCTTCAAACCTGAGCTGACATACTTTCCGCCCGTCAGGCTTTCTTACCAGCCGGATGGGTGCTGTATCGCCTCTCCCGTGCCGGGGCATGGTTCGGGCGATTTGGCCAACCTGACGGATGCAGACGCCTTTATGGAGCTGCCTTGCGGCAAAAATATTTATTTGGCGGGAGAAAAATACCGGATATGGACATGGTGATGCGCCGGCATACGCTTCCTGACTGTCACATGGGTTAGTAAGGTCTCCGGGCACAGACGGAGCCAATGGACACAGCTGAAGCTTATATGCGCACGGATCCGAAAGGCGAAGTGATCACGGACCGAACTGTCAAAGGGTCAATGTACGCAGCTGAAACTTACATGCGCACGGATGGAAGAGAGCGAAAATCCCTTCTCGGAATTGTAATTTTTGTTGATTAAGGACTTGATTTTTATTCGCTTCGCTTAGGCCACCACCGGTTATTGTACCCCAGGGAGGCAGGCGTCACGTGTAGCATGGTCTGCGAAGCCGGGCGCACCAGCAATTCATCCAGCCAGAGCCATTCATCGCGCAGCGACGGATTGGTAAATATCCATTTCCAGCGGCTGTCGGTAGCCAGCGGGTTGACCGTCCATTCGAGCAAGCCCCAGCCGTTGTTATCAAAAGTAATCACTGCCTCGCGCGTCTGCAGCTGGTGCCGGGCTCTTTCGGCTCCGCTGACGGGATCGAGTTCGAGCAGTATCATGTCTGTGCGCGGGTGCCGGTCGGCGAGCAACCACATCCAGACAGAAAACGCAATGGGCTGCAGGCTGTCAAGGCCTGTGAGCGCTGCTTCCAGCACCACCGTTTCATCGGCCATGCGGGCGCGGAGCGCGCCGCCGCCGCGATAAAATTTTTGTTGGGGTTGCTGGTCGAATGCATTGTAGATGTATACGGCATTGCTGTCGGGGCTGCTCCATCCATCTGCCTGGCCGACCCGGGAAGCATCGGCAGTCAGCAACTGCAGGCTGTCGAGCCGCCGGTCGATGCGCTGCTGGTAGGAATCCAGCGGCAACTCGTACAAGAAGAGCGGCGGCTTGCTGTAGACGAGGCGGGCGCCGTCAAGCAGATGTTCGTACCGGTGGCGCTGCCCCTGCAGCCGCTCCTCGTCCCAGGCCATCAGCAGCGGCTTGTCGGAAGGCATATCGCCGAGGATAGCAGGCTGTCGGTAGGGCTCCAGCACGAGCTGTAGCTGGTTGACTGTCTGCCCGAGCGAAGTGCGGGTGAGCATAGCACCTGTCAGCGGCAGGCCTGTCTGCATGGACAGTGTCTGCGTTTTTTGTCCGATGAAGCCGGACAGCTGCCACCAATAGTTGTCAGAGCCTATGTTGTAGTAAGGCACGGGCAGTATGGCCTGATAGCGCCCGAAGTCGAGGCTGTCGATATCGGTAAACATGCTGCCGGGAGCATATTCCTCGATGGTGTCGAGCCGCAGGTCAACCGATCGCGTGAAGTACCAGGCCTCCAGCAACAGTACGAGCAGCAGGCTTGTACGCACGGCTGCGCGCATGCCCCCCGCCAGTGACCAGCGGTAGAGTGCCGTGAGGGCTACGATGTTGGCGGTATAAAAAAATACCCAGGCAAAGCGGCCAATGGACCGGAACTGCCGGATGGGCCCTGCCCATTCGAGCCAGGACTCTTTGCCGGGCCATACGAAGGGTAGGCCCAGTGAAAACAGCAGGATGAGGCCGCCGCTGAGCCCCAGGGGGAGTAGGTAGCCTGTGTCCGACGCTTCGGCTGCCGCCAGCCGGCGGCTGGCGGTCTTTTTTTTCCATAAAAAACCAAGCAACACGCCCAGCGTGCCCAGCAGGGCCGCCAGGCCGATGTAGGCCTTGCCCTCGAAGCCGACGGCTTCGAGCGGCTTTATGTTGGCAGCAAACCACTGCCAGTGGGGCTGGGCCATACTGCTGTAGATGCCTTCCGGGGTAGCTTTGTAGACGAAAAAACCCCAGGGCTCCTGGGTGCGGTCGCTGATCGGATCGTTGTGGTAGAGCCAAAAATAGAAAAATAGCAACGGCAGTAGCAGCTGCAGGCTGCCCTGCAGCAGGTATTGTGGTGTCTGCTGCCAGTCGCGCTGGTAAAGCCAGCGCAGTAGCATGAAACCAAAGATGAAAAAGGCTGCAATGGCAAAAAAGTAAAAGTGGAGGAGTGAATAGGCCCAGACCACAATACCGATGCCCAGGCTCCAGCGCCAATGGGGATGCCGGTGAAAACGCAGCAGCAGGTAGCTGAGCAAGGGGATGAGCTCGGGATGGCCCAGCCCAAAATGGGCCGCTATGCGCTCGATTTGGGGAGACAAAAAGCATCCGCCCACGGCGGCCGCAGCAGCCAGCAGAGCCGGCAGGCCCAGCGCCCGAAAGATCAGCCACAGAAAAAAGCCGCACAGCCACAGCCCCAGTAGCAGGACGCCGTGGAAGAGGGCGTAGTCGTAGCGGTCGGCCGGCACACCCAGCCGCATCAGCAGCTTGACGGTATTCGACAGCAGCGGCTGGGTATCCCCGGGGATGGCGTGCTCGCCATAGGGGTAATTCATGCCGCCAAAATGCGTGAGCGTACTGTCGTAGCGGATGTGATAGCGGTAGGCATGGTACGACTTGTAGCCATCGCCCCAAGCTTCGATAACCCGGCTGTTGCCATACTGCCAAAAATCAGGCAGCCAGAGGGCTATCAGCCCCGCCAGCACAATCCCAAACAAAAACGAAGCGTAGCCCTGGTTTTTCATGCTGCTTTACTCTTTCCAGAAACGAAGCAACAGCACCTCTATCGCCAAAAACAGCAGTGCCAGCGCAATAGCCCAGCGCCACAGGACAATGCCCTGCTGCTGCTCGGCGACCGTACTGCCAATGGCGAGGTCGTTGCCGGTATCAATAATGTTGATGCGCTCGTCCAGCTGCGCAGCGAGATCCGCGGCGCGGTAGCAGGACAAATCGGATTCGAGGCGGCTGTAGTTAAAGGCAAAATTGTCGAGGGTAGTGTCCCTGCTGAGGAAAAGGTCGTAATAGCCTGCTTTCGGGATCTGGGCATTCACGCTGATCATCAGTCGGTTGCCTATGCTTCGTTGCTCGGGGATAAACTCATCGTCAGGCCCCCGGAGCTTGTATATCTGTTCGGCATTGGCCACAGACTGCTCCGAAGCGATGAGCTCGTCGCGGCCGATGGTATAGGCCAACGGCCGGGTTTTGCCTGCCGAAATGGCCATGCGGTAGAGCATAGGAATAAACACCTCCGCATTCTGCGTCAGGTTGTTGATTTTTTCGTCCAGCGGGGCAGCACAGAGATAGAAGTTGCCTTTGCCTACCTGAAACTTGGCGAGGTAGGTGCTGCCGTCGCGGTAGCGCATTAGCTGCTCTTCTTTGCGGGCGCTAAACTGTGAGAGTTTGAAATTGCCCTGACTGACGGGCAGCCGCAGGTTGTCTCGTTGGTTGAGGAAAACATCGCGGAAAACAAACTCATCGCTGTTGAGCCAGCCGACGGTGCGCTCCTGTTGCTCGTAGGCCAGCAGCTCGTTGGCCGGTATGGCCGCGAGGAAAGTGCGGTAGCTCTCCAGCCGCGCCTCCTTGGGCGGGAAGACCAGCACATTGCCGCCGCCTTCAACGTACTGCCGTAGCTCTGCCGCCAGTCCGCTGCTGATATCGGGCAGCCCGTCGAGCACGATGAGCTGGTAGGTAGACAGCTTTGCGTAGTCAATAGCCTTGCTGGCCGAGAAGCTGGCATCGAATACCCGCAAGCCTGACAGCGCAGCTGCGAGGTATCTGTTGGTCTGCCCTTCGCTGATGGCCAGCACCGGCAGCTTTTCCGCTACGCGAAAAGAAATGAAATACCGGTCATCAAACTGCACCGGATAGTCGGTGATTTTGAGCTCTACCTGCTGGAAGCCAGGTTTTTGTACCATAAGGTTGACCGTATCGATACGCTCGCCACCGGCAGGGATGGAGAGGACGCCTTCGGGCTTCGACTGCCCCTCGTATTGCAGGCTGAGCCGCACATTGTCAACAGCTTCGGTTGAGTAGTTGCGCAGGCGCAGCAGCAGGGTGTTGTTTTGGTTGAGCAAAGGTAAGGGCGCCTCAAACCAAGCGGAATCGATGGCAACGTTCCGCTCTTGGACAGACTGCAGCGGGACCAGGCTGAGGTCGACCGAAGTGTCGCGTACGCTGGCCAAGTCAGTCACCTGCCGCTGAAAATCCGAAATCTGGTAAGCGAGGCGTATGTCAGTATCGGCTGTAGCCAGCGCCTGTTGCTGGCGACTGAGTACCATCGATAGCTTGCGGGAAGCGGGGCTGAGCTCAATCTCATCGATCAGGGCCAGCGCCTCCTCCTGACTCAGCAGCCGCTGGTGGCGGCCTTCAAAATCGTTGGTGATAATCTGGAAGCGATCTTCGATGGTATAAGCCTTTACCAGTTCGCGCGCCCGCTGCTTAGCTTTTTCCACCAAAGGCACATCCTCGCTGAGCGCCGCCATGCTGAAGGAGTTGTCGATAAAAATGCTGACCGCCTTGCGGCCAGCCTTGACGGCATCACTTTGGGGTATAAAAGGCTGTGCAAAAGCCAGCACCAGCAGGCCGAGCGCCAGCAGGCGCATGGCCAGTACCAGCAGGTTGCGCAGCCGCTGCCGCGAGCTGCGTTCCTCTTTCAGCTCCCGCAAAAAACGCACGTTGGTGAACATCACCTTGCGGAAGCGGCGGAAGTAGAAAAGGTGGATGATAATCGGGATGGCTAAAAAGGCCAGGGCCCACAAAAAACCCGGATATACAAACTGCATGGTTATTCTGTGTCGTGTTTGCGGTGGCAACAGTCGGGCCGCTGCCGGAATTCATTCAATCAGCGCAGCAGCTGCGCGCGATCGCAGGTGCTGTGTGTTTACCGTTCAACAAAGGTAGCAACAAATCTTTCAAAGCCCTACCTTTGTGACGCTAATTGCACATCCATGACGATCTATTTGGTCAAAGAAATGTACTACACCCTGCAGGGCGAGGGTGCGCAGAGCGGCCGTGCGGCCGTCTTCTGCCGCTTTGCGGGCTGCAATCTCTGGAGCGGCCGCGAAGAGGACCGCTCGACCGCCATCTGCCAGTTTTGCGATACCGATTTTCGGGGCACCGATGGTCCCGGCGGCGGCCGCTACCCGGCGGCGGAGCTGGCGGAGCGGGTAGCAGCCTTGTGGCCTGCCGGGCAGGCGGGGCGCCCCTATGTGGTATGCACCGGCGGCGAGCCGCTGCTGCAACTCGACGAGCCGCTGATTGAAGCTTTTCATGCGCACGGCTTTGAGGTGGCTGTAGAAACCAATGGTACCCGGCCAGCGCCGGCAGGCATCGACTGGATCTGCATGAGCCCCAAAGCCGGCACGGAGATTATCCTGCGCAAAGGGCAGGAGCTCAAGCTGGTATTTCCCCAGCCAGGCGCCGCCCCTGAGCTTTTTGCCGACTACGACTACCAGCATTTTTTCCTGCAGCCGATGGATGGCCCCCAGCGGGAGCGCAACACGCAGTTGTGTATCGAGTACTGTCTCGCGCATCCCCAATGGCGGCTGAGTGTGCAGACGCACAAATGGGTGGGGATCGCCTAGGGGAGTTGCCTGCGAATTTTTTCCACCACCCTGGGCAGGCCTGTGGTAGCAGGCTCTGCCAGCACCTCCAGGCTGCGCACCCGCGCCAGCTCGTAGTTGCTGGCGGGGCGAGGGTCTATGTAAAAAACCTGCGCACCGGGCGGTGCATAGCCCACCAGTCCGGCAGCAGGGTATACCTGCAGCGAGCTGCCTACGATGATGACGTGCGTAGCCCTGCTGACCACCTGCGCCGCTTCCAGCATGGCAGGCACCTCCTCGCCAAACCACACAATGTGCGGGCGGAGCTGGTGGCCTTGCTCGCAGCAGTCCCCCAGTTGCAGGTCGCCCGTCCACGGGTATACAAGCTGCGGTACCCGCTCGCTGCGCACCTTGCGGAGCTCACCGTGTAGGTGTATGATGCGGCCACTGCCGGCCCGCTCATGCAGGTCGTCTACGTTCTGGGTGACAATCGTCAGGTCGCAGACCTCCGCCAGTGCCGCCAGCGCCAGGTGGCCTGCATTGGGCGCTACCTCAAAAAGTTGCCGCCGCCGCTGGTTGTAAAAATCCAGCACCAGGCCGGGATTGCGGCGCCACCCATCGATGGAGGCAACTTCCATGATGTCGTGATTTTCCCACAAGCCATTGGCATCGCGAAAGGTGGATATGCCGCTTTCTGCGCTGATGCCTGCACCTGAAAGTACTACGATGCTGGGGGTCATAACTGTGTGTTTTTGGTTTCTGTATTTCGCCGCCTGTGGCGGCAAAATACAGAAACGTATGATGCTTATTGGCGGCATCAGCCGCCAATAAGCATTAATAACATCCATATTTTGCTGCTGTAAGCAGCAAAATACAGAAACGTATGATGCTTATTGGCGGCATCAGCCGCCAATAAGCATT
>CAZYAO010000017.1:0-49703 GCA_964645715.1 uncultured Saprospiraceae bacterium
TATGGCAACTGGCACAGTCGTTGCTGAAGCCCAGGGCTAGGTGGTTGGGGTTGCTCGTCTGGTTGAAGTCCGTTGTATGGCAGCCCGCACAGGTGTTGGGGGTGTTGGTGTAATCCCCGTGGTGACAAGCCGCGCAGTCATTGGCGATTAAGGCATGTCCCCCCGTGAGCGGATAGTAATCGTCGTGGTTGAATGTCGATGGCGACCAGGCAGTCTCCGAGTGGCAACTGGCACAGTCCGTGGGAAACTGTGCAGCTTCGTGATCAGGATCTGTGGTCTGGTTAAAATCAGTCAGGTGACAGCCCACACAAGTATTGGGCGTGTTGTTGTAATCGCCGTTGTGGCAGGTAGCACAGTCGTTGGCAATGGCGGCATGCGCGCCATTAAGGGGGTAGTAATCGTTGTGTACCCCAAAAGTAGCCGGTGCCCAGCCAGCGGCTGTGGTGTGGCAACTTGCGCAGTCGGTACTGAGCCCTAGTGCCGTGTGGCTCGGGTTGGCCGACGTATTGTAGTCCGTTGTATGGCAGGCAGCGCAGGCGGTGGGCGTACCCTCGTAGCCATTAGCATGACACTCAAGACAGTTTACTTCAAGGTGGGCACCCGTGAGCGGGAAAGCTGTCTGGTCATGGTCAAAAGCATCCTCGGCACTGCCCGTAGGGTGGCAGGCCAGACAGGCCGTATTTTCATATACATAGCCGCCTACGCCCTCATGACTGTCATCGGTCTCCGGATTCAAATGGCATACAATGCAGGAAAATTCACTGTAGTCATTCGCATTGCTGTGGCATTCGGAACATTTATTCCAGGTGCCTGCATGCGCCCCGCTGTAAATGGGAAAGTGCTGCTCATCGTGCTCAGTAAAACTGGCGGGCTCCCAGCCAGGATCCGTGGTGTGACAACTTGCACAGTCATTGGTAAAGCCGGCAGCAAGGTGGTTGGGGTCCGCAGCAGTGGTAAAATCTGCTATATGGCAGGCAAAACAATTGGTTGGCGTCATATTGAACGGCCCGCTGCTGTGGCAGCTGGCACAATCCTGTATCTCGTGCCCTTTTGTCAGGGGAAAAAAGTCGTGATTGATGGGTTGTGCTTCCCAGTCGACTGCCGTAGGGCTGTGGCAGTCGGTACAGGTAGTGGAAAATCCGGCATCTGCATGTCGCGGATTGCTCGTAGCCATGAAATCGCCTTGGTGGCAATTGATGCAGGCATTGCCAATGCGATTGAACTCGAGCTTGGATTCGGAAATATGGCACTCATTACAGTTGGCCGTTGCATGCGCACCCAACAGCGGAAATCCGTTGTCAACATGCAGTTCGGCAATGTTATCTACTAGCCAGCTACTGCTGTTGTGGCACCTGCGGCAGTCATCGCCAACGGTGTTGCGGTGCACATCGGTGTGACAGCCCGCACAACTCGTTTCTGCTTCAGAAAATACCAACGAGCTATGACAGCCTCTGCAATCAGCCGTCGCGTGCTGCCCCTCAAGCGAAAAACCTGTCTCATCATGCGAGAAAACCTGTTTGACTCCTTCTTCCGCCGGCAGACCCGTAATCCTACTGCGTTCAGCTTTAGGTGCCTGCCGTTGCTGCTGCCAAAAGGTAGCAGGAATTTCCCAGCTGTCGGGCGCATGGCATACAGCACAGTCCAGCTTCAGACCATCCCCGTGAGGGTTCTGAGCATAAATACCGCTGATACAAAGCAGTACAGACAGGCCGATGATTACTATACGCGACAATTCAATGGATATCGTTGTGTTGATAAACCTATTTCATTAATAGCAAACGGGCATTTGACTAGGTAAGGGAAACGCGTGTGGCACCCGGCCAAGGGCACAAAATGGATGTTCGTGTCATTCACGTTGCAATGTAGATATTTTATTTTTTCGATTTACAAAAAAATGACAAAAATAGACGAACAAAAAAATGACTTCGTTGTCGAGTGGGCGCCATGCGTCATTCTTAGGCGGCTGAAGCCGCCTAAGAATGACAGTAAGCCGCTAAGCCTGATTTTTTCTTAAAAAAATCAGGCTTAGCGGCTGCTCAATTTTTTTGGCTGCCCAAAGCAGCCAAAAAAAATCACTCTTCTCCTCTTGGATGACAGGCATAACACGCAGTGCTCAGGAATACATAGCCATTGACATCTCTGTGGTCGCGGGCAAGCTCGCTCTGGTTGTTATGCTCGTGGCAGTCCACGCAACTAAACAGGCTGTAGTTGCCCGGCGTGGTATGGCAGTCTGTACAGGCATTCCACTCCCCACGGTGATTGCCGCTGTTGATCGGAAAAAACTGCTCGTCGTGGTTGACAAAAGTGGCGGGACGCCAACCCGGAGCTGTGGTGTGGCAAAGCACACAGTCAGTGGGGAAGCCGGATGCCTGATGATTGGGGTTTTGTGCCGCTTGGTAGTCTGTCAGGTGGCAGGAAACGCAGACGGGGGAGGTGTCACTGTAGTTGTTTGTCTGGTGACACTGCCGGCAATCCATGATTTCATGGCCCTGGGTGAGCGGGAAAAAGTCGTGGGCTATGTTTTGTGCAGACCAGTCGAACGCATCCGCCCGGTGGCAGTCAGTACACTGTATAGAATAACCTGCTGCTATGTGGTTGGGATTGGTGGTAGAGGCAAAGTCGCTATTGTGACAGTTAATACAGGCATTGCCTATCCGGTGAAACTCAAGGCCGGATTCGGAGACGTGGCAGGCATTGCAGTTGGCGGTAGTATGTGCGCCCAGCAGCGGAAAGCCATTGTCGAAGTGCAGCTCCATAATATTATCAACCAGCCAGCTATCGGTGCTGTGACAGCGGCGGCAGTCGTCGCCTACCGTCATTCTGTGCATATCGGTGTGGCAGGAGACACAGTCAGCACTGGCTTCCGAAAAAACAAGCGTAGCATGGCATGCACGGCAGTCTACCTGCCCGTGTTGCCCATCGAGTGTAAAACCTGTGGTTTCATGACTAAACCTGCTTTCCTTGCCGGCTATGTCAGCTGCTTGCCAAAAGGAAGAGGGTATTTCCCAACCTTCCGCCTGGTGGCAGGCAATACAGTCTTGCTGCAACTTGTCGCCATGTGGGTTCTGTGAAGAAACCAGTACGGCTGTCAGTAAAATGAACAGCGCGATAACCCGGGAGCGATTCATGGTATTTCATTTGGTGTAGTTGGTGTACAGTACTGCCAGACAAGGTCAACTATCCGTGGCAATCCCTGCATTCAAAACGCTCAATTTTGTAAATTATGATTTCGGTATCGGGTGAGGGCTTATGGCAGGCTGCACAGTCAACTTTTGCATGCTTACCCTCCAACGGGAAGCGGGTCTTCGCATGGTCAAAGTTGGGAGCTGTCCAATCATCAAACTGGTGGCATCGCTGACAATCAGTCTGGCCACCGATTTCAAACTGTCTGCCGTGTGTATTTTCGTGGCAGTCAGCACATTGTTGTGTTAAACCGACAAACTGTCCATAGGGGTGACCCTCGTCTTTTTTGTGGCAGGCGGCACAGTTGGTCTGCTTATGTACGCCCTGCAACACAAAGGCAGTAAGGCTGTGGTCAAAACGGGACTGTTCCTGCCAGCTTTCTGTTGAGTGACAGCGCTCGCAGTCCTGAGCCGGATAAAAGCGCTCGCTGATTTCTCCGGCATGTATGTCGTCATGACAATCAATGCACCTTTTTCCGATATTTCTAAACTGCCAACGGTTGTCTTCCTGCAGGTGACAGGCAATGCAAGGTGTGGCCGTATGCGCTCCCGTCAGCGGAAAGGCTGTGGCAGCATGCTGTTCCAGACTAAAGGTACTGGGTGCAAATCCGTCAACGGTATGACAACTGGCGCAGTCAGGGGACACAGCGTTGACAGCAAACTGCCCTTCATGGTAGTCAGTATGGCAGGTAGCACAGGTGTTGTGGGGTAAAGGCTCCGTGAAACTATCCGCCGTATGACACTTCCGGCAATCTACCGATTGGTGCTTACCTTGCAGGGGGAAATCTGTCAGGTTGTGGTTGAAAGTTTTGGTCTCTACTTGTGTGAAGGACTTTTCATTGTGACAGTCAACGCATTGCAGTCCAAACCGACCCTCGTGTACGTCTTCATGGCAGCGATTGCAGTCGTTCGTCTGTACCCCCAGTCGATCCTGAAAAAGCTGCTGGGGAGAGAGGCTCATATTGTGACACTCGGCACAGTTGACTTGTTGGTGTGCTCCGCGCAGCGGAAAATTAGTTTTATTGTGATTAAAACGGCGGAGGGTTGTCAGGGAGGAAAAAGATTGCTCATTATGGCATTGCTTGCAATCGGGGCCCAGCTGGTTGTTGTGCGGATCCTGGTGACAACTGTTGCAGTTGGCAAAGGGGACACCGGCAAATACCTGAAAGTCCTTGCCATTTCTCGTTTCTTTCTTATGACAGTCTACACAGCTTACATCCGCATGCTTGCCAAGTAAGGGAAAATCAGTGCTGCTGTGGTTGAACTTGGTTGCCGGAGCAAAGGATTCTGTCGTATGACATTGGGCGCACTGATTGGATAAAGTGCGCTGGTGGTAATCTTCATGACAGGACTTACACGCCTGATCGAGACCAAGATAGGTATCGGGGCGCTTGCGAAGCTCTGCACTGCTAATGTAGTCGGGCTTGTGGCAGTCCCTGCAGTCTATGCGCTGGTGAGCGCCCGTCAGCGGGTAGCCTGTTAGTTTATGGTCAAAATTGTCTTCATCAAAGCGAACCATCTCAAAGTTGAGGCCGTGGTGTTCGCTGTGACAGGAGGCACATTCTTTGCCTACGACATTGCGCGAAGCATGGTAGCCTGCCTTTTGATTGATGAGTGACTTGATTTCTGTATGACAGTCCAGACATTTTTGGTTGGATACTTTCTCTCCCAGCGTATGGCACTGTGTACAGTTACTCATACCTTCCAGATTGCTGTGCGCCCGCGAGAGCTTACCCGGAGATAGCTGCGCTGCCAGCCCCCAGGTAAAAAGTAGCAGTGCTGTTGAAAAGATGTATCGTCGTGTAATTATACGCATGTCTGCAGGATGAAACTTCGAGGGTATTAACCACTCAAGGATGACCTAAAGTTAGTGTTTACGCATGGTATATCCAAAACGTTTGGTTATTTGTATACCCGCTTTCTGTAAAAAATCGGTAGGCAGCTCGCCGCCCGCAAAAATATAGACAAGGTCATTGGCCAATGCACGCTCAGTTTCGCTTTCTCCTCCTTTTATGTACACACTGTCGGGTTCTATACGGGTGAGCTGGGTGTTAAAAAGGGCTTTAATCTTGCCAGTTTCGATGGCATGGGTGATGTTCTCTCTGTTCTTGGGTTTGATGCGGCTAAATTTATCAGCGCGGTAGGAGAGGGTTACCTCGTTTTGATCCGCCAGCAACATGGCAGATTCTACAGCGGAATCACCGCCGCCGACGACCACTATTTTTTTTCCGCTGATGCGCTCGGGTTCTAGTAGCCGATAGGCTACTTTTTCAGTCATTTCGCCGGCTATCCCCAGCTTGCGGGGCGTTCCGCGGCGGCCAATAGCCAGCAATACCCGCTTGGTTTTGAAAAGCCCACCCTTGGTGGTCGCCACTTCAAAAAAATCGCCCTCGGGCTGTATGGAGGCCACTTGGGTATGTTCCTGTATAGTAATGTTGTTTTTGGAAAGGGCCGCAGTCCAAATGTCCAGCAGTTCCTGTTTACTCGTATTGACCAGCTTCATCTTGCCATACAGCGGAAGATCGACGGGAGAGGTCATTACTATCTTGGCTCTCGGAAAGGTAAATACGGTTCCGCCCAGCGAGTCTTGTTCGAGTGTCAAAAAATTGAGCCCGTGCTTCTTGGCGGTGAGCGAGGCGGCAATGCCGGCTGGGCCGGCACCGATGATGATCAGATCATAGGCGTCGGTGCCAGCCGGGATGCCCGCCCGAATCATGTTTTCGACAGCCATGCTACCTTGCTCGATGCTGTTTTTGATGAGCCCCATACCGCCCAGTTCGCCGGCAATGTAGATACCTTGCATGTTGGATTCGTAAGTGTCACTGACATGCGGGAGGTCAACGCCCCGCTTTTCTGTACCGATGACCAGCGTTATGGCGTCTACCGGACAGGCATGGAAGCAGGCACCGTGGCCTACGCAGTTGGATGCATTGATGAGGGTGCCACCACCTTTCAAAATTCCCAATATATCTTTTTCCGGACAAGCCTCTACGCAGGCACCACTTTTGATGCAGGTATTCAGATCTATAAATGGGTAAAGAGAAACCGGCTCGTATAGCCCCTCCTCCTTCGCAATCTCAATTTTGGCAGCTACTTTATTTGAGTCTGTACTAAGCTTGCGCAGGTAAAAAATAACGATCGCAATGCAGAAAAGTGCCGCAACAGCATAAATGATGATTTCTTCGACTAACATTTGTTTAAGTACTGTTTCCCATCGTCGACAACCTGTTTTCCAGTCCTGTCCGTCAATGGAAGTATTTAGCGATGGTGGTTACAATAGCAGCGAATCTCCGAAAGAAAAAATCTTCCGCAGTCATCAGAATATCCAGGTTGCTCCAAAACTCACGGTTACAACAATGTGCAGCAGCACAATTACGAGCATAATCAGCGCAAAAGGCATGTGCACAACGTGCCAGTAACGGAAAAGTTTTTGCATATTGCGCAGGCGACTGATGCGGTTGCTCAGGGTTAGCTCCTGTTGTATCAGCCGCGTTGCCTGTTTGATGTCTTTGCCCGCGAGCCCCTGTTGACGCAAATCTTTTCTTACATCAGCCAATACACGCCTGTCCGAAAAATATTTGGAAATCATCTCCTGCAGCAGGTTGCCGCCTGCGGCCGCCGGCCCGTTTACGTAGGCGAGCAACTGCTGGAAGTTGGCAGGATCAAGTTGATAACTGCCCGACAAGAGGCTACTCAGGTCTGTTTTCATGGATTGTATCTCGTGCAGATGCAACATGCGGCCTTCAATGCTGCGCGGTATCTGTATATAAATGAATCGCCCGATAACACCACTGGCAACAACGGCCACCATACTCCAAAATGCAATGGATACGATGCCGCCAAACTTGAAAGCGGTGTGGAACAATACCATAATTGGACCGAGTGTACACAGAAATATATGGAACTCGAGCCAGTATTTCAGACGCCCAAAGCGGGCAAGAAATTTATAGCGCTTGCGCACAATGTAAATGGTCACGCCGAAGGCAATCAGCAGCGTGCCAATAATACCTAAGCCGTGACCAAAGAGGCCGCTGGGCTTGAAATAGTCGTGATCAGGGTGGTAAAATCGCTCTTCCAGTGGCGTCGTGTAGTAAGAGGCGCCCTTATAAGCCAAAAGAAAGGTGACAATCAGCACGATGGCAACCATCGTGGAAATGTACACCCTATGAAGTGCAGAAGACATATACGCTTAAGTTGACATTTGACTGACAAAAGTAGGGGAATCATTCAAGACTTTATGAATCTTAGGTAAGAGAATGATAATTTTTTGCAGCCATTTTCTTTAGCGGCTACAGCCGCTAAAGAAAATGGCTAATGAATATTCGTTTTTTTGATTTTTCCAAAAATCAAAAAAAGAACATACTTTTTGCACACTACTGTTGTGCAGCATCATCGCACAACAGACAACTTCTGTGTCGACAGCTGATCCCCTTGGCGGACGCGCACCAGATAGATGCCGGCAGGAAGCCTGCTTACATCCATCGCCACCTGTTGATGACCTTTGGTCAGGAACTGCGTCTTCTCGGCGACGACCTGTCCGCTGAGGTTTAGTACGCTAATGTCTACAGGGCCGTCTGCATAGAGATCAACCGTCACCAATACTTCGTCACGGGCAGGGTTGGGCATGAGCTCAAAGCCGTGACCAATCAGTCGCACGGGCAGCTCAAATGAACTGGTCTCGCCCTCGGTACTGCCGTCGGTGCGGAAACCGGAACTGCTCAGCGTGACGCGCAGGGTGTAACAGCTGGTGTTGTTGAAAGCACCGTTGTATCCGTATATATAAGCATACCAGTTGGAAGCTACCGAGGTAGTATTGAAAATGATAAACTCCGGATTGGTGCCTTCATTTTGGGACAAGCCCCTGCGCGTTGCATTCTGGAACAACTGCAGGTCATAGTCGGCAGGCAGGTTGAACAAATCGATGCGTATGTTGCGCTGGGCAGAAGTATTGGCAAACCGGTACCAGTCGCGGTCGGTCGCCGAAGAGATGCGTGCATTGATATCAGTAGCTGTCGGTATCAGGGGTAGCGTGCCGCTGCGGCTGTTGTTGGGCTCATAAGCATCCGCACAACTGTTGGAAAGGGTAGTGAAGGTCGCCGAACTACTGAAATTACTGCTCGAACTGCTGCTGCAGACAGCCTGTACCTGAAATTCGTATTGCGTGCCCGCCGTCAGGCCGGTGGCGGCAACCGAAGTGGAGGTGGTGCTGCCTGTCGTCCAACTACTGCTGCCAACGGGGCGGAGTCGCAGGTTGTAGCTGCTGGCACCACTGGCTGCCTGCCAGCTCAAATTGGCACTGTTGGTAGTGAGTTGGCTGCTGCTGAGTCCCGTCGGTACGGTACAAACAGTACCACCCCCACCGCCGTCGGGCGCAGTACAACCCTGCGAACTGGCCAGACTGCTCCTGCTGCCATTCGTGGCAAGCACCGCCTGCATACGGGTTTTTTGGCCAGCGGTGAACATGTACATACAACCATCATTGGTGTAGTCCATATAATTCATGGTCATCTCAATAGGGGCACCGCTGCAGGTACTGTAATGTGGGTAGGCTGGGCAGCCGGTGTTGGAGGTGTTGTGCACAGGGGTGTCACTGACGAGGTCATTGCCGCAGCTGGCATCACCCCAGATGTGTCGCAGATTCAGCCAGTGACCTACTTCGTGGGTTAGGGTTCGTCCTTGCCCGAAAATACCTCCGGCCGGGTTAGGTAGGGTCGTTGATCCTACGCTGGTGTAAGTGACCACTACGCCGTCGGTGGTGGCACTGCCGCCGGGAAATTGTGCATAGCCAAGCAGACTGGCATCACCGCTACCAAAAATTACGGTCCATACATTAAGGTACTGATTTCTGTCCCAAATACTGGTGGGCTTTAGACTGCTCTCAATCTGGCTGCGTGTCCAGGAAGTGCGGCCGCCGTTGATGCGATTAATGCCGTTGGTGGCAGTCCCGTCCGGTTTGCGTTGTGCGAGGCAAAATTCAATCTCGGCATCTGCAGCAACACCCTGAAAAAGACTCGGTATCAGGGAAGCATCGGCATTGGTGAGCCTGAAATCCTGGTTGAGCTGGTTGAGTTGCGCAAGCAGCAGGGCCTCCGACAGGTTCTCGTTGGCTCCCACAGCATCACCGTTGTGGACCACATGGAAAACAACAGGAATGGTCACTACAACACGACCCTGCTGGCCGCCCTGCCGGACAAACTCCTCTGTCTGTCGCTCAATTTGTTGCATCCTGCCATGCAGGTCCGGATCCTGCTCCAACTGGGCCTCCAACAGGTCCATGGTGCCACAGTTGCGGTGTGGTTGCGCAGTAGCCAGTACAGCTAACAACACGGTAAAGGCAATGGTGAAAAAAATACGCATATGGAAATTGGTTATGTGATTTTGCGGGATGTAGTACCCAAGATTGTTTTGCAGCATGCTTTGGTGGCAGCGCCACCAAAGCATGCTGCGAGTTACTATACTGGTTTTGTTTTTTTCAAAAAAACAAAACGAGCACTCTACTTGGCTGCAAAAGGCAGCGAAATACGCTTGAGGCAATTTTTTATGGGTAAGCACATGGGATAAGTCAGCAATTGCCGACACAATACTCAGGCAGCATAGTGTTGTTCGTTGGCAGCGCTGTGAGGGTATTTCAGACCATTATTTCAATCTTCCTAATAAACGCATAATGGAGAATTTAGTATGTCGGATGAACAAAAAAATCTGCTTAAAAATAAATTTTGCAATCGTGGATTGATATATTTTTTAATTTTGCCTAATAGGCTTTTTTGTGAAATTATTAGGTGACTTTAGTGCCTGTCAGGTTCGGTCAAAAATGTATTGCATCATGCACAAGCGGACGTTCATGAAAAATATGTTTCTCTTAAGTGCGGGCCTGCCCGCTTTTCTGCGCGATCTCGGGCGTTGGGTAAACGAGATTGAATCACTAACACCGGAGCAGGTAGCACAGGATGAGGAATTTTGGATGCGTGTGCGCAGTGGCTATCGACTCAAGCCCGATTATATCAACCTCGAAAATGGCTACTACTGCTTCATTCCGCAGGAGATTCTGGAAAATTATATTCACCATATCCGCGAAATCAACTACCAGGGTTCGTACTATATGCGTACGGTGCAATGGGACAATAAGCAGGCGGTGGCTGCACGACTGGCGGAGCTCACAGACTGTAAGCCCACAGAGCTAGTCATCACGCGCAATACGACCGAATCGCTCGATACCATCATAGGAGGCTTTCCCTGGCAAGCAGGTGATGAGGCTGTTATGGCAGAGCAGGACTATTTTTCTATGCTGGAAATGTTCGATCAACAGGCCTTACAGCACGGAATTGTCAACAAGCGAGTATCCTTGCCGCTGCACCCTCGGTCTGATGACGAAATCGTCAATCTGTATGCCAATGCGATTGGGCCACGTACCCGCCTTCTCATGGTATGTCACATGGTCAATATAACAGGACAGGTACTGCCCATCCGCAAAATTTGTGACATGGCACATAGTAAGGGTGTCGAGGTATTGGTTGATGGTGCACATGCTGTGGCGCATCTTTGTTTTTCCCTAAAAAATCTCGATTGCGATTACTATGGCGCCAGCCTGCACAAATGGCTGAGTGCCCCTTTGGGCGCCGGGCTTTTATTTGTCAAAGAGGAAAAAATTCCACAAATACGCCCGATGATGGCAGGAGCGATCAAGGACACCGGCGATATTCGCCGCCTGAATCACACGGGCACGCTGCAGGTTGCAACTGACCTGGCCATTGGCAATGCCATAGATTATTACCTCTTGCTGGGGCCTGAGCGCAAAGAGGCACGCTTGCGCTTTTTACAACATTACTGGACCTCGCGTGTGCGCGAGCTGCCGGGAGTACTCCTCAACACGCCCGCTGCAGCTGAGCGCGCCTGTGGGATAGCCAATGTAGGAATAGTTGGCATGAAACCGGCGGAACTAGCGGATGTGCTGATGAAAAAGTACCGCATCTGGACGGTCGCTATCGATGGCGCAGGGGTACAGGGATGTCGTATTACACCCAATGTGTATACTTCTCTGCCTGAGCTTGATGTGTTGGTCAGGGCCATTACCGAACTTAGTCGGTCGTAGGCTAGCACAGCCTACAACCGACTAAATTATCACGTTTACATCTGTGCTCACGATAATCCGAGCAACTTGCGGTTGGAATCGCTGTCACTGTCGCCACCGGCAAAATCATCGAATATCTTTGTCGTCACGTCGATGATCTGATTTTTAATAAAGGCAGCGCCTTCGCGCGCGCCCTGCTCAGGGCTTTTCAGGCAGCACTCCCACTCCATGACGGCCCAGCCATCATAGTCGTATTGGGCGAGCTTGCTGAAAATAGCCTTGAAATTGACCTGCCCGTCGCCCAGCGAGCGGAAACGCCCGGCTCTCTCCAGCCAGGACTGGTAGCCGCCATAAACGCCGCTGCGACCGTTGGGGTTGAATTCGGCGTCTTTGACGTGAAACATTTTGATGTATTCGCGGTATATATCGATATGCTCGAGATAATCAAGCTGCTGCAGAATAAAATGGCTGGGGTCAAAAAGCATATTGATGCGAGGATGGTCGCTGCAGGCATCCAAAAAGCGTTCAAAAGTAACGCCATCATGCAGGTCTTCCCCCGGATGAATTTCGAAGCACAGATCCACTCCTGCTTCATCAAAGGCATCTAACAGGGGCATCCAGCGTTTGGCCAGCTCCTCAAAGCCTGTTTCAACCAGACCCGCAGGGCGCTGTGGCCAGGGGTACATATAGGGCCAAAGCAGTGAACCTGAGAAAGTGACGTGGCGGTCAAGCCCCAGATTATGGCTGGCTTTGGCCGCCAGCAGCAGCTGCCGACGCGCCCATTCGGTGCGCTCGGCAGGCCTGCCGTGTACCTCTTTGGGAGCAAAACTGTCGAACAAACTGTCGTAGGCAGGATGGACAGCTACCAGCTGTCCCTGCAGATGGGTCGACAGTTCCGAAATTTGCATGCCGTATTGCGCCATGCGACCCTGTAAGTCGTCGCAGTAGTCCCGGCTCTCAGCGGCCAGCTCGAGGTTAATCAGTCTGCTTTCCCAAGTGGGAATTTGTGCGCCTACAAAGCCCAGACTGGAAGCCCAGCCACAGATGGCCTCCAGCGAGTTGAAGGGGGCTTCGTCGCCCATAAATTGCGCCAGAAAAATGGCGGGTCCCTTGATCGTTTGCATAGCTATTTGCTTATGATTCAATACGTTGTTGTTGTTACTGAAGAGCAGCTGTGAGCGAAGGTTATCGGAATATTCTTTTGAATAAACTTCAAAGCACAGGCAGCAGGCCGCATCTTTATTTAAAATCGAAGCTCAATATACTGTTTTCGCACGTTGCTAAGTAAAAAAAAGTCGGTTTTTGTTTGTCGGGAAAAATAGGCTTCACCCATTGGTCAGGTGTATGCATTGTGAACCAAATTTTCTTCTGTCGAGGGGTATTTCTTTTTGTTTGTGGGCACTTTTGCCCAAAATTAAGCCCTACCTTTGCAGGAAAAAAACCAAATGAGTCAGGAAGCCTTCTCTAAACTTTGGAAAATGATTGGTCTTCGGTATACATCTCACCCTTGGCACGGGATAGAGATTGGCCAGCATGCTCCTGAAGTTGTCACTTCTTTTATCGAAGTTATTCCTTCCGATACGGTAAAATACGAGGTTGATAAGCGCTCGGGTTATCTGAAGATTGACAGACCACAGAAATTCTCCAACATTGTACCGGCACTCTACGGATTTATTCCGCAAACCTACTGCAAGGAGAGCGTGGCCGCCTATTGTATGGAAAAGAGCGGTAGGGCAGATATCGTGGGGGATGATGACCCGCTGGATATCTGTGTGCTCACGGAACGCGAAGTGACACACGGCAATATCATTATGTCAGCCGTGCCCATTGGCGGGTTTCGTATGATAGATGGCGGTGAAGCTGACGATAAAATTATCGCGGTTATGCAGAAGGATGAGGTCTATGGTCAGTGGAATGATATTAATCAGCTGCCGGTGAGTGTCATCAATCGCCTGCGACATTACTTTCTAACTTATAAGAGTATTCCGGGGGAGGAAATAAAATGTGAAATTACCCACGTTTATGGCCGTGAAGAGGCATTGGAGGTGGTTCGGCGCAGTATGGAAGACTACCAGCGGCATTTTGGTGACCTGGAGGAGGCACTCTCCCTTACGTTGTTTGATGCTTTCAGCTTCAGCCGCCGACAGCAGGATATCCTGCGCAAGCTTTAGTACTACTTAACATATTAATTAGGTGTTTTGGAGCTGATGGAAGATTTTTGGGTTCAGCTGGGAGCGGATGCAGCAGGGCAGGGGGTGCTCGACTGGTTGGTGACGGTCACTGCCTTGGCCTACATTGTCTTGTCTGTCAATAACAAACCTCAGGCGTGGTACTGGAGTATTGTGAGCAGCAGTCTTTGGGCTTGGCTTTCATACAAAGTTTATCAGTTGTATTTGGATGCCATCCTCCAAGTATTCTATGTGCTCGTTGCGCTTTGGGGAGTGTACCTTTGGAAATATAAGCCTTCGCTCAACGGGCAGCAAGGGCTGTCTATCTCGAGTTTGCACCCATGGCAACATGTCGCGCTGGTCAGTCTTTCCTGTGTGCTGTCGGTGGGGCTGGCATGGTTGTTCGGACAGCATACAGATGCTGCATTGCCTTGGCTTGACGCCCCCGTAACCATTTTTTCTATGCTCGCTACTTTGTTGTTGGCCAGAAGGATGCTGGAGCATTGGCTTTACTGGATCGTCGTTGATCTGGTGGGAGCGGCTATGTTTGCTGTCCGGGGTGCCAGCTTGCTTGCATTGGTAATGGTTGTTTATGCGCTATTGGCTATATGGGGCTGGCGCAAATGGTTAGTGTTGTACAGATTGCAAAAGGAGGGCGCAGAGGGAGGTGTGGTAGGAGAGGTATGATTCGTATCCGAGAGAAGTTTGTGACTTGATTTTTATTTGGAAAAAATCTAAATAGAGGTCAGGTCGCTGTAATATTTTGATATTTTTTTACCATTAGGTTATTTGATTTAATACCTTTGCGCTGCTTATTTTTTACGATAAGTTCTTTTTAGGTTTTTGGCTTACAGGGTTACACACATACGAAAGACTGATGCTGAAGTGGCATTTACAAACGGGATCTGATAGTTGCAAGATGTAGTTGATTTTGCAGAAGCGCTTTGTGCGTTTTTTCATTTCAACTACAGAATTATGCTCCCGCGGAGAACCCATAGCTGCACTTGGTTGTCGTATTGTTAAAACTGGTAAAGCTGTAGACCGGATAACAAAGTGCAGTATTATAATGAAAAGCACAATTCTTAAATTCACGCTGATTGCGACGCTCGCCCTGCTGGTTGTTGAGCTGCAGGCGCAATCAACTTCCTCTTCAGATGGCAGCAGCTGGCTAATCAATGGTTTGATAGCTACTGCAATTCTCCTTTTTTTCTACGCGGTAATCAGTGTCTCAGACAACCTACTGATTATTGAGGCGAAGAATATGGGTGTTGATACTTCAAAAGTTAACATGGGGCTCTTCCCGAGTTGGTCTGAGTTAGTTGGTAGTGACAAACCAGACTATACCGAGGGTCGGACAGTTAAGCGACTCACTAAAGGGCATGATATCAAACTGGGGGGTGCACCAGCACCCAAAATTGTCCCTGCAACGGGTGTCACACGCTATGCAGTGCAACCGACCAATTTCCTTGGACTTCAGCCGATTCCTAAGATGGAAGTAGAGGTTGGGGACACGGTACGTGCGGGCGATTCCCTGTTTTTTGATAAGCAAATGCCTGAAGTAAAATTCGTGGCACCGGTAAGTGGTGAAGTCATTGCCATCAATCGAGGTGAAAAGCGCTCAATTGTGGAGGTGGTGATTCTGGCGGATCGCGAGCAACAGTATCGCAGCATGGATACACCGGATCTGGAGCGTGCGAGCAGAGCAGAACTGATGGACTTTCTTGCGGCTAGCGGTGGCTGGACACTTATCCGGCAGCGTCCTTTCAATGTGCTCGCCACACCAGGTAAGGCTCCAAGGGATATCTTTATATCTACCTTCGATACGGGGCCATTGGCTCCGGACTTGTCGCTGGTTGTTGAAGGGAATGAAGCTGCTTTTCAAAAGGGTATAGATGTGCTGTCGTGTTTGACCGATGGCCGTGTTCACCTGGGATTGGATGCCCGACAGGAGACGGCTCCGGCTGCTGCTTTTGTCAACGCTGCCAATGCAGAGACATACTTCTTCAAGGGACCGCATCCTGCAGGCAATGTGGGCGTTCAGATTCACCATATCGCGCCGGTCTCAGGCGCTGCCCCTGTATGGACATTGGGTGTGCAGGAGGTAATCACGCTGGGAAAACTTTTCTCAGAGGGTAAATTCGATGGTTCACGTGTGGTGGCACTGACGGGCGATCAGCTGAACGAAGCGCACTACGTGAAAACCTTTGTCGGTGCCAATGTTGGGGAGCTGGTAGCAGGAAATCTCAAGCAGTCTAAGGTTAGGATAATTAGCGGTGATGTGTTGTCCGGTCAGCAAAAATCAGTAGAAGGTTTCATGAATATGTATGACGATCAGCTGACCGTCATCGAGGAAGGGGATCACTACGAGTTATTTGGCTGGCTGCTGGCTCTTAAGCCTCGTCCGTCTGTCTCGCGTACTTATCTCAATTTCCTATTCCCCAATCGCGAATACGAAGTGAATACGAATACGCATGGGGAGAAAAGGGCATTCGTCGTTACCAACGATTACGAGGCCGTAATGCCCATGGATATTTATACGCATCAGCTAATGAAATCCATTGTTGTCAATGATCTGGAGAAGATGGAAGGACTCGGGATTCTGGAGCTGGTAGAGGAGGATGTAGCGCTCTGTGAATTCGCCTGCGTGTCCAAGCAGCCACTCCAGAAGATACTCCGCGAAGGACTGGATGCGCTGCGTGAGCAGGGATAGAAAAAAGAGATAAGGGGCTACAATGTTTACCGCTTTCTCTCATTAATTTATTGATTTTTTTTGACAGCTTATTATACACATGAAGGCACTAATTGATTTTTTTCACCGGATTGAGCCGGATAAGAAAAAATCGCCGTTGCTCCATACGGCCTATGATGCGTTCTTTACTTTCGCTTTCACGCCCAATTCTGTGACGAAGAATGGTGTGCACATACGCGATGGTATTGATTTGAAGCGTACCATGGTATACGTCGTACTCGCCATGCAGTTGTGTTATGTGCTGGGTACCTATAACATTGGTCATCAGCATTTCTCGGCGCTGGGTCTGCATACGGGATTGTTGGAGGGACTTCACCTGAAGTTGGTTTACGGACTGGTCAAGCTCCTGCCTATTTTCATCGTGACCCACATCGTGGGGTTAGGCATTGAGTTTTTCTATGCTGCCAAGAAGGGGCATGCCGTTGAGGAGGGCTTTCTGGTTTCAGGAGCGCTCATTCCGCTAATTATGCCACCGGATATCCCGCTTTGGATTCTGACACTCTCAATCATTTTTGCTGTAGTCCTGGGTAAGGAAGCTTTCGGGGGTACGGGTATGAATGTACTGAACATAGCTTTGCTGGCACGCGTATTTGTGTTTTTTGCTTATCCTACCTATATCTCAGGCGACGAGGTGTGGATAGCAGGCATAGAAAAGGCTGGCGTAGGCCAGTATGTGGGACAAGAGTACGGTGCTGTGTATGGCTTTTTCGACGGCATTTTTAACAGCTTTGGCTGGTCTACCTTCGGGGCGGGCGGCCAGACAGTAGTCGACGGATATACGGGCGCTACGCCCCTCAGTCTGGCTGCCAAGGGTGGCTGGGATGCCGTGACAGCCGTTTATACTGAAAGTCAAATGTGGTGGGGACTTATTCCAGGCTCCATTGGAGAAACGGGTAAGCCTTTCATTATTCTGGGGGCACTCTTCCTCGCATTTACTCGGGTGGCCGACTGGCGTGTCATGGCTTCTGCAGTTCTTGGTCTTGCTTTCGGGGGCATCCTGCTCAACGCACTGGCGCCTGAGAAGGGCGAATTGGGTATTCATATGTTCATGGCAGTGCCGTGGTACTACCATTTCTACATGGGTAGTTTCCTGTTCGCTATGGCCTATATGGCTACAGATCCGGTGACCTCGTCAGCTACACCTACGGGCAAGTGGATTTATGGATTTTTAATCGGATTTATTGGTCTGATTATCAGGGTGATGAATCCTGCTTATCCGGAGGGCTGGATGTTGGCTATCTTGTTCCTGAATGTCTTTGCTCCGCTGATTGATCACTATGTTGTCGAGGCCAACATCAAACGTCGGCAGCGCAGGCTGGCGGCTGTGGTACGTCAGTCGCAGGCATAGGCTGTGGTTGATGGGGAAGCCTAGTGTGAAACAAGAGCAATTTATTCCTTAACAGGTAAAATGTCAAAATCGTGAATAATACCAGATATGTGATCGTTTTCGTACTGATCATGACTGTATTGGCAGCACTCATGCTGGCAGGTACGCTGCAGGTGACTAAAGCTAAGGCAGCAGAAAACGAGGCGATCTTTAATAAAAGAGCTATCCTGATGGCGCTGGGCAAAAATCTCACTGCTGAAGGAAAAACTGCAGCGGATATGACGGATGCGCAGGTGCTGGACGTTTTCAATAAGCAGGTGGAACAGGTGGTTGTTGACCAGCAAGGTAAGCCTGTAGACGGGGTAATGGCAGAAAAGGTTGATCTTGCTGCCGAGCGCAAGAAACCAGAGGATCAACGACTGCTCCCCGTGTTTATTTTTAGCAGGGACACGGAGAAGTTCTATATTTTTGCTGTTCGCGGAAATGGTTTATGGGATGAAATCTGGGGCAATATTGCACTGGATGCAGATCTCAATACAGTTGCCGGAGCCGCTTTTGATCATAAGGCGGAGACGCCGGGTCTTGGGGCAGAAATTAAAGATAATCCGGCTTTTCCTGCACAATTTCAGGGACGCAAGCTGTACGATGATACAGGCAAATATGTGTCAGTGGTTGTTCGTAAAGGAGGGGCTGTAGATAAAAATCACGAGGTAGATGGTATCTCCGGAGCAACCATCACCTGTGACGGTGTTACCCAAATGTTGTACAAGGGGCTAATGATGTATCAACCTTTCATCGAAGGCCTTCGGAGTCAACAAAAGTTAGGTAGCCTGAATTAATTCAGATATTTGTCCATTTTCAAATTTTGCTGCGATATGGCGGATGTAAAAACTGCAGACATAGTCAAAGAAAAAGAGCCGTTGTTCGGTAAGGAGGAGCGCAAACTTCTCTCCGACCCACTGACGGATAATAATCCAATCACGATTCAGGTGCTGGGTGTATGCTCAGCCTTGGCGGTAACCTCTTTGGTGTATCCTGCCTTGGTGATGGCCATTGCGGTTACACTGGTCACTGCTTTTTCCAACTTGTTTACCTCCATGGTGCGTCAATTTATCCCCAAGCAAGTGAGGATGATTGTCCAGCTGGTAATCGTCGCTACGTTGGTTACTCTGGTGGAGATGGCACTTAAGTATGCCAACTATCCAATCTATAAACAGCTTTCTGTGTACATTGGTCTTATCATTACCAATTGTATCGTGATGGGGCGTTTGGAGGCTTATGCTATGGCTAACCGTCCTTGGCGTTCGTTTCTCGATGGTATTGGTAATGGACTCGGATATGGAGCAATATTGGTTATTGTAGCTATCATCAGGGAAATTTTTGGTAAGGGAAGTTTGTTTGCTGGTAGTCCCATCGAGATTAAGATTATTGGTGTCAATGATTCTTACCTCATCAACACGCTTACCAATAGCTGGTTTTCTTGGTACACCAACAACAACCTGATGGTGCTTCCTACGGCAGCTATGCTCATTATCGCCATTCTTATTTGGATCCAGCGTTCGCGCAATCCAAAGCTGGTGGATATCTCTTAATTTGAGGTGGCTCGTTGGCTGCATGTATCTTATTGAAATTACAGCTCAATTTATATTACCATGGGCGAATTTATTAATATCTTCATCAAGTCGGCATTCATCGATAATCTGGTGTTGTCGTACTTCTTGGGCATGTGTTCTTTCCTTGCTGTATCAAAGTCTGTGAAAACGGCTTTTGGTCTGGGCGTAGCAGTCATTTTTGTTCAGGGGATTACGATGCCAATCAACTGGATCATCAATGAAGCGCTGTTGAAGGAAACGGGTGCTTTTGGTATGGATCTTACCTTCTTGCGCTTCATCCTTTACATTGCCGTCATCGCTGGTACTGTGCAGCTTGTAGAGATGGTGGTCGAAAAATACTCACCCTCACTTTACGCTGCACTCGGTATATTCCTGCCGCTGATTACGGTTAACTGTGCTATCCTCGGAGGCTCTTTGTTTATGGTCTCTCGGGAATACAATTTCAGCAACTCAGTGGCTTTCGCTATCGGTGGCGGCTTTGGCTGGTTTTTGGCAATTATTGCTATGGCAGCTATCCGCGAAAAAATTCGTTATAGCAATGTACCTGAGGGATTGCGTGGTTTGGGTATGGCATTCTTGCTCACCGCTTTGATGGGCATAGCCTTTATGAGCCTCATGGGTATCAACCCGGCATCGTTTGCCGCTAAATAATACCGCTGGCTCAAGCTTTCAGTAAAATCCAACGGTTTGCATTTTCAAAAGCAACATTAGTGCGGCTGGCAAGTGCATACCGACTTGAATAACGCTTAAGTATTCAGACGATGAATTTTATTCTAATGTCAGTCGCGGTTTTCAGCGCAGTAATTTTGTTGCTGTCCTTGTTGCTGATTATCGCTCGTAAAAAGCTTGTACCGCAAGGGGATGTCAAAATTGTCGTCAATGGGGATGAAGAGAATCCTATATTGGTGGCTCCTGGCAGCTCTCTGCTGACTTCTCTTTCTGAGAAAAATATATTCCTCCCTTCTGCCTGTGGTGGGGGAGGTACCTGTGCGATGTGCGAGTGCCATATCGATGAGGGGGGTGGCGATGTGTTGCCTACGGAGCTCAATCACCTCACTCGTAAGGAGGTGGCCGAGCATAAGCGCCTGGCTTGTCAGGTGAAGGTGCGTCAGGATATGCGCATTCGTATCCCTGAAGAGATCTTCGGTATCAAAAAGTGGGAGTGCACAGTGGTTTCTAACTACAACGTTGCTTCCTTCATCAAGGAGTTTGTCGTACGATTGCCTGAGGGTGAAACCATGGACTTCCAGTCTGGGGGCTATATCCAGATCGATGTACCTAAGATAACCGTGGATTTCAAGGATATGGATATCACTGCTCACCCTGAGCACCATGGGGATGATCCGCAGAAGTTCCGCTCCGAATGGGACAAGTTCAAACTCTGGGATCTCAGGATGGTCAATGATGAAGAGCAGTTCCGTGCGTATTCTATGGCCAACCACCCTGCTGAGGGCAATATCATCATGCTCAACATCCGTATTGCCACGCCTCCTTGGGATCGTGCTGCCAATAACTGGATGAAGGTCAACCCGGGTGTTTGTTCTTCTTATGTATTTGGTTGTAAGCCAGGTGATAAGGTGACAATCTCTGGTCCTTATGGCGAATTCTTCATCAAGCCAACTAAGAAGGAAATGGTCTACATCGGTGGTGGTGCTGGTATGGCTCCGCTCCGGTCTCACTTATTCCATCTTTTCCATACGCTCAAGACGACAGATCGCAAGGTCTCTTTCTGGTACGGAGGCCGTACGCGTCGTGAATTGTTCTATATTGAGCAGTTCCGCGAAATTGAGCGCCAGTTTCCTAATTTCAAGTTCTACGTAGCGCTCGATAACCCGCTGCCGGAGGACAACTGGAAGGTGAAAGAATCTATGGATGCTGAGGGCGATGGTTTCGTTGGCTTCATCATGCCGGTTCTTTATGAGAAGTATCTCAAGAATCACCCGGAGCCTGAAGAGGTTGAGTACTACTTCTGCGGTCCGCCAATGATGAACCAGTCAGTTATCAAGACATTGGATGAGCTGGGAGTTCCGGAGGATAATATCTCCTTCGACGATTTCGGCGGATAATGGGTAATTACCTTTTGTCTATAAGATATTTTTAATCGTTACCGCTCAAAAATATCTCACAATAAAGAAAGTCTGGGTGGCATCAGCCGCCCAGACTTTTTTTATTCTGTGTTTTACAGTTAGTCTACTTTTTCTGCGTCGTGCAGGATGTACATCAGCCGGTTTGGATCAGCATCGTTTAGTTCCAATCGACCCTTGATGGTGATAGCTTCTGTTGTATAGGGAATGGGGAGCCTTGCAAAAACTTCCATAACAGTTTCAGGACCTGCACCGCCGCAAAAAAAACACATATTATAAGGGAATGCGGAGAAGATAAATTCTTTTTGACCTTTGTACCCTTCAACCGGGATAATATAACCCTTGATGGTAATCTGGCGATTGTTGAGTGCCTTGGTCTCTGCACTAAAAATAGGGACGTCAACTTTGAATCCCAAAAGCTCGTCATATTTCTTTTGGTAAGTGACTTTTGAGAGTGTCTGCCACATGGCACTCTGTGCCTGAGCAGTAAAAATTACCCCGGCTAGCAGCAGGGATGCGAGCACCATTTTTTTCATGTTTACCATGTTTGTGTTTGAGCAATTGTATATTTGCGCCAATCATATATTGCAGTAAGTAATGTCAATATAACGCAAGCTGCTGTATTTCGTTGTCTGACAGCAAATAGTTTATACTAACTGTGGTATCGGGCTATTGGCCCCAAAAAACAAGAGCCAATTGTATTATCTGCAAAATCGCTTCTAATACAATTGGCTCTGTGCGTGTGTTCAGCCTTTCAAACAGCGGGCTAATTCAGTACGTGCTTATGGCCAAATACCCATGGAAGAGTAATCACTTCCAATTTTCATAATGGCACTGACAAAGGCTGCCGTACGAAGGTTGTCTACGCCCTTCTGGCGTTGAATATCCAGAATTTGATTGAAGGAAGTGATCATAGTATCCTCCAGACCACTACGCACTAAGTCAATCTCGTCGGCTCCACGCGCGAGTGCCAATCGGTCTTTCATATCAATGTGCTTGCCCGTCATTTTCTCTACTACATCCAGCAGTCGGTCGTACTGGTTCTGGTTAAAGCGGCGATCCATCCTGCCAAAGCGCATGTGTGACAGGTTTTTGAGCCACTCAAAGTAAGAAACGGTTACACCACCTGCGTTGAGATAGACGTCGGGGATAATCATCACACCTTTGTCAATCAGTATTCTCTGCGCTTCTGCTGTCACAGGACCATTGGCGGCTTCCGCAACAATCTTGGCCTTTACCCGACCAGCGTTACCCTCGTGAATGGTATTCTCAAGTGCTGCCGGGATCAGGATATCACAGTCAAACTCGTTGCAGATTTCGCGTTGCTCTTTAGGATAACTGGTTGCTCCCGGGTAGTTGAGGATTGAGCCTGTTTCTTTGCGGAAACGAATTAGGTCGTGGATATCGATACCATCAGCTTTGTAGATAGCACCCTCTACCTCACCAATGCCCACAATAAGTGCGTTGCCCTCATCCTGTGCGATTTTGGCAGAGAAAGACCCTACGTTACCCAAACCCTGTACAACGATGCGCTTGCCGGCAATTCCCGTGGTCAGACCGAGACGCTTCATCTCTTCCGGTTGGTTGCAGGCCTCGCGAACACCATAGAATACACCACGGCCGGTAGCTTCCTCCCGACCCCTGATACCGCTGAGATTGACAGGCTTGCCCGTTACGCAGCCAGCAGCATCGATGTCGTGCTCGTTGAAGGCACGGTATGTATCATATATCCAGGCCATTTCACGTGCACCCGTACCATAGTCGGGCGCCGGAACATCAATGGCCGGGCCAATAAAATTGCGCTTAACAAGCTCATAGGTGTATCGCCGGGTAATTTGCTCAAGTTGTTCGGTCGTATAATCCCAAGGATTGATTTTTACCCCGCCCTTTGCACCACCGAAAGGCACGTCAACAATGGCGCACTTGTAGGACATCAACGTCGCTAACGCCATCACTTCTTCCTGGTTGACGTGGTTGCTGTAGCGAATTCCTCCTTTGGTAGGGGAGCGGTGATGGCTATGCTGCACCCTGTACGCCTCGATGACCTGTACCTCATTGCCGATTTTTACCGGAAAACGCATGCGGTAAACGGAGTTACAGGCCCGAATCTGTTCGAGCAGGCCTGCAGGAAGCCCCGTGTAAGGAGCAGCTTCGTCAAAATAGTTTTGTACGCTGTCGAAAAAGACATCGCGACCTCGATTACTCATGATGGCCAATTTGGTTTTCAATATTGGTTAGCTTCCGGTCTAGATAAACCAGAAAGATTACGATACCCAGAAAGATAGCCAGAATAACGGCTACAACCACGTACAGTTTTCCCATACTGCGCATGAAGTCTACTTGCTCAGCATGAGCAAAAACAGGCTGGTGTACAATAACCAACGCTAGTAGTAGCAACAATGTTCTCAAAATCATACGTGGTCTTTTGACGCTCCAAAAATCGCTATTTTTAAGCATAGCACAAAAGAATATTATGGTGTTATTCATCATCGTTTATCAACCGCTGAATTCGTAGGAGGCGGTAGTAAAGACCACCTATCCACACGCCCAGCAGTGTCCAGCCAATGACAGCTGGGTAGAACACCATCCGCATGGTGTTGTCCAGATCTTCTCCACCCAAAGCGGGATTTCCGCCATTACCGGGGTGCAGACTGTCGGTGAGCCTGGGTAACACATAGATGAGCGGAATCATAGCTGCAAAAGCAAAAATGTTGTATACCGCCGCAACACGAGCTTTCCGCTCCTGATCGGGGAAGGCGGCACGCAGTACAAAATAGGCGAAGTAGATTAGCAGTGATATGAGTGTCGTAAACTGTTTGATATCCCAGCTCCAGTACTGCCCCCAGGTGTGCTTGGCCCATATAGCGCCTGTCAATAATCCCAGCAAACCATATAATAAGCCCACTGTCGTCAAGGCGGCCGCTTTCTCATCCGCCTGCGGATCCGAAGCTCGCAGGTAGCGAATACTATAGGTGAGCGCTCCTATAAACAACAGCACCATGGCCAGCCAAAGCGATACGTGGAAGTATGTGTTGCGGATGGTCTCGGCCAGAATACTGCGGAAGGGGAAGTGCATGCCGGGCGTTTCGTGCAGCTTGTCTATAGTGCTGTTTTTCCAAAGCTGTTGCCCTAGTGCAGGATTGATGCTGTCTTGTGTAATCTGTATGGCTACAGGCCTCACAAAGGCACCATCCCGCTCATTGTCGATGATGAGACTGAGGTCCTGTACCTTGCGGTCGGTCGGCAGGCAGGCAGGAATGCTGAACAGTGCTGACACCTTAGTCTCACTCAGTACATGGATTTTGTCAGCGGCCAATGCCTTTTCTTCATCGAACTTGAGCCATACGCGTTGACCTGCCTGCGCGGACAGAAAGTGCGTATTGTAGCCTTCTATCTGCAGCAACACCTGTTCTCCTGTACGTCCGTTGACCGGAGTTACTGCTGTGATGCCAGGTTTGAGAGGCACCAGCAGACCGGCAGTATGTGCGTACACTAGTAATATGACTGCCAGCAGTTTCCACCAGCGTTGTTTTAGTAATTTATCCATGTGCAGACTTCATTCGTACGTGCCTCTTACAGGGTTGCTAGTCGCGCCATAAAAAAGGGAACAGGACAAGCGCTACCGCCAGAAGGCTTAAATCAATGGCTATCAGTATAACAATATCTCCGTCAATGGTCGTATCTGTCATCAGCCCCAGCGCATTGGCACTGATGCGAACAAGTGTCAGCAGCACGGGAATGATGAGTGGAAATCCCAGCACCGCCATAAGGGTGGCACTGTTTTGGGTCTTGGCAGCAATGGCGGCTATGAATGTCAGGGTGATGGACATGCCCACACTGCCCAATAAAATGATGGACACGAACAAACCCGTATTGCGTACGGGATTGGTAGTCAAAACCGAGAGCAGCGCCCAGCTGAGCATACTAAGTCCTGCCAATAATAGCGTATTGTAGATCATTTTGGCTACCAACAGGGCTGCAGGGTTGACCAGTGTGTAGTAGTATAATTGGCGTTGGTTGCTCTCCTGAACAAAGCTTTTTACAACAGCACTGATGGCCGCAAACAGCACCAACACCCAGTATAGTGCATTCCAGACCATGGGTTCAAGCCTGACGAGGGCGCTATAGGCAACAACTACACTAGATAGTACATACAACACTATGCCGCCCAACGCATATTGTGTACGCAACTCTAGCAACAGGTCGCGATGAATCAGCCGTATGGTTTCCTGCCAAAAATTCATGCTGCAAATTTACAGGCTTTTTGCGCAATTCAGCTACATTTTTAAGTCTGGTCGAAAATGTGACAAGCGGCAGATAATACAGGTATAGGCCGCTGTAGATGACGTCTGCGTAACGGGTGATTACATCCTTGCCAACTTTTTTGCAGCTTTTTGATTATCTTTATGGCGGCAAAGAGCTGCTTTACGGTCGCAACAGCGGCTATACGACTCACTCCTGTGCATCAGGTGGAGCAATTATCTGATAATATCTGCGCAGACGTATACGTTACTGTGGTATGAAAAATGAACTCCTCCCTTTCGTAAAAAATTGGCTGTCTATAGTTTATGTCAGCCTGCTGCTCATGGTGTCAGTGTCTGCCAGTGCTTCGGCAGATCCCGCTTACTACAAGGCGCCGGCAAAAAGCGGCGACGGGGTGTTGTCGCTGATGCGTCGCTACCAGTTGGCTGACTTCAGTTGCAATATCGAGCGCTTTTACGAGCTCAACCGACTTTCCCGCAATGCAGCCTTGTTGGCAGGCAGGGAGTATCTGCTGCCAATACTCATTTATGAATTTAACGGACAGAGCATCCGTTCCACAATTGGGGTAGACAATTGGGAAATGGCACTCGCCATACAGCGCTACAACGAGGATATGCTCAGCAACGGGCACAGAAGCCAGTCTTATCGGGATGACCGACAGCTATGGGTGCCTCATCATGCCTTGTATTGTGCGGCCGAAACGGTGCCTGTTCCTGCGCCTGCCAATAACCTCATCACAGAGCCTGCCAATCGCTCTTTTCCCATTTTTGGCAGCGAATATGCTTATGTTCCGCTGCTAAGCTCTCAGCTCTCAGGGCAGGTTTTCTATATCTCTGCCGGCCATGGCGGGCCGGATCCGGGGGCCATTGGCCATAGGGATGGCCAGCGACTGTGTGAGGACGAATATGCCTACGATGTGGCTCTAAGGCTTTGCCGGCAGCTACTGGCACACGGGGCAACAGCCTATATGATTATCCGGGATAAAAATGATGGTATCCGCAATGAGCAATTTCTTGTCTGTGATGAGGATGAGGTGCAGTGGGGCGATCAGCCAATCGATCTGAGCCAGCGCGTCCGGCTGACCGAACGTTCCGATATCATCAATGAATTGTATCGAAAGCACCAGGCAATGGGTGCGCGCCGTCAGGTGGCGCTGATGATTCATGTAGATTCTAGATCGGTGAGCCAACAAACGGATTTGTTCTTTTATCACCAGGAAAACAGTGAACTGAGCCAGCGCATGGCGCAGCGAATGCATCAGACGATGGCTTCCAAGTACGCGCGTTATCAGGCCAACAGGGGGTACCACGGTACCGTCAGTACCCGTAATCTGCACATGCTGCGCGAATGCCTGCCTACCTCGGTCTATATTGAGCTGGCCAATATTCGCAATGCTTACGACCAGCGGCGAATCATCCAAACGCGCAATCGGCAGTTGCTGGCCGACTGGCTGTTTGAGGGCCTGCTGGAGCAGTAGTGGCTATATTTTTTGCGGCCTTAGCCGCCGCAAAAAACATCTCGCCGACAGGCTTATTAGCCTTTATTTTCACGTCCAAAAAGGTCCTTGCTGCGGGCGTCGAGGATAGGCTTGGGGGTGGGCGCCTTGTCCATCGATTCGGTAGGTAGCTGGTCAATGTAGCGCCAGCGCTGGTTTTTCCAAAAATAAGCCTCGTAGGTGCCGTCCGGCACGTAGAGCGTCCTCCCGTCCGGGCCACCAATTTCCATGAGGTGATCAAACACAATCATGCCAAGTTCGTCGTCATAGTTGCACCGCACAGAGGCGTCAGCAGAGTATTCGAGCAGGATTCGGTTTTTGTACAAAGGTTTATTGTCGGACGTCTGATGCATAAAGACAGCTGCACCAAATACGGGCTGCTCATTTTCAAATGTGAGCACTTCAATGATTTTTCGCTTCGCGAAGAACTCATAACCGTCGAAGCCAAATAGCAACCAGGCGGGCTTGCCATCAGGTGTGGAAGTTGGCAGCAATCGATAGTAAACAGCTCCGTACCAGCGGTCGGGTGTCAGTCGTTGCTGCGTAAGGTCTACGCCCGTGAACTCAAACGAACGGTCAATCAGCGGGTATAGCTTCAGCGTCTCCCGGTTCATCTGTATGGCGCCGTAGTAGCGATACTCATTCTCATTGACGTACAGCTGCCAGGTAAATATCCGAAACGTGCTGTCTGGAGGATATAAGACGGAAATGTTTTGCAGTTGCTGAAAGTTGTAGGAGAAGGAATTGGGCACCCGCAGGCAACGAACAAGGGTGGTGATAAGGCTTTTGCAGGCAACAAAACGGTTGTCTGCAATAGAATCGTTGATAACAGCATACGAGAGCACGCCCAGCGTGTCTTCTATGGAACTTATCTGGGCCGTCGCTTCTGCAGTCAGGGTGCCGGCTTTTTGTGCCTGTACATGAAAACTTAAGGCGACAAACAGGGGGAGTAGCAACAGATAGCTCAGCGTTGTTTTCATATGGCTTGTTCGTTGTTGAATTGATTCAGCTCAAAGCAGTAACGTCTTTGATAACGCATCATTGTAGTAAAAGTTATTTTTTAGTAGTCTGAAGGTATATTATTGCAATACGACTGTTCGCAGGCTGGAAATTTAATGCGAACTTTGCGGCGCTTTTGGCAGAAGTGAAAAGCTTATCTTATAGCAAAGATGAAAACAAAAAAACTTAGCCGCGACAAAGTCAATGTTATCACACTCGGCTGTTCTAAAAATCTGGTTGATTCTGAAGATCTGATCACCCAGCTGCGGGGCAATGACTATCAGGTTGTACATGACAGCAACGAAGAGGATGCCAATATTGTCATTATCAATACCTGCGGGTTCATCGATCTGGCCAAACAGGAGTCCATCGATACTATCCTCGAATATGCTGCGCGCAAACAAGAGGGTGATATCGAAAAGCTGTACGTCACGGGCTGCCTGAGTCAGCGCTATAAGGATGATCTGGAAGAGGAAATCCCGGAAGTCGATGCTTATTTTGGTACGCTGGAGCTGCCGGCACTGCTCGCCCGGCTAAATGCTGACTATAAGCACGAACTCATCGGCGAGCGGGTGCTTACCACGCCCATGCATTACGCTTACCTCAAAATTTCAGAAGGGTGCAACAGAACCTGTTCCTTTTGCGCGATCCCGCTTATGCGGGGCAAGCACCAGAGCAAGCCTATAGAGGCTCTGGTGACGGAGGCCGGCCATTTGGCCCGGAGAGGAGTTAAGGAACTTATACTAATTGCACAGGAACTCACCTACTACGGGCTGGACCTGTACAAAGAACGGCGGCTTGCTGACTTGCTCAATGCACTGGCTGATGTGGAAGGAATCGAGTGGATTCGCCTTCACTATGCCTATCCCAGCAAGTTTCCACTAGAGGTCTTTGATGTGATGGCGGCACGAACTGAAATCTGTAATTACCTAGATATGCCCCTGCAGCACGCCAGCAATACCGTGCTCGACCGCATGCGGCGGCAAATTACCAGAGAAGAAACCATCGAGCTTATCCGCTATGCCCGCGAAAAAGTTCCTGGTATTGCTATCAGAACAACCATGCTGGTGGGTTTTCCGGGCGAGAGTGATAGTGAGTTCGAGGAGTTATGCGAGTTCGTTCGCGAGATGAAGTTCGATCGCCTGGGGGTATTCCAATACAGTCACGAGGAAGATACCCGCGCCTATGACTTGGAGGATGATGTGCCTGCCGAGCTAAAGGCAGACAGAGCCGCCAGGCTGATGGCCATACAACAGGAAATAAGTGAGGCCGCCAATCAGGCTAAGGTGGGCAGTACCTTCCGCGTGCTGTTTGATCGCAAAGAAGGTGGCTATTTCGTCGGGCGTACAGAGGCGGACAGCCCTGAAGTGGACAATGAGGTGCTGGTAGCTGCTGCAGAGCAGTATGTGCGCATTGGTGACTTTGCACAGGTTACCATCACCAGCGCTATGGAATATGACCTGTTGGGTAACATTAGCACAAATGAGTAAGTACCTGCAAAAGGTATTTAGCCCTTTTGTTTTGCCGCAGAAGGCGGCAAAATAAAAGGCTTACTAATGTTTGTTCCTTGATTTTTACAATACATCAAGGAACAAACATTTTTTCAAAGCACCCTTTTCTTCGCCTTAGGTAATCTCCGCGGCATGTACATGTGTGTTTATATAGTTGACAACGCTCCTGATTGTCTGCTTGCGTATGTTGCGTTCCAGCTCGCGGTCGCGGTGGCGCAGCACATACTGGAATTTAAACGAAATCCTGTCCTTTTCCAGCGCTACAGCCTTGAGGGCATAACTGTCCGGTTCGATGTGGATAGCGTAGGAACTCACCGCTAGTATCAGATCTCGCTCCAGCTCTTCAACAGTTTTCAGGGCTTTGATGTCCAGATCAAATTCAACACTGATCCGGCGAATAGAGCCCTTGGTGAAGTTGATGATTTCGCTGGAGTAAACTTTGTTATTGGGGATGAAGACAATCTCGTCATCATCATTGAGCAGGGCTACTTTGGTTAGCGTCAAATCTAATATCTTACCCTTATGGCCCGCAATCTGCACATAGTCATCGATGGAAATTTCTCCCGAAAAACTAATGATGATGCCACTGATAAGCTCCGAAATGTAGTCTTTGGCAATGATGGCAATGGCCGCAGCAACAATGCTCAGGGTAGTGAAAAGTGTGCGATAATCAATGCCCCATAAGCCAAGGATGGTCATAATAAGCGCGCCTGCCTGCAACATATACCATATATTCGTCAGGCCTATGATGAGCGTATCGTGCTCTCCTGGCTGCAAATTTTTACGCCTGCGCCAAATCCAGCTGAGTGTTCTCACCCCCAGCGAACTGCCAAAAGCAAAGATGAAAAAATTGAGAATCAGCTGCAGCGGATGCTGAAAAGCATCGGGAATGGAGAGGAACTCACTAATCCATTGGCGTGACAGGTAGATGGCTATCAGTACAAAAGTAATAATGCCAATTAGCCAGGATCGCAGCATGATTTAATAACTTTTTTGAACAATAATTGCTTGTCGCCAGAACTGGTAGATGATGTCGTGTTCGATAAAATCATACACCAGACTGACCTGACTGATGAGTGGAAGATAGCTCCACTCGTGCTTGCCATGGCGGAATACCACGTTGTAGTAGGGGGCATCCAATCTGTTTAGTTGGGCGGTGATGGGCTCGGGCCCGTAGAGTATCAGATACCCAGGCTTGTCTTCAGCACATAAATGATGGGACGCCACGCCATAGGGAACCAAATTATCTTCGGTACCATGAAAGAACAAGCTGGGGACTGCATTAGTTCTATTGATCTGGCTGGTATCGGCCAATGCACCGGCCATACTAATTAGGCCGGCATAGCGGTAGCCTGCAGGCAGGGGGCTTGTGGGTGGCGGGAGCACTTTCTCGGGCCAGTAAGCTGCATGGAGAATGGCTTCTGCACCAGCACTGCTGCCAGCCAGGATGATGTGCAGGCTGTCCTGCCCGGCTCTTTTGGCCCGCTGCCGAAAAAATTCAGTAGCATCGTATACATCCTCAACAGCAGCTTTGAAGGTCTCTAGTTTTTCTGCAGCCGGCCGGTTGCATCCAAAACCTTTTCCCTTGGCAGTCAGCCGATAGCTGATGCTGGCCGACTGATAACCAAAGGTTGCCAGTTGCCTGCTGAAGTAACTATTGGCTTGCTCGCTGCGACTGCCTCCGCTGAATCCTCCTCCGTGTACAAAAATAACCAAGTACTTGTTGCGCAGTGAGTCAGCCACTGGGTGGTAGTAATCCAGTGCGAGGGTATCTTTACCCTTGATGGAATACACCAGTTCCTCCATGACAACAGGTACCTCCAAGGTGTTTTCCTGTGCGCGGAGCGCAGGAGCTATCAGCATGATGAGCACAAATCCGGCAATATATCGGGCGAGCAGTTTCATGTACGTAGATGCAATTGGTGATAAAAAATGAGCAACTTGCTTTGCAACAAAGACGATCCGGCTGCCTCCGCAATTGCGTGTTAAGGATTGGCATCCGGTTGTTTTAAACGAAGCAATCCTTCCTGACAAACACTGGCTACAAGTTTTCCGTTCCGGTCAAAGATATTTCCTCTTGTAAAGCCGCGCGCGCCGGCTGCTGACGGGCTGTCAATGGCGTACAGCAGCCAGTCGTCCATCCTGAAGTCCCGGTGAAACCACATGGCATGGTCGAGACTGGCCAGCATGACATCGGTAAAATTGCCCGCAAGTCCATGCGGCAGCAAGGCGGTAGTCAACAGGTTGTAGTCACTGGCATAAGCAAGGCTTAGTTGGTGCCACTTTTTTTCATCGGTCATCTGTCCTTTGGCTCGCATCCATACGTGCCGTACAGGGTCGTATTTTTCACGAATCATTGGGTGCTGGAATTCAACGGGCCTGAATTCTAGTGGTCGTTCAACATCCAGCAACTTTTTCAGGCTTGCAGGCAGCAAATGGCCATACTCTTTGGCAATATACTCCCAACTGGGCAAGTCCTCGGGGGGAGATACTTTGGGCATTGCTATCTGGTGATCCAGCCCTGTTTCCAGCCCGTGAAAGGAGGCCGACAAGTTGAAAATGGCGCGACCGTGCTGAATCGCTTTGACACTGCGGGTGGTAAAGCTGCCCCCGTCGCGTATACGGTCAACTTCAAATATGATCGGCGCATTGATGTCGCCGGAAAGCAGGAAATAGCCGTGCACAGAATGAACGTAGCGGTCGGTCGGGGAAGTCTGTATCGCTGCACTTAGTGCTTGTGCCAGCACCTGGCCGCCGAAGACGCGTGAGGAACCTACCTCGCGACTTCCTCCCCGGAAGAGGTTAACTTCTATCTGCTCCAGCTGCAAATGGTCGATTAAATCTTGGATTGTTTTCATGTCTGCAAAGATAGCGGACAGGAACATACAGCGTTCTTTTAATCTGTAGGTTTCATCGGCTGACCATTAAAGCACTTTTTGGCAGCATTAGCTGCTAAAAAGTGCTTTATAGATGCCCCTTAGGGCCTTAAAGTGGCTGCACAATCGGTATGTGGCGGTCTATATGCCTGCATATACCAGGTACAACAATATCAGCAATGCCAACGTGATGGCCACGACAATGCCAAAAAATTTCTTGTTATCGCGTTTGTCAACAGACTGGATGCGCTGCTTTTTCTTTGACTGCGTAGACATAGCCTTTGTTTTTATTGAATCAAATTTAATGCTGTTCAGCTCAAATGTAAGCATCCTTCTGCATAATTGAAAAATTTTTGGGCATTTTCCGGTTGATCGGTGAGCGAAATATTTGGGAAGACATAGGCAGATGCATGCAATTGGTTTATGCCTGCTACCTCGGGCTGAGGCTGCATATAAGCAGCCTTAGCCGGAAGCAGAGGCATGTCAACAGCCTGATTTTTTCAGCTTCCTTTCACCTACACAACCTCAACGGTGCTGAGTCCGTTGCGCAATTTTTTTACCCTGACCTGCGTGCTTATTCGCTCCTTGACAAATCGCACATGCGAAATGATACCAATGGTTTTGCCCGTAGCCTGCAGGTTATCCAGGGTGGCCAGTGCCGTTTCCAGGCTGTCATCATCCAGTGAACCAAAGCCCTCGTCGATAAACAGGGATTGTATCTGCTGTCGCTGCCCTGCAAGATCGGAAAGCCCGAGTGCCAGGGCCAGACTGACGAGGAAGGTCTCCCCGCCACTCAGGGTATAGGTGGGTCTTCGATGATTGGCCATATACAGGTCAATGACTTCCAGCGCCAGGTCTTTATCTGCCTGGCGAGCCAGTAAATAGCGACCATTGAGCTGCATCAGGTGCCGATTGGCCAATTCTACCAGCTTTTGCAGACTGAGCCCCTGTGCGAAGGTTCTGAATTTTTTCCCGTCAGCGGAGCCAATGAGTTCATCCAGCAAGGCCCACCTCCGGCATACTTGCTTTTGTTGGTCAATGGCGAGTTGCTTAGCGGCAGCTTCTTGCTGCAGTTGCATATATTGCCGCTGCTGCTCCTGAAAGATACCAATTTGCTGCTGTGTCTGACTGTAGGCGTTGTTTAGGTTCATTTGCGCTTCCTGCAGCTGCTCGAGTGGTGATAGTGAAGCTACTTTATCACTGATAGTCTGCCAGGTATGCTGGCGGTCATTAAAAATTTTTTGCGCATCGGCCAGTTGTCTCGCCGTCTCGTTCAGCTGGGTTTCCAGCTGTTTTGCTTTATCGGTGGGTAGCAGCGCCTGCTGCGCTTGCATTATATTTTCAAAACCAAGCTCCTGCAGGGATGCCAAGAGTACCGAGCGCTCTTCATCCAACCTGTCTGCTGTCTGTTGCCGATCCGCCGTTTGCTTCTCCCAGTGTTTTTGGTTGGCGGCAATGTCTGATCGCAGCTGCTGTTCCTGTTCGCTGAGGAATGCTACAGCCTGACGGAGTTTCTCTTGCGCCTGCTTAAGTGAGACCTGTGCCTGTTCAACTGTCTGTCCCGGTAACAACGATTCACGCTCCTGCTGTATTCGCTTGATTTCTTTGTCCTGCTCCTGGAAGGTGGCCTCTTCTATTGTCCATTGTTCCTTCAGGTGGTCGTATTTTTCTGCTAGTTTGGCTTGGTCGAGCTTCCAGCGATTAAGGTCCTCAGTAAGCTCTCGGCGCTTAGTTATTACTTGTAAAAAGTTGGTATTTTTTTGTCGTAGAGAGCTTACAATTTCGGCAGGTGGGCCATCATTTAGACTTATGCCCACAGGCATCAGTTGCTCCGCTAAGTCATTTTGTAGCTGCTGTACTTGCATCTCACCATCGGCCAAAAGCAGCAGGCTTTGCTGAAGTTCTTGTTCATTTCGCTCATGTTGCCGAGTTGCCTCGTGCATTTTATCTTTGGCATCCGCCAATTCTTTCCGCGCCTGCTGCAGCCGGCGGCGGTAATCAATTGCCTGTTGCCTGCTGCGGAGCAGCGCATCTGCCTGTTCCCTGAGCGCTGACACCTGCTCCTGCAGGTTGTCAGCACGGGCAGCAGCCCAGTCGCGCAGCGCCTGTGGCAGGCTGCTCATCTCTGCTTGCAGCTTCGCAATATCGCTGTCCAGTGTTTGCAGACTGTTGGCATTGTCATGCCCGGTGATAGCGTCCAACTCCGCTTTTGTCTTTATGAGTTGTTCGTTTTCCGACGAAAAGAGCTGCTGTACTTCCTGCAGAACTTTTTGGGCCTGATCGCGCTCTTCGCGGGCGAGATCTTCAAAAATGATGGCCTTGGGGTCGTGTCGGAAAGGGTGAGTTGTGGACAGGCATAATGGGCATGGCTCATGCTCTTTGAGCGTTGAGCGGGCAGTAGCGTAGTTGGTCTGTTGCTGAGAACGTTCAAACAGGTAGGTTTTGTACTCGTATTGCTGTTCAGCCTGACCGAGCTGCTGCCGGCGTTTTTCCAGCTGAGTCGTCTGATCTTTTACGGTGGTCTCAAGGGAGTGTCGGCGTTGCTCGGTCTGCTGCCGGCGCTGATGCAGCGCAGTAAGCTGTTGCTGTAGGCTCACCAATTGACTGATAGCCGATAGCTGCTTGCTGAGCTCGCTGTAGTCGCTTTCCGCATCGACTAACCATTGTTCCAGCGCGGTTTCGTCAGCTGGTATGCCGGCAGGGCACTGTTCTGCCAGTAGTATAATCGCCTGCTCGCATTGAGCGTGTGATGCTTCTGCCTTCGCCCTGGTAGTGGTGGTCAGTTGCGCCACCGCAGCTTTTGCATTGGCCTCTTTACGGAAGTCGTCAAGACGCTGTTGTTGTCCCTCTAGTTTCCTAAGTTGCTGCTCGAGGATGGGTAGGAGGGTAGTCAGCCGCTCATAGTGATTCTTTTCCTGCAGCCAAACATCAATTTTTTCCAGTGAGATTTTGTGCTCGTCAATGGTTTTTTTCAGTTCCGTCAGTTGCTGTTGCGCCTCGTCTTGTTGGCGTTGTATTCCTTGTAATTGCTGTTGCTGATCGTTCAGTCGCCCGATGCCTTGGGCCAGCCTGTCATCCAGTATTTTGGCCCTGCTGATGTTGTCAGCCTGCTGGTCTGCGCGGGTATCAAAATCCTGTTGTTCCTTCTGCGCCTGCTGTAATTGATGCTGATAATTAATAAGTTTTAAGTTGTCTTCCCGTAGCTGCTGCTCGAGCGTATACAGTGTATTTGAAAGGTTGGTAAGCTGCACCAGGTCACGCTCCAACGCATCTATTTTTGGGGAAAAAGGCAGTAGCAGCTTATGTCTTTCCAGCTTCTGCTGCTCGCCTTCGGCAGCAGCTGCCAGCAGTTGGCTTTTTTCCAGCGCGGTAGTAGCGTCGGAGAGCGCTACTGATGATTTATGCAGCTGCTCCCAACACTGTATGTCTTTGGACAGCCGCTCCAGCTGTTGCTGCTGCTCGATTGCTTCCAGCTGTGCTTTTTCTATTTCATCAGCAATAGTATGCTGCTTTTCGGAGGAGGGCAGGTTGAGCAACTGATAGTCTTCCAGCAGCCTTTCCAGTTTGGTCCTTTCGGCTTTATGGCGCTTAAAAGCGGCTATGGACAGCTGCGAGTATTGCTCGGTGCCCGTCAGTCGCTCGAGTATGGCCGAGCGCTCACCGTCAGAGGATTTGAGGAAGGCAGCAAAGTCGCCTTGCGAAAGTAATACAGAGCGGGTAAACCGATCGAAGTTGAGGCCTGTTAGGGCATCAATCTGGTTGGTCACATCTTTTTTGCTTTCACTGACCGCCACCCACTTGCCGTCGGTCAGTCTGCTCAGCTGTCGCCTTACATTTTGGGTGTCGTCGTCTTTACCCGATTTCTTGGGTTTGGTATAAGACCAGTGCGCGAGGTAGTGGTCGTGGTTGACGCGAAATTCGACCTCCGCCATACATTCGCGGGTTCCGTTGCGAAGTACCTGCATGGGCGGTGTATTGCGCCCGTCACGGGCAATGCGCCCGTAAAGTGCCAGCGTGATGGCATCCAGCAGGCTTGTTTTTCCGGCACCAGTGTCTCCGGTGATGGCAAATAGCCCCGACTGGCTGAGAGGCGGGCGGTCAAAATCGAGTTCGGCCTTCTCCAGCGAGTGTATGTTGCGTATGCGAAGTTTGATAATTTCCATGATTCGGTTTTAGTCTTTGTCTCCGCCCGCCTGCACCCATTCCTGTAGCTCCATGAATGTATCGAGCAACTGCTGTTTCTCCTCCTGCGGGAGCGTCGCCTGCGGGTCGCATTTTTTTAAAAAAACCTCCCTTGCCGTAAGCTCGTGCAGCTGGGGCAGGGTCTCCGCTGCCCAGTCGCCGGCAGTAGCCTGTGTCTGCAGGATGCGTATTTTCAACAGTTCAACAGGGAGTGTTGCACAGAGTTCTTCGAGCTCCTGCTGAATACCCGGTATCGGTCGGTCTGTTTCTACGACAATTTCCAGCCAGGGGGTGAGGGGGTCGTCCCGTCGCTCGGCAAATGCATGGATTTTGGGCTTTATGCTGGCCCAGTCGCCCTGTATGGTTTTTAGTCGCCTGAACAGGGGCACCGGCAGGCTGCGGATGAGGGGCGTACACTGCTCGTCAAAGTCAATGAGGCAGACACTCTTGCTGTCCTGGGTTTCACTAAAACTGAGCGGTATCATGGAACCGGCATAGCGGACAGTCTCGCGCCCGCCCATCGCCTGCGCCCGGTGAATGTGCCCGAGGGCGATATAGTCAAAATCATGCGGAAATTCATGTGCATCAATATTTTCACAGTTGCCGATGTAGATGTTGTCCTGCTTGTCTGCACTCAGTGCTCCGCTTGCGTACAGATGCCCCGTAGCGATGACCGGGAGCCGGGGAAGACCCAGGTCATGAATCTGTGTTGCCAGATCCGTATATACGTCGCGCACGGCTGCACGCAGGCGCTGCGCTCGCTGCTCAGCATTTTCACCGGCAACTACATACATCAGCTCGCGATCCCGCAGAAAGGGAACCGCCGCGACAATCATCGCCGGCGCTGCCTGCTCGTCCTGCAGCACGAGCAGCGCCTCGCGCCTGTCAGCCGGCATGGCACCAATTACATGGATGTGCAGATTTTTAAGGAGCTCACTGTCCGCTGCCAGCGTACCGGGAGAGTCGTGGTTACCGCCGACAATAACTACTTGCCGACAGCCTGTTTTTAGCAGCCGGCTGAGGAAGTTGTAGTACAGCTCCCGTGCATTGTTGGGCGGATTGCTGACGTCAAAGATATCTCCGGCAACAATGAGAACGTCTACAGACTCGGTTTGCAGGGTGTCTATGAGCCAGTTCAGGGCCAGCGCTTGCTCCTGGGTTCTGTCGTGGTGAATGAACCGCTGGCCCAGGTGCCAGTCGGCGGTGTGCAGTACGCGCATAAGGGTACATTTTCCAAAAAATAAGGTGCTTCGCCACTGTAGGGGCAAAAAATGCACGTAATGTTTTTGGGGTGACCACAGTCACCCCAAAAACATTACGCGCTATTGAATGACCAATTTTTTTACCACCTGCCCATTGCCCCCTTCAAGCCGGCAGCTGTAGAGGCCGGCTGGCAGCGCCGCCGGCAGTTCAATGGCCAACTGCTGCCGGCCGCTGCCCGGACGAAGCAGCTGGCTGAGTACCACCTGTCCAAGGCTGTTGCTCAGTTGCAGGCGCCAGCTTTCTGCTGGCGAACGATCAAGATCCAGGTCGAGCAGCAGCAGCCCGCCTGCAGCAATCGGGTTGGGAGAAAGCTGCCACGAAACCAAGCCTTTGGGCTCCTGAAGGCCACTGATGCTGCCTGTCAAAAAGCTGCTGACAATCCGCCAGTCACTGCAGTGCTGGTATGCACTGAAGGGCTTGATGCGCCAAAAGTAAGTCCTGTTTTCAACCAGATTGACGGGTATATTCAGGTAGGGGGCGTCGGTAATGTACTCTGTGGTGACAGGTGCTGCAAAGCTGGCAAGCCTGCTGACTTCTACAAGGTAGTGTGTTGCGTTGGCAATGGGACTCCAAGCAAGATAAGCAGCGTTGGGTACCACAGTTTCTCCAGAGGCAGGAGCGATGACGCTGACGGGTTCTGATGTGTCCAGCTGACCAGGAATCGACTGGTTGTATAACCAGTTGGCGCGCTGATCTAGCAGATAAGCACGCATGGCAGCCCGCTGCTCAGGGGTAAATACCGCCTGACAGGCGTCATTGGCGTAACCCATTATGTAACTGCCATTGCTGCGGAAAGCGACCCCGACCGGATCTCGTTGTTGGGTCGGACTCTGGCCATTGTTGTCGCAGGTCCACCTTGCCGCCAGATAATCGGGGCTTGTATCGCAAAAACCGTCAGCTGCAAAGCTGCAGTTACTCCCATCAACCCATTCGACATAAGCCGTATCAATGATGAGGGTATCCAGTATGAGGGTATCCTTGAAGTAGGTATAGTCGTAGGTTACGCGCAGGGGCGCAGGGTCGTTGAAGTTATGGCTCACCGATCCATCCCAGCTAACGCCTCCTTCCCAGCCCAGGAAGGGATGGGGTAGCTTGAGTGCATGCCCCACTTCGTGCGCCCAGGTGTGGTCCGTCGGCTGTGAGCAGGATTTTCGCATGGCAATGCCTGCATACGGTAAGTTGTAGCCGCAATTGCCGGCAGGATCATTGACAAAGTAGCAATTGAGGGTGTTGGGCACATTGTTGGCAAACATCATCTCTGCTCCCGTCAATACTGTCCCATGGTTGTAGTAGGCCGAGTTATCAATGTATCGAATGTCCCCTTCTACAAAAAAGTGTATGTTGGCCTGCTCATAGTCCTGGTTGAGGCGGCACAAGGCCCTGAGAAGGGCTCCTCTGCTGAAGTAGCCGTTGCCGTTGTCGTCGCCCACAATGTGGATGGTCAGCGGTACGTAGAGGGTCGTGTCGCTTCCCTTTCTGTACAACTCAGGCGCGGACTGGTATTTTTGCAACCACGCACTGCGCCCCATCTGCACGCCACAGTAGCGAACAGGTGGCTGATCCTGGGCATTGACCTGCCAGGAAAACGAAAAAATAAAGGCTGTCACCAGCAGAAAATAGAACCTTGACATACAGCTGTTGATTTTTATTGACAACAGCAAGTTTAACTGTTTTTTTCTTCTTGTGGGGCAAAAATAGGTGGGTTGGAAATATTTTTTGGCGGCCGGAGCCGCCAAAAAATATTCTTCAGGAGGCTGTGCGGTCAGTTAGCCGGATAGCCTCCGCGTAAAACTACCGAATCACAAATTTTTCAGTGCTCACATTGCCCTGCTGCTGCAGCTGGAGGAAGTAAACACCCGGGGCCAACCCCTGCACATTTATCGATGGCGACGCTGCAGCTGCTTCAGCAGCCAACTTGCCTTGCCGAAGGTGCCGACCCAGCGCATCGCTAATCTTCCAGTCGAGGGTCATAGCAGTGGCCGATGAAGGCCATGAAATCCACAGAAGACCGTCCGTGACAGGATTGGGATAAATCTTCACCGGCAACCCTGCCGTCGGCTCCGTAGATACATTTACCAATGTACCCGTCTGGAAGGTCACCCGATTGCTGAAATTGCCACAGGTCTGGTAGGGATTGAACGCGCGGACGCGCCAGTGGTATGTTTTGTTGGGCTCCAGATTGCTGGCCAGTACGCTGGTGCCTTCAACGACTGCCTGGTTGCGGATGATAGAGAAGGTAGCAAATGGATTCCACTGTACCAGATAGTGTGTTGCATTGGGCACCGGCTCCCATTGCAGAAATATACTGTTGCTGCCTTCTACCAGACTTCCTGCGAGGGGGTTGACAGCTACCAACAACGGGGTGTCGGGTATGGCAGCACTGTAGGGTTCTACCGTATCAGCCATGCCCGCCCGGGCATCCAGCAGATTGGCGCGCATGGCAGCAATTTGCTCCCCTGAAAATCTCGACATGCAGTTGTCTAAAGCATAAGACATGAACCAACGGCCGGTAGAACGGAAAGAGATGCTGTCGGGGTCGAACTGTACTACACCGCTCAGTGTGTCTCCCGAGCAGCTCCAGCGGTAGTTGAGGTAGTCGGCCTGTGTATCGCAAAAGCGGTCGCCCGACTGGCTGCAGTTGGAGCCGTCTACTTTTTCAACCTGCCTGCCGTTGATTTGTGCAGGGGCGGGCTGACTGTAGTTGTGCTGGTAACCCTCCCAACCTCGAAAGGTGTGTGGCAGGGATAAAAAATGCCCCAGCTCATGCGCCCAGGTGTGGTCGCCAGGTCCCACACAGCTCTTGGCAAGCACCACGCCATCTTCCCCCGGAGAATAGTAACCGCAGGCGCCGGCAGCGCGTTGCACAAAGTAACAATTGATGGTGCCCGGCACATTGTACTGATCAATGAGCTGCGCTCCCTGCGCAAAATCGTGCTCGTAATAGGTATTGTTGTTGATGTAGTTGATGTCGCCAAGCATAAAAAACTGTATGCCCGCCTGTTCAAAATCTTCGTTGAGCTGGCAAAAGGCTGCCAGTAGTTGTGTAAGGCTGTAGTAGCCATTGCCTTCATCGTCGCCGACAATGTGGATGGTCACTGGTGCGTACAGGGTTTCATTCGTCTTGGGAAAAGCCTGCGGATTATCCTGATAGCGTTCAAACCATGGGGATGTGTGATCCGGCGTAGCACAGGGCGCCAGCTCCTGTGCCAGCAGCGTTTGGGAAAAAATCAGCACGGCAGCAGCCAGCAGCAGGGGTAAGTTTCGTAACATATACTCAGGAATAGTAGCTATGAAAAGAATGGTTGTTGAATGTTTTACAGTATACCAATCCTTAGACGTCACCTACAGCAGCCTTATCAGGTGTTGCAGCGTCGGGCATTCATGGCATTAAAAGTAACAAGGAGTTTCCACAAATGTTCCGCACAGGAAGGGAGGAAACCTGTTATCACTTGCGCACAAAAAAATCGCCATCCTCATCGACCAGTCAACAGTGTGGTGCGCTAAGAGGATGGCGATTCAGGGAGATACTACAAACCGGTTAAGGGCTATCGGGCAACGATAATCCTCTCGGTGACTTGCTGGCCCCCCATGGTAATCTGTAAGAAATAAACACCCGCAGCAAGTGCTGACGTTTCTATTTCCAGGGTGTTGCCTACCGTCGTGAAGCGATGCCGACGGCTTGGCATGACTCTGCGGCCAACGATATCGTAGAGATTTATCTCTGCGTCAATACTCGTCTCTGGATTAATCGTCACCCGCACAGGCTGGCCTAATCCGACAGGATTGGGAGCAACCGAGAAGCTTTCAACTCCCTTTGGAGATTCGTCTGCCGTCAGTACGCCGGTAAAGAAAATCCCATTGGCGGTGGTCGTCGTGCAGGCACGGTGAGCATTGAAAGGCCTGACACGCCAGAAGTACCGGCGATTGGGCTCGAGACCTGTCACAATCTTGTTGGTGCCAAAGACAACCATGCGAATCGGACTAATCGTATGCGTGCTTACACGGGAAATTTCCAGCACATAACCGTCAGCACCCTGTACACCCTGCCAAGTAAGATTGACTGCATTGAAATGGCCAAGCTGTACACTATCAATGGGGGACAGCAGTACCGGACTATCAGTAATCTCGCGTACGGGTGGCACGGCATCCAGCCGCAGGTAGTTGCGCGAATTGGACGCCAGATCGGCCAGCATCAGCTGTTCCTGCATAGGGGAGAAAAAATACTCGGAGTCCGGACAGTTGAGGAAATAGCCCATGTATAGCTTTTCCTCAGGGTTGACCAACTCGTTGTTGGGGTCGCGCGCTCCGCCGGTATAGTTGCAGTTGGACCAGCCAAGCCCCAAGTTGTAGTCGGCGGGTGTGTCGCAAATCTGATCTCCGGCCGTCTCACAGTTGCTACCGCTGGCCAATTCGGTAGGTACACCGCCAGGGCTTACAACCGGTGCAGGCGTGCCATGCGTGGCCACCGAGTAAGCCGAAGCATCCCAGCCCAAAAAGGGGTGGGGGAGACTCAGATAGTGCCCGACTTCATGCGTTAGGGTAGCATCATTGGGGCCTACATTGGCTTTCCGGATGACAATCCAGTCCTTCACGGGCGAGTAGTAGGCCAGCGTTTGCCCATCGCTCGACTGGTTGTCAGCAATTTCACCGACTACCCATATATTCAGCGCACGTGCGTTGCGCTGGAATGTCATGATGGTATTGACCGTACCGCTATGATTGGAGAAGACCGTACTGTTATTGATGTTGTTGAACGAACCATCTTTCAGGAAAAACTGAATCCCCAGCGGCTCGAAATCCTCATTGAGCTCGCACAGTTGTCCCAGCACATTCATTTCCGATACACGCCCCGTGCCGTCGGTGTTGGCAATGAGGTGAAATTTGACGGGTATGTACTGTACTGTCCTGCCTTCAGCAGTTACAGACGCCAGCGCTGCCTTATTGGCTTGCAGGCGGCGCAGCATGAGCGCGTTGGTTTCTGCTCCGTGTGTTCCGCACCAAGGGGTATGCTGACCTTCCTGGCCGTAGAGGGCAGTGAGAGAGGCTAGTGTACTTAACACCAGCGCAAGAAAAAATGCAATCGATTTTGGCATAAAACCCGAATGTTAACTGTATCTGTTAATTTTTTACAAAATTACTATTTTTTTGGCATAGACTTTTCATTATGGCTGTTTTCTTTGGTCGCAAGCGTAACAAACCTGAGAATTTAGGTGTACTTTTGCGGCGTCAAAAAACTTCTAACATGAGCAAAGTAACCGTCATTGGCGCCGGTAATGTAGGAGCAACCTGCGCCAACGTTTTGGCCCACAAAGACCTGGTGAAGGAAATTGTCGTACTGGATATTCAGGGCGATTTTGCGCGCGGTAAAGCGCTCGATTCCTGGCAACAGGCACCTATTGACAATTATAGTACCTTTCTTCGCGGTACGGATGACTATGCCGATACTGCTGACTCGGATATCGTCGTGATTACGGCTGGTGTACCCCGCAAACCCGGTATGAGCCGTGATGACCTCATTACTACCAATGCAAAGATTGTCGACTCGGTCACCAAGTCGATTATGCAGTATTCCAAAAATCCTATCATCATCGTTGTCTCTAATCCGCTGGATGTCATGACCTACGCCTGCTACAAGTCTTCCGGACTCGACCGCAGCCGTGTTATTGGTATGGCAGGAATTCTCGATACTGCCCGCTATCGTGCCTTTTTGGCTGAGGCGCTTTCCGTGTCTCCTAAAGATATTCAGGCTATGTTGCTGGGTGGCCATGGGGACACTATGGTGCCACTGCCGCGTTATACTACCGTTGCGGGTATTCCTGTGACGGAAATGATTGGCGATGAGCAACTGAATGCAATCGTCGAGCGCACCAAAGTCGGTGGCGGTGAGCTGGTGAAGCTCATGGGTACTTCTGCTTGGTATGCTCCTGGTGCCGCCGCCGCACAAATGGTGGAGGCAATTGTCAAAAATGAGAACAGAATCTATCCTTGCTGCGTACTGCTGGAAGGAGAATATGGCCTGGACGGTGTCTTCCTGGGGGTACCTGTCAAACTGGGCGCCAATGGCGTAGAGAAGATGATTGAACTGCAACTCACCGAGGACGAAATGGCGCTGCTGAAGGAGTCTGCCGGCCATGTTCGTAACGTAATGGATGTCTACGACGGGATGTCAAAGGCCTGATTTTTTGTATGTCTGTCTCAGGGGGTCACTTTCAGGTGGCCCCCTGAAACTTTATCACCGTTTTAATAGCGCATGAGCCACTCAGTCAGGTTGGCCTCCGCGTCAAGACCCATCTTCTGCCGCAGCCGGTAACGCTTGTTTTCAACTCCCCTGACAGATATATTTAGCAACGGTGCAATCTCTTTGCTACTAAGATTCATCTTCAGATAGGCTGCCAGCCGAAGGTCTCCGGGGGAGAGGCTGGGATAGTCCTGCTTGAGGTGTTTGAAAAAAACGTTGTGCAACTCGTTGAAGTTAGATTCAAATATCTTCCAGTCTTGCTCAGAGGTCATATGGCTGTCAATTAGCCGCCGTAACCGCTGATAGTGCCGTTCCGACATTCGATTGGCCATCTCTGTCTTCAAGGATTCAAGCTCCTCCCGAATCTGTACGAGTATGTCATTTTTGCGCACTAGCCGGAAGGTCGAATTGGCTAGCTCCTGCGATTTGCGCAGCACATCGGCTTCCAGCTGGGCGTTTTGGGTCTTGATGCGTTCCTGCTGTATACTCCGTTCGCGCTCTATGAGCATACGCCGAGCCTGTATTTGCAGCCGGCGTTTGTGCAGGCGGTAAAAAAGGGAGAGCACCGCGATGAGCATGAAGGTGTAGGCTGCTCTGGCAGTTGTCGTCTCCCACCAATGGGGTTTTATGGTAAAAGCCATGCTGACCGTAGCGGCCTGTTGGTCGCTCTGAAGCTGTAGGGTGTAGCGGCCGTGTGGGAGGTTGGTAAACTCTTTGTGGCTTACCGGTGTCCAGTCTGACCAATTGTCCTGAAAGCCTGCCAGCCTGTAGCGGAATCGGACAGGGGTGCTGAACCATGCCTGCGAAAACTGAAAGCTTAGGCTGTTGAGTTCCGCCGGCAGCACAAGTCCTTGCAAGGGAGGAGAGTACAGCGTGCTGTCAAGTTTTTTTCCGTGGGCAATTAGTTGGGTAATAGTAGGCTCTGCCACAAATCTCCTGCCTTCTTCGCTGTAGTTGGCAGGGATAATGGCGTAGCCGTTGCGCAGGCAGAAAAGGTAGTGGCCATCCTCCATGTATTGGATGGTTGGAAAGCTGGATACCAGCTGTATCGCCAGATCGGCAACTTTGGTGGCTCCCCGCATCCACCTGACTTCGTTGGGTTGTACAATAAACCAGTCGTCTCGCTGCCCGGCCAATACAAAGCAGGAGGGGGGTAGGGGTTGCGATTTGTAGTTGTCGACGCGTGAAAATTGCGCCCTGCCGGGGCTGTATTCGTAATAGCCTGCGGTAGACCGGAAAAGTAGCTTATCCTTCAGCCGGGTAAGTGACATGGCGTAGGTATCGGGCAGGCCACTTTCTTGTGTCCAGGCTATCTGATTGCGAATCTGGCGGAGGTCTTCCGAGAGTTCGAGCCGCCAAAGTCCGCGGGAGGCGTGTACTACCCACAGATGGCCGTCTATATCAAAGGCCATCTGTCGTAGCGGAGCCAACAGGCCTTCGAGCCGATGCGAAAATTGCCATCGTCCTTGTGCATCCTGCCGCAATACGACCAGTCCGGTGTAGGTCGATTGTATGGCCCAGCCAGATCGTCTGGGCACAGGCAGCATCTGCCAGCCGCCGGTGACGGTTGATACTTGGCGCAGTTGGTTGTTTTCCAGTGCAAAGGCACCTTCATTGTGCCCTATAAAGAGGCCGCTGCTGTGCGAACTTAGCTCCCAGACTTGTCCCTGTGTGCCGCTGATCAATTGAAAGGAAGGCGGAATTCCTTCTGTTCGACGACTTCTAAACAAGCCTTGGTTGGTGCCTACATACAACTCCGTCCGATTGTGAAGCGCTGCTGTGTAAAGTGTGCCCAGCTGGCCGTACTTGTCGGTATAATAGCGCAGTGGACTACTGAAGGCAATAAGATCCACGCCCTGGTCAAGACCTACCCACAGATCTCCCTGCCGGTCTTCATACAGCGCCAGCACGGTGTTGTTCTGGAGACCGTTGCGCTGTTCAAGCTGAAATTGCATTCTCCCTTCTGCATCCAGTACAATCAGGCCGCAGAGGATAGTGCCAAAGGCGTAGAGCCCATTGCGAAGCCGGGCAACCCGATTGATCTGACAGTTTTTGAAAATGGCTTCTGCGTCGTTGCGCCAGGGCTGCAACTGCCCGTTGCGGTAGCTCCACAACCCCTGTTGCTCGGTTGCAATGATTATCCCGCCGTCCCGGGCTGGTAGTAGTCCTTTGACGCGTGGCGCAGGCAGCTGCTCGGTGCCGTCGAGCAGGCTGAACCCTCGTTGTATGTTCCACTCATACAGCCCTTTACCGATGACCGGTGCAATAATGCGCCCGCCCACCTGCTGTAGAAACATGATATTGTCAGGGGGGGCAATGACATGTACTTGCCTGAGATCAAAGTAATAGATGGTCGAGAATGACTGAAAGATCACGCCCTGTCGGTCTTTCAGCAGAAGAATGTGCCAGATTTCTTCCAACGGCCTGTCCGGGGGTAACTGACTGCTCAGCGAAGTGTACCGCAGGGGTTGACCCTTAGCAGCCTGCCAAAAGCCAAATTCAGCATAACCTCCTACATAAACACGCCCTTCATTGTCCGCTTCAGCAGCTCTGACAATCTGTTTGTGCGGCAGCGAGTGTAGCGCCCACTGTTGGCCATCAAACTGTTTGAGCCCCTCTGTCTGCGCAAAAAACATGGCACCGCCGGCAGACTGGGTAATCATCCAGTTCTGGCTACTTTCTTCCGGGTCTATATGAATTACTCTCGGCGTCTCGCCCGCCACAAGCCGGCTGCCCCAAAGAAGCAGACCCAGGAAGCATGTGAGCGCAAGCCGTTTCATACTGCCATGTTACTCCTGATTGTCCTGCCGGTCATAGCGTCTCACCTGGTTGCGGGATTTCAGCGGCATGTAGCGATAAGGATGCTGCTGAAGATCATTGACGAGGGAGTCGATACGATGGCTCATGGACATCAACTGTTGGTACAGCTGATCGTCAACGACCAGTTTGCCCAATGTGCCTTGTCCCTGTTGTACTTTGGTTATCAAACCATTGACGTTACCTACTGTCTGATCTGCAGTGCGAAGCGTCGCACGTAAGTCGCTAAGCGTTTGATTCAGGCCGGCGACTGTTTTTTCCAGATCAGCACGGCTCAGCTGTCGGGTGATGGAATCTGTCTGACCGACAATGGAGGCAAAATGTTCACGCTGCGCAGCAAAGGTAGCAGTGAGCTTACGCAAATCGCCGGATGTGGCGACGAGATTAGGACCTGCACTTCCGAGCAGGCCGTCGAGCTTACCCGAGGCAGATTTGAGGTTGAGGAGTGTAGCTTGCAGGTCTCTTGCACTGACAGCGATGGGCGAATTGCTGTCTTCCCCTAGTAGTATTTGATTGAGGGTATCCATGGCTTGGTTGAGGCCACGGGTGAGTTGCTCCATATAGCCATCAATCGCATCTTCTCCCAGGGTCGACTCCAGCATACCCCGCTTGACAGCCGTGAGGACGTCTCCCTTCTTAGCGCAGTCAACGCCGGGCTGACATGTCTGGTCGTATTCAAGATAGATGGCCTGGCCACCCAAGAAACTGGTAACGACAATGACGGCACGGGTATTTTTGGGTACGTGTACGTCCTTCTGAAGATTGAGGGTCAACCGTACTTTGCGGGTGGCCAGATCCAGATCAATTTTTGAAACTGCACCTACCGTAACACCGCTGATTTGCACAGGCGTGCCAATCTGGAGGCCGCCCACATTGTCGTAGTAGGCGTAGAGTTCGATATTTTTGCTGAGAATATTGGAACCCTGGATGAACTTATATCCCCAAAGTGACAGGCTCACGGCAAGCAAAGCCAGTATTCCAATTCCTACTTCTTTTTTCATTGCCCGATTTTTGTTGGCGAATAAGGCTGCAAAGGTAGCGCTAAAAATGTAAAGCAGAGTGAAAACGTGTACCGAATGTCAAAAATGCACCCCAGTTACCCCTAAACCAGCTGCTGGTTGCTGCACATACTGTATATTCTCAGGGCAGCGAATATCGCAACAGCAACCTGCAAGAGACTCACTGCTGACCTTGTGACAATTGTTTTGCCTCCTCTATATTAATTCGCTGTGTGTTGCGAAAGGCCAGAATAAAAGCATCGGTGAATCCGCGGTTTCGGATCTCATTGCGCATGACCTGTGCTTGTTCCAATGAAGGTATGTAGCGCACCTGGTACTTGTAGAGCCTGTTTTCCTCAAACAGCTCAACACCATTTATGCCTGCATATCGCTCAGCGGGCAGTGGCCGACTGGTTGCGGCCAGCTGCACACCAAAATGGATTTCACGGGCGGGGGTGGGGGACAGGGGGGGCTCCGGATTGCCGGGGGTGGGCGTATCCACCAGCAGGCTGCGGTTGGTGCGTTCCAAATCCGTTTTGTATTCCCGGAAAGCCCCAAGAATCGATTGGGCAATCTGTTGTTGTCCGGCCGGCGTTGACAAAAACTGCTCTTCAGCCTGGTTGGTCAGGAAGCCAGCCTCGATGAGTACGCTTGGCATGGTTGTCTCCTTGAGGACCACAAAGCCCGCCTGCTTGACACCGCGACTCCTGCGTCGCGCTGTATGGGTAAAATGTCGTTCAATTTTTTCCGCGAAGCGGATGCTCTGATCCATGTAGGCGTGCTGAAACATGCTGAGCATGATGTGACCCTCCGGAGAGTTGGGGTTGTAGTCGTAGTTACGCTCATAGTTGGCCTCCAGCAGGATAGCGTCATTTTCACGCTTGGCTACGTTGAGATTGTGCTCGGCCGTATGCAATCCCATGACAAAAGTCTCTGAGCCATAGGTAGCTGAGCTGCCGGGCATGGCATTGCAGTGAATGCTGATAAACAGACTCGCCTGGTGCCTGTTGGCAATGGCAGCCCGCTCGTGCAGGGGCACAAAAACATCCCTGTCACGCGTGAGTACGACCCGTACTTCAGGGTATTGGCGGTTGATGAGCCGCTGTAGCTCAAGGGCTATGGCGAGGGCAATATGCTTTTCCTGCGTGATTTTGCCTACACAGCCAGGGTCGTGGCCGCCATGGCCTGCATCAATCACAACAGTATGTAGTAGGGGAAGTGAAGGGTTTGTGTTACTTTTGCCCTGCGCTTGCGCTTGCTGTATGTTAAAAATGCTGACGAACAGCAGCGAAATCAATAAACGGCTCGTTATGCGCGAATAGCTGTTTCGAAAATAGCTATGTAATACGGGCCGATTGGTCTTACTTTGTGATTGTTTCATCTTCAGGCGAATAATATCCATTGTAACGCAAAATTAACGCATTTAGTCGATTGGAATCAAAGATATGTAAGGCTTTTTTGTGGGTGCTGTCGGGCTGTCTGTTCCTGCTGCAGGATTTGTACGCCCAGCAGCCTGCTTTCCGATCGCCGATTGCCGACAGTCTGCCATCACCTCTGTCTGTGAGGATTGACAGTCTGCCGGGTGATTCGAGCCTCCAATTGTCGGCTTCCTTTACTGTTTCCAGAGATTCGCTGGACGCGGCGGTTGATTATGCTTCTGAAGATTCCATGCGCATTGATGTTAAGGGGGAAAAAATTCACCTTTGGGGTAAAGCCAGGGTTACTTATGAGTCTATCACGCTGGAGGCAGGACATATAGAGCTTAACTGGGCTACCAATATGATCACAGCTGAGGGTATGCCGGACAGCCTGGGTCGCCCTTCTCAGCTGCCGCTGTTCAAGGAAGGGGATAAAGAATTTACAGCCAATC
>CAZYAO010000017.1:49803-70707 GCA_964645715.1 uncultured Saprospiraceae bacterium
CGCCCTTCTCAGCTGCCGCTGTTCAAGGAAGGGGATAAAGAATTTACAGCCAATCGGATGGCCTATAATTTTGAAACACGCAGGGGAATGATTTTTGATGCGGTCACGCAGCAGAATGATGTGCTGGTGCGGTCTGCCCGCTCTAAGTTTATCAGCGGAGATCCGACAGATACTACAGACTATGATATCATCTACAGCGAGGATGCCATCTTCACCACGTGTACGCACGAGGAACCGCATTTTGGTATCCGGAGCCGCAAACAGAAGATTATCCCCGATAAACTGGTAGTCATCGGTCCTTCCAACCTCGAGGTGATGGGAATCCCCACACCGCTTTGGCTACCCTTTGGGTTTTTTCCCGTAACCAAAGGGAGGCGCTCGGGACTTTTGTTTCCTCGGGATTATGAATACTCTCCGCAGTGGGGCTTTGGTCTGCAAAATATTGGCTGGTTTTTTCCACTTGGAGAACACTACAACCTCTCTCTCACGGCCAATGTGTATCCTTTCTCGGGAACCTGGGGGGTGTCTGCCAATTCCAACTATCGGAAACGATACAAGTACAACGGTAATTTTACGGCTTCTTTTGACAGTCGCGCACAGGAGGAAATCGTGAGCGTGCTGGATCCAGTAACTAACCAGCCGGTCATTGGCGACAACGGGCAGCCTGCACAACAGGCAAAGATTATCCGCAATAATGGTTTTCTTTTGCGTTGGTCGCACAACCAGGATCCGTCGGCGCACCCGACCAATCGCCTGGGGGGGTCTATCAATTTTCAGACGAATAACTTTCAGCGGCGGGTGCTCAATGATGCGCGTTCGGTGCAGACCAATACCATCAACTCCAACTTCAGCTTTTCAAAAAACTGGACCGACAGACCGTATTCGTTTAGCCTGGCTTTTGCCCATAGCCAGAATACCAATTCGCGGGAGATGATCGTGGATTTTCCTACTTTTCAGTTTCAGACGCAGACGCTCTATCCCTTTCGCAATGCTAAGCGCGTGGGGCCTGCTAGTTGGTATGATAACGTCAACCTCCGCTATACCAATGAGGCGAAGGCGCGCTTCGTAGGGCGAGACGATGCTTTCTTCACCACCTCTACGCTGGATAATGCACAGTATGGGGTGCGGCATGCGGCTTCACTGGCCACGACGCTTAAGGTGCTCAAATATTTTAACCTCAACCCCAACGTCAACTACAGTGAGGTCTGGCAGTTTAAGACACTGTCCCGCACTTTTGACCCAGATCCGGGTAGTATTCGCATCGATACGCTGATTGATGCACAGGGCAATGAGGTTTATGATACCCTTGATTATGGTACCATTCGCAATACGTATTCGTCCGGATTTGCAGCTTTTCGCAGTTATACAGCGGGCATTTCTCTCAATACCCAGATTTTTGGAACGCTTCGCTTCCGGCAGGGGTATTTGCGCGGGCTACGGCATGTCATCAAACCTTCGGTCTCGCTGAACTACTCGCCCGACTATACCCGTGCCGGACTTAATTACTATCAGGTGGTGGCTGATACAACAGATACCGATCGGTTTCTTTCCTATTCGCGTTTTGACGGAGGGATTTACGGAACACCGCCACAGTCAACCCAGCAACTTGGGGTTTCTTACTCGCTCAATAATATTTTTGAGGCTAAGATTTTGGGCCGAAAAGATACGGTCGCTCGCAATGTTAAGCTGTTTGACAACCTGATTGTCAACGGAACTTACTTCTTTGCGGCAGATTCTCTGCGGTGGAGCCAAATTTCCGCGCGTGGTGCGGCGCGCTTTCTCAAAGGTGCAACTACCTTGGCCATGGGGGCCACTTTTGACCCCTATGTCGTGCAGCGAACATCCGCAGGGCAGCTGGTTCGCGTCAATCGTTTTGCCCTGCAGGAAAATGGCCGCCTCCTGCGTTTCGTCGAGGCCAATGCCGTTCTTAGCACCAATCTGACCGTCGGAAAAATAAGGGCTATTTTTCAAAATAAAGAGGAAGAGATCGTGGATCGGGTGGATCCGGAGAGTCCCGACGGCCAGCCACTGCGCGAACGCGTAGAGGAAATCGACTTCCTCAGTCTGTTCGAAAATTTTAGTATCCGCCACAACTTGTCCGCCCAGTACAGCGATCAGGGACCCGGCAGGAGAGATACGCTTCGCATCACAGCCAATACACTGGAGTTGAGGGGAAGCATTCAGCTTACCCCCAACTGGCAGATCGATGTAGGCAGTATCGGGTATGATTTTACCTCCAAGCGGGTGACCTATCCGTATCTGGGCTTCAGCAGAGACATACATTGCTGGGAAATGGGCTTCAACTGGGCACCCGTGCGCAATACCTACAGCTTTTTCCTGCGGGTCAAACCGGGTACGATGGACTTTCTCAAGATCCCCTACCAGCGCAACAATGCTGATGGCCAAAATGCTTTCCGATGAGGCTGCTTCTAGCCGAACTTTTCCTGAATGGCCCGCTGTCGGTGTGCAAAAATAGCTTCAACCATGCGCTCCACAAATAGCGCATTGGCAAGGCTGCCAATAGGCCCGAAGGGAACTTGGAAGTGCAGTATATCGGTCATCTCTACACCACCGTCTTTTTCTTCAAAGTGGTGCTGGTGATGCCATAGTGCGTAGGGGCCTACCCGCTGGTCATCAATAAAAAACTTGCGGTCAGCAATATGGGTTATCTCCGTTACCCAATCCATCTCTATCCCCAAAAAGGGGCTTATCTTATACTGAATAATCATGCCTTCGTACATCTCCAAACCGGCAATCGGACTCAGTATGCGGAAGGAAACGTGCGATGGGGTAATTGCATTCAGGTTCTCCGGACGCGAGAAGAACTGCCATACCTCATCAAGAGAGCGCGGAATAAACTGCTTCCACTCTTTACGGACTGGTTTCATTTTGTTTTTTTTGTCTCAGGGAAAAGGTGTGAACGGTCGTTTTGTTCATGAAAGGGGGGTTCTATTTAGGGAACGGTCGTTTTTGATATTTTTTGGAAAAAAAATGGATAAAAAATAGGGCGTTTTCAAAAAATGAAATAGCTTTGCAATGTTTTAATCATTATCCCAACAACTGAACATATTATGAAACTGATCACTGGCCTCCGTGCCTTTCCTCACGCCCCGTGCAGGGCTGTTCATCCCGGCAATTCCGCCAATTTTCCTTCTTCCATTCCTGTATTGATTATCTGATTTTCCAGCTTAACTCGATCGCAATTTCATCGTTGCCATCAGGGTCGTTTGCCCTGTAAATCTCTATTTTCTTTCACCTGCAGAGGTGTTTAGAACCGACCTCGGTGTGTCTGGTTCCAACAGCAAGCATTGACGTACATGCGCTGTAAGGGGCATGTTCTATCATAAAGAAGCAAGTAGATTTGTAAAGGGTTTCTTAATTGTCGCCGGGAGATTTGCTCCCGGCTTTTTTTATAATACCCCCCACCCATGTAAATATTCGTACAGACTGCTTATTTTGAATGCGTTTTGTAGAGCCCACAGCTCATTCATCGTTCACACATGTAAGCAGTTGTTACCATGAGTAATACCAACTGGTTTAAAGATGCTGTATTGTATACGGTTCATCTCCGTTCTTTTTACGACAGCAGCGGCAATGGTATGGGGGATATCAACGGGCTGATTGCCAAGCTTGATTATCTGGAAGACCTGGGTATCAACTGCCTGTCACTATTGCCTTTTTACCCTTCTCCGCTGCGGGATGACGGCTACGATATTACCGATTACCTCGATGTACACCCGGACCTGGGCACTGTGGCGCATTTCGAACTATTGCTGTCGGAAGCGCATCGGCGGGGTATTCGGGTGGTCATTGATATTATAATGAACCATACGAGTACGCGGCATCCATGGTTTCAGCGCGCCCGGCAGGCACCGCCTTTTACCAGCGAGCGGGATTTTTATATATGGAGTGATACGCAGGATCGATATCGCGAAGCGTCGATTCTTTTTAGCGACGCGGAGACCAGCAACTGGGAGTGGGACAATGTGGCGGGGGCCTACTACTGGCATCGGTTTTATAGCCATCAGGCGGATCTGAACTATGACAATCCAATGGTGCGGCAGGAAATTCAGCGGGTTATCAGCTACTGGTTACAGCTGGGCGTTGACGGACTGCGTTTGTCAAGCATCGCTTATATATGTAGGAAGGAGGGGAGCAGTTGTGAAAATTTACCGCCCATACACGATTATCTGCGAGAACTTCGGGCTTATGTGGATAGTGCTTTCCCTGGTAGATTGTTGTTGGTGGATACCAATCTCTGGCCTGAGGAGGCAGCCCAATATTTCGGTAAGGGCGATGAATGTCATGTCAACTACCATTTTCCGCTGATGCCGCGCTTGTTCGTTGCTTTGCAGACGGAGGATCGCTATCCGATACTGGATATTTTTGATCAGACACCCGAAATTCCTGATAATTGCCAGTGGGCACTTTTTTTGCGCAACCACGATGATCTGACGCTGTCAATGGTGACTGATGAGGAGCGCGATTATCTTCTCCGGGTGCTGGCCAATGATCCGGGAGCCCGGATTCACAAAGGTATCCGCCGCCGCCTGGCTCCTTTGCTGGGCAATGACCGACGCAAGATAGAACTGCTCAACGTATTGTTGTTCAGCCTCCCGGGTAGTCCGGTGATTTACTACGGAGACGAAATCGGCATGGGGGATAATATCTATCTGGGCGACCGGAACGGTATGCGCACCCCCATGCAGTGGAATGATGACCGCAACGCAGGGTTTTCGGTAGCCAACCCGCAGCGGCTGTTTTTGCCGGTCATTAGTGATCCTACTTTTCGCTATGAGGCAGTTAATGTCGATAGTCAGCTCAACAATCCTGCTTCACTGCTTTGGTGGATGAAGCTGCTGATAGCTACCCGCAAGCAACTGCAGGCCTTCAGTAGGGGCAGTATCCGCTTTTTGGAGCCTGTCAATAGCAAAGTGCTTGCTTTTCTGCGGGTATATGCGCAGGAGCAACTGCTGGTGGTGGTCAACCTGTCGAGACACTCGCAGTCGGTCGAACTGGATTTGTCGGCTTATGCGGGTGTGCAGCCTGTCGAAATTTTTAGCCAGAACAAATTTTTTTCCATCGGGGAGGCTCCCTACCGTTTTACGCTGGGGCCTTATGGTTACTATTGGTTTTTGCTGGAACAGGCAGAAGCTTCGGCCGACGGCGCAGCCGAGCGCAAAATTCCGGATACAGAGGTTTCGGCCGACTGGCCGGACCTTTTTGAGGTGTATAGCGCCAGGCGCATTTTTGAAAAAAAAATACTCCCGGCTTACCTGCCCGGCTGTCGCTGGTTTGCAGGTAAGTCCAGAAAGGTGGTAGCGCTGACGGTTGTGCAGGCGCTGCCGGTATGGGCCGGACAATCAAAGGCTTATCTGCTGTTGCTACAGCTTCGCTATACAGAAGGCTTGCCGGAAACTTACCAGTTGCCGGTCTGGTTTGAAACAGATGCCACTCGTATCGTCCACTTTTTGAAAAATGAACCGACAGCAGTCATCAGTTACCTGAAGACATCCCGACAGGAAGGATTGGTGGTCGATGCTCTGTTTGAGGAGTCCTTCAGGCGCAGCTTGTTTGGGCTTATAAAAAGTAACAGCAGCCTGCCACTGCCCGTCGGGCAGCTACGGTTTGAGGCGGGTAAGATGTTGGCCGAGGAGGAGGAGGAGGTAGCCGAATTACGCGCAGAACTGTTGCGGGTAGAACAGAGCAATACGTCGATCATTTACGATGATCGCTATTTTTTCAAAATGTACCGCAAATTAGATACGGATATCAATCCCGATCTTGAGCTCGTGCGCTTTTTGTCAGAACAGACGCCTTTTGCACACTCGCCCCGCTACGGAGGGGGTATTGAGCTGCTGAATACGCAGGACGACAGCAGTACCATTCTGGGATTGCTACAGAATAAAATTCCGAATAAGGGGGAGGCTTGGACACTGATGCTGCAGACGCTTGCGCGCTTCTATGCGCGGGTACTGGAAGGGGGCAGACCCGATGGCCTGCCGATGCTGATCAATGACTATCGCTTGTCGGCAGCCGAGCTGCCGGAACAGCTACAGCTACTCATCGGGCCGGAGACCCTCGCGTATGCCGCCCTGCTGGGGCGTCGCACCGCCGAAATGCACAGCGCACTAGCAGCCGGCACCGGGCCAGCTTTTGCACCTGAGCCTTTTACAATGCATTATCAACGAAGTGTTTATGCAGCGCATCGGAAGCTGCTCACGGAGAAGATGGATGCGCTGCAGCTGCAACTCGAGCGGTTGCCGGCTGCCGCCCTGCCTGAGGCTGAGGCTGTGCTGGCAATGCGCCCTGTGCTGTTGGATGGCTTCCGTGAGATCTACAGCCGCCGCGTGGAGGCTGTCAAAATTCGTATCCATGGGGATTATCACCTCGGGCAGGTACTTTTTGATGGCAGCGATTTTTTCATCATTGATTTTGAGGGGGAGCCAATGCTTTCCATCTCGGAAAGACGGCTGAAAAGGACACCTTTCAAGGATGTAGCGGGTATGTTGCGTTCCTTTCACTACGCTGCTTATGCACAACTACTGCTCAATACGGGCTACACCCGTGAACAGATGCCACTGCTCGAAGCCTGGGCAGAGCAATGGTATCACTGTGTACGGGCTGTGTTTTTACAGACATATCTACAAACAGCAGGTAACCAGTCATTTATACCAAAAGAAGCTGAAGCAGTGCAGCTGCTGTTGCGCATTTATCTGCTGGAAAAGGTTATCTATGAAATGGGCTATGAGATGAACGCACGTCCCGACTGGCTTCGCATCCCGCTTCGCGGCCTGCTTGGTATGCGGCCTTAAAGATGATTCGGACAGGCTAAAAAGAAACCATAAAGTCGCACCATGCCAAGACTGTACCATGGAAAAAACAGTCCTGGCAGGCTACAAAAGCCCTAGTCCTTTGGGGCCGAGTGCCCACACAAGGCCGGCTACGGTATGCGGGTGGGCAAAGGCTCCTTCAAGCAGCTGCTGCCGAAGCTCGCTCAGCGGTAGCAGTGACCATTCAATGTCTTCGCCTTCATCAAGTTGTCGAGGGTGGTCGGCAGATAAGCCTGTGGCCAAAAAGGTGTGTAGGTAACTGCTCATAAAAACAGGATTGGCGGGGTTGCTGCCCAGGTGCTGCCAGCTGTCGGCCTGCCAGCCTGTTTCTTCCTGCAGCTCGCGACCGGCCGCTTGCAGGGGGAGCTCGCCCGGGTCAACGAGGCCGCCCGGCAACTCAAGGTGGTACTCCCGACTGCCAAAGCGGTACTGTCTTACCAGCAGGATCTCCTGTTGAGGGGTGATTGCTACAATTTGCACAGAATCAGGACCTTCTAGTATGGTCATCCGGGCGCTGTGCTGGTTGCGCGGATTGAGCACGGTATCCCAGCGAACTTTGAAAAGGCGCAGGCCGGGACCGTATTCGGTACGAACACGCTCCCAGCCCTGCTGCGGCCGTTGTAAATCCATAGTGGAAAATTACTGATAAGGAATCTTTATTTCATAGGTCTTCCGGTTGGGATTGGTCAGCTTATCACTGATGAGCCAGGGGTTGTAGAGTTTCAGACTTCGATAGCTAATGCCATACCGCCGGGCAAATTCGCCCAGACTAGGGATGGGCTCACTGATGGTTATGATGCGGTAATCGTCGAGCGGTGGGTAATAGTCGACAGGATCGAGCTGATAACCAAAATCGAGTGGCCGGCTGATGATTTCTTTGAAAGCCATCACCCGGAATACATAGCGGCCAGTCTCTTCATTGAGATTGAGGTCGTAATAATTGGAAGAAAGTTGACGCTGAACTTCACTGCTGAGTCCGCCACCACCCATATTATAGGCAGCTGCCGCCAGCGTCCAGCTGCCAAAACGCTCCTTGTAGCGCCGAAGGTAGATGGCGGCAGCACGGGTAGATTTTTCCAAGTGGTTGCGCTCATCAACTTCATTGTTGATTTCGAGCCCTAGCGAGACGGCTGTTTCGCGCATAAACTGCCACATACCCCGTGCACCGGCAGATGAAGAGGAGTTGCGCAGGTTGCTTTCAGCAACCGCTACGTACTTCATGTCATCGTGCACACGCTCTTCGCGCAGGATTCGCTCTATGGTAGGGAAGTAGCGACTACTGTACTTAATTGCCATGAGGGTATTGGCATGGCCGTACGTATTTATGGTCAGCTCCCTTTCCAGGCGATCAAGGGCATCATCATTATTGGCCGGAAGGGCTTCTCCCGCCAAACTGAAGTTGCGATTGAGGTTTACAGACCTGATAACTTGTGGCAGCTCTCGGGCGTCGCTGCTATTCTCTGGTTGACGGCTGCTAAGCAGCAAAGTGGCCAACAGTGTGGCGGTAAGGGCAATGTTAATACCGGTAGCTACATTTTTCATACGTTATTATTATGGAATTAAGTAATTAATATGTTTAGGTCTCTGGCCGTAGCTCGCTGCCGCCTGTAGCGGGCAGGCAGCAAAGCTGCCTGCTCAGCGCGGTTTTTTATAAATTGGAACGGTGGAGCAGGGCTCGCCAAACATGATGCTGCGTGCCAGCGGCCGCAACAGCCGCGTAATCTCCAGATAGGCAGCGGGCGGCACTGGGTAGTCACTGCAGCCTTTTACCACTACACGCTGATCTTCATAAGCACTTAGATCCAGTTGCGCGAGTGCCCGGGTAAAATATACTTCGTAATAGGTTTTTTCGTTACCCTGAAAAATATCAGCAGCAAAGGGCTCGGCGTAGGATGCTACCAGCATATAAGCCCATACAGGAATGATGGCATCGGCAGAGCAGTATACAAGCAGTGCCTTGCCCGCATACTGTGACCAGTCATGCACAGCCAAGGCGTCCCGAAAATCTTTTTCCTTCAGAATCAGTTCCATGAAAAGATAGTCCTTCAGGTCAAAATGTGCCAGCGGTGTATGGGGAAAAAAATCTTCCAGCTTGAGGGTAATCAGCCCGCTGTTTGCCACTCTGTTTACCAATGGTGATTCCATGCATCTTCGTGTTTAAGGTTACGCAGGATTGACCTCCTCTTCCATGGCCTCATCATCGCCTATCTTGTTGTCTGTCTGCGCCAGCTCTTTGAGTTTGGGCAACTCGTCGAGACTTCGGAGGCCAAAGTAATCCATAAATTTGTCAGTTGTACCATACAGCAGCGGTCTTCCCGGACCGTCACTGCGTCCTGTAATGGCTATCAGTTCCTTTTCCAGCAGCTTTTGTATCGCATAATCGGAGTTGACCCCGCGGACGCGTTCCAGATCGCTCTTGGATACGGGTTGCCGGTAGGCAATGATGGCAAGTGTCTCCAGGGCAGTCCGCGACAACCGCTTACGGGTGGTTTGCTTTAGGTAGACACTTACCGTATGATGGTAGGCACCCTTGGTGAGAAACTGATAGCCACTGCCAATGGCGGCTATGTCAAAGGCACTGGTATCTCCGCTGTAGCGTTGCTGTAGCTGCTCAATGGCCAACTGTATTTCTTCTGCTGAAAAGGAAACACCCAGAACTTCCGCAAGGCAGTTGTTAATCTCCTCTAAAGTGATGGGATGGTCTGCCGCAAAGATCAAGGCCTCAATATGTTGTTCCAGCTTTTCCAAGGATTCAGCAACTAGTTAAGTTGCAAAAATAGTGATTTTATGCAGATGCTGCCATTTTTGATTTTTCTTTAAAAAATCAAAAAAATACGGTTTAGCACAATCCTTGGTGGCTACAGCCACCAAGGATTGTGCTAAACGCTTCGCTAGCGCGCTAGCGCAAAGCGCTCTGCTACCTTATCCCAGTTTACAACATTCCAGAAAGCTGTGATGTAGTCAGGTCGACGATTTTGGTACTTGAGATAGTACGCATGTTCCCATACGTCAAGCCCCAGCAGCGGTCGGCCTTGCTGCTTGACGAGCCGTGTCATGAGCGGATTGTCCTGATTGGGAGTTGAACTGATAAACAGTTTGCCGCTTTTGTCAACAGAGAGCCATGCCCAGCCGGAGCCAAAACGCCCTTTAGCTTCATTGCTGAAGGTTGTTTTAAAAGCATCAAAAGATCCGAAAGTTGCATTGATGGCTGCTAGTAATTCGCCCTGAGGACTACCGCCGCCGCCGGGCTTTAGGCTCTCCCAAAAGAGCATATGGTTGTAATGGCCACCACCATTGTTGCGCACAGCAGGGAATTTGTCAGTGACCTTGGCCATAATCTCTTCGAGCTCCATGGTCGCAAAGGCAGTATCTTTAATGGCTGCATTGAGATTATTGACGTATGCATTGTGGTGCTTGCCATGGTGGATTTCCATGGTCTGCTTGTCTATGTGAGGCTCCAGTGCCTCCGGTGCGTAGGGCAGGGGAGGGAGGGTGAAATCGCCCGTACGCATAGTCTCTGCTACTACGACGGCGTTGTCTCTGCCCAGCATTCGCAGCGGGTTCATCAGGCCGGCAAAGCCCATCAGGCCTGCGGCGCGCAGAAAGTCTCTTTTGTCCATGTGTAAAATCTTTTTTTGTGGCTGTACTGTTATCACTGTAGGCTGTACGCGGCAACAGTGATGTGTTCCATTTTTTAAAAACGACCTAGTGGATAAAAGGTTGTAATACGAATTCTGATGGCCAATAAAATCGTAGAACTCAAAGTTGAAGGCATGGACTGTAACAACTGTGCCAACAGCATTGCCCGATTTCTGGAACGCAAGGGTATGGAGGAGGTGTTCGTAAGCTTCCAGACCAAGGAGGTTCGTTTCCGAAGGAATGATGATCTGCTGCCGCTGCCTGAGGCGGTACAGGGTATCCAGCGTTTGGGGTATACGGTAGTGGACGATGGCCAGCCTAAGCCTTTTTGGAATCTTGAGCGTCGCTTGCTCTTGTCTGCCGTTTTTACAAGCCCTTTGCTTTTGTCACACTTACTGATGGCTGTAGGTCTTCATGCTGCCTGGATGCACAATGGCTGGGTTCAGCTGGCATTGACGGCGCCGGTCTACCTGGTTGGGGGACTTCACTTTGTGCGCTCAGCTGTGAGCAGCTTGCGGTCTGGCGTACCCAATATGGACGTGCTCATTGCGGTGGGCAGTACGGCTGCACTGGTCTACAGTCTGGTTGGTCTGCTGCTCCAGCAGCCTGATTATTACTTTTTTGAGACGGCTGCGTCGATTATCACCTTGGTGCTGTTGGGCAATTGGCTCGAGCATCGGGCGGTTGCACAAACAACAACTGCTATCGCTGAGCTTACATCGCTGCAGGCGCCGGTGGCGCGCAAATGGACGCCCTCGGGGGCGCTGGTAAGTCTGCCAGTCGATCAGGTTAGAGCTGGCGATATACTACAGGTGTATGAGGGGGACAAAATTCCGGCGGATGGCCGGGTGCTAGAGGGTGCCGGACAGGTGGATGAATCAATGCTCACCGGTGAAAGTCTGGCAGTGGACAAAAGAACAGGTGACAGTGTGATCGGAGCCAGTGTGTTGGTGGGGGGGAATCTGCGCATCGAGGTATCAGCTGCAGGGCGTGATACGGTGCTCAGCAGAATGATCGAATTGGTCAAAACGGCTCAACAGGATAAACCTCCGATTCAGCGATTGGCAGATCGTATCAGTGCTGTTTTTGTTCCCGTTGTACTGCTGATTTCGCTGGCAACACTTTTGCTTGCTTATTGGGTTTTCGGGCTTGGCTTTCAACAGGCACTGCTCAATGCAATCGCAGTACTGGTCATTTCTTGTCCTTGTGCCATGGGACTGGCTACGCCTACAGCTGTCATGGTGGGGGTCGGAAGGCTCGCACGTCAGGGGATTCTCATAAAGGGCGGGCAGACAATAGAAATTTTTTCACGTATACGCCGATTTGTGTTCGATAAAACAGGGACACTGACCAATGGCAATTTCGATGTCCGCAATGTTAATTATCTCGGCAACAATCAGCAAGAGGTCAATGCAGTGCTGTATGCTATGGAGGGGCATTCTAATCATCCCATCGCACATTCGCTGCTGAAGTGGCTGAGTCTGCAGCCAAAAGAGGGGGGCGTATTGCTCAGGGAGATTCGCGAGGATAAGGGGGTAGGTCTCTCAGCGACCGACGGTATGGGACGGATTTATCAGCTGGGTTCCGCAAGGATTCTTCCCAAAGGTATGGTCGTGCCATCCGGACAGGTGTATTTGCTGCGCGATGGTGAATTGTTGGCAGTGGTGGAACTCATGGATGAACTCAAGGAGGAGGCTGCGGAGGTGATTGGTTATTTGCAAAAACACGGACTCGAAACCGTTGTGCTGAGCGGGGATACCGTGGACAAAACGCGTGATGTCGCCCAGGCACTGTCAATAGATGAATTTTATGGTGCGCAGCTTCCTGAAGATAAGCTTAGTCAAATTTCTGCATTGAGCGGAGAGAAACCAACAGCTATGGTAGGTGACGGGGTTAATGACGCTCCTGCATTGGCGCGCGCCACGCTGGGTGTTTCCCTGAGTAACGCCAGTCAGGCTGCAATAGAATCGGCTCAGGTGGTTCTGCTCAATGGCCGGCTGGATGCACTGCCCAAAGCCATAGGTATTGCTCGTGCAACTGTACTGACAATTAAACAAAATCTCTTCTGGGCGTTTATATACAACATCGTTGCCATACCCGTAGCCGCTATGGGATATTTGAACCCAATGTGGGGCGCGTTGTTTATGGCATTCTCGGATGTTGTAGTTATTGGCAATTCCATCCGGCTGAAGTATAAACGCATTGATTAATTCTAAGTCTGCCTATATGAAAACATACCCGCTGCTCGCACTTGCGTGCCTTTCTTTTGTTTTTTGGAGTTGTGAGGAAGAATTTATTCCGCCAGTTGTTGATACGGTCGATGAGCTGGTGGTAGAGGGGTATATTGAGGCAGGCGATGAGCCTGCGCCTGCTATCGTCTTTCTGAGCCGAAGCTTCCCCTTTTTTAGCCGATTGAGCGCTGAGCAATTGGCCAATGCCTATGTCAGAGGCGCAAAGGTAACTGTGTCCGATGGTAGTAAAACGGTGCAGCTTACAGAGATTTGTCTGAATGATCTCCCCGCGAGCTTACAGGATCAGGTGGCTGCATGGCTAGGCTTTGATGCCGATAGTCTGTTATTTAATATTTGTGCCTACGTGGATGTGGCCAATGAGTTGCCCGCACAGACAGGCAAAACCTACAGTTTGCGCATCGAGGCAGCAGGAAAAATTCTGACAGCGAGTACAACTATTCCCGAACGGGCTGTTATAGACAGTGTCTATTTTACACCACCTCCGGGTAAACCCAATGATACGCTCGCTCAATGTCTTGTGAGTATGCAGGATCCTCCGGGTATACCCAATTTTTATCGCTACTTTACGTCAACCAACGGAGGACCGTTAAGACCGCCTTTCGGTTCTGTGACAGATGACCGCCTCTTTGATGGTCAAAGCTTTACCTTCCCGCTTCCCAAGGCAGAGTCGCGTACGGCTGATTTTGATTTTGAGACTTTTGGACTTTACCGCCGGGGAGATGAGGTAGTCATCAAGTTTGCTAATATCGATCAGGATCACTACAACTTTTGGAGCACACTCGAGTTCAATGCTGCCAACCAAGGGCCGTTTTCTACTTATACGCGGGTCGATCACAATATTCAGGGGGGCATTGGTATATGGGGTGGACTAAATGTGCGTTATATTCGCACCATCGTCCCCGAAAACTGAAGCGATGGATAGGAGGACGGTTATTTATTGATTAATCTACTTTGTGACTAAGCATGGCAACGGAAGAAGTAAAGTCTAGCAGCGAAATTGTAATTACAGTCGGACTCAATGAGGATAAATTGCCCGTGCAGCTCCAATGGCAGGCGCAGTCGGGTCAATTGGGAGACTGCAAAGCACTACTGCTTTCCTTGTTTGATCGGGAAACCAAAGAGACGCTCAAAATTGATCTTTGGACACTGGACATGGAAATCATTGAAATGGATCGCTTTATGTTTTCAACGCTGCGGGCATTGGCTGATACCTATTTCAAAGCTACTTCAAATAAAGAGCTATCTGCTGATTTTCAGCGATTTGTTCAGTATTTTGGGGAGCAAACGGAAATCATCAAGCCTTGATGCTGGTGCTTTGGGTGGCAGCGGCAACCATTTTGTATCCGCTGTTCCCGCCCGCTGTACAGTGGCTGGATCCGTTGACGCACGATTTTGGCAGTATTCCCGCTAATGTGGAGGTGAGGCACGACTTTCGCTTTCTGAATACCGGCACCGAACCGGTCCTGATTGATAATGTCCGTACTGATTGTGGATGTACAGCTCCTGATTGGAAGGATGAACCAGTACTTCCCGGCGCCGTGGGTGTTGTGACTGTCTACTATGATGCGCATGACAAGGGTTATTTTCTGAAACCGGTCAAGGTATTTTTACGCGGCCGACGAAAGGCCGTGATTCTCTATATTGAAGGGGATGTCATTGCACGATAAGTGCCTGGCTAAAGTGAGTGTCTGTCCGTTGTCACCGGTTTTGATACCGTTTTGTCATCAAAAAAGGCTGGTTCATCACCAACTGCCAAGTATTTTCTTTGTCAGAACACTGCAATATTATACCTTTGTGTCCAACACAAGGGGGAACGATTGTCAGGGGAATTCTGTTATGGAGCCCCTGGCAATTCTTACTTTATAAGCTATATTTAATTGCATTTGTCCAATACTATACAGTCGCGGGTAAGCTCGTGCTAGATTCCCCTACGTCAATAGGATTCTGTCTGAGATAACTAGCTGCGGCTGGTCCCATGCAAAAGAGGAGATCCAGTATACTCAGATCCGGAATAAATCCATGCTTGTCTGCAAAGACCTGCGAATAAGGTGGGGTGTCGTTGCAGAGGCTACGAGGACTTATGCGGTCTCTCCAGTCATAAATGTCTCCCGATATGCGCTGGTAAACATGTGTTTGAGTTAGCTGGGGCTGATCGGTCCAACGCAGCAGGCGAAAGCTTGTGTGTAGCGCAGCCATATTGAGATCCCACAATTTTTCGTATCCGACAAACAGTAGTTCGCGAATATCATCGGCATAGTGGATAAAAAAGGGTGCACTGCCATAGGCAGTTTGTATGCTTCGCCAGCTGTTGAGCGGCCAGTTTTCGGTATAAGAAAGTTTTACCTCCTGTATGGGAAGTGACTGGTGCTTACCTTTTTGAAGCGGTATGCTCAGTCGCTGTATGCCATTGGGTCCTGCCAGCAGACAGCGATTGCGATAACCTCCTTTTTGGTAGTGCTCCTGAGCTTCCAGCTGAATTACGGAGGCCGATGCCATCAGCCTGTAGTATTGTAGGGCGCCAAAAAACGGCAATTCAGTACAAACAGCAACCATGGTAAATGGAATGAGTAGGCAGTAGCTGCCAATGGTTAAAACATTTTTTTGCGCTGAAAGTACCAGGCCAATAGCATGCTGGTTGATAGAGAGACTACAATGATGATATAGGCAGCCCAAGGGTTACTCATGCCTGGCAGGCGTACATTCATGCCAAAAAAACTGGCAATGAGCGTGGGAACCATAAGAATGATGGTTATCAGCGTCAGCCGTCGGATAGTAATATTCAGGTTATTGGAAATAATGGAACCATAAGCGTCCATGGTTCCGCTCAGGATGTTAGAGTATACATTGGCCATACCAAGTGCTTGGCTATTGTCAATGATTATATCTTCAAAAACATCCGCTTTGTCCTCGTCATCGCGGACCTGCAGAAAATCTGTACGCTTCATTTTCATCATGAGAAGCTCGTTCTCGCTGAGGGTATTCAGAAAGTAAACCAGTGATTTTTCGATGCTGAGCAATAGTTTGAGTTCCCGGTTGCGGCTGCTGTCGTAGAGCTCCTGTTCAATAAGGTCGCGTTTCAAGTTTAGCTTTTTCAGACAGGTAAGAAATCGATAGACATTCTGTTCCATAATCTGTAGGACAAACATACTCTCGTCCAGTGGATCAAAATTTCGTACACGATCGTCAAGGAATAGCTGGATAATCGGGTTTTCAAAAGCGGTGATGGTAATTACATGGTCAAGGGTCAGGATAATACCCAGTGGAGCTGTAATATATATAGCGTCATTTTCCTCTTCTGCTTCATTCAGAATAGGTGTATTGAGAACGATGAGTCTTACATCTTCATCCTTCTCGTAGCGAGATCTTTCATCAATATCAAGGGAGTCCGTAAGAAAATCCAGGGGCAACTCGAAGCTTGCAGCCACCTCTTCCAGCTCTTCGTGGCTGAAGGGGGGGCTGATGTTGACCCAGCACCGCGGCTCGGGCACCTCCAGCTCTCTGAGCCGGCCGTCAAACTTGGCGTAGTAACGAACCATAATTTTCCGCTGGATTTGACCACTGCAAACATAAGGTTTTTCTGGCAGTAATTGACTACAGATGCAGCGTGTGAATGCTTGTCCGACGGGATTAGCTGTATGAAAGGCGGCTTACTTGTCTCCAGGACAACATCATATTCGCCGTCTCAATAGCTGCCAGGCTAAAAATCCACCAATTAGGTCAATTAGTATATGAATGAGTATGTTGATCCACAGCGACTGGGTGTACAGAAACAGGAAGCCCAGTGCAATTGACAGGCCGCAGATTTTGATGACGGCTTGCCAGCCTTGGTATACATGTATCAATCCAAAAATCAGCGCTGTAAATACAACAGCCAGCGTTCTGGACGGATCCGCGAAAGATAAGTGAAATTCAAAATAGCGAATCAGGTAGGCCCGGAAGATAATTTCTTCACAGACGCCTGCAGTAATGGCCACGGAGACAAAATGAAAAAACTCGTAGCCGTCGGCGGGTAAAAAGCCTATCTTCGAGGCCAGTTCTTCCCTATTTTGCTGCCGGCCGCTAACGGTACGTAGTTCCCACGCCATATCGGCAACATAAAGTGCGATGAAGCCAGCAGCTGCCAACCAAATAATGGGCCCTGCCGTGATACGGGCAGTCAGCCCAAGGTCAACAATATCGCGACCCCATCCATACCAATTCACAAGTACCACTGCTGCCAGCAGCCACATCCATAGATTATTGCTCCAATACAGGCTGCGCTTGGTGCGGCTGTCAAGCGAAATTCCCTCTAGTAAATCGCTGCCACCCATAATCGACCGGACAGGCAATAACAGTGTGAGAAATAATATTAGCAAATGATCTGTCCAATACCAGGATATCATACTGAGCCGGATGGTGTCCGCCAGGGACACATAGGTGATATAAGATAGGATGGCAAAACTACAACAACATTTCGCAAATCTATCGTATAATTGTGGTTCGGTACTCGGGTGGCCTCAGCCTCGCAGACAATTTTTCTGTTCGGTTGCTTACAGGTTGCAGGTGTCTCAAAGAGCTTTTTGGTGGCACATGCCGCCAAAGAATACCCTGTGACAGCCTTCATGTAGGTAACTGTCTATGGATAATCACGGCAGCCGCGACTTTTGGTAAAATTTTGACAGGACTGAATGAAGCTTACTATAGTATATAATTTATACGAATTTTTACCTGACATTTACCTCCCCAATGCCTTTATCGTCAACCGTGACCAGGAAGGCTGCTACACACATATCGTGCAAAAAGCCACAGCGGCTACAGTTGCCGCGCTGAAGATACCTGTCTCTGCCGAACGCACACGCCTTTTTGTAATCATGGAGGCGCTGCAGCCCCAGCAGCTGGCGCAACCGTATCAAAAAAAGGGACGTAAACCTATAGCGCTGGAAGCACTTTGGGAAGACAGGATCGTGCGCAAGGCCATTCAGAAGCAGTTGGACAGGTTACTGTCCGAATGGCTTTCCATCATTGTAGCACAGTCCTTCCCAATCAGCTGGGATGTTGAACGTAAAGTATTGGTGCAGGAATTTATACTAAAAATCGTCCCCGAGCCGCTGCAGGCACGACTCTCATTTCGCAAGACAGAAGCGGGGGTAGATTACCAACTGTCTCTTGAGGAGCAGGGAAAAAGATGGCGCATCGCTGAGCGCCGGGTATTCCCGATTGTCAACGAGCCGGCCTGGATCATGGCTGATTATCGTTTATACAGGATAGACAGCGTAAATGGGCATCTGGTGAAGCCTTTCAGGGAAAAAGATGAGGTTCATATTCCGGCAGCAAGTGTCAATACTTACTTCAAAACCTTCATACTAAAGGTTGTTGCAAAAGTTGAGATCGATGCAGTAGGATTTGATATTCAACAATTTGATGAGCTGACGAGTTGTGTGCTCGAACCTGTCAAACATCTTTTTGAAGACCGCTGGGTACTTACGGTTCGTATGAAGTACCGTCATTTTTCCTTTGACTGGAACGATACGCGTAACCAGCGGGTAACACTCGAAGTGGAAGAAGCAGGTCTTCGTATCTTCCAGCTCAGGCGCAACAGATCAGCCGAAGTTGTATGGCTTCAGCAACTGCAGCAACTAGGCCTGCAACCGGCCGCTGGCAGTAGCCACTACCAGCTGCCGGATGCTACCGATCCATTGGCTTTACTCTCCTGGCTGACAGATAACCGTGCTCCACTCGAGGAGGCCGGATTTGAGCTCTTGCCGGCGCTGCACGCTGAGCGCGAACTTTGTCTGAGTCCTGCCAGTATCCGTCAGCGTATTGTGAGCGGTATTGACTGGTTTGATTTATTTGTAGTGGTTGAAATCGATGGTATCTCTTTACCCTTTGTTTTGCTGATGCGTAATATTCGCGACGGAGACAGGTACTTTTTGTTGCCCAACGGGAAGATCTTTATCCTTCCGGAAGAGTGGATGCATCGTTACCTGGATGTGGCTACACTTGGCAAGGTCGAGGGTGAAGCGATTCGAATTGCTAAAAGTCAGTATACTTTACTGACCGGTCTGGGTTATCAGCAAGATGAGACAATGCCGACTGATCCGGAGCATACCTACCCACCACCGAAATTATTGCAGGCTCAGCTCAGACCCTACCAGCTCGAGGGGTATAACTGGTTGGTAAGACTTTACCACCAGCAATTGGGAGCTTGTCTTGCTGATGATATGGGATTGGGCAAAACGGTGCAGACTATTGCCATGTTGCTTTATGCCAAAGAGCAAATAGCTGCAAGACCTGCCAACTCAGAGCAGGTTGAGCATCAACTAAATCTGTTTACAGCCATCTCTGATCGCGATATTCTGCAACCGCTGCAGGCCTTGATTATCATGCCTGCTTCGCTACTGTACAATTGGGAAGCCGAATTAAAAAAATATGCGCCGTCTCTGTTAGTGTATCGACATACGGGTAACAAGCGGTACACCGACAAGCGATTGTTGATGCGCTTTGATGTGGTGCTGACTACCTATCAGACTGCCCTGAGAGACGAAGATCTGCTGGCGGAGATTGCTTTCGAGTATATTGTGCTCGATGAAAGTCAGCAAATAAAAAACAGGCAGAGTAAAGTTTTTCAAACCCTGAGCCTGCTGCAGGCGCGCCATAGGATATCGCTCAGTGGTACACCTATAGAAAATTCTCTGGCGGATCTCTGGTCACAGATGCAGTTCATCAATCCGCTCTTGCTGGGTTCTTTCAGTTTTTTCCAAAAAACTTTTATCCTTCCCATTGAGCGCTACCAGGACGAGGAGAAAAAGAGGAAGCTTCGGCAGCTTGTGCAGCCCTACCTGCTGCGCCGTACAAAGGACGAGGTCGCCCCGGATTTACCTCCCTTGTCTTCTCAGGTTTTTTACTCAGAAATGACGCCCGACCAGCAAAAACGCTATGAACGGGAAAAATCGGCAGCCCGAAATTTTTTGCTGCAACACGCTCAGCCCGAAAGCGGGCAATATAAGTTGCTGGTAGTACAGACACTGACTCGCCTCCGACAGCTGTCAAACCACCCGCGCTTGCTCTTTGCCGACTATGCGCAGGATAGCGGTAAATTTCACGATGTATTGGAGCAGTGGAGGGTGATCACAAAAAGTGGGCACAAGGTGCTCTTTTTTAGCTCTTTTGTGCAGTACTTGTTACTGTTCAAGGATGCTTTTGACGCCTTGCAGGAACCTTATGCTTGGCTGACGGGTGATATGACACCCAAGCAGCGTCAGGAGGCGGTCAATCGTTTTCAGCAACAGGCCGATGTACATACCTTTTTCATCTCCATTAAAGCAGGGGGAGAGGGACTCAACCTGACAGCAGCAGACTATGTATTCATTCTCGACCCGTGGTGGAATCCTTCTACAGAACAACAGGCAATCGCCAGAGCACATCGAATTGGCCAGGATAAGTCGGTCTTTGCATTAAAGTTCATAACCAAGGACTCCATCGAAGAAAAGATACTACTCCTTCAGCAAAAAAAATCCCGGCTGGCCGCAGATATTATCGAAAAAGTTCAAACATTGGATTTTGATCAGGAAGAACTGGAGTTCCTGCTGACGTAAAAGTAGGCAGATGCTGCGGGCTTGCTCCGAATTCCCTGTCCTCCCGATAAAACCTTTCGTTAGATTATATGTGGCTACCATTTCCCATGCTCCATTGTCAAAAACGACTGCTAAATAATTTTTTAAAAAATAAGTTGCCACTATTGTACAAATACAATTTTTAGATACCTTTGTAGTGCGAAACATGTTATACTGAAGACACTTACACTTGTTTTATAGGTGAGACTAGTTACCTTGATGATCTTGGTGTTGTCACCACGAGTCCTTTCACACAGCGCTTAAAAGGCTGACCGAACAATAGTCAATTGATATAATCCCTTAACATGAACTACAATTTTATCATTTCTGTCCCTTCCATTGTTTTTTCCTGTATTATTTCTGTTGGATTGAATCCGTGTATCCGTGCTCTTGGCAATGACCTATGAGTTATTCGCGCATGCATTGCTACCCTTGTCGTTAAGTCCGCCAGTTGTGGTGGCTCAAGATATTGTGGGCGCTACGCGTAGTGTATAACCTCCGTATCGCTTGCCTAAAGGTTGGTTATTATTTTTTTATTTAACAAATTGTAATCTTATGGTAAAGGCGAATTTTACATTCGTTAGTCCA
>CAZYAO010000018.1:0-10010 GCA_964645715.1 uncultured Saprospiraceae bacterium
CGGGTACTGGTTCAACCAAGGTAGCTTTTCACCAAAATTGGCGAAGAACCAGTATGGTCCTAAATATACAATATGCGCATAGCAATTTATCCACATTACCTACCGAAGATGTCAGTATAGGTCGATTCAATTCGTTTTACTTCCGTCTCTGTGAGCATGCTGAATTCTTTTTCCCTGGCTCTTTGGGATAATACACCTTGGTTTTGCGCTAAATATCTCACCAATGCCGAAATCAATTTATCCGGCATTTCAAATTCCTCGTCCATGCAGGCTTTAAAGGCATCATAATTTGCCAGATAATTTATTTCCTGAGGAATGATGTTCTTGATGGTGTCTTCTACGCAGTCAAACAAGAACTCGGCCTGTTTGGTCGCATCAAAAAATCGATAATAGTCCTTGGTTTCGTTGGTCACTTCCACATTGTGATCCTTAGTTTCAATCCATTCAATGAGATCCAAAAGTGGTTTGGAATGTGATTCTAAAACTAGTTGGTAGTCATTGATATGGTCAAGAATGGAAGATGAAACAGGGAAAATTATTCCCTGGTCGGCAAATTGTTTTTTTGCCAGTATATGGTGAATCAAATACCGGTGTATCCTTCCATTACCATCTTCAAAAGGATGAATAAACACAAAGCCAAATGCAATGATTGCCGCCGCCAATACAGCATGGATGTCATCTTTGATGAGCATCTGATTCACTTCAATCAAACCGTCTACAAGGTCATCCAGGTCATCGGGTTTTGCCGAGATATGAGCAGGGACAGGCTCCCCGGACAATCGATCATGCTCACCAACAAATCCACCTTTTGTCCTGAATCCCATTTGAACAAATCGTGTGTTTTCAATCACCAACTGCTGCAGGCGTATCAGTTCTTCTTTGCTCAGGTCGTTTAAACCTGCCTGACCTATGGCTGAACCCCACCTGGCGGCTCGTTTGCTCTTTGGGCTCTCCCCTTCGATGGTAAATGAGGCTTTTGAATCTTTTAAAAGCAAAAATGCTGATGCTCTTTGTATGATGTCTTTTCTTATCCCGGCGAGCTGCTTTCTGCTCTCCTCCACATAGCTCTTCGAAAGATACTGTTCGATTTTTTCCGTTTTTCTGATTAGCGCACAGAATCTATTTGTACCGGGTAAATTATTCAGTACCAAATGACGTGGCGATTTAATGCCCGCAACAGCAAATTGTAATTTGGTGTCAACCACAGGGATGTAGCTTTTTTTGGTGATGTCACTTTTACCAACAATCGGCCTTCCTGATACCCATTCTATAAGAAACCAAATCCTCCTGGAATACTGGCCCAATGGTGCTATGTTGACCAACGCTAATAGCTCCTCACTACTCAATTTTTCCTGCAATTTGGCAAACACCAAAAGATTTACGCCTTCGTATTTCAGCGCAAATACCAAGTGATTGTATAATGCTTCAATTTTGGAGATGTTTCCATTGTCTTGCGGCAAATAAGCAGCAGAGAATATCAGCCACGATTCATTTTTTACACTTCGATACTTCTCCGAAACCATGGCTTTTACCGCTGGTAATGGAATTTGTAGTTTCAATTTTTCAATAATGGCTGCGTATCCCACTATCCATCCCGGACAAGGTTTTGCTTTCCCTTGAAAAATAGGCGCATTGTATGAAAAATAGGCGCTTTTTTCCATTTTTAGTTATTTGTGAGTGTAATATAGGTTTTTTTGGTGGTAAAAAAAGTAAAATAGGCGCCAATTGTGGATTGGTGTTAAAAATGAGCGGCCTTGTGGGTGTTTCGGTGATACTGCCCCACCTGATTTTGGTTAAGATTAAGGGGCCAGGCCCCTGCAGGATTCCTGGCTGCAGTTCTATGAAATTAAGGGGCCACGCCCCTGCAGGACTGCAACCCCTTTTGGACAGATCTAACCAAAGTTAAAGAAAAGAATATCAAGTTATCTTTTCTTAAGGTGCTATTCAAATTTTGTCGACCACCTCAGTAAGGTTGAAAAGACGAAAATTCGCACTAGCGATTTTCGCTAAAGCGGCGCACATTGCCGGAAACGTACAGGCGTTCAATCTGCTTCTGAACAAGCGCTGCCTCCTGCCGGAGCAGCTTGTTTTTTTCTTGCTGCAAATCGAGCTCCTGGTTGTTGAGGTCGTAGGCATTGAGCTGCCCCTGCGCAAAACGCGCTTGGTAAAGGGCTGCATTTTCTTCGAGCAGCTGCACATTGGCAGCAGTGATCTCAAGTTGCTCGCGCTGAAAGCGTATATCGGCTTCCGCCAGCAGCTGGTCTTTCTGGAGCTGGTTGTCGAGTTGCCTGCGGTCGTGACCCACAATAGCAAGCTGTGTGTGCAGCTGTGAGCGCCTGTAGGTCTTGCTTTCCCCCAGCAATAGGGGCCATTTGACGGCCAGCCCGACATAGCTGTTGCCAAACCAGCTGTTGGCTGCAAAAGGGTTAAACTGGTTGCTAAATTGGTTGGCACCCAGAAAAGCCTGCGCACTAAGGCTGGGCAGGTAGCTGGCTGCTTCGGTCTGCAGCTGCTGTTGCAACAGGGATTCTCGGGCAGCGAGCTGCTGGTATTGGGCAATGGCCGATGGGTCGGCCTGCGCATCAGCATAGCCGTCGATCGCCTCGGTGAGGGCACGGTAATCGAAGGTGGCTTCGAGCAGCACTTCGAGCTCGTAGGTAGTCAGAAAACTGAGGAAAATTTTTTCTTTGACAAGCTCCGCCATGCTGCTGCGAAGGTTCAACAGTGCCTGGTTGTGGTTGAGGCTGGCCTTGTTGAGGTCCGTCTTGAGCAGGCGTCCCTCGTCGTAGCGACTGCGCATCATGTCGAGCGTACGCCACGTCCTGAGCGTGTCTATCAGCACGCCGGCATATTGGTTTTCGAGCGACAGCAGGCGGCCAAAGGATTTCAGTACTTCGTGCGTAAGCTCGTCTTTGACCAGCTGCAAATCGGCCTGGCGAAGGGTTTCGTTGATTTTGCTCTCGGCAATCCGGTTGCGCAAGCCCAGATCAATCAGCGGCTTGGAGAAGGAAAGACCCGCATTTTGCTGCCAGGGAGTACCAAACTGAATGGCCCGCGTTTCATCGGTGGGCTGTGGACCAAACTGGCCGACAGGCACTATCTGACTGGGGATGATGGGATTGTAGCGCAGCTCATAGGCAGCCGACAGCTGCGGCTGGTAGCGACTTTCGGCCTGCAGGCGCTGCAGGTTGGCCAGCACAAGCTCCGTATTGGCCGATTGTATGTTGGCCCTATTGGCCATGGCTTTGTCCAGACAGTCGGCCAGGGTAATCACAGTGGCCTGTGTGCTTGCTTGGAAGCTGATCAACAGCAGTATATATAAAAAAATATTTTTCATGCGCAACATACGGTTTTAGCCCCTGAATACAGAAGCGGGTTCTACACCATTGATCTTTTTGATGGCAAACAATGAGCCGCCCACAGAGATGAAGGCGGTAATGACAAACAGCCCCAACAGCTCCATGGCCGAATACTCAAACACCAGGCCCGCGCCCGCCACACCTTTTTTAAAACCCTGCAGCAGCAGCAGCGCCAGGGCGTAGCCGGTGAGGGCAAAAAGGAAGGCCTGGGTGAGGATGAGGTTGCGCACATAGCCGTCGGTGGCACCGATGGCCTTGAGCGTGCCGTAGTCCTTAACGCGGTCCAGTGCCGCCGAGTAGAGGGTGAGGCCGATGATGAAAAAGCCGCTGATGATGGCAAAAACAACCAGCGAGCCTACGCTGGTGCCTATGTTGGAGGTGATGGTGATGTAGCGGATGGTAGTCTGCTTGAGCTGCTCGGCATTCCAGGCTTTGACACCGTAAATGGTACCGTTGATGTTGGCAACAACCTGCTCAATGCTGTAGCCGGGCTTTACCTGTACAGCAACGGCGCTGACCTTATCCTCAGGGAAATTGCTGTAATAGCGCGCTTTGCTAAGGGTGGTGTAAAAAAAAGAACCGGCAAAGCCGCGGGCATTTTTGGTCTGCAGCCTGATGAATGCCTCTTTGCCGTTGATCTCTACGCGGCGGCCGAGCGCAACAGAATTGTTGAAGTTGGCTTCGTCGAAAAATTCGGCAGAGACAGCGGCATCTTCCGTGAGGTTCATGAGCTCCCCTTCCTGGATGCGATCGGGGCGGGGGCCACCGACAAACAGCGGGGCTTCGCTGCCGATGAGCAGCACCGGAGCCGACTTGCCGTCGGCAAACTTGACGCTGCCGCTGCTGACAACCAGGGCGAAGGTATTGGCAACACCTTCGATGGAGCGCAGCTCGCGTACGAGGCGGGCATCGAGCTTCGACAGCTCATTGGCGTTTTGGGTGATGTTGTCGACCACCCATAGCTGGCCAATGTCCTGGCGGGAGTTGTCGACCAGCCCACCCATAAGTCCGGTCAGGAAACCCAGGATGCCCAGCTGCTGACCGATGAGGAAAATGCTGATGACAATGCCAATAATGATGCCGATGCTCTTGGCCTTGTCATACCGCATAAATTTGATGGCAGTTCCTATCATGGTGGCAACCTATAGTTTAATGACGCACTCGACCTTAGCATTGATGATAAGCCCCTGCTGGGTCTTCAGGCCTATGCGCACCTCGCGCACCCGCCGGTCCTCCTGGTCGCTGGCATTTTCTGAAAAAAGGGACTTTTTCTTGAGGTAGGGAGCCAGGCGGGTGATGGTGCCGGTGGCGATGATTTGGTCGGTGCCGGTGTAGCGAATCTCTACCTGCTGACCGAGCTGCAGGCGGTCGGCAAAGAGCTCATCGACTTCGGCCCGCACAACATTGGGGCCTTGCGGGGCTACTTCTGCATAGCTTGCATACTGACTGAGAGCCGCCCCGGGGCTGGCCTTCATGTCGAGGATGATGCCGGCAAAAGGCGCGCGCAGCTGCTTGCGCGCACGCTCCGCCTCGGCCCGCAGCAACAGCTGCCGGGTCTCTGCGAGTCTGCTCTGCGCCAGGCGCACGGAGGTCTGCAGCCGCTCAACAGCCACCTCCAGCATGCCTACTTCTGTCTGCAGGTCGTCGACCGACTGGGCTGTTTCGGCTCCTTTGTCCAGCAGGCGCTGGCCGGAGGCCAGCAGCCGGGTCTTGTTGCGCAGCTTGACTTCCGTCTCGCGCAGGCTTGCCTGCTCGATGGCTACCTGCGTCTGCTGTGTTGCCAGCTGGGCATTGAGCTCGGCAATGCGCAGCCGCTCGAGCTCGTCGTCGAGCTGCACGAGCAGCTCGTTGGCCCGCATGCTGTCACCATCCTGCCGGAAAACTTTTTCCACCAACCCGCCGGAGGCTGCTGCCAGCGTAGCCAGCTCCCCCTCGGGTTCAATTTTGCCGGTGGCAATAATTTCCGCCACTGCTGCATCGGCAGGATTGACGGTGAGGCTGGCAGCCTGCTCGGGCGCTTCCTCCTGGCCGCAGCTGTACAGCGATGCCAACAACAGGGCGGGAATCAATATTTTTCTCATGGCTTATGAATATTATGGCTGTACGGGATTAATGGAGAAGTTCTTCTTCAAAAGGTGTCTCGGAGGCCTTGCCGTCGTTGACGTAGATGATGCGGTCGGCAAAGGGCTTGAGGCGGAGGTCGTGGGTTACGATGGCTACCGACTTGCCGGTGGTCGATAGCTGCTTGAGCTCTTGCATGACCATAGCGGCGCTTTTGATGTCGAGTGCAGCAGTTGGCTCGTCGCACAGGATGAGCGAGGGGTTGGTCACCAGCGCGCGTGCAATGGCTACCCGCTGTTGCTGGCCACCGCTGAGCATTTTGGGGAGGTTTTTCATGCGGTCGCTCATGTTGACTTTTGCCAGCGCCTGCTCGGCCCGCTCGCGGGCTTCTTTTTTACCCACACCCATGAGCAGCAAGGGCTGCATCACGTTTTCCAGCGCATTGAGCGGTGCTATCAGGTTGAAGCTCTGGAAAACAAAGCCAATGTTTTTGAGGCGTATGGCGGCCAGTGCCCGCTGCCCCAGACCGTTGATGAGGGTATTGGCCACATAAACCTCGCCTTGTGTGGGGAAGATGACGCAGCCAAGCAGGGACAGCAGGGTTGTCTTGCCCGATCCGGAGGGGCCGATGATGAGCGTGAGCTCGTTGCGCCGGAAGTCAAAAGTAGTGGGCTGCAGCGCCGTGATGACGGTATCGCCTGTTTTGTATTCCTTACTGGCATTTTTTACGCTGGCAACAATGTCCATGGCGGTCGTTTTCTTTTCAAAAATTGGCTGGCTGTGCAGGTAAATTCAAACGTATGACAAAGCTAGCAGCTATTGATTAAATGATTGTCTTGTATTTGTCTTCAAACCTGCACAAATTTTTGCGTTTTGTGTCGGCTTTTTGGCTGCTCAGGGGTTATACCTTGGTGTCGCCAACAGGCGTCGCTTTCACATGGCTTTTACCCATTTTTTCACCAAAGACGGAAATCGTATGAAAAAATTTCGACAATCCCGGATGCTGCAGACCATTGCCCTGCTGGCCGGTTTTTTTCTGTGGCTTGCCAACTCCGGCAATCCCCCCAACGGACGCACAGGTGCACCGTTTGATGGTTCCTGCAACAATTGTCATTCGGGCGGCGGCACCCTCAACGGTACGGTTGAGGTGACGGGCCTGCCTGCAGAAATTGAACCGTCGACGACCTACCCGCTGACCATCACCATGACCCCTACCGGTGGTAACCCGATCAGGGCTGGCTATCAGCTGGTCGTGGTCGATGGCAACAACGCCAATGCGGGCGACTTGGCTACTATAAACAGTCAAAGTGGCGTTGAGTTCTCCGGTGGCCGGGAATATATTGAACAAAGGTCCCCAAAAACGTTTACAGGCGGGGCGCCGGTGTCCTGGAGCTTCAACTGGACTTCGCCGGCTACCGCCAATGGCAATACGATTAAGTTTTATTACACGGGCAATTTTGCCAACGGGAACGGGGGCACATCGGGGGACATTGCCTACGAGTTCCTGCAGACGGTTCCTTTTGCAAGCCAGGCACCGGTCACAGCCTCCATCAGTGAGGTGGACAATGTATCCTGTAATGGGGGCAATGATGGCAGTGCTACTGTCGTAGCTGCCGGGGGTAACCCTCCTTATACCTACTTGTGGTCCAATGGGCAGACGACGGCTACTGCCGTCAATCTCGCGGCAGGCAATTACTCGGTTACGGTCACCGGCGCCGGGGGCTCTGGTTCGGCAGTAGCCGCGGCTACCGTCACGCAGCCTTCGGCCATCAGTGTGACGACCAATGTGTCGGGTGTGCTGAGCTGTACCAATGTGCAGGTGACGGCTACCGCTGCTGCCAGCGGGGGCAGCGGAGGCTATAGTTATGTATGGTCGGATAACCAGACGGGTAGCAGTGTGCAGTTTTCTCAGCCGGGGACTTACACAGTGACGGTTACGGATGTGAACAATTGCAGCCGAACGGCCAGTGTGCAGGTCAATGAAAATATTGCACCTCCGGTGGCGGTTGCCGCACCTTCAGCGGTTATCAGCTGCGGACAGCCAACGGCTGTGCTCAGTGGTGCCGGTTCTTCCTCAGGCCTGGGCATTACGTACCTGTGGACGGCTTCCAACGGGGGCAATATTGTAGCGGGCGCCACTACCCTGACGCCGACGGTCAATGCGGCGGGTACGTATACGCTGCAGGTGCTCAACAGCGCAAATGGTTGTGTGGCTACGGCTTCGACGGTCGTAAGCAGTCAGGTGCAGTTGCCTTCTGTATCTGTGACGCCTGCGCAACTTAGCTGTGCCAATCCTGCTGCCGCCCTGCAGGCAGCTACCAATGCTTCGGCGGCGGCTTTCAGCTGGTCAGGACCCAATGGGTTCAGCTCCGACTTGCCCAGTCCGACGGTCAGCAGTCCCGGTACCTACAGCCTGACGGTCACCAATACGGATAATGGGTGTGCCAATACGGCAACGGTGGTTGTTACGGCCGACTTTAGTCTGCCGACCATCAGCCTTGGGTCGGCTGTCCTGACCTGCGTGGATACTGTGGTACAATTGCAGTCGGTGACCAACGCAGGCAGTGCTGCGTATAGCTGGTCGGGACCGGGTGGGTTTTCGGCTCAGGTGGCGGCACCTTTTGTGTCAGTACCCGGTGCTTACCAACTTACGGTCACCAATACGGTCAACGGCTGTGCTGCCAGCACCACCCTGGTGGTGGAGCAGGATGTTGCTGCGCCGGAGGTGGTGATCGGACAGGCTGAGAACCTCACTTGCCTGCGCACCAGCGTGCAACTGAATGCTACCGGCTCTTCGCAGGGGGCGGATTTTGGCTACAATTGGACAACCGTCGACGGCAATCTGCTCTCAGGAGCAGCCGGGCTCAGCCCGGTGGTCGACGCAGCAGGTACGTATGTGCTGACGATTGTCGACAATGACAATGGCTGCTCGGCAGCGGCTTCGGTAACGGTGGTTGCTGTGCCGGCAGTGGTGATTGACTCAGTGGTGGTAAGCCCGCTGTCCTGCTTTGGGGGACAGGATGGCCAGGCCACAGCAGTGGCTTCGGGGGGCAGTGCTTCGCTGAGCTATCTGTGGTCGGATGGCCAGACGACGGCTACGGCCAGCGGACTGTCGGCCGGACAGTATCAGGTGCTTGTTGCAGACAGTGAGGGGTGTACCGATAGTCTGTCGGTGGTGGTCAGCCAGCCGGCGGCACTCAGCAGTAGTGTTGCTACCACGCCTGAAACGGCTGTAGGTGCCAACGATGCTACGGCTCTTGCTTCGGTCAGTGGGGGTACACCCGGGTATAGCTACTTATGGAGTACTGGCGCTACTGCTGACAGCATCGGCGGACTAGCACCGGGGATTTATGGCCTTACCGTGACGGATGCCAATGGTTGTAGCAGCAGCAGCAGCTTTACCATCAATGCGCTCAACTGTACGCTCACCGCTGTCGCAAGTGCCACGCCTGCACTTTGCGCGGGGGCTGCCAACGGAACTGCCAGTGCTGTCGTCAATGACAATGAGTTGTCTGTCAGTTATCTGTGGTCCAATGGGGCTACAACAGCCTCACTCTCGGGCTTATCGGCGGGCACTTACACGGTGACGGTCAGCGATGACAATAACTGCCAGGTGGTGGCTAGTGCTGAAGTGACAGAGCCATCGCCCCTGCTAATCAGCCTGACAAGTATACCTGCTTCCTGTCCGGAGCTTGCCGACGGGCAGGTGCTGGCCAGCGTAAGTGGCGGAACGCCTCCTTATTCGCTGAGCTGGCCCGGTGGGGGCAACGGGCAAGGCCTTGGGGTGGGCTCGTACGTACTCACACTTACAGATGCCAATGGTTGCGGAGCAGCAGATTCAGTAGTTGTCATTGCGCAGGATAACATAGCCCCGCAGATTGTCTGCCCGGCAGCCATCAGTGTCTGCGCAAGCGAGTCGGTGACCTATGCGGCACCGCAGGTTTCCGACAACTGCAGCCTGGCCGGGGCACAAGCCGTGCTGCTGTCGGGGCTGCCGTCGGGCAGCCTTTTCCCGGCAGGGGAAACAGTGCAGTTGTTTGAAATCACCGATGCCTCAGGCAATACAGCGCGCTGCTCCTTTGCTGTACGGGTCTCCCCGGCGATAGAGATTGTGGTCGTATCGGTGGCCAACGATGTCGACAGCAGTGGTACGGGCAGCATACAAATGCAGGTAAGTGGTGGACTGGGTGCGCTGCAGTACAGCTGGACGCGCGATGATCAACCCATAGCCAGCACAGAGGACGTCGCCAATTTGCTGCCGGGCACCTATGTGCTCACTGTAATTGACGAAAATGGCTGTAGCCAGCGCTCAGAGCCGGTGATCATTGACAATATTGTAGCCGTTGGCGAGCCGGCAGCCGGCACGTGGCTGCAGGTGCATCCCAATCCGGCAGATCAGTATATCAGCCTGCAGGCAAAAGGTGCGGATATACGGGCCGTTTCGCTGCTCGACGGTACCGGCAGGCAGCTGCGAAGCTTGCTGCCGGAGGAATGGCAGGCACCGCTGCCGGTGGGGGCATTGTTGCCCGGGATGTATTTCCTTCGGGTGGTTGATGCGCAGCAGCGGGTGTTCTTTATTCGCTGGATAAA
>CAZYAO010000018.1:10110-17941 GCA_964645715.1 uncultured Saprospiraceae bacterium
ATTTCCTTCGGGTGGTTGATGCGCAGCAGCGGGTGTTCTTTATTCGCTGGATAAAGAGTTAGGTTTTTGGGCGGCTTTGGCCGCCCAAAAACCAGTTGAGGTACATTTTGGCGGCTCTGGCCGCCAAAATGTACCAAACACCTTTTGGGCGGCTTTGGCCGCCAAAAAAACAAATGGCTTGGCGGCCCCAAAGCCGCCAAGCCATTTTTACCCCTCATACACAGGACTAAGGCGCAAAAGCTCCTCATCCGTGAACAATCGCGACTTGATGACAAAGCGCAGTCCGAGCGGGATTTCGAGCGAAAAGCTGGCACCTCTTCCCTTGACAACATCCAGCTCCAACTGCGTGTGTTGCCAGTACTTGAACTGAAAAGCCGACATGTAGAAATTGCAACCGGCCACCTGTCCCATCAGCACATCCTGGTCGCCCAATATGAGCTCACCCTCCTGGTAGCACATGGGCGCTGAGCCGTCGCAACAGCCGCCGCTTTGGTGAAACATCAGCGGGCCGTGCCGCTCGCGCAGCTGTGCAATAACGGCTGCGGCGGCCTCGCTGATAGTTACCCGGGGGATACTTTCCATTAGAAGAAACCCAGTGGGTTTTTGCTGTAGGAAATGAGCATATTCTTCGTCTGCCGGTAGTGGTTGAGCATCATTTTGTGCGTCTCCCGGCCAATACCAGACTTTTTGTAGCCGCCGAAGGGTGCGTGCGCCGGATAAGCGTGGTAGCAGTTGACCCATACGCGGCCAGCCTGTACCGTGCGGGAGATCTGGTAAGCCTGGTGCATGTCGCGTGTCCAGACACCGGCACCCAGTCCGTACAGCGTGTCATTGGCGATGGCGACTGCCTCTGCTTCATCTTTGAAGGTGGTAACACACACCACCGGGCCGAAGATTTCCTCCTGGAATACGCGCATCTTATTGTGACCTTTGAGCAGGGTAGGCTCAATGTAGAAACCGCCTGCCAGGCCTTCGTTGTAGGCTGCTTTGCCGCCGCAAAGTATCTCAGCGCCTTCTTCCTTGCCGATTTCAATATAGTTCAGGATCTTCTCATACTGGTCGTTGGATGCTTGTGCGCCCATCATGGTTGACGGATCCAGCGGGTGACCGAGTTTGATCTTCTGTACGCGCTCGATTACGCGCGCAATGAATGCATCATAAATGCTTTCTTCTATCAACAGTCGCGACGGACAGGTGCAGACTTCACCCTGGTTGAGGGCAAACATGACGGCACCTTCGAGGCACTTATCGAAAAAGTCATCGTCGGCATCCATGATGCTCTTAAAGAAGATGTTGGGCGATTTGCCACCCAGCTCGAGCGTCACAGGGACAATGTTTTGCGAGGCATACTGCATGATGAGGCGGCCTGTAGTGGTTTCTCCCGTGAAAGCTACCTTGGCAACCCGTGGGCTGGAAGCCAGCGGCTTGCCTGCTTCAATGCCGAATCCGTTGACGATGTTGAGCACACCGGCGGGGAGCAGGTGCTGAATCAGTTCAGCGAAGACCAGGATGCCAACGGGCGTCTGCTCGGCGGGCTTAAGTACAACACAGTTGCCTGCGGCCAATGCAGGTGCTACTTTCCAGGCAGCCATAAGCAGCGGGAAATTCCACGGAATAATCTGCGCAACAACACCCAGTGGCTCGGGAATATTGACGGATACCGTGGTGGCATCGAGTTCAGATACAGAACCTTCCTCGGAACGGATGACGCCGGCAAAGTAGCGGAAGTGATCGACCGCCAGCGGCAGGTCAGCAGCCCGGGTTTCGCGCAATGGTTTGCCATTGTCCCAGGTTTCTACCCGTGCCAGCAATTCGAGGTTCTGCTCCATCACGTCGGCAATTTTGAGCAGTATATTGCTGCGCTCAGTAGCCGAACTGTTGTTCCACGCAGGAGCGGCTGCGTGCGCTGCATCCAGCGCCAGTTCAATGTCTTCAGCCGTCGAACGGGCCACTTGGGTGAATACCTGACCGTCAACAGGCGATATGTTCTCAAAGTATTCGCCCCTGACAGGCGCTACCCACTTGCCGCCAATGAAATTGTCGTAATGGGTCTTAAACTGAGGAGGAGCCAACAGAGCTCCTGTATCGGTTGCTACATTTCCCATGACTGCTTGATTTAAAAGTTAGGTAAAATGGATCAATGGTCGCAGCCGGCATTGCTGCACAGCTTTTGATGTCATAAAGGTAGGTACAGAATAATAATATACTGTGTCACGATTCTACCAAATAGATAGTACAATGCTATCATTGTGGCGGCAGCCTGCCGGCAGAAGGGTAACTTTGACATTAAATTGGTGCAAAAAACTTGTGGGTAAAATTATTTTTTGGTATTTTTATTGGAAATAGGGATTTGTGAGGCGTAGCTGCCTTGCAATATCCAAAATCTTTGTCCTTTTGCAACCAAATAAAATACGGTTACTGAATGTATCTGCCCCCTGCGCATTTTAAAAATCGCCGACTGGAAACTTTGGTGGAAAACAGGACCGTGTACAGCCTGGAGCAGGCGGAACTAAATATCTACGAGACACAGCTGGTGGCAGAAAAGGTGGAGCTAATGTTCAATAGCCCTGTGTTGGCGAGTATGTTACAGGGGAAGAAAGTAATGCACCTGAAAGATAAAGTATTCGATTTTTATCCTGGAGAGTCCGTGATTTTACCGCCGGGAGAACTCATGTGTATCGATTTTCCGGAGGCAACGCGCCAGAATCCCACCCACTGCCTGGCGCTTACGCTAGATCCTCAGCGGATACAGGATGTCATGACGTTGCTCAATGAGCAACGACCAAGGCTGGAAGAACATGGGGAATGGAAATTCACAGATTTTAATTTTCATTTTACCAATGATGTGGCCATTAATCAGATTATTAGTCGGTTGATTTGGCTGTTGGCAGAGAACCATCCCTCCAAGGCGGTTTTTGCTGAATTTATGATCAAAGAGTTGGTTATCAGGCTTGCACAAACGGATGCGCGTACAGTCATCTTCGACAATGCCCGGCAGCTGCAAAACCAGTCCCGATTGGCGTATGTCGTGCAGTATATTCGGGATCATTTGGAGAAGCCGCTGCAGATTGAGGAGCTGTGCAGAAAAGCCTGTATGAGTCAGGCGCACTTTTTTCGTTGCTTCAAAAATGAATTTGGGGTCTCTCCGCTGGATTTTATTCAGGCTGAAAGAATCAAGCTGGCGCGCAGGTTGCTCGGCGATCACCGTCGTAGCATCAGTGATGTGTGCTATGCATGTGGGTTCAACAGTCTGTCCTATTTCAACAAAATCTTTAAGCGGTTTGTGGGGCTTACGCCTTCGGCCTTCAGGCAGCGGGAGGGAGCTAAAGCTTTGTTGTAAGCATTTTGCCGCAAACGGCGGCGAAATACTTACAACACGACTTTCATTTTTTGATTGTTGGAAACAATCAAAAAATGAAAGTTATCGCGGAAACGCGCACCGGTATGACCCCCAACCAAGGGGGGGGAAGGCGGGGGTCATCGACGGCACGTGGGGGAACCTCAGAGTCTGCCTGGGGGGGAGACAGACGCGTGGGCAAATACCATTCACACAAATCAAAATGTTTTCAGCCAGCGAATGTCTGATTGTCGGTTGATGTTACAATGTTACAACCTTTCTTCGTTTTTTGCTATAGGTCAAAATTAATACATATTTTATATTGTTGATATATAGTGATTTGTAATTTGGATGTATCACTTTTGTCTCAATGTATCTCCGATTTATTTTGGCAAAAAGATTGAAACTACGCAGCAAGGGAGCGCAAAAGGAGACATTTTTTGTGGTAGGTAGCCAGATGAGCGGTGGCTGTAGTCGCCACTTAGCGGCTATAGTTGGGCTATAAAATTGTGCAAGCGGTCATCATTACCTTTGAGGTTGAGCTTTTCTTCCAGTCGATACTTCTTTTTATAGATACCCGGCATGCTTATATTGAAAATGGAGGCAACATCTTTGAGCGGAATATTGAGCTTTACGAGCATACAGAATTGAATATCGTATTCGGTAAGTCGGGGGTAATTCTGCTGAAGTGTACTGACGAATCCGGGGTAAATGAGATCAAATTTTTGACGCAGGCTTTGCCAGTATGCTTTGTCGCCCAACAGTTCGGGCTCCTCCTCTTTGGCCGTTGAGGTTGGCTGCTGCTGGCCGTTGTCAAACTCTTTCCTTATCAATTCATTTTCCCGGGCGATGGACATGAGTTCTTCCTGCTGCTGGGTCACAATTTTTTCCAGAAAGCTGGCGCGCTCGGACTTCACCTGCTCAATTTCTGTCAGCAGGCGATACTTTTCTTTCAGTTCCCGAAGTTGGTTGGCTTTGATGCGATTCTTCCTTACAACCAGTAGGCCAATGATAAAGAGTAATAAGATTACAAGCGAGACGACGAGAATCCGCTTGCGCATCAACAGTTGCTGATTTTCAATCCGAGCCAGCAGATTTTGATTTTCAAGACGTTGATTTTCCGCTTGATAGTACAACTCAAGATCATGGATAGCAACCTGCTTTTCCAGCGCTAGCGAAGAGTCTCTGTGTGCCTCCAGCCTGCGCAGGAGCTTGAAGGCGGCAGCATAATTTTGCTGGGACTCGTAGGCCAGAATAATGTTGTCGCGAATGTTGTTGGCAACATCCGTGAAACCCAGAGAATCGGCACCTGCTTCGGCTTCTCGGTACGTGTTGAGTGCCTTTTCCCACAGCTCCTGCCGAAGGTAGAGATTGGCAAGCCCGGTTTTGGCATAAAAGATGCCGATAGCAATATTCTGTGCCTCACTTTCTTTCATGACATCCAAGTACAAGGCTTTCGCTTTGTCATATTCTTTAAGGGTATTTTCCTGGTATAGGTTGGCGAGGTTGTAGCGGGCAGCAATTTTGAAGCCATCGGGCAGTGAATCAATAACGTAGTTGAAATAGTAGATAGCGCTGTCAATGTCAATGGACTTGTAGAGAATTCCCAGGTTGTTGAGTGCAGCTGCCAGCTCTTGGAGTTGGCCTGATTTTTTGATATGATAAACAGCCAGCTGCTGAAATTTTAGTGCCTCAGCACGGCTTCCAATGGCACTGTAAATATTGCCTATGTTGATACAGATGGCACCCAGATTCTGATCTTCGTCATATTGTTTGTATATGGAGTAAGCTTCCATCAGCCATTTGATGGCTTCCGGATACTGGCCTCGCTTATATAAAATGCCACCGTAGGCTGCATACACCCATGCCCGGTCATCGCTCAAAGGCTGCCCTTGCTGGTAGGCAAGTGCAACTTCTATCCATTTGTCGAGTATGCTTCGCGAGCGCAACTCCTTGGAATCATCCAGGTGAATGGCTGTCAGTGTCCGTACAATCTGCTGGCTGTCGCGTTTTGTCTCAGCAATTTTGCAGGCTTCATGTGCTGCATAAAACATGGAGTCCAGCTTTCCCTGTTGTTGGTATAGCTTGGTCTTAATCTGATAGGCCTCGATGAGTGTTGTTGGATTCAGCTGTCTTTCGGCTAAAGAATCGGATAAAATCGTTTGCAGGTATGCCAGGATACTGTCGGGTTGTTCGTACTTTTTGACAAGACTTAATTGATGGATTTTTCGCTGGTGAGCGGACCGCAGGGAGTCGGAACCTGAGGAAAACGGATTTTCCTCACAAGCGGTCAACCCTAGCAGTGTACAGATAAGGGGGATACAAATGCACAGTTGCCGCAGATATTCTTCCAGGCTTTTATCACTGCCTTTGACGCTCATTTTTTCTTCCAGCCGGTATTTTTTCTTGTACAAACTAGTGATGGTGATATTGAAGATAGCTGCAATGTCTTTAAGCGGGATATTCAACTTAGTGAGCATGCAGAATTGAATATCGCTCTGGGTAAGTCTGGGGTGGTTAACTTGCAGACGTTCGATGAATCCGGGATATAGAAGGTTGAATTTGAGCGTCAGATGCTGCCAATAGTGTTTAGCGTTCAGGCTGTACCTGGAAGGATCCTCGGTAATCAGTTCCTGTAGCTGTTTTTCATTAATATGCATGCGAATGCTGGCATTTTCGCCTGCGATGGACATGAGTTCCTCCTGTTGTTGCGCAATCAGTTGTTCGTACAGCTTGGTTCGTTCTGTTTTCCTGCTTTCGAGTTCGGAGAGTAGCTGGTATTTTTCTTCCAGCTCCTGCAGTTGTCTGCTCTTTCGTCGCTGCTCGCGCAGGAACAGGGCGATGGAGAAAAGCAAGATGATGATGATGATGACGGCAATGAGGATGCGGTTGCCGGTATTAAGCTGTTGATTCTCTGCGTAGGCCAGCAGTTTTTGGGTATCCAATTTTTGGTTTTCACGTTCGTAAAAGAGTTCCAGATCGTGGATGGCGATTTGTTTCTGCAGTGTTTTCACAGAGTCTTTCCATACCTTTTGTGCGCGCAGCGACACAAACGCCTGCTGGTAGTTGCCCTGCTTTTCCAGGGTTTCCACGATGTTATTTTTGATTTCGAAGGATATATCTGTAAGTCCCAATGTATCAGCGACTTTAGCTGCTTCTTGGTACAGTTGAAGGGCTAAGGGGTAGTTTTTGTTCTCAAAATGATAGTAGGCAATTCCTGTATTGGCATACAGGACACCCATATCGTTATCAGTTTCTTTGCTCCTGTCTTTTACCTCATTGTATAGGCGTAGCGCTTCAGGCAGATGCTCTCCGGTAAATACATACAGATTAGCCAGATTAAATTTGGCCATGAGGGTGTATTGGTCATTGGCGGGCAGGGAGTCAATGATAAACTTGTAGTAGTGCGCTGCGCTGTCCGGGTTGACAGACCGATAGCTGGTGCCCAGATTGTTGAGGGCCGATGCTATGCCGGAGGTATCCCGGGCACGGTGCATGTAAGAAAGTGCCAGCCTAAGGTACTTGATATCTTTGTCATGGCTGTTAATGGCTTTATACAGATTACTGAGGTTTATACTGGTGTATCCAAGTGCTGTATAGTTGCGGGTTTGGGTAAATATTTGATACGCCTTGAAAAAAAATGGCTGTGCTTCTGCGTAGTTGTTATCATAATATAAGCGGATAGCCCGCAGTGCGTAGACCAATGCATGTTCATCAGTTGCTTTGTGTTCGCCAGATAAAAAGTGAATGGCGATGTTGACCCATTTTTCAATTCGTCGATGTTCAACCAGCCCCAGCGTATTGTGTCCAATAATGGCCAGTGACTGAATAATCTTTAGTGTGTCAGCAGTAGCCAAAGCCAGGTTACAGGCCCGGTTCAGGTGGTAATGCAGGGAGTCTTCGGTCGATTGTTGTTGGAAAATGGCTGCCTTGAGTTGGTGTGCACCAATGCGGACAGCCGCCTGGCTGCGCTGTCGGTAAAAAGGATCGGCTAGTATTCCGGTGGCTATGTTGTGCAGACTGTCGGGATTGGAAAAAGAGCTGCTGCGACTTAGTTTGTACAAGGATTCGTACTGCACAGGCAGCTGCAGATTGGCTGGCTGCTGTGGCTTGTCACATTGGCTGAACAACAATGCCACGGCAATCCATCTCAGTAGGCAGCTAATCCGATGCATGAAAACATGGTATCGCATGAAACAATCCCGAGGCTTACTATATGGACAAAATAGTCGGTTGTGTATACGCGGGATTACAGAAATGCAGGGCTTGCAGGCTTATTTTCACACGCTTGCCTGTTCACCTGATATCCCCCTATTCCCCTGAAGTCAAATGTAATCCAATTTTTGAATATACGAAATACTGTTGTTGGGTGATCGCTGCTTTCCTTGCCTGTGTGCATGCGTTCTGCTACTAAGATTGCAGGGCTACGCCCCGGGTCATACACGTATCATCAGCAGGCGTTCCGCGATGAAGATTAAGACTACGCCCCAGCTT
>CAZYAO010000018.1:18041-25510 GCA_964645715.1 uncultured Saprospiraceae bacterium
TACACGTATCATCAGCAGGCGTTCCGCGATGAAGATTAAGACTACGCCCCAGCTTTTTACAGAAATCCCCCCCGGGGCACTAGCCCCTCCCAATCTTCATAGCACAACAGCCCCACCCCCTCCCAAGGGGCGTAGCCCCGACATCTCCCCCCCACACACCAATAATTTGGCGCACGCCTCCTTTCACCATGAACTTTTTTACCCCCACACAGTTACATGCTCATGAAACTGAAAAAAATCCTCTTCGTCGCTATAATCATCCTGGCCACCGCCGTCATCGGCTTCCTCTGGCTGCGCCTGCGGCTGCATGAAAAGGAACCCCAGGGCACACAGGGAGCCGAAGCCGAAATGCTCACCCAACAGGTGTACAACAGCCTCAACAAACCAGCCTGGGACAGCACCGACTGGGTACGCTGGACTTTTCGCGGGGATCACCACTATCTCTGGGACAAGCGCAACAATCGCCTGCAAGCCCGCTGGTCCAACATAAGCGTGAACATGGACCTGCACACCCAACAAGGAACGGTCTCCCGAAACGGTCAGCCACTGAAAGGCCGAAAGGCCGCCCGCTTGCTGAAAAAAGCCTATGCCAACTTTTGCAATGATAGTTTTTGGCTGGCAGCACCCTACAAACTGACAGACCCCGGCACCGAACGCGCAGTCGTCACGCTAAGCGATGGCCGCAAAGGACTAAAAGTCACCTACGGCAGCGGAGGCGTCACGCCCGGAGACAGCTATGTGTGGGTGCTCGATGACACAGGAAGGCCAACCTCATTCAAAATGTGGGTCTCCATCCTGCCAATAGGCGGCCTCGAGGCCAGCTGGGAAAAATGGGTAGAGCTGCCCACTGGCGCCCGACTGGCTTCCTTCCACCTGCTGGCAGGAAAGATTCAGTCGCGCGTGGACCATATCGATGGCGGTAGGGGAGCCGCCCCGGTACTGACGCTGCCTGCAACAGAGAAGGTCAACTCATAGTGTTCAAGAGGCAGTTCACCGCCTTTGGCGGTAAAATACATTGTACAGGTTTTTTTCAAAAAACCTGTACAATGTGTGATCACCTTTTTATCGTTTTGGAGAACGATATAGCACTTATATTTGTACCCTTGAAGTACCATTATAACCCACAAGGGCTGTTTTCATAAAGCGAGGGACGATAAAAACATGGTAGAAAACGAAAGACCTATAACAGACTGGCTGCCCATCACCCGCAAAGAGGTTGAGCAGCGGGGATGGGAGGAGCTGGACGTCGTCATTGTATCGGGTGATGCGTATGTCGATCACCCTGCTTTCGGCACGGCAGTCATCGGCCGGATATTGGAGAGCGAGGGACTGCGGGTCGGCATTATTGCCCAGCCAAACTGGCAGGATGATCTCCGGGATTTCAAAAAAATGGGACGCCCCCGCTTGTTCTTTGGCGTCACCTCCGGTTGCATGGACTCCATGGTCAATCACTACACGGCTTCCAAGCGCAAGCGATCAACGGATGCCTACACGCCCGGAGGGGCTGTCGGGCACCGACCCGACTATGCTGTCAAAGTATATACGGAAATTCTCAAACAGCTGTATCCGGATGTGCCGGTGCTGATCGGGGGTATTGAGGCCTCCCTCCGCAGGGTTACGCACTACGACTACTGGAGCGACAAGCTTTTCCCCAATATCCTCAGTATGAGCGGGGCTGATTTGCTGGTCTATGGTATGGGCGAACTGCCGCTGCGCGAGATCATCCGGCTACTAAAAAAAGGTGTCCCTTTTTCGTCCCTGACGACCATCCCGCAGACGGCCATCCTCATCCCCCGCGATCAGGCGCCGCCTGTGCATAAGGGCTGGGAAACGATGGCGCTCAACTCTCATGAGAAGTGTATGCGCGATAAGATTGCCTACGCTGCCAATTTCAAGCATGTCGAGCAGGAGTCCAATAAGGTTCGTGCCCGCCGCCTGACGCAGGCAGTAGGGGATCACCAGATTGTCATCAACCCGCCTTATCCGCCCATGACGGAGGAACAGGTCGATGCTTCTTTTGACCTGCCCTACACCCGGCTGCCGCATCCCAAGTACAAGAAAAGGGGCTATCCTCCTGCTTTCGAGATGATTCGCTTTTCGATCAATATGCACCGCGGCTGCTTCGGGGGCTGTAGCTTTTGTACGATCTCGGCGCACCAGGGCAAGTTTATCGCCAGCCGCTCTGAGGAGTCTATCATGAAGGAAGTAGAGCAGGTGGTAAAAATGCCTGACTTTAAGGGGTATATTTCTGATTTGGGGGGGCCTTCGGCCAATATGTATCGCATGAAGGGCAAAGTGCAGGAAATTTGCGACCGCTGTGTGGCACCTTCCTGTATCCATCCGGTTATCTGCAGTAACCTGGATACTAGTCACAAGCCCCTGACGGAAATCTATCGCAAGGTAGATGCCCATCCGGAGGTCAAAAAGGCTTTTGTGAGCAGTGGGATCCGCTACGATCTGCTGGCCGATGGCTACAACAAAAACAACGATGGTAGTCTCGAGGAGTATATGGAGCAGCTGGTCACCCGCCATGTGTGCGGGCGCCTGAAAGTTGCGCCGGAACACACCTCCGACGATACACTGCGCATCATGCGCAAGCCTTCCTTCAAGCACTTCCATGAATTCAAAAATCGCTACGAGCGCATCAATCAAAAGCACGGGCTCAACCAGCCGCTGATTCCGTACTTCATCTCCAGCCATCCTGGTTCACAGGCCGAAGATATGGCCAACCTGGCAGCTGAGACCAAAGATCTCGGCTTCCGGCTCGAGCAGGTACAGGATTTTACGCCGACGCCCATGACGGTGGCTACCGAAATCTACTACGCCGGGGTACACCCTTACACGCTCAAACCTGTCTATGCCGCCCGCGACCCCAAGGAGCGCAAAGCACAGCACTTGTTTTTCTTTTGGTATAAGCGCGAGAATCACCAGCAGATTCGTCAGGAGCTGAAATCCCTCGGTCGCGAGGATCTTCTGGAAAAATTGCTGAATGATAAGAAGAAGGCAGCTAAGCAGGAATATATTAAAAACAGGGCTCAGGATAGCCGCAGCACGCAGGTGGCAGGGGCCAGAAAAGATCCTTTCGCTGACCGCTCGCGGCAGCGCTCAAAAAAGAGGATGTCTTAGCGATAGTGGGCAAAACGATCCCGGGCCGCGGCCCGGGATCGTTTTTTACTCTTCATACAACAGATAAGGTGCCCTGCGCTGCCGGAAGGCAGCCAACCCCTCTTGCCACGAAGCCCGGATCGAATCGGCCGGCCATCCCTCCAGTATCTGCTGCCGAAGGGTTGGGCCCCCGGCGAGTCTGTCGAAAAACAGATTTTCCAGAAAAAACAGGCTGGTGTCCGGCAGGTTATTGTAGGCGTTGATTACGTAGCTGAGGTCGATGCGGGCCGCTTCCCGCAGGCTGTCGACAGGCAGGCCGCTCAGGTCTAGTCCCTGGCATTCGATACCGTTGAGCGGCGGACTCATGGCCCCCTCCATAGGCTGGGGTGTAAACCGGTAATCGCCCAGGGTACAGAGCGGGTGACCGATGACCTGGAACTGCTTGTCGGTGCCGCGGCCAAGGCTGAAGGTGGTGCCCTCAAACAAGCAAATGCTGGGATAGAGGGCAATGGCGGTGGGATTGGGCAGGTTGGGGGAGGGCGGAATCGGCAGCAGGTAAGGGCGCTGATGACTGTAATGGGCACAGGGCACAATGGTGAGGTCGCAGATGAGACCTTCCCCCAGCCAGCCTTCTCCGTTGATCATGCGCGCAAATTCGCCTACCGTCATGCCGTGTACAATGGGTACAGGGTGCATACCTACAAATGACCTGTAGAGTGTGTCGAGTATGGGACCGTCGACGTAGTGGCCATTGGGATTAGGTCTGTCGAGTATCATCAGCGGCTTGCCATAGCGGGCTGCTGACTGCATAACGTAGTGCAGGGTGCCTATGTAGGTGTAGTAGCGAGCACCCACGTCCTGAATGTCAAAAATCAATACATCAATGTCTGCCAGATCTTCTTCCGTCGGAATGCGCCTTTTTCCGTAAAGAGACACCAGACGCACGCCGGTGCGCAGATCGATGCTGTCATTGACCAGCTCTCCCGCATCGGCTTTTCCCCTGAAGCCATGCTCGGGGGAAAAAATTTTTTCAACTCGTACACCCAGCGCCAGCAGGGTGTCTACCAGGTGTACCCCGTCGACCAAAGAGGTGTGGTTGACGACCAGACCGACCGACTTACCCGCCAGCAGGGGCAGGTATAGGGGTAGTTGTCCGGCGCCCATTTCGATAGGCGGAGGCAGCGGGATGGCAATGGCTTCCGCTCCGGGCTGCGTTTTTTTACCGGCAGGCTTGTCGGGCTGCTCGCTCGGCACCGGCTTTCGGCGGCCACGCTCGGCAGCTCCTGGCTGCAATTGTCTCGAACAATTTATGGTAAAAAGCACCATTATAATAAGAAATATTTTTATCTTGCCTCCCATATACCGCTAGCTTACAGTTGAATGATGACGGATACATTTGCCATTGTCGATATTGAAACCACGGGCGGCCGACCCGATCGCGATAAAGTTACTGAAATCGGTATTGTTCTGCACAATGGTCGCCAAATATTATCTACTTATTCAACGCTGATCAATCCCGAATGTTACATCCCTTATGGGATTACCCAGATCACCGGTATTACGCAGGAAATGGTGGCTGAGGCGCCTCGCTTTCATGAGGTCGCCAAAGATATTGTTGAACTTACGGAAGGTGCCATCTTTGTGGCACACAATGCCCGCTTTGACTATAGTTTCCTGCGGGAAGAATTTGCCCGGCTGGGCTACGCATTTAGCCGCAAACAGCTCTGCACGGTCCGGCTCAGCCGCAAGGTGTTTCCTGGCTTGCAGAGCTATAGTCTCGAAAATTTGATTCGCCATTTTAGCATAGAAGCCAAGCGCCGACACCGTGCACTGGATGATGCACTGGCAACGGCTCGTCTGCTGGAAATGGCTTTCGAGGCACAGAGCGGGCAGGTGACGGTGAAAGAAATGGTGCAGCAGGGGCTACAGGCTACCCGCCTGCCGCAGCATTTTCAGGCAGGGCAGCTCGAACAGCTACCGGAGGCCTGCGGGGTGTACTATTTTTACAATGCCCGCAAAGAGGTGGTCTATGTGGGTAAAAGTATCAATATACGCAAACGGGTAACGGAGCATTTTGCGGATATGACGGACAAAGGGCTGCAGTTGCAGCGGCAGGTGGCTGATGTGAGCTTTGAGGTCACTGGCAGTGAGCTGGTCGCACTATTGCTTGAGTCGGCAGAGATTAAAAGGCTACTCCCGCCCATCAACAAGGCGCAGCGGCAGCAGGCTTTTCCTTTTGGCATTCACGCTTTTTATGACGAGGAGGGGGTGCTCAATTTTGATGTTATACGCCTCAATGCGAAGGAAAAAAGCGAAAAAATGGTGATTTCGGAGTATCCCACCTACATGCGCGCGAAGGCGAGGCTCAATCAGGTACTCGCTGAGCATGAACTGTGTTCCCGCCACTGCCACCTGTACCCAGGGCAGGGTGCCTGCTTCTTGTATCACCTGCGACAGTGTCGGGGTGTATGCGCAGGACAGGAGCCTGCTGAAGACTACAACTTGCGTGCTGTGCAAGCGCTCGAACAAATGCGCACGGTATTTGACAGCGATTTTTTGTTGTTGGATAAGGGGCGCTCGGCCAACGAACAGGCCGTGGTACTCGTCCGTGGCGGTGGTTTTCAGGGATATGGCTACGTAGATAAGGATGTTGCGCATTCGGTCGAGGAGTTGCTGGGCGCTGTTCGGCTACAGACAGGTAATGCGGAAACCAACCGCATCATTCAGCGGTTTTTGAGCCAGTACCCGGCCACCAAAGTCATTTCACTCAATCCTGCTCCTGGCCGCAGGCGCTGAAAATTTCAGCGGGGCTGCGTCCAATGGCTCACCCCTGTCCTCACCGCTGCCGGCGTTTACCCCGTCAAACCGAAAAAAGAGGCTGCTGGTCGATTTTTCCGCAGCAGCATAGCTGGAATATGCTTATATTTGAATGCATAACCTGCCGTGCAAGTGGCCTGTGAAGCCACAGGCGGCGGGTTGCCAATAGTCATAACAGTCGGCCATATGAGCAATCCAATCAAAGATTTTGCTTACAAAACTATTAAAAAAACGTTCATGGATACGCCTACGGAAGGAGGGGATGAAAAGCAGCGGCATGCGGAGACGGTCATCCGCAACCATGTCGTCTGGTCTATGGGGGCCAGTTTTATTGTACCCATACCTGTAGCCGATGTATTTGCGGTATCCGCGCTACAACTCGACATGGTGCGGCAGCTTTGCCGGGTGTACAACATCAGCTTTGCGGAGACGCAGGGCAAAGCCATCGTCACCAGCCTCACCAGCAGCACCTTGGCGCGTGCCGGCGCACGGAGCCTGATCAAACTGATTCCGGGGGTGGGGACAGTAATCGGCGGCGTCACAACCTCCGTCTTCAATGCGGCGTCTACCTACGCGCTCGGTCAGGTGTTTCGCAAGCACTTCGAAAACGGAGGTACCTTCCTCGATTTCGATGTGGAGCGGCTGAAGAATATCTACCGCGAACAGTTTGAGAAAGGCAGGCAGATGGCAGAGAAGTGGCGGGGAAATCCGCCTGCAGACGTGCCGCCACCGCCTGCACAGGCGGAGAGCAGACCCACAGAGACGCCGACGGCCACGGTGGGGCACGACCAGTATGTCATGGCACAGCTGCGCGAGCTAGCCGAACTACGCTCGGCCGGTGTGATTACCGATGAAGAGTTCAATCAGATGAAGAAACGGCTCATTGATTCATTTTAACCGGGCCTTTTTTTTGCCGGCAGCCGCCGGCAGAATATCCACAGGCGCGTTTGGTTTTTTCCAAAAAAACCAAACGCGCCTGTGTCATTGCATAACAGGCCGTGTCACCCATGGGCATCAAAAGCCAGCCTTGCGGCCGGCTCTGTTGCCTGACTGCAAAAATCCCCCGCCAGGTACTTAAAATGGGCGGCAACGCCTATCATGCCGGCGTTGTCGGTGCTGTAGGCAAAAGCAGGTATGTAGGTGCGCCAGCCTTGCTGTGCACCCAGCGCAATAAATTGTTGGCGCAGTCCAGTGTTGGCCGAAACTCCGCCGGCAATAGCAATCTCCCGAATGCCTGTAAGCAATGCCGCCTGCTGGAGCTTGTGGAGCAGGATGCTCACGATGCGCTGCTGAATGGAGGCACAAAGATGCGGAAGTTCCCTTTCTACAAAGGCAGGATCCGTTTTTTGCTGTTTTTCGATAAAATAGCGGAAGGAAGTCTTGAGGCCACTGAAGCTGAAGTCCAGCCCGTCGAGCTGGGGTTCCGGAAAATGATAACGCACCTCGCCCTGCCTGGCCAGCCGGTCAATATGGGGACCCGCAGGGTAGGGTAGACCCATAAGCTTGCCGGTTTTGTCAAAAGCCTCGCCGGCCGCATCGTCCAGTGT
>CAZYAO010000018.1:25610-27490 GCA_964645715.1 uncultured Saprospiraceae bacterium
ATGTTGGTAAGGTGTGCCCGCGAGGCGTGCTCGGGTACCACTCCCCCGTACTGCTGATGGACTTCCTGACTGGCAACAACATTGCTCAATACCTGCCCGTCCCGGACGACAGCCACGGAGGTATCGTCACAGGAAGATTCAATCGCTAAGATATTTATATTGACTGACATCAGAATTGTATTATTTTTGTGCCACCATTAAGTCAACCACCAAAATACAGTTTTTTTGCATCTTACCTCCATAGAGGCAATATTGCAAAAAGGTATATGAAAAAAAAACTGCCGCAAAAGTAAAGGTATGTGGCAGACTTTTCACATATTCGCCACCACATTTTGGGGAGCTCAATGGCTGCCTTGATGTACGCGCAAATTTTTTTATTTATTAAACAAACCGGAAATGAGACTGGGTTTAAATATCATTCTCCTGCTGATCGCTGCCGCGCTGACTTACCTTTTGTATGACAGCATTAAAGATCCCATTGCGTTCAACGAAGAGCGACAAATTCGTGAGCTGGCAGTGCAGGAACGCCTGAAGGAAATCCGCAAGTGCCAGGAGTTGTTCCGCGATATCACCGGTAAGTTTGCGCACAATTTCGATACGCTTCGGGATGTGCTTACCTACGACAGCTTCGCTATCATCGCTGTCATTGGTGATCCCGATGATCCCAACTTTACGGGCGAAATCACGTATGATACTACCTATAAGCGGGCCATCGATTCAATTTCTAATCTGGGGCTGTCTGCCAGTCTGGACTCGCTTCGCTATGTTCCTTATGGCAACGGGGCTATCTTCGATATCCGTGCGGAGTTGATCGACTATCAGAATACAGAAGTGCCTGTTGTGGAGGTTGGTGCTCGCCGTAAGGTGTTTATGGGCGAAAAGTACTCCAGCAAGTCCTACGCTCGCTATGACCAAAAATATGATCCTGAGAAGCCGCTCAAGTTTGGCAACATGGGAGCACCAAATTTGTCGGGTAATTGGGAGTAAGACGCATAGACGTTGAGGAAGCCCTCAGCCCTTCTCAATTGGCTTCCTCTGCTGCAGCGCTGTCGGTATTCAATGGTACCGACAGCGCTGCTTATGCTATTTTCGATGATGCCGGTAAGCCCTTGGTTTTTCGTGCGTTCGATTTCATGCCACACACGCACTGGATAGACCGCGATGGCTACAGCCACCTTCCTTTTCGCCGGGTACACTTTGCCTGGTGTGGGCAGCAGTCGGTTTTGGTGCCGGCTCGCTTGTTCGATCCTTCCCGCCCGGCTTTGTATTTGCAGCAGATTACACAGTTGTCGGCAGACAGCGAGGTGCTCAGCGAGCCTGTTTCCGGGCTGGATGCCTACTTGGTTTTTGCGCTCCCGCAGTCGATTGCATCTCATTGGTCTCAGCGATATCCGCATTGGCGATACTGGCATATTCTTAGTGTGCTGCTGCCGCCGTTGCATCGGCATGCGCAGCAGGTGCAGGAAGAGGTAATGCACGCTTTCTTTCAGGGCAGCAGCCTGCGTGTCTTCGTGTGGCGCGATGGCCGCCTTTTGTTGTCCAATGTATTTACCTGTCCCACAACCAAGGATTTTCTCTATTTCTGCCTGCTGGCCATTGAGTTGTCGGGCTGTAATCTTACTCAGGTCAAGGTCTTCCTGCTGGGAGAGCTCACACAGGAGGGGGATATATACACGCTTTTGCGCAGGTATATCGGTCAGTTGGCGTTCATGCCTGCAGAGGAAGGAACCAAGCCATTGGGAGATCTGCCTGCACATGGCTACTTGGCACACAGCTGGTTGTCGCGACAGCCCTAATTTTTTCTAACTACGCATCATGAGAATCATAGGGGGTACCTTTAAAGGCCGGCGATTTAATCCGCCGGCAGACAACTGGCCCAC
>CAZYAO010000018.1:27590-37394 GCA_964645715.1 uncultured Saprospiraceae bacterium
CCGCCTTACCCACTGCCGAACATTCCGGAGATTCCGGATGTCATTCTGAAGAAAAAACTGCTGAAGCCCGGTGGCTGGCTGGTGCTGGAGCACAATCCGCAGCACGATTTTAAGGATCATCCTAATCTGTTGCAGGTGCGCAATTACGGAAAAACTATTTTTAGTATATTTACCACAACCTGAGGCGTTTGGTGACGAGGCTTAATTCCTGTGCTTTTTACCCACCCCCACCCGCAAGCGATCAATGAGCTGCTTGCTGGCGGGGCAAATGTTCCGCTATGAAAAACTTACCCGCTATTCTTTGGGCGCTGCTGTGCCTGACTGCTACCAACCAGTTGATGGCGCAGCAGGCTATGTTTGTTGGCAGGTGGGAGGGGAAGCTTACACAAAATGAGGGCGGATACAGGCAGGAGTATAGCTTTATGTTGCAGGTAGAGTCACAGGGAAGTAGTCTCCAAGGAACTTCTTTCGTGCGTGTCGAAGAAATTTTTGCCGAAATGGACTGGGTCGGTTTTGTAGCTGACGGCAATGTTCTCCACATTAAAGAAGAGCGACTTCGCAGGGCCAATAAACCGAGGGAGCTGGAGTGGTGCTATAAGTCTTCGCAGCTCAAGCTCATACGCAGGTCCGATGCGCTGTATCTCGAGGGGCCTTGGCAAGGTACCTCGGAGACGGGGGTGTGTATCCCCGGCTGGATTGTTATCCGCAAGCAAATTCCTAAGGCCTGAGGGCTGCTATCTTGGCGGCCAGCACGCGCGCATGCCCCGCTTCTGCTTCGTATGACCAGCCGGCGATGTGAGGCGTAAGCACTACCTGTGGGGAGGATAATAAGTATTGAAAAGGAGCCGGTAAGCTTGCGGGCTTGAGATGCACAAAGGACTGATCCTCATATTCAATGACATCCAGGGCGGCTCCTCTCACCTGACCGCTGGCCAGCCTGTCGGCCAGGGCAGCTGTCTCCAGCACCAGCCCTCTGGCGGTGTTGATCAGCCAAATTGGCTGCCGGAATGCATCGAGAAAGGAACCATTGACAAAATAGTGATTGTCGGGCGTATAGGGAATGTGGATGCTGACAATCTCTGCCGCTGCCTGCAGTTGTTCCAGGCTTACCTCCTGTGCGTAAGCATCTCCGAAAGAAGTCTTGTAGCGGTCGTAGGCAATCACGCGGCAATCGAAACCCGCCAGGCGCCTTGCCAGTGCGCTGCCCATATTGCCATAGCCGAGGATGCCTACCGTCTTTCCCTTGAGTTCATACCCCCGGTTGCCCGCACGTATCCATTCCCCCTGGCGCACCTGCCTGTCGGCCCGCGCCAGGTTGTTGAGCAGCATGAGCAACATTCCCACTGTATGCTCGGCAACCGTATCCCGGCTGCCTTCCGCCGATGTCAGCACCTGCACGCCTTTGGCGGCAGCATAGTCGAGATCTATGTGCTCGGTACCCACGCCGCTGCGTGCAACAAAACGCAGCCGCACTGCCTTGTCGAGCAGTTCGCGGTCGATCCGCAGTCGGCTGCGGATGACGATACCCTCGTAGTGGTGAATTTCCGAGAGGATCGCGTTTCGGTCGGCCTGCAGCCGGTCGTGGCAGCTGTAGCCCATGTCGCGCAGGGACTGCCAGAGGAGCTCCTCGGCAGGATCTATAAACATTACCCGACCCGGCCGGCTGGCCGGGGCTGTTGGCTCTGCAAGCTGCATGTTTTCTTTTTTTATAAAAAAGCTGCCGCAGGCCCGTTGCTGCGGCAGCTTTTTTTCCTAAAACTCCATGCGCAACCGCAGGTTGATGCGGCGCGAAGTGAGATAATTGGGTACAGCATATTGCTGGTTAAAAACAGTTTTGATCCAGGTGTTGCCCGCCTGGTTTTGTACCTGCATGAGGTTGAAGACTTCCAGACTCAGCCAGGTGGTGCGGGAAAAATCGAGCAGGTGATTGGGTTTCGCACCGGGGCGCAGGGCATCCCAAAGCAGGAAACTGAAGCCGATGTCGATGCGGTGGTAGGGAGAAAAACGGTAGGGATTGCGGTAGATCAGGTTGTTGTCGAGTAGTCCGAAGGGCAGACCCGTGCCCACGGTCAGGTTGACGTGCGTCTTGAAGCGGTCATTGTTGCGCAGGTAGTCCTGAAAAAAGACACTCAGCTGCATGAGGCGGTCGCTGGGGCGGGGCACATCGGCTACGGGCGTACCTTCGGTACTTCCCCGCTCGCGCACAAAATGCTGTACGCCTGTGAGCCGCTCGCGCGTGCGGAGCAGGCTTAGGTTGATCCAGCTTTCGGCACCCGGCACAAACTCGCCGTTGAGGCGCATGTCGATGCCCGTGGCGTAGCCTGCAGCATCGTTCTGGCCGCTGTACTGGATGCGCACGTTTTCAATCTCGTAGCTGATGAGATCCCAAAGTGCTTTGTAGTAGGCTTCGGTGATAAACCGGAATTTTTTGGGGTTGTTTTTACCCATGTAGAAGTCGAGCGTCATGCCTCCCACGAGGTGGAACGACTTCTGTGCCCGCACATCCGTATTGACGAGTCCGTCGGGTGCGCGCAGCTCCCGGTAGAAAGGCGGCTGGTAGTAGTAGCCGGCTGCGAGCCGGTAGCTGAGGTCGCGCTTGCCGGCCAGCGGCTTGTAGAGCAGCTGTGCACGGGGTGCTATGAGGAGCTCCTGGTTGAGGCTCCAATAGGAGGCGCGTAGTCCGGCGGAGAGGCGCAGCTCGCCTTTGTCGTCCTGCCGCCAGGTATAGGTGTCCTGTACGCTGGCCGACAGTCGCGCCGAAGACAGCTGGTTGCGGGTCTTAAGGACGCTGTAGAGCAGCACTTGGGAGGTGTCGTAGGGCAGGCTGTAGCCAGCCGAATCGAGCCGCTCCCATTCGTTGAGGTAGTCGTTGATGTCTTCGTACTGGCCTTTGACGTTCCACTGCAGGAAGTGACTGCTGCTGCGCCGGCTGTCGTCGCTGTCGGTCTGAAATTCGATGGCCCCCTTGTGCTCGGCATTGTATACGCGGATGTCGAGGAAGTTGCGCACATACTGTTGCTGCTTACCTGTGCCCAGTTCCGACAACACATCGCCGAAGTTATCGCTGCCGAGGTTGTTGTCAATCTGTCGCAGGCTGTAGCGGCCTGCAATATCAATGCGTTCGTTTTCATCACTGCGAAAGGCTGACAGCATGAATTTGAGGAACATGGGATTGCGCGAGCGGTCGGGCAGGTAGGTCAGCGACAGGCCGCCCATCTGGGTGGTAAAATCGTCAAGTTCCTGTCCCTCGAAGACGCTGAAAAGCTGCAGTGCAAAATTGATGAGTCCGAAGCCGGTCGTCCGTTGGTTGGGCCTGAACTGGTACACACTGCGGTTGTGGTTGGCCAGCAGTCCCAGCTGCCAGTTCGGATTGAGGTCGTAAGTTATATAGGCTTGTATATCAGAGAAATTGGGCAGGTACTCGCCGGTGACGTCCAGACTGCCCAGCAGGTAGCGATTGGTCTTGTAGCGGGCACCCAGCAGGTAGCGCAGCCGTCGGTAGCTGTCTTTGCCGGGTTTGAAGCTGCCTTCGATGTGTGCAGAGCCCCCCAGAAAACTTAGGCCGACACTCGCGCGCAGACTATCGGGGCGCTTATATTTGATGTCCAGTACGCTCGACAGCTTGTCGCCATAGCGCGCCTCAAAGCCGCCGGAAGAAAAGAGGAGCGACTGCATCAGGTCGATGTTGGGAAAAGATAGTCCCTCCTGCTGCCCCGCCCGTACGAGCTGCGGCCGGTAGATCTCAAAATCATTGACATACACCAGGTTTTCGTCGTAGTTGCCACCCCGCACATTGTACTGAGAGGTAAGCTCTCCGCCGGAGCCACTGCTTACCCCCAATGCCAGGTGGGGGAGGGCACTCTCGAGGTTGCCGGTGGTGCTGGGCAACAGTTTGAGCTGGTTGACATCTTCGCGCAGCAGTCCGCTGTCATCGATTTTACTCTCACGGACAATAACCTCCACCTCACTGTCGGCATTGGCCAGCGCAACGTCAATCTGTCGGCTCGTACGCGCCGGCATAGGCGCCACGGTTGTACGTGTATCCTTATAACCAATGCGCGAGAAGACAATTTCTACGGACTTTTCGGCAGGAATAAATAACTGGTAGCGACCGTTGGCGGCCGTCTCAACAGCTGTGTTGGTACCTAATATATATATGGTGACCAGCTCTACAGGCTGCCCGCTGATAGCATCCGTCACCAAGCCTGTGATGGTTGCCCGCTCGCCCGCCGCCTGGGCATACAGTCCCCCTGTTGTCAGCAGGCAGCAGATGAGCCACAGTAATGTTCGCATAATAAGAGTTTGAACAAGTGAAAAAGCCGGAAAAAACCAACCAACTGCAGCGCTTCCGTGTGAGCGATGCAATGCTTCCGGGCAACAGCGACCGTCTACAATGGCTGCCGGAATTCCTCGCCAACAGATTTAAGCAGGCGAATAGCCTCGGCCGGATCAGCCGCACCAAACACACTGTTGCCTGCTACCAGTACATCGGCACCAGCCTTCAGAATTTCCTGCGCATTTTGCAGCCCCACCCCACCGTCTACTTCAATCAGGGCCGATGAGTTGTGTACGTCTATCAGTTCGCGCAGTTTTCGAATCCGGGGGATGCTCTGGTAGATAAATTTCTGACCGCCAAAACCGGGATTAACCGACATGACCACCACCAGATCCAAATCTTCGATGATGTCTTCCAGGCATTGAACCGGTGTATGCGGATTGATGGCCACCCCTGCCTGGGCACCCGTCTCTTTGATCTGCTGGATTACCCGGTGAAGATGCGGGCAGGCCTCATAATGCACACTGATGATGTCGGCACCCGCTTTGCGGAAACCCTCGATGTAGCGTTCTGGTTTTTCTATCATCAGGTGCACATCCAGGGGTTTGCGCGCCAGCTTGCCTATCGCCTCTACCACCATCATCCCGAAGGTGAGGTTGGGTACAAAATGCCCGTCCATTACGTCAAGGTGCAGCCAGTCGGCAGCTGTCGTATTGAGCATTTCGACCTCTTCCGCCAGCCGCGTAAAATCAGCGGCCAACAGGGACGGGGCTATCAAATGTTTTTTCATCTTAGTAAATTGTCATATATTTGCCGCTCTTACTCGGTGTGCTGTCGTTGGCGGGTCCAACAGCTGGCACAAAAGTAGGAAGAAGGCTGTCTCCAAATGCTTTTTGGGGCTTTGGATGCCAAAAAGTATCCAGAAATAGTGCCCGATGCTTTGGCGGGCCCAACAGCCGGGACAAAAATAAAAAAACCGGTTGGTAACGCCAACCGGTTTGAAAAGAGCTTTGAGAGGCTATCTACATACCAAATCAGAACATCCTTTGATGCCCATAATTAAATTTTCATAAGATCACATTTCGCAATCATTCGTGGGATTATGCAAGACTTCATAACAGCCTCGAATAAAAAAACTAGTCGTCGGTTTTCAGTACAATGAGATTATGAACTATTATTGACCAGAGGTCATCATCGCATCAGCTTCTTTCAACTGACAATACAAAGGTCGCTTTCCAAAATTGATAAACTAAGTACATTTTGTAGCTTGGCTGGATATTGTAGATGTTAGTTGTGTTTTTTAAACATTTGTTTTTCAGTTAAATAAAGTTAAAGATAGTTCTGAAAACTGTATTCTGTGTTTTCAAACTGTACCTGCTGTCCAATTTTTTTTCTCTTTTTTTTATGAAAAACCTGCCTTTTTCTTGAAAAAAGCCACCACTTCCCGGGCGGTTTTTTTTCAAAAAGCCACCCTGCCGCCTGCGCTCGGCAGGGGCGGGCATTTTTTTTGTAAAAAAAAGCCGTGCCCGCAGCTGCGAGCATGGCTTTTTTACCCCCCCACAGAAGAGCAGCTACCAGGCCTGCCGCCGTGAAAAGGCCTGCCAGTCGGCCGGGGTATCTATGTCGGTTATTCCTTCGGGGAAGTCGATGCAGGCAGGGGGGAGGGGAGAGAAATGGTGCATGATGCTCCGGGCGCCCTGCTCGCCTTGCAGTTGGCGGAGGCGGTCGAAGCAGTCGGCGGTAAAAAGGCAGGGTGTGCCCCAGTTGTTTTCATCGTAGCGGCTGGCCACGGCGGCCTGTCTGCCCTGCTGCTGCAAGTCCAGCAGCGCTTGTAGGTGTTGTGCCTGCAGCAGGGGCTGGTCGGCGACAGCGATGATGATGGTGGCGGTGGCCGGCTGCTTATGCAGGATGGCCTCGACGCCAAAGGCGATGCTGCTGCCCATGCCTTCGGCCCAGCGGCTGTGGAAGAGCGGCTGCAGGGGTAGGGGAGCGAGCAGGGGGGCGACTTCGTCGGCCGCTGCGCCCAGTACGACGAACAGCTGCCAGGCGGGGCTCAGCAACTGCTGCGCTACCCGCAGCAGCAGCGGCTGACCGCCCAGCGGCAGCAGCTGCTTGGGCTGTCCGAGGCGGCGCGAGGCGCCGGCTGCCAGCAGCAGCACGGCCGTATGTTCAGCCGAAGGAGACTGGCCGGCCATGGTTATTCTTCTTCCGTACGGTCGTCGCTGCCCATCTGGTTTTCGGCATGCAGCCGCAGGAAGAGTTCGTCTACCCGGTACATTTCATCCAGGGTGTCATCGAGAAAGAGATAAATGTCCGGCATGCGGCGCAGCTGCCGCCGCAGGCGCTGTGCCAGCGACTGCTTGAGTCGCGGGAGTTCTTCTTCGAGTTCAAGCAGCACTCCTTGTTTGTGCTCGATGTTGTAGACGCTCAGGTAGATTTTGGCGTCGTTGAGGTCGGGGGTCATTTTGACCTGGGTGACGGTCACAAAGGGCTCCGATCCATATATATAGGCGCCGATTTCCTGCAGTACCAGACTAAAATTGCGCTTGACGAGTTCTGCTACCTGCTTTTGGCGTACTGTTTCCATATTGTTGTCGTTATTTTGGACCTTTTGGTCCAAGGCCTGCATAATAAAGGGCGAAAGTAGTGATTTATGTGTGAACGATAAAATGTGGGTACATAGTTCCCGGCCTGCGGGGGGGATTTTTTCAAACAAAAAACTGCAAGCAGTGGTTTTTTATTATTTTTGTGTGCAATTTGCCGGCTGTGAAACCAACAAATCATCTGCTAGATAGCTCCATAGAATTTCTCAAAGGGGTTGGCCCCGCTAAGGCCCAGCTGCTCAATAAGGAGCTGTCGGTATATACGCTGGGTGATTTGCTGCTGCAATATCCGCATCGGTATATTGACAAGACTAAGTTTCACCGCATTGCCGATCTCCCGCCCGAGGGCGGGTGGGTGCAGCTGCGGGGCATACTGCGGCGACTCGAAAAGGTAGGTGATGGGCGCAAGCAGCGGCTCACGGGCATCTTTCGGGATGCGAGCGGGTCGGTCGAACTGGTCTGGTTTAGTGGCATCCACTTCCTCGAGCAGTCGCTCATTGTGGGTCAGGAGTACGTTCTTTATGGTCGTATCAATGATTTCAACGGGCAGCTGAATATTCCGCATCCGGAGATGGAGGTGGTGAGCGAGGCGAACACGCGGGAGGCTACGGCTTTTGCGCCGGTTTACCCCAGCACCGAAAAGCTTAATCAAAAGGGGCTGGACGCGCGTGCGCGTCGCCGCATGATGCAGAGCCTGCTGGAGCGGCTGGAGCCTGCTCACTTGCCTGAAATGCTGCCGGACTACCTCTGCGAGCAGCTGCAGCTGCCCGACCGTTTTACGGCTTTGCGCCACATTCATTTTCCTTCCCGGCAGGAGGAGCTCGATGCTGCCCGCTTTCGCCTCAAGTTTGAGGAGCTTTTTTTGCTGCAGCTGCGACTGCTACAGCTCAACCGCCGCCGGCGGGAGGTGATTATTGGCTACGCATTTGATAAGATCGGGGAGAATTTCAACCGTTTTTTTCATGAAGTACTGCCTTTCCCGCTGACCAATGCCCAGAAGCGGGTGCTGCGGGAAATACGCCGCGATCTGGGCAGCAGTCGGCAGATGAACCGCCTGCTGCAGGGGGATGTGGGCAGTGGTAAGACGGTCGTGGGGCTCATGAGTATGCTCATGGCCATCGACAATGGTTTTCAGGCATGCCTGATGGCGCCGACGGAGATTCTGGCGCAACAGCATTTTCTGGGGATTAGTGAGCTGGCAGCGCCGCTCGGTCTGCGGGTGGCTTTCCTTTCGGGCAGTGTAAAGGGTAAGGCGCGCAAAGAGGTACTGCAGGGGCTGGCGGCGGGTGATATCCATATACTCATTGGTACGCATGCGCTCATAGAGCCTGCAGTGGTGTTTCACCGCCTGGGCCTCGCGATCATCGACGAACAACACCGGTTTGGGGTGGAGCAACGGGCCAAATTGTGGGCCAAGAGCAATCCTTATCCGCCCCATATTCTCATCATGACGGCTACGCCTATCCCGCGCACACTGGCGATGACCCTCTACGGCGACCTCGATGTGTCGGTCATCGATGAGCTGCCGCCCGGCCGCAAACCTATAAAAACGGTGCACTATACGGAGCACCATCGCAGTCGGGTGCTGGGTTTTATGCGTGAGCAGATTGCTGTTGGCCGACAGGTGTATGTTGTCTATCCGCTCATTGAGGAGAATGAAAAACTTGATCTGCTGGCGCTCGAACAGGGTTATGAGGCGATCTGCCGCGATTTTCCGCCGCCCGACTATCAGGTGAGTATCGTCCATGGGCGTATGAAGGCTGCCGACAAGGAGTATGAGATGCAGCGCTTCAAAAGGGGGGAAACACATATTATGGTGGCTACGACGGTCATAGAGGTAGGGGTCAATGTGCCCAATGCCAGCGTGATGATTATTGAAAATACGGAGCGCTTCGGGCTTTCGCAGCTGCACCAGCTGCGGGGGCGTGTGGGCCGGGGCGCCGAGCAGTCATTCTGTATCCTTCTGTCGGGTTTCAAACTCAGTCAGGACAGCCGCGAGCGTATACAGACCATGGTACGCACCAACAATGGTTTTGAAATCGCCGAAGCCGACCTGCGGCTGCGGGGGCCGGGCAATCTGGATGGTACCCAGCAGAGCGGGCTGCTCAATCTGCGCATTGCCGATCTGGCACGCGATGGTCAGCTGGTGCAACTGGCGCGCGAGTGGGCGCAGCAACTGCTGGATGCCGATCCGGCGCTTTCATCCCCCCAGCATCAGCTGCTGGGCGCGTATCTCGAACTGTATTTCAACAAAGTGAAGGGCTGGGGGCGGATTAGCTGAGGTGCATGTTGTGTGAGTATTTCTGTTAGATGTGGGCGTACCAGCTGAGGTGCATGTTGTGTGAGTGCTTCTGTTAGATGCACGCGTCGGGCGTACCAGCTGCGATACCTGCTGTGTGAGCGTTTCTGTTCGATGTACGCGTCGGGCGTACCAGCGGATGCTTCTGCACACTCTGTGACTTGTGTCACCAAGCCTTGCCTGCCAGCCGCCTACCTTTGTGGCTGTAAAATCAAACCAACCATGTTCGGATTTCTCAAGCGCCTTTTTGGCAACAACAGCGACCAACTGACCGATTTCATCAGCCGCGGGGCGGTCATTCTCGATGTACGCACCCCTGCCGAGTTTAAAGCCGGCCACGTACCCAAGGCAGTCAATATCCCGCTCGACCAGGTGCAGGCCAAAATCAATACCATCAAGGGCTATAATAAGCCAGTCATCACTTGCTGCGCCTCCGGTGCCCGCAGTGGTGCCGCTGCCGGTATCCTTCGCTCAGCGGGTATAGAAGTAATCAATGGCGGCTCCTGGCAGTCGGTGAATGCATTGGTATAATACTATAATTTTTTTGGGTGGCCCATGCCACCAAAAAAATGTCAGGCAACAGTGGCGTCAGCCACAAAAAAAACATTTGGCAACAGTGGCGGCGA
>CAZYAO010000018.1:37494-69897 GCA_964645715.1 uncultured Saprospiraceae bacterium
GTCAGGCAACAGTGGCGTCAGCCACAAAAAAAACATTTGGCAACAGTGGCGGCGACAGCCGCCACTGTTGTACAACGTTTTTGGGTGGCGTCAGCCACCCAAAAACATCCCCCCCCTTACTCCCCTAAAGCAATTTTAACCCCCACAAAAACCGTACGTGGCCGCCCAGGCCCGTACACATAGCCCGCATCCCGCTCAGCACCCCTGTCGAGGTCCTGCTGGTAGCTGTCAAAAAGGTTGTGCACACCGGCGGTAAGCTGCAGCTGGTAGTCGTCGTGCAGGCTGAATCGCCACGCGAGCCGAAATCCCAGCTCCATGAAGGCCGCAGAGGTTTTTATAATGGTGTACTCATTGCCGGGATCGATGACGTGAGCCAGCTGCATGGGACCGGTATAGACGCCCGTCAGACTGGCATCGAAAGCGGCTACAGGCTGCCAGCTGGCGGTGAAAAAGCCGTATGCATTGGGGTTGCGCAGCAGCTGCCGGGTGCTGGTGATGCTGTCGGCATTGCCGGCATCGGGGGTCTCGGGCGACCACAACTCGAGCGGTTCATCATAGTGGGCCGACTGCAGGGTGAAGCCCGTCTGTAGCTGCCACTGCCGGCCATAGGCGGCGTTGAGCTCTATGTTTAGCCCCTGCACCACTGCTCCGCTGCCATTTTGCTTGTTGATGATGGCTACACCATTGGGCAGCTCCCGGGGGTTGACGGTGACAAACGGATTCTGCAGGCGATTGTAAAAGCCGTCGACCACCAGTTTCCACTCAATGGCTTCGCGGCGGTAGGTATAGTCTACAGAGGCGTTGAAGCTGCGCGAACGCTCGGCCTGCAGCTCCGGGGACAGCAGCACAAAGCGGGCAGCGCCGCCGACCGTTTCTATATGAAGGTCTTCGTCGAAAGCCTGGGGAGCACGGTAGCCTTCGGCATAGGAAGTGCGAAAGGAAAGATAGCGGCTGGGGCTGTATTTGGCGGTGAAGCGCGGTACAAATACGGGTAGAATGCGGTCGTTGCGCAGGCTGAAGCTGCTAAAATCGTAATCGCCCTCTAGTCGCACCCTGTCCAGCCGGCTGCCCAGCAGCAGACTCCATTTTTCGTCCGGTGCCCACTGCAACTGCAGGTAATTGCCCCACACACCTACGCGCTGGCGGATGCTGCGCGCATAACCAGGCATGCGGTCGTCAACCCGGTTGTACTGCAGCTCCGCGCCGCCGATGAGGCTCCAGGCCTGCCCTAGTTCGGCTGCATACTGCAGGCCTGTTACACTGGCCAGATCCTCTGACTGCCCGTAGGCGCGCAGCGCCAGCAGGTCAGTAGCCGTCAGGCTGTCGCCTTCAGCCAGCACCCGGCCGCCAGCGCCATAGTAACTGTCGCGCAGGGTAGTCTGCAGGGCGGTGTAGACGGCAAGTTTACGCTTTTGGTCGCGGCTGTAGCGCTCGTAGTTGATGCCGCCGCTCACAATGTTGTGCTGCAGTTGCTCAGCTACCCGTGCCTGGTGCGGCGGCAGCTCAAAATCACTGCCCCCCCTGCGAAATTCATCAATCAGGAATAAATTGACAGACAGGCGACTGCGCTCGTCGGGCTTCAGAAAGGCCGTCATGCCCAAGGTGCTGTTGCGGATTTCGGTCAGCTCCGAAAACCCGTCGTCGTTGGCATCCCACGGCTGGCGATTGCGGCGAAAGGCAAAAAAACTGATGCCTTTGTCCAGCGACTCTGCTACGATGCTGCCGTTGAGCTGCAGCGATTGGTCGGGCTGCCCGCCCCGCAGCACGGCCAGGTTAGAGGCTACCGACAGGCTGTTGGCTACAGGGTCTTTGGTGATGATGTTGATGGTGCCGGCAATGGCGTTGCCGCCATAGAGCACGGAGCCGCCACCGCGGACAACCTCCACTCGCTCAATCATGTTGGCCGGAATCATCTCCAGACCGTACACACCGGCGAGCGCAGAGAAAATGGCCCGGCCGTCAATGAGAATCTGCGAGTAAGGACCGTCCAGCCCGTTCATGCGCACCTGCGTAAACCCACAGTTCTGGCAGTTATTTTCGAGCCGCAGGCCCGGAGAGAAATTGAGCCCCTCGGCCAGACTCACCGACTGGCTGCGCTCGAAAAGGCGACTGCTAATGCGGCTGACGATGACGGGTGCCTGGTAGATGGGCAGACTGCTGCGGGTGGCCGACACGACCACAGCGTCCAGACCGAGCACATCATTTTCCATGACCACGTCCCAGTGCTTCTCTTCACCAGCCTGCAGAATGAAGGTGTGCTGCTGGCTGCGGTAGCCCAGAAAGCTAATCTCTACTACAATAGGCTGCCCTGCTGGTACAGACAGTCGGAAGTGGCCATTTTCGTCCGTTACGCTGCCGCCGCGCAGTGAAGGACTGCTGATATTGACGCCTGCCAGTGGTCCGCCGGCGTCGCGTATATGACCGCTAAGCGAGGCCGTAGCGCCGGTCTGAGCAGTCGTTGTGTAGGTACACAGGAGTAGTGCAAACAGGTAAAAAACGTTTCTCATGTAGTGCTGTGTTTGGCTGTTGGCAGGCAGCAGGGAGGAGAAAAACGTTTCGACAGCTACTATACCGCGCAGCTGCGTGCGCTGCGCATGTTGAGATAGTGCGCAATGACGAGTCCAACCGAGCCACCGTATAGCAGAACATCCGAAAAGATGTTGTGTTCGCTTTCCAAAAATATCCCCGCTCCAAAGGCTGCCAGTGAGGCCCACAGCCCCAGTCGTATGCCCCGCGAGTCGCTGCTGCGCGAAGAAGACCAGACTGCCAGCAGGGCGAGCGCGAAGAACAGGTAGTGCCAGCCGGATTGTTCGTGGTGGTGGTGATCAGCAACAACAGCACCCGCCAGCAACGGCTGCAGCAGGAACAGCAGGGGCGCTGCCGAGCAGTGTATCAGGCAGGCAACGGAAGCTGCCATGCCCATCCAGTCCGATTTTTTAGCTTCGTGCGCCAAGGTTATTCGTGCTTTGTCGATGAAAACGCATAGAGATGCAACATTGTTGCAAATATAGAAAGTTTTTGTGAAAATATTCTAGGGTAAGAAAAGCTTTCATAGCGCTTGGATTCGCAAACGCAACCAGCCGATGAAGTAAATACCATCACTTTGTTCGGCAATTTGCAGGAGCCGCTGCTTTTGCCGGGCTGAAATGGTTGCATGTCGCTGCTGGAGGCGCATGATTTTTCGGACCAGCCTGATGAAAAGCAAATAGCCATTCTTGCGGTTTTGGGTGAGCAGCTGGCTTTTCCACAAGTGGCGCTCAAAATTGCGCATCCAGCTTTCGGGCAGGTGGGCGTCGTTGAGCAGCAAAAAATGGTAGTCGTAGCCCAGTCGTATTTGCAGACTGCGGAGGCGCAGGTCAAGGGGACCGTTGTTGTAAGGGATTTGCTGGAGCAGCGTCAGACTCTGTTCATACAGGGGGACTTCCCGGGTGTTAACTGCCTGCTGATACAGTAGCAGCGCCTGGCACCAGTGAAGGGTATAATCGCGTTCACTGGCTGGCAGGAAAGGGTAATGGGTGTCCATGAATAATTTTACCCAGACTTCCTGCCCGGCCATGAGTGCAGCCACCACAATATTGCTGAACCGAATGCTGGTTATCTGTTGCCACTCTATGAAGTAGTGGTTTGACAGGCCGTAAAGGTGCAGCTGGTGCAGCTGCCAGATGAAAGATTCATCGCCGGCGGTTGCTCGTCGGCCGGCAAAATTGAGCATCATTTTAAAAATGATGTGTGCTTCGAAAGATGGGAGTTGCTGCTGCTGTTCCTGAAATCGGTCGAACAACTGTCTGAAACTTTCGGCCGTATGGACTGTCTGACCGAGTTGGCGGCAGTCAAGTAGCAACTGCAGGCTGGCAGGCGGACTGTCAGTCGTGTTGAAGGGATAGCGGTCAGGCGACTGCAGCAGTTGTTGCCGCACAGCCAGTTCTCCCTCATACACCTCCCGGCACAACTGGCTGCCCAGCTTTTCATAGCGCAGTGCCTTTTGCAGCAGCAGCAGGCTGCCGAGCTCGTACTTATCGGTCTCGGGGTGAAAATAGAGATCGTGGCAGAGGCGGTGAAGTCTGGCGTACTCGTGCATGCCTTTGTCGGGCTGCTGCTCCAGTTTGTTGAGTAGTCTGAAGCTTTCCTCTCGAAAGAGTTCATAGCAGCCCGCTCGTTGGCCATAAGCTGCAAGGAGAAGGTTGACTGCCAGGGGCTTGTCAAGGGTTAGGGTCTGCTGCATGAGCATGGCCTCCAACTGGCGGGAGAGCTGGCTTATGAGGTCGCGTATCCGCACTGCGTTGTACGTCTGGCCGGGGAATATCACCGCACTGAGCGATTGGCGGTCAATAGCTGTTCCGGGTTCCTGTAGCAGGAGGTAGTCCAGTAATTTACCTACAACGGCGTTTTGAGGGGTGTTTTTTTGCACCAGCCAGCGGCGTAATTCACGCTTTTCAGCCGCCGTAAGTACGCTTATCTGTCGGATTAGTTTTAGTGAAGCCATACAGGTTCGATTTGTACAAATGCTGTAATGTGTACAAATTGGGTGAGGTTTTTTATATATAGCTGTTTGACAGTTGTTTGTGATGTAAGGATGTACGTAAACTGCGCATAACTAGGCAGATACACTTGCGGTTGTAGGAAGGTGGCCTCCCGTCGGCTACAAAATAAAGAATACTGGTTCAAAAAAAGTAAGAATAAAGCAAAGATTATCAGATGATAATAGTCAAGAACATTCCTACAAATTACCATTTGATGTACTAATAATGGCTACTGTGCATATGTCTGCGCTACAGCTATACTTCTAACAGCAGCGCCGCTTGCAGCGGCCGTCACGACATTGTTGACTGCCGTCACGAACCGATTACGGGTCTCCCCCCGACGGCTACAGTGCTAAAAATCGACTTTTTTAAGCACTACAACTACTCAAATTATGGACTTGCAGTCAGGTAACTGCTTGTGCTACATTTACCAAAAAACAGGAAAAAATAACCGAACAGGCTCACAAAATGACCAAATACAGCCGAAATGAGTAATGACGTGCGCAAGAACAGCATCAGTTTTTCGACTACCGAAGGCTATCTCTTCGCAGCTGCGGAGGAGGTCATCTGCTGTGTAGCCGATGCTCAGGGTGCTCTGGTCTACTTGTCTACTGGCGAACAACTACAGAGCAAGCATTCGCTCAGCCTGCTGGAAAGCTTACTGCCGGAGGAGCTGTTCTTCCGGGTGCACAGCTCGGCACTGGTCAACCTCAGCCATATCCGCCGCTGGGAGCGCCGGGGGGGGGAGCATGTGTTGGTACTCAGCAACGGTCTGCTGCTGCCGCTGGCGCGTGCGCGGCGTAATGATTTGAAAACTAAACTTGGAATCAATTGATTATGAATAAAATTACTACCATTTACCTGCCTCCTATCAGGGCATTCGCCCTGATAGCCAGCCTGCTGACATCTGGTTTGCTGCTGTCGCAGGCCTCTGTTGGCCTGCGCATTGGCGGATCGCTTACTAATTACCGCACGACGGAAAAATGGGAAAATTATGAACTGATACCGTTGCCAGGCCTCAACGGGCAGCTAAGTTTCGAGCTGCCGCTCTGGGGGCGGCTGGCACTCCAGACAGAACTTGGCTACGGTCAGCGCGGAAGTCGACTAAAGGCAGAATCTACTGCCAACGGTCACAACATCGATTTTGAGGTTGACCAGCGCGACGAATCCGGACAGTTGCAGCGCCTCATCGTCAAGGGGTATGCCGATTTTGAAGAGCGCATCCATTACCTGGATCTGCCGGTTTTGCTAAAATATCGCTTCCGGGGGCGCAGCCTGTCGGCTTACCTGAGTGTGGGCGTCGCTTACTCACAGGCACTAAATGGCAAAGTCAAAGTTGATTTTGAATTGGATGAAACAAAAAGTGATTTGAAAGGGAGCAGCAAACCATTTAGAAAATTTTTAACAGAAGATCTTGGATTTCAATATGAGTTACCTTTTAATCTGGGTAGCCGAGGAAAGGCTGTGACCAATGTCAATCAGCCACCCAATAATTTTCCGCGGCATACGGCTGCTCAGCTCCTGTATCCTTTCGAAGGTAGCCCGCCGCTGGGTGATCGCGATAACATTTATTTTAATTCCGACTTCAGCCTGCTGTTTGGCGGTGGCTTTAGCTGGCCACTTGGCGACTTCGGCTACGGTGTACTGGACCTGCGCTATATGCATGGCAGCAGGGCGCTAAATTTTTATCGTGCTGATGCTTACGATCATTTTAACCGGAGCCTGCAACTCTCAGCCGGACTTATGTTCGAGCTGGGCGGTGGCGGCTGGCGATGATACAACCATATTTTTCCATCACTTAATGCTTTGATTTATGTGTAAAAAATTATTATTCGGCAGCCTGCTGCTGTCCATCCTGTTTGTTGGCAGCTTGCAGGCACAGCTGAAGGTCGGTGCCAAAGTTGGAGCCTCCATGTCGCGCTATGGATATTCGGATGACTTTAGCGATTACGATGCCGTCTTCACCCCCGGCCTCACAGGGGGAATTATGCTGGAAATCCCCTTTGGCGGCCGCTTTGCCCTGCAGCCAGAGGTGCTCTTTACCCAGAAAGGTTCTGTTTTGAGGGCGAATGAACTTAACTTTCTGTTGACGGACTCTCAGACTCCCTGGGTTGACGGATTTGTTTTCAATAATCATATCCGGGGCTATGCAGACTTCACAGAAAAATTAAATTACGTGGAGGTTCCGCTGCTACTGAAGTACAAGTTTAGGGGCAGCAAGATCAGCAGCTATCTCGCTGCCGGAGTAGTGTTCTCATCTGCTGTCGGCAAGGCCAGGGCTACTGTATCTTATACGGCGGATAAAAACTCATCAAGCCCGGGTCTTGATCTGGAAGCAGAAACCGTAAACCAGTACTTGAGAGATAACAGTTATCGCAACGAATTTGATTTTGAGCTGGGAACTCCCAAGGATGATATTTATCGCATTTTTCCCTGGACAATCTCTGGATTGTCGGACGGGCCTGCTATCGAAGACATTATTGCCTTTCCCAAGCGGCATGCTGCCATGATGTTGTACCCGGATGCGCTCATCAATGAACGTCCTGCTGACCGCGACGATGTCTACAATGGTTTTGATCTCGGGCTGGCAGTGGGCGGCGGAATTAATATAGAGCTGGACGATCTGGGCTTCATTGTAGTAGATTTTCGATACATCAGCGGCTCCAACACACTCAATGTAAAAGAGGATCCTGTCTACAACCATCGCAATCGTTCTCTGCAGCTAACGGCAGGTATGGTATTCGAACTTGGCGGCGGGGGCTGGCGCTAGCCGATCTGGTTGTCCCCCGCTTGCGTTTATCGGACGGGGCTGTCTGCCGCGGGATTAATTTACGTCAGTTGATAAATATTTCAGCGTATATGTACATCGAATGTAAAAACTGCAAGTACCGCAATCCGCCGACAGCCGTTGTCTGTTCGGACTGCAAAGCTTCTCTGCAGGGCTCACTCGGCATAGGCGGTGTGTCGCCCTTGGAGGGGCGGGATGAGCGGATTTGTGACAACTGTGGCGATCCAACGCCGACAGCTCAGCCAATCTGTATTCATTGTGGTTATCGGGCGGAGCTTCCGGAGGCCACGCGTCCTTACGGGCAGGATGCCGGCGGATTGCGGCAGCAACAGGGGGGGATTGGCTGTATCAGTTGTGGATACCTCAATCTGGCGTCTGCCGCCCACTGTGTACAGTGCGGTGCCGAGTTGCGCAGGATAGCAGCGGTGAATCCAATAGCGGCCAATGCAGAAATCCCTGCAGATCTGCCGCAGCACCTGGCAGCTCCCGACCCGGTACCCATCGTCATTTCGCCTTCAGTTGCGCATGAAATATCAGCCGGCAAGACCATTCCTTTTGGGGAGTTGCTTGCTGCTGCCAAGGCGCAGTCTTTTTCCCTGACACCGCTGCCGCGCTCGGGCGAGCAGCCGCCGGCGGCCCGGCAGTTTAGCGGTGAGGAGGTCCTGTTGAATCGCGACAACCTCGATCCTGGCAATATGAGCCTGACGAGCAAGCTGCAGGCGTGCCTGCGCTTCGAAGACGGCGCCTGGGTGCTTTCGGATGGGAGCGAGCAGCAGTCGACCTTCCTGCGCGTCAGCCGCCCGCAGCCATTGCAGGACGGCGACGTGCTGTTGCTGGGCAATCGGCTTTTTCGCTTCACCATTCAGTAATGCAGCGACTGTCTGTGCTGAGCCAAAATATGCAATCCATCATGCATACTCCTCTCGAACTCAAACCAGGCATGCTGCTGGCAGAGCGTTTTCGCATCCTGCAGACCATTGGTGAGGGCACTTATGGCGTTGTCTATTTGTGTACCGACGAGAAGGCTGGCGGACAGCGGCGGGCACTCAAGCTGCTGAAATTGTGGTCGGCACCGGAAAAGGTGCGGCAGGCGATGGTCGACCGCTTCCGGATGGAGTTTGAGACGGGGCGCATCGAGAGCCACCACCTGGTGCGCAGCCTTTACTACGATCAGCTGAAAGGTAACCCTTTCCTGGTGATGGAGTACTGCGAGGGCGGCAACCTGCGCAGCAAGGTTGTCAACCGACTGCCTTACAGACAGGTGACCGAGCTGCTGCGACAACTGCTGCTGGGGCTGCGCGATTTGCACCGGGAGGGTAAGACACACAGGGATTTGAAGCCCGAGAATTGCCTCCTGTCAGGCAGCAGTGAACAACCAGTGGTCAAGCTGACTGATTTTGGCATCTCCGGCCATATCAATTCACTGATCACCATCCTGCGTCCCGACGGGAAGCCCGCAGAGGTGCTGGGGAGCTACACCTATATGCCGCCCGAACAACTGCACCCGCTACAGCGAATGGAGACCCTGCTGCCTACCATAGATCTTTTCGCTTTTGGGGTCATCGGCTATGAGCTGTTTACCGGTCGCCTGCCCTTCGGCCCCTGGGAGCGCGAATCAGATATCGGGCCTTATCTCCAGCGGATGCGTGCAGGCAGGCTGTTTGCCAGCCTGGCTGCACAGCAGCCGGTTATCGATCGGCAGTGGGTTGATATCATTGAACGGTGCTTGTTGCCGGATCGCAACAGCCGCTTTCAGCAGGCAGAGGCGATTCTGCGTGTCCTTGGCTGCAATACCAAGGAAGTCACTGCCATGGACAGCTCAAAGGTCGGACTGCAAGTCATGTTTGGCGATGAGCATAAGCGCATCTATCCCCTGCCCCTGAGTAGCGGACAAAAACCCCTGCTACTACGGCTGGGACGTGAAGATGACAGCCACGTCAATGATCTCATCCTGCGGGAGTCGGACTCGCGCTACATCTCGCGAGCCCACGCCACCCTGGAGTATCACGCCGAAATGCAACAGTGGTTTGTGCGCGACGGGCAGTGGATTCGACAGGGGCTCTATGCTCACTGGCGCTACTCGCAAAACGGAACCTTTATCAACGGAATGCCGGTCGGCAGCAGCGGACAGCCGCTATGCCCCGGCGATATCATCACCATTGGCAATACGACGCTTAAAGTAATACAGCTATGAGTAAAAAAGAAATTGTCCTCTTTAATGTGTCTTTTTTAGATCTGCTGTCGGGAGCGCTGGCTGCGGTTATCCTCCTTTTCATCCTGGTGCCCAAGACCGTTACCGACGAGTTGCCGCCCAGCCTGCAAGAGGCGCGCAGCAGTGCCCGGGAGCTCGACAGCCTGCTTCAGCGGGTCAGGGGAAGCATACCGGAAGAGGATTATCGCGCCATCATGGACCGATCCTCAGCCCTGCAGTCTTCACTCGGAAAAGCAGAGGCAGATTACAAACGACTGGCAGCACTCAATCAAGAACTGCAACAGCGGGTGGCAGCATTGGACAGCCTCAACAGCATACTGCAGGATTCTCTCAGGCAGCAAGCCGAAACTTTAGATAATCGCCGCCAGCGAATAGAAGATCTGGAAAAATATATTGAACAGTTGAAGGAAATCATCAGCGACCTGGAAGAACGCCTCAATACAACGGTGCAGCTGCCCAAGCTGGAGGACGACAAGGAGTACGTTGAGAAAACAAAAGAAGACACGTTGGTAAAAACAAAAATTATTGAGGAAGATCCAACCAAGGGCATCTTTGCTTTCGGCTTCAACCCCCCCATGGGTATCCGCATTGACTGGACCGAAAAAGAGGTGGCTGTACAGCTTATCCTCGAAAATGAGAATGGACAGTACGTCGATGCACTGGATCGCAACCGCAGTTGGGGGACGCAGGCTAAGCTGCCTGCTAAGATTGTCAGCACGCCCCACATGGTCATCCTGCAAAAAAATGAAATCGTACCCGGGGTCTACAAAGTCTATGCCAACATCAACAAGAAAACATCTCCTCCTGCCACAGTGAGCGGTGTGATCACACTCAGTCCGCCCCAGCCGGAGGGAAGCCCTCCAAGGCCGCAGTTTATTTACATCAGCCCGCGGCAGGTCAATCCCTCACCGGAGCCTTATCGCAACCTGCCCAACTCGGGTACGCTGTTGGGGGTACTGACGCTGACGGAGACGAGTATGACATTTGAAGAAGTACGTTAAAATTATCACAACCATGAAAGATAAAACTATCAATCTGCTCATCAGTTTTTTCGCAGGAACCCTGCTGGTTCTGTTCTTCTGGCTTCTCAGCATGGCGGTAGAAGCGGGCTCCTTCGCTCACCGATTGCTGGTCATGCTGGGGGGGGATTTGCCGGCGGGCCTCATCCAGGGGCTTACTTACATCCTCTTCTGCTACGGAGCACTGGATATTATGCGCCTTCGCCGAGGCATCGATCGCGAGTCGCAGTCGCTCCGCATGCAGCTGCTGCCGGAGAAAGAGCAGTTGGTGCTCAGCTCTGAAGAAGTAGCCAACATCAAGCTCCGAATGATTGACATTCAGGCACGGGAGCATTTCATCATGGTCGACCTGATCAAGCAGGCCTGCACCAAATTTCGGGCCAACAAGTCGGTTTCTGAAACACTGGATCTGCTCACTGTGCAATCTGCTGTCTATCTGCGGGAAAGTGCTAGCGAGCAGTCTATGATTCGCTACGTCATCAGCGCCATCCCTTCTGTAGGTTTTATTGGTACAGTTATCGGCATTGCAGCCTCTTTGGGGGCTGCCAACGATGCTATTACCTCTGCAGGCATCAGCAAGATTACCGCTCTGCTCAATATCGCTTTTGATACCACGCTCGTAGCCTTGGTGCTTAGCATCTTCCTGCTGCTGCTGTTTCACCGCCTCGAGGAGAAAGTAGAGAAAACCCATGCGGCCATTGAGAGCTATATTCTCGAAAACCTCATCAACCGCATCTACGTCCGCTGATGAAAGCCGTCGACAGCACAATCCGGTTTCAGGTAGCTGCCCGTATAGATATGGGCAGGCTTCGCGAGCGGCAGGAAGACCATTTCGGGCTGTGTGTGGATGTGAAGGCAGCCAACTGGTCGTTTACTGCCGACACTAGTCTGCTGCTGCCTGAGCTGGGCTCGCTGCTGGTCGTTGCTGACGGTATGGGGGGCCAAAATGCGGGACAGGAGGCCTCCCGGACGGCGGTAGCCGCCGTTCGTACTTTTTTTCAGCCTTGCTCCGCCTGGTCGGTACCGCCAGCCGCTCCAGGGGAGTTGCTGAAAAAGGCAGCCGTCTTTGCGCATCAGGAGGTCGTGAAGGCGGCTACTGCCGACAGCCATCTGCAGGGCATGGGAACCACGCTGGTGATGCTGTGGTGGCTGGCCGACCGTGCATATATCTGCTGGGTGGGCGACAGTCGTTGCTACCTGTTTCGCGATGGCCGGCTTAGCTGTCTGAGTAAGGATCATTCGTATGTGCAGCACCTGATTGACAGCGGAGCGCTCAGTCCGGAGGAGGCTGAGCACTTTCCGCACCGCAACGTCATCATGCAGAGCCTGGGGCAGGCAGAGCCGCCCCGGCCCGATCTGCGGGAGCTGCAGTTACAGCCTGCCGACCTGCTGCTGCTGTGCTCCGACGGACTCAACGGAATGCTTTCGGATGCACAGATAGCCAGCCTGGCAGGCGCGGGGGACAGTCCTGCGCGCCTGGCTGGCAATCTGGTAGAAGCTGCGAATGCTGCCGGAGGCCAGGACAACATCACGGTCGTTCTTGCTGCCTGGCTACCACCCGCAGCGGAGGGTCTGCCGCATCAGACAGCCGAGCCTGTGTCGGACCCGGCTGTCTGGCCGTCATCGGCTGCGGAGCCTTCATCAGGCTCGGCTATTCGGCTGTCGCCAGCTAAACAGCCGGATTCAGCAGACCTGGCTGCCTGGTCAACCGAAGCGAAGCTCTCATCAGACCCGGCCGCAGGGCTGCCACTGGCAACTCGCGAGGGGGGATTGTCGCCAAACCGGCGGGAACCTTGGCAAGGCCGGCTGCCCGGTCGGGACAGCCGGCCGGCCGCAGGCCGTCAGCTGCCGGTGCTGCTGCTGCTCGGCTTGTCACTGCTGGTCATTGGTATCGTACTCTCGGCCATTCTCTTTTTTAGCTGGCAGCAGGAGGGTGGGCTGCAGACAGCGCAGGAGAGCAGGCAGGCTGCGTCAGTCAGTCCGGATACCCTTGCAGACAGCGCGCCGGCCAGTTCCGGACTCACCTACGTGCTGCAGGTCAATGCCTATGAAGAATTGTCCAACGCACAGTCAGCTCGTGCTGAGTTGCAGGACTATGCAGGCCTGAGCAATGAGCGACTAATCATCTACACCGACAGCAGTCAGTCAGCACCACGTTACTACAAACTGCTGATTGTGGGCTTCGGTCGTCGGGAAGAGGCCGATTCTTTCCGGCTGGTCAGCAAGAAACTCCAACATGCATTGGTCGTACCGGCATCACATTTTTCTTTTTCACAGTAAGCGCTATCGCTATGGAATACAAACAGGGAGATTTGGTTTATAATCGCTACCGGTTGCAACAGCCGCTGGGCGACGGGGGCTTCTCGAAAGTGTGGAAAGCAGTCGATGAGGAGGCGGTGACGATGGTGGCCATCAAATTGTTTCTGGTACGCGATGCGGAGGGAGTAGAACTCTGCCGGTCTGAGTATCAGCAGACTTTCGATCTTCGCCACGCTCACATCCTGAAGCCCACTTTTTTTGGCGTCGATCGCGGTATCACTCCCTTCCTGCTGATGCCTTTTTGCAGCCGGGGCAGCCTCGAGGGCAAACGGCTGCCGGAAAGGGAAATTGCCAGCCTGCTGGCACAGGTTGGCGGGGCGCTTGCCTATCTCCACGGGCTACCCAGCCCGGTCGTCCATTATGACCTCCGCCCCGACAATGTGCTTGTCAATGATGCCGGCGAGTATATGTTGAGTGATTTTGGGATCAGCCGCAAGCTCGAACTGCGCCTGACCAATCCGTTGCACGGTGGCGGCAATAACTACAGCCGCGGGCTAACGCCCATGCCCTACCGCGCTCCGGAGCTCTGTACCACCGAAACAGGCAACCAGGTAGCCAATACGCGCACAGATATTTGGGCGCTGGGGGCTACTGCTTACTACCTCGCTACAGGGCTGCCGCCTTTCCGCGAGCAGGGTGGCTACGCCCAAAATCTGTATACGGGCGCAGAGGATCCGCTGCAGATGCTGCCGCGCCACTGGCCGTCTTCTTTGTCGCCTTCCCTGCTCAACCTCCTAACCGCCTGCCTGGCCAAAGCACCCTGGGATAGACCCGGTGCTCAGCAACTGGTCGATGAGGCCAACCACTATCTGCTAACCACTGCGTGGAAGCTGAAGGAGGTAAAAGCGCCTTTGCCCCCGCCTGTAAGCCCCGCACCCTCAAACAACCCTTCTTCGCATGCGCAACCGGCGGCAGAAAACATTTCTTCTCCCCAAGGGAAGTGGCCAAATGCCGGGGCAGCACATAACAGCGGCCGGGGAGAAAAATATACAGCTCCTGTATGGCAACGGGCACAAAATGCCGGTGCTACACCTGTCAGCAGGGGTGCAGCGACCTCTGACGGACAGCAGACAGTCATATTGATAGCCGCCTTGGTCGCGCTGGTATTACTGTTGTCCATAGGGACTGCTGCCTGGCGTTTTATGAGCTATCGCGACCTGCTGCAGACCGGCGAGCAGGCCTGGTCACAGGGCGACTGGCCGGCAGCGGAGGCAGCCTACGCTCAGGCGATGGGCTACCGCCTTTTTAAAACCGATCGATTGGAGGCTCTCCTGCACAATGCCCGCAGAGAGCGGCGGCTGGCCGAGTACGAAACCGTCGGCCGCCCCGCCGAAGGCCTGCTGGCTGTCCGGGATACAACGGCCGACGGGCAACTGCGCTGGGGATATGCAGATACCAGCGGCAGCATCCTCCAGATTGCGCTGCTCTACGATGAGGCTGGGACTTTTGAAGGAGGGAAAGCCCGCGTGCGCAGAGGGGAGGACCATTTTTACATCGATCGCCAGGGCAGGCGGGTGATCGTCACGGGAGGTAATTCCGGGACTGATCGTGGTGAGCCAGCAGAAGAGGATAGCAACGCCAGTTCACCAGAAAAACAGCCAATCGATGACAACCAGCCAGCTGGGGGGAATGCCTCCACTACACCAGCAGCAAAACCTCCGAAAGTCACAAATCCGGCACCCCCAGCACCTAAATCATCGGCGCGAAAGCCTGAGCCCCCTAAAGAACTCAGGGAAAGAGGCGCCCTGCGCATGCCACGGGCCAGCAGCTGCCAGCGTTCTGCCACCACTACCGCCATACTGCAGTTGCGACCTTCTGCGGAAATGGAACTAAAGACCATCACGCTCTGGGCTACAGCCTGCGGGAGCTTACGCATCGCTCTTGATGGCAGGCAGTTGGATAGGACTGTGTCAGAAGGAGAAAATACCATCAGCCTGAATGAGTTGGATGTACGCCTACAGTCCGGCAAAAATTATTCGCTCTCTCTGAGTATGCAGCCTGGCGGACGCTGCCCGGCGGCTACGAATGCACCGCAGCTCGAGAGTGAACGCGGCTGCGGAGCTCCGCTCAGCGGATCGTCCCAACTGGAAATCATTGCCAACACAAACCAAGTAGTTTATGAAATCCGCTATCGCTACTAAAGTCATGTGCTTCCTCTGGGCGCTCTTGTCAGTGCTGTGGCCGGCCGGGCAGATTCTCGGCCAGTCGAACGACTGTACGCTGCAGTGCCCGGCCGCCACGACCCTTTTTGTCGACGATCTGTGCGAATTTCGGCTGGACAGTGCCGCTACCGCCAGCTTTACACCTGTCAGCGATGATTGCGCCGTCGACATCAGCTTCGCTCCACTACTGCGCAACACAGCAGGGGACACCCTTTACAATCCGGGTTTTGCCCCCTTGCCTTCCCTGCAGGGGTTGAGTCTGTCGCTTGGCCAGTCGACTCTTAGCTGGTACGTTCGTGATTCAGTGGGTATCAGGGATAGCTGTCAGCTGCTGCTGACAGTGCGCGACACCACGCCGCCCCGGCTCAATTGCCCGCTGCGTGTACAACTGACACCGCCTGCCAACTCGGGCTGCAGCTATCCGGTGGCAGGCACAGAGATAAATCCGCTGAGCTGGACCGACAATTGTCCGGTAGCCGGCATCAGCTTTGCCCCGCTGCTGCGCAACATGGCAGGGGATACCCTCTACAATCCGGGTTTTGCAGCCACACCCTCTTTGCAGGGCTTACTTCTGAATCGTGGTCAGTCAATACTCAATTGGGTTGTACGTGATGCTGCCGGCAACAGCAGCAGTTGCGAGATGTCGGTAGAAGTGCGTGCTGCCTATGAAGGGCAGCTGCAGCCTTGGATCGACGGGCAGCCGGTGGATCGTGATACTACCTGTCAGCAGAACGAATACCGCCTGTCCTACCAGCCTGCCAATTTGGCCATCGTCAGTCGCCGTTGGTCGCGCAATGGCTCGCTGCTGTCTTCAGATGGCTCATTCCTGCTGGAGAGCCCTGCGGCGGCAGGCACATACCGCTACGAACTGCTCATCACCGACAATGCCGGTTGTACGTATCCGCTCGATTACAACGTATTGGTACACCCCCTGCCGATGCCGGCCATCGAAGGACAATCGCTGCTCTGTGCTGGTAGCCGGGTGCAACTGCAGGCAGAAGACAGTTATGTTGCTTATCAGTGGACAATCGACGGAGCCCCGGCCGGCAATGAAGCGCTTTACGTCAGCGAGCCCATAGGTGTGCCGGGCAGCTTTCGCTATCGGTTGACAGTTACGGACAGCATTGGATGCACGGGTACTGACTCGCTGACGGTTCAGCTGATCAGCAACCCGCAGCCAATGATTGAGGGAGTATTCAGCATTTGCGCCAATCAGCAGGAACTGGTATTCGTTGCGGAAGGGGGTATTCCGGCAGGCAGTGGCCGCAGCTTTACCTGGCAGATTCCGGGCGATTGGGCAACAGTGCTCTACCGGCGGTCCGACAGCCTGGCGATACGAGTGGTCAATCCGCTGCCAGCAGGCCCTCATCGGCTGCTCGTACGGGAGGAGCTTGTAAGTAGCCAGCTCAGCTGCGCGGGTAGCGATACACTCAGCTTGGCAGTTATCGGTGGGCAGACAGCACCGGACGTATCGGCCATTGGCTACCTGCCGGCCGGCAATGTGCTGGTCTGTGCCGATGCCGGCTACTGCTATCAGTGGGGTTTTACCGACCGCCAGACAGGCAACGAGAGCCTGCTGGCGGGTGAAAATTATCAAACCTATGTGGCTCAGAGTAACTGGAACCCCGCAGGTCGGCAGTATTGGGTAGATACCTGGGCGGCAGCAGATCCCTGTGGCACTCCCCCAGCCTGCCGCACCCGCTCTTACTACGATCGCGAGCTACCCACCGCTGCTGCGGAAGTAGCAGGCGAGGTGCCGCCTTCTGTGCATATTTTTCCCAACCCCAACAAAGGCAGCTTCCTGCTGTCGGTTGCACAATGGCCACACCGGCAGGCCACGCTGCTGATTGTTGACGCTGCCGGCCGTCGGCACTGGCAGTCGTCAGTACAGGTGGCCGATTACCCGGCTTGGGAGTGGCAGCTTACTGGGGCTGCTAACCAGCTGCCGCCGGGCTTGTACTGGTTGTGTCTGGTGCATGAAAACGCAGTGCTGGCCGCCGCCACTTTTGTCGTTCAGCAGTAAAAAAGGCTGGCGATCGCGCCGGCACAACGCATAGCGCTATGAAAAAGATTGTACTTGTTTTTCTGTGTTCATTGCTCTTTGGCGGGCTCTCTGCTCAGGATTCCGTGCGCCTGATTGTCGGAAGTCAGCTCGACATCACCCGGCTAAACGTGCCTACAACTGCCTACGACAGCCTGCTGAAGGTGCTGGAAGGAGCCGTCAATACGTACCAGACGCTCGGCAATTTTTACGATCCTGTTGCAGGTATGCCGGCGCCGCAGGCGGCGGATGCTTTTCGCGCACTGCACAAGCCCAGTGCACAGCTTCTGGCCGATTACAGGGAAGAAACCCGACAGGCCATAGGGATAACCGAGTATTGTCGTGAGTTGACGTACTACTTTGCAGATGAAGGGTTTCGGTTTGCTGTCCGCCGTGCTGAATTGACCGACCTGTGGTGGGACACGCTATACAACAACAAATACCTGGCGACCCTTGTGCTGGACAAAGAGGCTTTCAATCGGCTGTCGCCGATGGGCCAGCCAAAGGCGGTGCCGGCCGGCCGCGGGCTGTACCAGCTGCTGCTGCAGCTGGAAATCAGCCCCGATCTGGCTGGCTGGCAGATTCGCGAAGCCACCGCTTATCGGCCGACGGGCGGGGAGACAACGGTTGTCGATGACTACAGCACCTACCTGTCGCTGCAGGCGGCCGGCACACGCTGGCTGCCTGTCTACAACACGCAGCCGCTCTGGGCGCAGGCTACGGGTGCCCGGCTTACACATACCGCAGGTCCGGCTTATGCCCTGGGCCTGCAGCTGGCTACGAATCGCTGGCTCCCGCGCTCGAAGGCAGCTAAATCTTGGTATCTGCTGCTGGGGGTGTTCTACGGGCAGCAGTCGCTGCGCACGGAGATGCAGGATTATGCCGTGACTGTACAGGCGGTGGCCGGCGGATTGCCTTTTGAGCGGCAGGGTTCCGGCATAAGAGCCACGGAGGAACTCACCATCAGCAGTTTGGGAATCCCCCTGGGGCTGGGCTGGTCATTCAGGTCAGGTTTTTCAACCCGCTGGATGCTCGAGGCTGTGCTGCTTCCCTCGCTGGTGCTGGCGGCCGATGCCAGCATCGAGGCAAACGGCGACTATGTCGGCAGGGTGATGGTTGGCGGGCAGGATGTATTGTTGCCGGGAGCGCCCGGGGGGCGCGTGACCCGGCCCGGCAATGAAGAATTGTGGGAAAATGAATATGGTCTGGGGCGTGGATTACAGGCTTCACTCATGCCCGAGCCTCCCACAGCTGCAGGGCTGTGGCTGCGGCTGTCGCCGGCCGTCAGCATAGATTTCAACAGCCGTAATCCTGCGCTGGGCATGCTGTTGGCCCTGGATGCAGCCTTCAACCTCAGGCCGCAGCTTCGGGAGCAACCGTATGCTGAGCTACCATTGGGGCGTATGGGCGAGCTGCCCGGCAATTTGTCCACTGGTTGGCTGTCTGACCTGCGCCACCACAGCCTCGGGCTGCGGCTGGGGCTGTACTACCATTTCAGAAAATCCAATAACTGATATTTTAACCGGAGCCAATAACGATTTCCATCCATGAAAAAGACGATAAAGCCTGTGGGTATTTTTTTTCCAACAACCATACGGCCGGCTGGCTGCTGCTGGTTGCTGTCGGCATTGCTGTTGCTGTTGGGCGCAAATGACATGACTGCCCAGCGTTTTGTGCTGGGCAAGCCCTATGCCCTTGGCATGCCGCGGGATCTGCCCGATGCGGAGCTGGCGACGCTCATACGCACAGGGCTGCGTGAGAAAAGCCGGGACGATGCCTGGGTGGTCTACTCTGACCGGCACAGCAATCCTACCTATGGCCAGCCTGATGGTTCGGGGCCGGTAAAACGGAAGATAGGATTTGCGGAAGGGCCTTTTTATGTAGCGGAAGAAAGGGAGACATTTATCCGCATTGCCAAATGTCCGAGTGTCGACGGACTGAATGTGAGCAAGGGCAGTAGTTGCGAGGATTATGGCTGGGTAGCCAAGGACAAGATGTTGCTGTGGAATGGAGGGCTCATCAATCGCTACACCCAAATACACCAGAAGGTATTTCTGCTCAACAAAGGCAGCGAGCTGAAGGCAATGATCGAACAAGGTACAAGCCGTGATCTGGTGGCGATACAAGAGTCACCTGCCGACGGGGCACCGCGCCGTCCTGATCTGCGTATTTACAGCTTCTATTTTGTGCTGAAGCGGGAAAATGGCTACTTCCTGCTCGCAAAGGAGGCACGCCTGGGGGCGCTGAGCACCTCGGGAGCCGATATTGTAGGCTGGGTGCGGGGCAATCGCTGCACGGATTGGAATACGCGCGTATCGCTGGAGCCTAATTTTGCGGTAGCGGCTTTTGCGGAGCGCAAAGCCAATGAGGCACTGCACGTGAGGGGATACGAGCGGGCTGAGGATGCCCGGCAGGCGGCCGCAGGCCAGCGACCAGGCAATGTATTCTGGGACAACGATCCGGTACGGGTAAGCGCCAATAAGTTGTCGCGCGATGCACGCAGATTCAAAGGGTCGGTTATTCGCTTCCCGTTGCTGTCGTCGGGTCAGCAGCCCGTGACAGATGTATTCAGGTCCTGCGTAATTGGAGAAATGCCGCGGGTGGTGGAAATCAACGGTCGGCGGACAGTAGAGGGGTCAGTTGACCCTGTTGAGTGGGCAGAAATACAAGCGAAGGCAGAGGAGTGGGTCAGTCAGAAGGATAAGGTCAATATTTTGTTTGCAGTGCAGGGAACCAACAAAATGAATGCCTATCGCCGGGCGATGGTCGACGCTATGGGACAGGTAGCTGCCCAGTTTGAAGGTAAACGTGTCCGATATGGACTGGTCGTATACAGGAATGTGGAAGACGGGGCTGCCCTGATTAATGGTAAGCCACAGGACAAACTGCTCAGCATACTTCCGCTGACAGCCGACCTGGCGGCTGCACAGCGCTTCCTGACGGAGGCGGAGATGAACAACTGGGTCAATCCGGAGGATTATCCTGCCTTGTATTACGGGCTGAGTCAGGGAATTAGCAAGGCTGGTTTCAATGCCCGGGAGACCAACGTGGTGGTGGTCATTGGTGCTGATGCCAACTATGCTTACAACCGTGCGCTGGCAGCCAAATACAAGGATCATCGGACAATGGTGAAGACGGAAATGCTTTTTGACCAGCTCGCCGCCAACGAAATTCACCTCTATGCGGTACAGCTCATCAACAACGGACTGCGGGCCAGCGAGCTCTTTCGGGATCAAATCCATGATCTGATTAATGAAACCGCCAAGCGGATTTATTACAGCTCTTACGGAAGCGGACAGGCAGGGGGGGCAAGTGCACCACCACCCGATCTAAAGCCTTTGGCCGACAGTGCGGAGGGGGATGTCTGGCATCGCATCGAGCAGTATTTTGTGCCGGGAGGTATCTGGTATCCGGCAGACGCAAAATTTGTAGAGGTGGGTGAACTGGGGGCTAAGGTCAATCTGTGCCTGACAGAAAGTGCGCGGCAATTGCAGAAACTCAATGAATCCATTGGTAGCTACATCATGGCAGGTAAAGCTATGCAGCAGCGGGATGAGGCCAGGTTTGACAATGTGCCCGGTCCCTTGGCTGAGGCAGCAGCACTCAAGTTTGCCCGCGATATCGGCCTGGATGCGCTCTATTTGCAAGGCGACAAATACCAGCTGTACAGCGAGGTCTTCTTTCCGCGCCAGTTGCGAACCGCCAGTCACGCGCCTATGTCCTACGTACTGTTTATGCCTGCCTCCGACCTCACCAACTACCTGAATGTCATCAAGCGTGTCAGGGGAGAAATCGGCACCTCCAGCAGTGAGAAACGCGAAGGACTGGTCAATATCTATCGGCAGCTGCTGACCGAGTTTACCGGCAACAGACAGCTGAGCGAGCGGCAATTCCGGGAAACAAGCGTACAGGAAGTGGCGCTCGCGATTCAGGGTATCGAAAAAGAAGGAGTAACCCTCGGATTTTTACCGGACAAAGATATGGCCTGTCTGCTCAACGAGCGTTGCACGCCTTTGTCAGAGATCGACAAACTGTTGGAGCGATTCGATACGGTGCGGCGTACCCTTGAGGAGGAAGTATTTGCTGTAGGTTACGAGTTCAAGTATACCGGCAGTGAAGGCAATAGTTACTACTGGATTCCAATCGAAAAAACCTTCTAGTGATCTGTGTACGGCTTATGGAGAAAAAGTTATACGAAATCAGGGACCTGCAGTGTGCTTATCAGCCGGGGCAGGTGGTGCTGGATATTCCTTCGCTTGACATTGAGCGCGAGCAGCTGGTGTTTGTCGTGGGTGTATCCGGTGGAGGTAAGAGTACGCTGCTGGAAACGTTGGGGCTGATGAACCACACTACCGCCCATGCGCCGTATGAGGGTTCTGTGCACTTTTTTCCCGCAAGGGAAGCAGCCTTGCCGCTGCTGGATTTGTGGGCGGCAGGGGACGCTGCCCGTTCGGCCTTCCGCCGCCACTATCTCAGCTTTATTTTTCAGCATACTAACCTGATGCCCAATTTTTCCGCAGGGGAAAATATGATGGCGGCAGCTCTGCTGGCCGGCCTGTCCGTCGCCGAGGCAGCAGAAAAAGTGCAGGCGCTGATGGAGCAGATAGGCTTGCCAGCGGCTGTGTTTGCGCGCTCCGTCCGGGAGCTGTCGGGCGGTCAGCGGCAGCGGCTGGCTTTCATCAGAGCACTGATTGCCGACTACGAGCTGCTTTTTGGCGACGAGCCCACTGGTAATCTGGATGCCAGGACGGCAGATGTGTGTATGCAGCTCCTGCGCAGCCATCTACAGGCATCCCGCAAGACGGCCATCATCGTGACCCACGACCTGCGCATGGCTTGCCGTTATGCCGATACCATCATTCCCATAGGACTGCACTACGCCGCCGACGGCCAGCCGCATGGCCGCGTCGATGGGGGGCGGGTACTGCGTATGCAGACTGATGGTAGCGCCCTGCTGCCTTCGGGGCTGCGCATTGAAGAACCTGTGGGACATTTGTATCATACCATAACTGCCGCCGAATGAGCAATTATTTTTTACAATGGCTGTTGCCGGCAGCCAATGACTTTGAGCGGCTGTTTCTGGACAATGAGTATCGGGCGCTAGTGCGGCAGGGAGGCCGCAACAACTTGTGGTGGCTGTTTGCCATGCTGCTGCTGGCTGTGCTGGCTCTGGGATTCGCCCTGGGCAGCCTCGAAAATTTGCGTAGGCGCATGGATGATCCTTTTACCAACTGGCTCAACCTGCCTGTTGACCTGCAGACGGAACCCCAACTTCCGGACATTCGCGACTCCCTGTCGAGGGGAGCCGGTCAGCGGTTCGGTCTCAAAACTACGGAATATTGGTATCGCTTTAACCTGGCCTTTGTGCCGCGGCAGACTGATGTGCTGTCGATCCGCCCAAAGGCATTATCCTTCCAGTGGGGGAGATCCATTGATTTCCACTCGGACCTGTTCGCCAAGATTGTGGAAGAGGACAACCTCATCAGCACGCGCCTGCCTGAGGTAGAGGAAAGCGCTGCCGGTGCCGGCATTGTGGTGAGCAGAGAGCTGCTCACCAGCCTTGGCTATGAGCCGTCGGCGGAACTGAGCTCGCTGGCAGTCTATGACCTGCTCAGCAAGGAAGTGTATCTGCTGCCGGTGCGGGCAGTTGTGGAAAAATTACCCAGTAAGACGCAGTTTGTCTGCAGCTACGCGCTCTATCAGGTACTCAATGCACCCGATTGCTGGGAGCGCAACCTGCAACGTCACCGGGTAGGCGATAACCGCCTTCGATTTTGGTGCCCGGCCGACCGTGTCAACGAGGCGTGTAGACAGTTGGCAGGTACAATGCCGACGGGCTTGCAGCTCGTCGATTGTGGCGCCGAGCTTGCCGACAGCCTGCGGAACCTGTCGGTACTCAGCCTTCATCTGAGTCACCCTGTAGATGAGGGGCAGTTGGCAGCTGTGGAAAAAAGGGTAAAGAGTGTGCTGGGGGGGAAGTGTAGCCGCTATCTGGGCTTTGAGGTGTTGCCGCAGGGCTGCGACCACAACCAGCCGCACTACCTGGCTTTTAATTTTCAGGGGCTTGGCAGTATCCGCGAGTTTGGCAATTGGTTGAGCAGCAATTTTGGCATCAACCTGCCACAGGAGCATATTGAGTCTAAGCGAAATTTTCACTTGGTGAGCCTGCTGGTGCAACTGATTAGCCTGGTGCTCTTCGGTTTTGCTTTGTTGAGTATTATGTTGTTTATCAATAGTTTACTGCAGAAGCATCTGCAGCAGATCAAGCCTCACCTGGGTACGTTCAAGGCTTTCGGCCTGGCAGATGAACAGTTGTTGCGGCTTTATCAGCGAATTTTGCTGGTGTTTTTGCTGCAGGCATTGCTGCTGGCGCTGGCCTGCGCCCTGTTGCTGGCAGGAGTGGAAGAATTGCTGCGGGTAGAAAGTATGCTCATCATCGCTGATGTCAGGGTCGTGCTGCCACTGCTGTTGTTGCTGTTGCTGGCGGCCATCCTCAGCCGCCGTACAATCCGGAAAATGACGAGTCGGACACCCGGCGATCTTATCTACGAACGCGAAAACTAATACTTATGCGAATTTTACTCTTGGCAGGCTGTCTGTTGCTGGTGGCTTGCAGTCCGGAAGGAGGGCCTTCGGGTGCGGAACTGGAGGAGGCTCGTAAAACAGTTGACAGCATGCTGCAGGACAGTCAGCTGCGAACTATTCCTGAAGACAAGCCCGTTCCTGAACCGCCGCCGCCCCCCACCCCCTCTGTAGCCCAGGAAAAGGCAGATAAAAATAAGACGTCAAGCCCTTTCTATAAAATCGAGGTCTGCGCCGACTGGAACTATGCCAATAGTAGCGTTGATCTTCCCTGCTGTGACTCACTCCTGTCGCACTTCAAGGCTTACTATGATACCTATCTGGCAGAAGGTAAGTACGAAGAGGCAGCCGGGCTGTTGAGGGATCCCTACATCATAGCGTGTAAAAAATATGTGAAATATGCAACGGTGCTCGAGAAAATTGAGGCCGGGGAGTAGCTGTGTTTGCAGAGCCAAATCGACGGCAGATGGCATTACGGTCATTGTGTCGGAGAATATGAAGACCCGAGATTCGCAGTGCTTGATTTTTTAATTATAAAACATTGTAACCATGAAAAGCAAAGATGCTTATGCACTCTTGTTGGTGGGGTTTTTGATGCTGACTGCCTGTACTAAACCTGAATATGATGAAGTGAATGCTACGGTAGTTGATTTTACCAAATTCTTCACCGGCTGGAACGATGAAGATACGGAACGAATTCCGGATGAACCGGATTTGTTTATTCCGGACAACCTGCCTTCGCGGGTTGACCTGACTCCCTTTTTGCCGCCTATAGGCGACCAAGGTCCTTATGGTACCTGCGTTGCCTGGGCTTGTGGCTACTACCAGCGAACCGCTATGTGGGCCATACGCAACAACTATCCTACGGCCAGTCTGGCAGACCCAAGTCGCCATTTTAGCCCTAAAGATTTGTTCTGGTCTATCCCCAACAGTCAGAAGGGTGGCAACTGCAATGGTACTTGGTTTGAGTACGCCTTGTCGAATATGCAAAGCAGGGGGCTGGCGACCATGGCCACAGTGCCTTACCTCAGTCTGGGGGACTGCAGCAGTAGTCCATTGCCCGGTTGGACCAATGAAGCTGCCGGATATAAAATACAGTTTTTCAGGGAAGTTGGGAGATCTGTTACGGCCATTAAAGCAAAACTGGCGGAAAAACGCCCCGTTGTCTTTGGTGCACAGCTGCGATCTAGTTTTTACGACTGGCTTGGGCCTGCGGTAAAAAATGCCAGCGATTTTTCGGGCGAGGAGCTCGGTGGGCATGCCATGATTATTGTCGGTTATGATGATGCCAAGGGGGCTTTTCGCATCGCCAATTCGTGGGGTAGTGTCTGGGGAGATAATGGTTTTGCGTGGGTGGACTACAGCCTGATGACCGGAAATGATTTTCGGGCCAATTTTTTTGTGGCCTATGATAAACCGGCAGTGACGCCGGTCAATCCGCCTGTGACCAATGGTGTCAATATTGCCACCAACCGACTGCAGGATGCTGATGATGCCGGGAATACCGACCCACTGTTCAGGACACTCAGCTACGATGTGAGTAATACAGCATCTCAGACCATCCTCTCTTCCAAAGACTGGGATGTGTTGTATGTGTACGTCAATGCTACTAACATCAATGATTATGGCTATTTGGTACACCATTACATCACTAACGATTATACCTCCGGAGTGTCAGGTAACTATGCCAATGGCCTCGGCAATGCCAACCGTTGGTTTAATCTGAACCTCGGCAGCGGGCAGAGTCTGGGGACATCCTTCGGCAGTGGTACCATCAATCAAACTTACCAGATGCCCGCACTGAATGGAGAGTATTACCTGTTCATGATAGCAGATCCTTACCAAGTACTAGGGGAAGAATTTACCCACGACAACTCTCATTACAGACTGAGTTCAACAGGCGGACCCATTCGCTTTGTCAATGGCATAGCACAGAATCTGCAGGATGAAAGTATGGTTGTCGGCAGAGCGACACCTAAGCACACTGCTGTCAACGATACATATCCGAATGCTTATCGACCCGAGGAAATCATGCCTTTTATACGCTATCGGCTGCAGCAGGATCGCCTTCGACACAGGTAGCATCGCTTAGCTTTATTCATCACTAAAACTTCATGAGATTATGGAAAATGCAAGTATTCCTTCAAATTATGCTGTTTCTTCGTGGACGCTGCCGAGCCGCGCATCCCTCACCCCACCCGGCAATCCACAGCCCGGCGGAATCGTCGGAATCGAAGACATCATTGACGGCTGATCCTGCAGCCATGCGTGTAGCTTCTTTATGTTCGTTAACAACGCTATAAATGTTGTGTTAACGAACATAAAGAATTGCGTTGGTGAAAAACATCTATTTTGCTAGCTAGAAGTAGAAGGGAGGATGGGTTGTTGGACGTGAAAAAGTGCCTGCAGCTTACTTATTTTCTTCCTGAAAAGATTTGATTGGTCGGAAACAAAATATTAAAATAGACTTTGCGCTTTGTTTGGAGGGGGTATTATAGGATGTGTTTTGATAGAGTGTTTCCGGACGAATCAACAGCTTGTATGGTCGGGGTTGTGGCAATCTGCGGGCCGTGCAGGTAAAGCTGATTTCTGTGTTGACCCAGTGTACGCGGAAAATTATGTAACTACCTCCTAGCAAAGTAAGTAATCCTATGGATGAACCCTTTTCACCTTTGGATAGTAATCTATCGGTAAGGCTGCGAAGACTGGGTGACAGGCTGCAGTTGTGTGTTTTTTTACCCGAGGGGCATCCTGCAAAGCAGGACGCTGACTTGGTAGCGCAGTTAGTCTACAATGAAGAAGTTGGCGGTTTTTTGCTACCGGATTCTGAAGAGAACAGGGAGCTACTCCGTGCTGCCGGGGCTGACCTTGCGCGACTGTCGGTAGCAGAGGAGATACTGTCTGACACGGACGAATGGTACCGGCAGGCCGTGGAAAAATTTGACAGGGCTTTGCGTTCAAAAGGGTATTCCGCCAGCACTGTCCGGCTGTACGTCTATAATCTGCGGCAGTATCTGGACTATATTCACCCCAAACAGCCAGATTCGGAGGATGTCGAGGCTGTCAGCAGGCAGGTAAAGTCGCTGATGGAAAACAGAGATCTGTCACTGTCATTTCAAAATCAGCTAATCAATGCTGTAAAGTTGTACTATGAGCTGGTACTGCTTCGCCCGCTAAAACCTTCCGTACTTGTCCGACCTGGTCGCCTCGATGTGCTGCCCCGCGTCTTGTCAACGGCTCAAATACACAGTTTGCTGCATGCAGCGATTAACCTCAAGCAGCGGCTAATTATCATGCTGGCTTATGGTGCGGGCCTGCGGCCTGCAGAAATATCTGAGCTCAGGGTGGAAGATATCGATCGCAAAAAGGGAATCATTGTCGTGCGTTCAAGTGGCAGCAGGCGTCGGCGGGTAATTCCGCTGCCTAGGCGGATTGCCGATCTCTATGCGCAGTATGTCAAAGATTTTGAGCCTATGGATTACCTCTTCGAGGGCAAGAAGGCGGCTACGCCTATCACCATTCGGCGCTTGCAACAGATGGTAAAGGCGGTGGCTGAGAGTGCCGGCCTCGAGGGAACTGTGAGCATGCAGGTGCTCCGCAATTCTTTTGCTACTCATTTGCTGGAGCAGGGAACGGATATCCACATGGTAAAGGAGCTGCTGGGACATGATTCTATCCGTACCACGCAGTTGTATATGCATGTCGCTCGTAAGATGAATCCTGATTCACCGCTGGACAGGCTGCTGTCTGTTGATTAATGTATTTCAAGGCCGTTGCTTTTGCAGTCCGTACGGCTTGCTTCTTCCTGTAGGGGTATAGTTGGCCCGTTCTGCGCGGCTGGCATGTGAATGAAAGAGTACATGCAGCTGTCTGACCGCTGCCAATTAATCTTCGGGCAGCAGCAGATTTTTCACCTGACGGGCAATATGCTGGGACAATTCATAGGTCGGCAGGTCATTGGCATCACCGTTGAACGGATTTTCAATTTCTTCTGCCAGCAATTCCAGACTGGCCAGCACATACAGCACAAAGGCAGTCACGGGTATGACATAATAGGACATCTGCACGCAAAAGATGATGGGAAAGAGCATCACATAGAGGAAGATGAATTTTTTTAAAAAGGCTGAATAAGAAAAAGGGATGGGCGTATTTTTGATGCGCTCACAGCCGCCGCAGACATCCATGAGTTTGTGTGTCTCAGACTTGAAGTGATAGATTTCCTGGGTGTTGAGCCTGCCGGCTTCAAACTGTAGTTGCAGGTATAGCATCAATTGTCCGTATATGGCGAGCGGCTGGTGAGGGGCGTGGGCAAAATACGCAGCCTGCACTTCTGCTTCGGTATCCCTTAGCTGCTGCTGGTAGTAGGCTGCATCAAGTCGGCCAGGCCTGAGGTGAAAATGAAGTGTTTCTACATATACAGCCAGCAATGCAGCCAGCGTTTTGCGCTGCTGCGGGTGTTTTTTACCCAAAATGGCACCTATTTGTGCTGCAAAGGTTCTGCTGGCATTGGTAAGCTCTCCCCACAGCCGCCGGCCCTCCCACCAACGGTCATAGCCCGTATTCGTCCTGAACACTAACAATAATGAGAGCGTAAAGCCCAAAACGGAATAGATGGAGGAGACACCTCTGGCGATTTCTATGGTCTCTTTGTTTAAAAAGACGTGTAGCTCCAGCCAGGTAATGAATCCACTGTATAGGGTTATCCCAACCATCAACGGGATGAGCTGCCGAAAGGTTTCAGAGCGATGGATGCGAAAAATATACGTAAACCAGTCTTTCGGGTTGTATGTAATCATGTGTCTTTCTTTCAATAACTGAAATGCGAAGATCGTACATTTTACTGCCAAAGCGATGCTGCTGCCATCACCTAAGGGAGGTTTTTGTAAAAAAAAGGCCGGCCACCTTTGTGGTGGCCGGCTTAACTTATCCCGTCTTGGATTAACTATTCACACTTTATCTAAATAATTGTTGCCTTGTTTGGTTACTGACGGATGATTCTTTCCGTGCGAACGGCCTTTCCTTCGGCGCTGATTCGCAGCAGGTAGATGCCGGCCGGGTAGTTGGACAGATCGAAATCCAACAGGGGGCTTTCTACTTCTTCGGCCGAAATTGACTGGAGTTGCCGTCCGTACAAATCGGTCAGTTGTAGGGTCACTCGCTCACCCAGGTAAGACTCCATGTCCACTATCACCTGACCATTGGTCGGGTTGGGGTAGGTAAGTGCTGATACCTGTTCTGTGTCGACAAAAGTCTCCTCAGGAGCTCCGTCCTGCAAGTAGAAGATGCTGTTGCCTGTGTGGCTGACATTGGCAAAGGTAGTGGTCATATTGCCCCATGGGTTGCTGTGGTGGGTAATCAAACCCATCTCAATGCAGCTATTGAGGGGCACTTTAGCTACCAGCACCTGTGTCCAGTTGACACCATTGGGTGAGATGTATCCTACGATATCAATGCCGACGCGCACGAGTCGCAGCCAGTAGCGGTCGAACCCTCTCCACGTCTGGGGGTGCGATTGTCCGTTGGTGCTATTGCGCACTTCCCGGCGGTGGTAAAACTCGCGGTTGGTGAGCAGGTGAACCTTCTTGGAGCCTGCTGCATTGCTCTCACGCATGACAATACCGCCCCAGCCGAGGCCATTGACGCTGGTGACTTGTGCCTGCAGGCTGCCATTGCCGCAGAGGGTGCGCTGTGCAAAGGCGAAGCCATCAGAGGTATGCGCAGCCATAGGCGTGTGGCAGTTGGTACTGTTGACGGTGAATACTTGTGTAGCCGGGTTATACGTGACATTGTTGCCGTTGGCACAGTTGACGCCGTTGGGCAGCTGCCGCCAGCCACAGGGTAAGCCCTGTACGGTTACCTGGCTGATGCAGGTAGCGCTGTTTCCGTTCACATCTGTGGCAGTTACCGTGATTGGAACGATCTGGCCGAGTTGTGCGCAGGTGATGGACAGTGAGGAAGGTGTCAGGCTGGCCATGGCACAGTTGTCACTGGCAGTTGCAAAGGTGTTGACATCCAATGGCATACTCGCTTGTCCGTTGAAGGTGACACTGGTGTTGCTGCAGCTTACCACAGGAGGGGTGACATCGATAGCAGTCACCTGTATCACGTTGGAAGCGGGGGCGTTGGTCCAGTCGGTAAAGCAGTCTACACCTGCAAGCCGGCGGAACCAGGTGGTCTGGCTGAGTGCACCGGGTGCATAGGTAGCTGCATTGCTGTTGGCTATATCAGTGAAACCGGCTGTTGCGCTGGTGGTTGACTGCTGCCAGCGGTACTGGAGTACGCCTACCTGGCCACTAGCAGCAGCTGAGCTGGTAAGGGCTGCAGGAACAGTATTGGGGCAGATGGTCTGAACGCCGGCAATGGTGCCAGCGTTGCTGGCAAACGTGCACTGGAGAATCTGGAGGGTAAAATGGTCAGTACCGTTGTTGTCGGTGTCCCATACCACATTTTTGAAGACCAGATTGGTCAGTGTGGAGGCAGCATCAAGTGTGTACTCGCTGATGGTACCTGTACTAAAGTTACCGTCGCCGTCGCGGTCGATAATCAGTTTGTACTGCGACAGGTTGCTGCCCGACAGGCTCAACCCTGTCAGATTAAAGTTGACCTGAACACGTGGCTTGGAGGCTTCTGCCGAAGGCTGGCCGCTCGCCTGGAGTTTCCACACGCGGTTGAGGCGGTTGGTATTGGCTACCGGGCCGGCAACCTCCGTGATGCTGGCAGCATCATCTCCCCAAACGAGGTAGAGGTTGTTGGGTAGTGTATTGGTATTGAGTGCATTACTAGCCTCAATGCTGCCTACGCCCATGGTGACCATACGGGCATACTGCACACTGTTTTGCGAACGGCTTTGCTTCTGGTAGAGACGATAATTGTCATCGCGTGCAATACCTGCTACATTGTTGCCGTAGTTGGCGATGTTGTATACCGTCGTTGAAGCTGCATTGGCACCGTTGTAGGCGGAACTGAAGTAGTTGTGCAGCAGCTGGCTGCCGTACTTGATGCCGAGGTAGGTCTCGATTTTGAACTGGTTGGACTGGCTCAGGGCTTCCCGGAAGACGATGATCTCAGGGATAGCACCTTTTTGTCTGAAGCCATAGGGCGCTGTTCCCGCACCGCCTTCAGGGGCTGCGCCTACCGCCCATGGGTGCGTAGTAGTGCGCTTGGTAAAGTAGTTGTAGTTAAAGTTGGCCTGCAGGCTGTCACCGCCGTTGAACCACAGCTTGTGTATACTGCCGTTTAGTTGGTAAGTGTTGAGCACATAGGCATTCATGCGATCGGCACCTGCTGCCAAAGTGACCCAGGAGTTGCCGCCACCAATGATGCCAAAGTACTGAGTACCGTCCGAAAATTCACCGTGTGCCATGAAACGGCCGTTGTCGCCATTGTCAAAAGTAACATACTGTCCGTACAGCCCCCGTGCAAAATTAGGCGCAGTGGTTGAATTGTGAGCCAAAAATACCTGTGCGCCGGTGTAGTTGATACCCGCGCTCAGGATGCCATTGGTGTCGGAAACCCACTGGTTGCCGTCGAAGGTGAGCGAGGGATTGAAGTTGGCGTCTACATTGCTGAAGCCCGGCCGCCGGGCAATCGTATCCTGCCGGTGATGGTTGTCACTGCCCGACTGGTCAGCCCAGGCAGATACCGAACCACTTGTCTGGGTTACGCCCACGTCAGCCCGCAACCAGAGCGCAGGCAGTATACCTGTGTTGGCCGGACAGTCGCCGATGGCAATGTTGAAGCCGTTGTCCGGGCTGGTATATGCCGGATTACTGCCTACAATTCGCATGCGATAACCAGAGCCGAAGGTTATGTTGCTTGGTATGGTGATGTTGATTGTACCAGTAAGTGAAGTAGTCGTGCTTGAGCCAATAACTGTTGGTGAGGCAAAACTGCCATTGGCATTACTCAATTGCACCGAAAATACATTGCCGGCAGTTACCGTGTTGTTTGTCCTGTAAGAAATGCTGGAAGTACTGCCGGGGCAATAACCCTCTTTTACATTGGTCATCCTGAAGTCGAGACACATGATAGCTACCATGGAGGAGGGGGTAGTAAAATTGCCGGAAACCAGCAACAGTCCATCCGATAATACTGCAGCGTTCATTGCCTGTGTTAAACCCGCTCCACCACCGAGTGCGGGTGCTTCAAAAGTGTTGTCAATGCTACCATTGCTGTTGAGCCGTATAACACCTGTCCGTGGTGACGTGAAACTACCTGTGACGATAATCTTACCGTCATTCAATACTGTAAACGACCTGACCTGGCCAGTAAGGGAAGGCGGCGTAAATGTATTATCTTCCGTACCGTCTGCATTCAGTCTTTTCAATAGGCCGCCGAAGCCGCCCACGAGGATTTTGCCATCAGACAGCACTTTGACTTCATACACAAACGCTCCCTGAAGCGAAGCAGGTGGAGTAAAAGTATTGTCTGCCAGACCTGTAGCCTTAATGACGCGTTTGACACCCAGTGCTCCGCCAATGATGAGTTTGGTGGCATCACTGGGGATAGGGCTTATGGAAAAACATTGTCCCACAAGGGTATTTGGTGCGCCCGGAGGGGCAAAATTGTTGTCTATCGTACCGTTGGCATTGATGTGAATGATGCCAAAGTAAGGTGCCTGGAAACCACCACCTATGTAGTAGGAGTTATCCGTATCCATGTAAATATCCTGGACGTAGGCAGCACCTCCTGCACCTGTGAAGGATGGCAGATTACTGTTGAAGGTGTTGTCCATGGTTCCGTCGCTGTTGAGCCGGAAAA
>CAZYAO010000019.1:0-26664 GCA_964645715.1 uncultured Saprospiraceae bacterium
CCCGCAGCGTATAACTGCCTGGGGCAGCTCCCGTGAAGGTGTAGCTGCCGGCAGGAACCCCCTGGAATGAGCCCGACAGACTGGCCGCAGGCGGTGCGTTGACCACCCCAATTGTATACACCCCCCCCTGGCAGCTTGCGCTGTGCGCCACCGTCAGTACGATGGTTCCGTTGGGTGTATAGTTGGCTGTTGAAGCCGGACAGGCCGGTGCTGTAGCCGTAGCGCTCACCACCGGAGGATAGTCGTACGTACAGAATACAGTTGATTGGCTGACAGAAGAGACATTCGACTCCGGTCCCATGCCGTTGCAGGTCTCTCCTACGGTGAACTCGTAGCAGGTACCTGGGGATAGCCCCGTAATATTGACAAATACCCGATCACCAACGATGGTGACATTAGGATCCCCTTCGCAGACGACAAAGTCCATAATGGACTGGCCGATATTGCCATTGTAGCCCTGTCCGCCAACAGTCACTGTCCAGCAGTGATCATCGGAATTAATACCCGTCAACGGATTGTTGTTGACCTCCCAGCTGAGTCGGGCTGTAGTAAAGTTCAGCATATCCACTGCCAGATTCGTAGGCGGCAGACATGGGATACGCACACCCGCATCCGCTGTCAGCGTTGAGGTACGCGACACCAGCACATAGTTGTCTGTCTGACCCGTCGTTCCGTTGGCATCACTGTCGGTTGCATCGTTGCCACCGACATTAGGGATAACAAACTCCAGCAGCGGAGCAAACTCGGCGATTTCCACTGGTGCCGTAGCTGTGCTGAAATCGAAGGTCAGATAGTATGTACCTGGCCACAAACCATCAAACAGGTAGTTACCGTTTGCATTGCTTGGCTGCTGGCTGCTTACTGGCCTGTTCAGGTTGTCGGTACCCGTGAGGGTCACGGTTACGCCCACCAACGGCAGGTTGAAGTTGCCTCCCTGATTGTTGTCATTGTCTACATCCAGCCATACATAGTCGCCCAGTTCGGCAAGTTGCAGAATACCGAAGTCAATCGACTGATCGTTCTGGTTGTCCGGGAAACCACCGACTACATTGGGGTTATCCAGCAGACTATTCTCGCTGGTTGGCAGGGCTGTCACATCGGCAATGGTAAAGTCATAACCGTCGGCATCTTCCGAATCACCGGTATCACTGCCCACATTAGGCTCCGTACTGATGAAATCCGTCGGATAAGTTGCTATGCGCAGGCGGTAGTTACCGTTGATGAGACCGCGGAAATCGTAGTACCCATTGGTTGCTGTTGTGGTCGTGTAGACCCGGTCAGCGTTGGCACCACTACCCCCGGCAGTTCCGTCAAGACCAAAGTAAGTAAGTTCCATAGGAATACCCGCCATCGCAGCGGCAGGAGTCTCATCCTGGCGACCATTGCCGTTGATGTCTTCCCACACGTAGTTGCCTACACTGCCGAGATTGAAGATATAGTCCTCAATTTCACCAAACGGAGGTGTACCGAGTTGCTGGTCAGCATCCAGACCACCCGCCTCGCTAAGCCGGAAGCGCACCATAGCCCTGCCTTGGTTAAAGGCAGCAGAAGCAGGTACGGTGAAAGCCAGCAGCGCATTGTTGAGTCCGCCAACAGGCACAGTCGCCCCATTGGGTGCAAAATCCAGCGTATTCAGTTGCTCACCAGATTCAAAAGAACCATTGCCGTTGAAATCTATCCAAGCCTGCAGTACAGCATCACCCATAAGGTTATTGACTGCACTTATGCTCAGGAAAGCTGATTCGCCCGGAATCATCGGGCTGACCAGCGACACCCCGTTTTCGTCATCTCCTGCAGGAGAAGATGTACCAAAGGTTACAAGGCCAGCATCCTGATCATCCCCTTGTGCCAGCGCATCCGCAGCACCATCGATTTCAGCATCTACCGACGAGCCTAGCATGAGATCGGCAGAAATGATGTGCGCAGGTGGATTAGAAGCACCCGCTGTATTGTATGACTGCGGCAGGTCACCATAGTCAAAGCCAGCAAAAAGAACTGTATAATCTTCAACTTCACCGTCGGGTGCAAGTCCTGTAGCACTAGCCACGGAAGAAGAAGCAATGCGCACGCGCAAGCCCGTGCGAACACCCACCGGTGCCGTGATTGGCGGCGTGAAGCTCACACTGACAGGGCCGCTGAAGCCCGCAGGAACCGTAGAAGACTGGATCTCCACACCTGTGAAGGAGCCGTCATTGTCCATATCCAGCATGACGCTGAGGTTAGCACTAACCGTCGTATCATTGACTACATCCACCACTATCGTAGAAGGAACAGTAATGATGAAAGTGGGCAGTGCGGCAATACCATCTTCGTCGTCCTCGGCAGGCGTACCACCATCGTCACCGCCTCCATTGATGCCCGCTTCCGCTTCCGGCTGTCCGTCTGCCTCAAAGTCCACCTTCGTACCGAGGTACAACTTAGGATTCTGAAGGACTGAGTGGCGTGCACCGTTAGCAGCAATGGTTGTTGGATAGGGACTGTCGAGGTCACCCAGATCCAGACACATCACAGGGAAGTTGTTGTTGAGCAACAAATCACCAGGACCCAGCGTAACTTCGAAATAGAACGGATTGTTGGCACAGTCCGTGTCATCCACAAAACCGTCCATATCAAGGTCACCAGCACCCAAAGTGAGCGTATCAAAAGAACTCAGCGGCCCAATCAAAGGCAGACAGGTTGCAGAAGAAAGGTAACCGGCAGGATTGTTGACCTGGATGGTATAAGTACCGGCAGCATCCACAAAGAACTGATAGAAACCATTGCTACCATCGTAGACCATGTAGACGTTACCCGGACCCGTAGCGCTCACTAAGCCCCCTTGGATGATTTCACCGCTGGTTTCGCAGTAGATAAATCCAAGCGGATCCAGCATAAGTTGCTGGTCGCCCGTTTCGCGCATATCAGGACGGAAGTCGTTGTCGGCATCCTTGAAGATACCTGCATCAAACTGAAGTGTGGGATTACTTGCGTTGATGGTAAACGAAGCCGTTTTGCCCTCTGCAAATGAAAAGTCAGAGTCTATAGCATCAAAGCCGTTGGCTTCGATGTTGGGCACCGTAAACTTATATTCGTTGGCATTCAGCATGCCCCCAAAGTCAGCCTTGAGCTGGTAAGTACCGACTGCCGGCATGGGAAGTACATAAGAACCATCTTCTTCGCTGACAGCAGCATAGCCGACGATGGGCATACCACTGGCATTCAGCAGGCTGATTACTACCCCACCCATGCGGGATTCCGCATTTTCTTCGAGCTCATCCTCGCGGCGGCCGTTGAAGTTATCATCTTCCCATACGTAGCCTATCAGGGCAGGACGTACAATCAGATCAATGATATTGGAACTGCAGGCCTGTGGCTCTCCTTCATCGCAGACAGCATACTCCAGCGTAATGATGCCGTTGTAGCCGGGGTTCGCAAAGACTGTGATGTTACCATCTTCGTCAATGACTATAGAGTAGTCTGCCGTTTCGATGGTATCGGGCGTCACACTTATATCATCGCCTTCTGCATCGAAATCATTGACCAGTACATTGTAGGTACGGGGCAAGCCGGCAGGAACAACGAATACATCGTGTACAGCCATCACACTGTTGGGTGACTCAGCAGGAGATACAGAAATGTACTGCTGTGCATATACCCACATATTGGTGAGATTGTCTTTCACCCGGTATATCAAGGTATCCGTTCCGACAAAATTGGTCTGCGGCTGATAGGTCACATCGCCTGTGAGTGGATCAACCACAGCAGTACCATGTGTTGGAGCAGTCACGATTTCGACTGTTTCCGGCAGCATCTTAGATCCGAAGCGGCCGGGGAAGTCATTGGCCAGGGTCGGGATTGTTACGCTGTTGTTCTCCTTGGTTTCTGCTACATCCAGGTTAGCCGTAGCCGGCGGCATAAGATTAGCAGGATCGAGTACTTGAATAACCAGCAGCACCGGCAGGGTATCAACACCGTTGGTAGAATACACCGTAAACTCGTAGATACCGGCAGTATTGCTACTGAAGGTATAGCTGCCATCCAGCGCGAGCACCGGCATAGCAGTCGTCGGGTTACCCGTACGAGCTTCGATGTCAAAGTAACTAACGACTTCATTGACACCATTGTCATTGATAGTCACATCGGAACTCAGCGTCTCCCCTTTGTCGACCAATGCAAAATCCGGGTACGGTTGGTAACGGACAATCAGGAAGTCGTAATCTTCCACCTCACCGTTGGCGCGGTAGCCATAAGGCTGTGGATCTGCCAGCCAGTTGCCGGAAACATCTGCCGTAAAGCGGATGCGGATGTACGAGCGACCATCCGCCAAAAAGCGGTTGGGGTTGAAACCCGCCCACGAAAGACCGACCACCTGTGGCACCGAACTCCGGGGTACCTGTGAAATGGTAGAACGCTCACTGGCTTCAAAAATACCATTGCGGTTAAAATCAACCCAGGCAACCAGATAGGCGGCCTCAAAAGTATCGTTGAGGACATTGGAAACGACCAGTTCGTAGGCATTTTCGCGGTGCTGAAGGTCGCGAACAGACAAGAGACCATCATCGTCGGGATATTGGTCGTTATCGTCGCCAACAGCAGGGAAATCGAGCGCAGCATTTCTTGGAAAAGGCTCCTTGTCTATAAATTCACCAATCTGCAGTCTTTCTACAATACCATGCTGAGCAGGCGCCGGAACGTCATAGCTAATGGGTGAGTCACCGTAGTCATCACCTGTACAATCTTCTAGCGGAATGACCCTAACAGGCACAGAACCCCGTGCCTGACAGAAGTTCTCCAGGTTGGTAACAACAACATTATAGGTTGTATTAGCAGTAGGTTGAGCCAATGGATTGGCCGTAAAAGGATTGTCCAGCGATGGCGTAGGTGTCCAGGCAATCTGGACATTGGCATCCGCCGGCGTAATCTTCAGCGGCAGCTCTATTCCTTCTCCCTGACAAACAACCATTGGCCGCGAAGGTGTCAGGTCGAGTGTAAATCCGCGTTCCGCAACACTGACAAGTACTTCTGCAGAACTCACACAGCCAGTTACATTGCTTCTGCGGATAATCCTGTAGCGGCTATCTTGCGTGGGGCGCACCACTGTACTGGCAGCGGTGGGCGATACCACACCGGGACCCACCCACAAGTATGAATAGTTGGCCAGCTGCGTCACACTCAGGGTTGTCTCCCCGGGTGCACAGATGGTTGTATTGCCTGAAATACTCAGTTCTGGCAGTGCCCTGACTGTCAGCTGCATGGAATCCACAGCTGTGCAGGCTCCACGCGTCACCGTTAGTGTATAAACGGTCGTTTGTTCCGGGCTGGCCGTTGGCTGAGCAATAGTAGGATTGTCCAGGCCGGTAGCCGGTGACCATGCATAGGTGGTACCATCCACCCCCGGGCGACCAATCGTAACTTCATCGCCAGGGCAGACCGAAAGATCCGGACCGGCATCAGCCGTGGTACCAGCCTCCGGAGTCACCTTGAGCGATTTACTTAGCTTACAGCCATTGCTGTAAGTGATGGTGAGCGTATAGGTCGTCTCTCTGCTGACCCTGGCGGTAGGATTGGGTACGTTGGCTGCACTCAGGCCCGTGGTGGGAGACCAGGCATAAGAGGCCGCACCAGTCACACTGGCCGAGTTGCCCGTTGCTCCAATACCGATGGCAACACCCACAGAAGGACAGTTGGTTTTATCTGTTAAGGTAAAATCCTCTACTGTATTCACCGTGACCGTAATGGTAGTATCTGTTGCCGGGCCACAACCTGATGCCGTGACGGTATAATCCGTGGTAGTCGTTGGGGCAGCCGTCACTGTCAGCCCCGTGGTAGTATTGAGTCCGGTTGCCGGAGACCAAGTGTACGTAATCCCATTGATGGGCCTTCCCGTAAACTTAACCGAGCCACCGGGACAGAGAGGTGCCGGCGTTGCGATGCCCGGGAAGAAGGATCCCGTGGGTGCGGTAAGCAACATGGTATCCCTGACTACACAGCCAGAAGCTACATCCGTAACGTTGAGCACCATTGTCAGATCTGCCGCAAAAGTGATTTCCGGCTCCGGAGAGTTGGCATTGGTCTCGTTGGCCCAAAGCGCCGCCGGCGTCCACAGATATGACCAGTTGCGGGTCGTATCTACAGGTGTACCAATTTTCACAATAGCGCCTGCACAGGCGGTCTTATCCACCCCTGCATTTGCCCTTACGTCAATGACATTGACCCGCAGGGTGTCCCGGATATAACAGCCAGTGGCAACGTTTGTGACCAGCACCTGATAATTCTGGCTATTGGCGGGTCTTACGAGCATTGGGTTGGAGGAGAACTGGCCACCCGCCTGCATAGCAGTGGTGTTGTTCCACAGATAACTGTATTCCGTATTATTGGGCAGACCAATGAAGACTGTATCGGTACCCGGGCAGACCGTCTGATCGGGTGCAGAAAACATCGGCAAGGACAGTGCAGGATTGTTGACAATCAAATTGTATGTACACACGTCCGCTGCATCAAATTTGCTGGTAGCCGTAACCGTGATGTTCACACTGCTGGCAGTGCTCACCACCCGCGGATTGGCCGCTGTAGGGTTGTCAAACACTCCGGCAGGACTCCACTGGAAGTTGTACTGGGATGGATTCACCCCGATAGCCGCCAGGCGATAGCCGCCTTCATAGAGGGCAGGACAGCCGGGGGCATCGAGCACATCAACGCGAATGATGGAGCAAACTGCCGAGCCACCTGAGCCGCCACTACAGGTTCCTAGCGTGATGTTATTAGAGGTACAGGTAACACCGTCCAGCGTCGCTTTCCGGCGAATCGTGACAGAGCTCCCACCCGTTACCCTGGCATAAATATCGGCATTGCCCAATCGTGATTCCAGAATTTCGAGGTTGCCATCACCTGAAACCTTCTCCCACTCGTAGGTGGTACCCGCCGGGTTGAGCCGCTCGCCGATAACCCATACGCTGCCGCAGCTGGATGAGACCCTGATGCGGGCGTCAACATTTTTCACGCGCACGTAATCAACAAACGAACAGCCTGAGCGTCTGGCGGTCACCGTGTAGTTGATTATTGGCGTGATGCCGTTGGTAACAGCCGGAACCGTAAAGGTTGGATTGGCAACGGTTGCACTTGACAGGAAGGCAGTCGGTGACCAAGAGTAGGTATACCCGGTAGTGGCTGTTTTCCCTAACTGTGCCGTGTTGGTTGGTTCCAGACAAATTGTCGCGTCATCACCAGCGATTTCCTCACCCGGCTTAGCAACGAAAGTTACGGTCACATCATCAGACTGCGTACAAGTACTGCCGTCCGGTTTGGTCACCGTAATCGTCTGTGTATAATCGGTGGTAGCCGTCGGGCTGGCAATTGGCTGCGGGCAATTGGTGCAGGACAGTCCCTCTGCCGGAGACCATTCGTAGCTCACCAATGAAGTGCCCTGTACCGGTGTTGACCCTACCTGAATGCCCGCGGTACCCTCACAGAAAGAACGGTTGGCACCTGCATTGTTGGGCACGATATTGATAGCGATCTGATCGAGCGCAAAACAGCCTTTGTCGTCAGTGACCCGCAGTGTGTAAATCGTGGATGCCGTGGGTGAATCAGTAACGGTACTAGACGTACTAACTACCGTCTGCCCGGCCTGCCACTGATACGTGTAGCTGGTGCCAGACCCTCCACTGGCAGACCCCAACAGAGTGACATCGCTGCCAACACAAGTGAATCCTTTGGATCCGCCGGCAATTTCGGCCGTTGGTGCAAGCAATATGCTGCCACCTTCCGTGCGGACAACCATAGTATGCACGTTGGACGTGTCAATACCCACCGGATCACAACTGCCGCCCAAAAACTCAGGGCCAGGCATGAATACAATGCGCCGGAAGTAGACCGGCCCTGCACCCACCGGTTCAGGTGAATAATTGCGGTCAACTGCCCCCTCAATATTTTCCCAGTTGAGGCTGTCCAGCGAACGCTGCCACTGAAATAAAATGGTGTTGAAGTAATCCTCCGGACCAAGAATGCCTACCTTGGAACCGATGATGGATTGCGTCAGACCACCCCCGCAAACTTCCTGCGAGCTAGTGATTGTATTGGGCGAAATCTGCAAATCCTCAGGAATAAAACTCTCCTCAAATATACCGAACCAGTTGCCGTAACCTTCAGCTAAGTTGGTGCCGGCACCCGGTGAAAGTGGCATACCTCTGGCTGCATAGAAATTGCAGTACGCCTTGTCGTTGACAGCCAGTACTCTACCACCCTCGCTTGACATACCCAACAGAGATCCATAAATTCTGTTGAAAGTACTGTCAAACTTGGCCAGATACAGCGTAGCACGCCCGAAGTCAAATTCACCTGGATCATTGTACAGACCGCAGTCGCTCATCCATTCCGGATAAAACTCTTCGTCGTTGTCCGATACCATGATGTGAATGTTATCATTCGACTTATCTATAGAGAAGGAAATATCCGAATATATAGCGTAATCCAGACTTGAGGGCATATAGAATGAAGAATACAACAAAGCGCCAGTCGGAGAAAACCGCTGGATGTAATTGGCTTCTCCATTACCATCGAGAATGTCAGACACCGCATCAGGGTCAAGACTTTCCACCTGAGCGCCTAAGGTCGTTGGCTCATCTGCAGATTCTTGCTGGAAGAACACCCAAGGGTTACCCTTGCTGTCCAGCTCCAGTTCCATGTCATCTTTATCCCCTACGCCTCCAATGAGGGTGCCCCATATCTTCGATCCGTCGGCTCCGGAGTGCTTGACGAGGTAGCCAACATCATCTGCATTGGGAGCCAGGTCCGCCAGCCGCTTGTAAGCACCTGCGGTTGATATGTCGCTGATAGACGAGTAATCGCCTCTTGTATCACAATCGAGATAGCCCACAACGTAGATATCCCCCGCATCGTCGATTTCAATATCCAGCGCTTCGCCACCATCATCCGTACCCAAGACCCGGCTCCAGATGATTGAGCCGTCTGACTTGTTCAGCTTGGTGGCCACATGATTGCCGCCCCCCAAAGCACCGGTCGTGATGGGATAATCATCCGAAACAGTGACCCCGGCGATGACCACATTCCCGGCCGGATCAGCTGCTATATAAAAATCTTCTTCATCGAATCGACCACCTACTTTTTTAGACCAGGCCAGGCTGGTAAGGTTAAAATCGAATTTTCCGACAATCATATCGTACCAATAGTCTGCCCAGACAGCCATGACGTATACGCCTTCACTGGTTACGACCACCTGAGCATAATACTCATCAATTGCATTATCGCCCCAATAGGTAGCTGCCAGTATTTGCCCCTTGGCATTCATTTTTACAAGGAAAACATCCGAATCACGAGCCGAATTATCCAGCGTGACATCATAGGCACCAGCCGTGGCGAGGTTGCTGGGAGCAATCCCGCCGTATTCGGAATAGTCGGATGCCATCAACCCCAGGTATATATTCCCGGCTGCATCGACGTCAAAGCCATAGTCGGTATATACCTCATTGTATTGTGTGTACAAAAAGGTACCCAGTACCATTCTGGGCGTAGGGTCTATGGTCAGCGTTTTGCTGCGGTCATAGGCCGGCACTTCAAAACCGATAACATTGCTGCTCAGTTGCCGGTAAGTGACCCCAAGCGAGTTTTGCTGCGTTTCTACCCAGGAGGCAGGAATATTTTCCTCCAGGGTGCCATGAAATAATTCCATCCTGATTTTACCCTCTGCCAGACTCAGGTTTTGAGGCCCCTCGTACTGCAGTTGAATATCGGCAGGATCACCGCCCGGGTGGACAATAAAGTTGTACTCAATGGGCTTCCCCTCTGCAGGAGAAGAAACAAACTCCAGGTCAATATGGTCGTAAATGTTCTTGTACACCACTTTCCCGTAGTGTCTTACCCCTGTGATGGAATTACCCCCTTTGATGTGATTCTCTTCCATTTCAGCTGGCTGACTGGCCTCTATGACCACATCGGAGTTGGCGCCCACCAGATTGATGTCTACCCGGTGATAACGGGTAGTATAGTACTCCCTTGTAGAGTCTGCCTCAATCTGCTTGCTACGACGCCGCTTGTCCAGCCGGTTTTTTTCCTCATCCGAAAGCACCGCTTTCTCTTTGATGTAGGTATCGTAGCTAAACCCGTTGCTTCGCAGCTGGACGTTCAGCCCCGGCTGGTGCAGTAAGTACTTTACCGCCATGTTGGGTTGTCCATGCTGATCTATAATCTGCCCCTTGTTTTCGGTGAAGCCGGATTGGGACAATTGTTGGTTCACCACCGCAGGATCTGTGAGAGACGATGCGGGTTTGGACGCAGCACTGGCCGACCTGCCAGCATCACCCCGAACCTGTTCATTTTGAACAGCCCGATGACTGGCTTTGGTCTGAGAAGCTTCCGGCAGCAGGCTTCCCCAGCGGGTAGTGCCGGCCAGCATACTCACCCCCAGCACCGCTACAAGTACCACAGCAGACAGTATCCGTCCAGATGCAGCCAACAGGCTGCGCTTACCGGTATCCTGCCTCCCTTTGGGTGAAGGTCGTTGGTTTTTGATCATGAGAAAATACTTTTAAACTTACAATTGATTTACTGAAACGGTCCTTGCACTACAACCTGGGTCGCAGTGCAAATAATTACATACAAAAAGAAATGATCCACTTTGGGGGAAGCGTAGCACAACTCCTGAGACCCCCGAGGCAGGGATAAGCGGGCAGTAAAGTTTGTCGAGGAGAATACGTCATTGTTTTAATACATCCTGTGACAGATATGTTGGCCCGGTATCCGCAGTCGGGATGCCAGTTTTTGAGCTCGACAAATCTAATAAGGATGAAATAAGGAACCGTAAGCAGGGCGCTTACATCCTTCGTACACACAAAAAAACCTTGATTACATACTCATTACAGGATACTACAAAAATTTAATTTTCAACACATTAACTCAATATTTTGAAAAAAAATCAGTCAGAGCTTCCTCTGCGTCCTGTAGGTTCAGTTTTTTGCGCATGCGCCAGCGGGCTACCTGTATAGAGTTTAGGCTCTGGCCAGTGATGGCTGATATTTCTTTGGTAGTCATATTAAGTTTCAGAAAAGCGCAGAGGCGGCGTTCGTTGAGACTTAAGTCCGGAAAATCGCGCTGAAGTTTTTCATAAAACATAGGATGCACCTGCTGGAAGCGCAGTTCAAAATCCTGCCAGGCTTTATCTTCCAGCGATTTTTCCAGCCCTTTGAGTACCGAGCCCAGCGTTTCTCTGGTCTCTTTCGTTGACCGGGCATGTACAGCAATCAGCTTTTGTACTACCTCTTTGACCAGCTCATGGTTCTGCACGCGGTGCAGCACCTCCGTTGCCAGCTGCTTGTCTTTCAGCTCTACCTGTGCCTGCAACAGCTCTTTGTCAAGCTCCAACTGCCGGGCGTTGAGCGCGAGTTGGTATTTTTCTAGATTGGCCTGCTGGAGCTTGCGGTGTTTGCGGCCTGCCACATACATGATGCCTATGGTAAGCAGCGCCAGCACGCCCAGACCACCCAATATCCAACGTATATTCCTGCTGTAAGCGGACTCGCGCTGGCGTTGCATTTCGGCAAACTGCCAGGAAAGTTCTTGGGTGATTAGCATTTCTTTGGCTTTGTCGGCCTGCGTTTTTTCATCGTATTCTTCTACCATGTTCAGGTATTTCAGGCTTGAATCTGCCTGAGCCGTCGTTTTGAACAGCTGGTAGAGGGATTTCGCAATATCGTACACCAGCCAGTCATTCTGCGTTTTAATCCCCAATTCCATGGCCTGTCTGTAAAGTTGTTGCGCCTGCAACGGCTGGTTCTTTTTCATACAAACATCCCCCACGCCCTTAAGTGCCAATGCCTCACGGGGGCTATTATCGCTAACGATAAACTTTTCCCGAGCCTGCGAATACTGCTGCAGTGCCTCATCTAGATTTCCCTGCTGCAACAACATATCTGCGTAATTAATACACAACATACCTACCCATAAGTCATTTTCCGCTATCTCTGTCGCCAGCGCCATCCCTTTTTCAAAATAAGCCTTTCCACCCTGCCAGTCCTGCTGACCGGCTTTCACTATAATCATGTTGACATACACGGTCATCAGGTTGGATTTATCCAATGGCTCTTTGGGCCGGCTGGTAAAATCGAGTGCGATGGATTCCATCTTACTCATCATCTTCTCCGCTTTCTCGTACTCTTCCATCGCCAGCCAGGTACTACCGAGGTTGAAATAGCCAATGGCCAGGTCTACGGAATCCCGTCGTGCCCTCGCCAGCTCTACGTGGCGCGTAAAAAAATCAACGGCAATATTCGTATTACCCGTATTCAGGAAAACCTCTCCGGCGTAGGCATAGGACAGGTACTTTACCCGAGCATTCCGGGTTTTTTCTGCATGTTCAACGGCCTTAAGCGCATATTCTCCTGCCTTAAGATAGTTATTGGCAGAGAGTTCTATCAACCGGATGTACAGTTTTGCCTTAAGCGTATCTGTATCAGCAGCTTCTACATCATTTAGCAGTCTACTTTCGTCTGTCTGAGCCAATACGCTACCACTGCATAACACAAAAAAAAACACAATCAGATACCTGACTCGTATACATACCATGGGGGAGTAGTTTGACGAGTGAATCAATACATACGATAATCACACATGTTCTGTGTCTGCGCAGCCAAAAAGGGGGGGAATCGTTATGGCACCTGTCAACACATTGCGCAGGAAGCGCTAAGCTACAAAAAATATTAATACGTACTAAAACATTTATCCCGTCCCCTTTTATGCAATCCAAGTCAACAATACAGGACCGTTGGTTCTATCTTGCTTTCAAAGCCGCAGTAACAGGCATTCACTCGCAAAGATTTGCCTATTTTAGCGCATAGTTTTCAGTAAAGCAAAATCGAAATGACGTATAGCCGACCAATTGTATTGCTGCCTGTGATGTTGGCAATACTAAGCATCCTGCGTACCACTGCCCAATCTATCCCGCTGGTATACGACCGCCTGCAATATACGACCGACAGCAGCCTGCTCGTGAACCTGCCAGACGGCAGCAGCCAGCGGCTGCTGCGGCGCGAAGCGCGCTACAGTCTCAGCACCGTTACGCCACAGCTCACGGCTGCGGCCGACGGGCTGCGGATGCATTTTTCCAACCCCCGCCTGCGCAATGGCCGCATTACCTACGGGCTCATCCCCTACGGCCAGCACAGCCATCCCGCTGCCGTGCTGCGATTTGTGGCGACGATCGATGCGGAGGGATATGCACTGCTCAACATCCGCAACGACCTGCGGGAAGGCTATGACCATACGGGCTGGCAGCAGCTTGGCTATGGAGTCATCGGCTACCGGCTTACGGACAGCCAGGGCAGTATTGTGTATGAAGGCAAACAGGCGTTTGAGTTGTCCGAAGGGGTGTTCAGTCCGCTGCCTACTTTGCTGCGCGGGCCTTTCATCTCCCTGCAGACAGCAACGAGTGTGGTCATTTGGTATGAGACCTCCGTACCCACGCCCGGCCTGCTGACGCTCGCAGCAGACGGTCGCACTTTTGGCAGCAGCCAGCCTGCTACCCGCCACGAGATTGCCGTTACGGGCCTGCTCCCCAACCGCCGCTATGACTATCAGCTGAGCTGTGGCCGCACCCATGTCGCCTACCATTTTCGCACCGCGCCGGCTGCAGGCGAGCAAATACCCTTTACTTTTGCCTACGCCAGTGACTCCCGCTCTGGTTACGGCGGGGGCGAACGCAGTCTGGGCGGCACCAACAGCCAGATTATGAGTCGCATAGCTGCGCTGAGCCTGCGCGAGGGTGCGGCTTTTGTGCAGTTTACCGGCGACTTAGTCGACGGCTACGTCAGCCAGCCCGACGAGATGCGGTTGCAGCTTGTCAACTGGATCCATGCCGTAGAGCCCTACTGGCACTACATTCCTTTCAACGTGGGTATGGGCAACCACGAGTCGCTGGGCTGGGCCAATGGCGAGGGGCGTGTGGCGGTCGACGGCTTCCCCTGGCACAGCCACTCCGGCGAAGCCCTTTTCGCGGAGCGCTTTATCAATCCGCTCAATGGGCCCGAAAGTGAAGACGGCGCTGTCTATGACCCACAGCCTGCGAAGCCCGGTGATTTTCCTTCCTACAAAGAAAACGTCTATTACTATACCTATGGCAATACCGCCATGGTGGTACTCAACTCCAACTATTGGTTTGCACCCGGCCTGCGGCGGGCGCCTTTCATCGGCGGCAATCTGCACGGATACTTGATGGACAATCAATTGCAGTGGCTGGCAGCAGTCATTCGCCAGCTGGAGGAGGATGCAGCCATCGACCACGTGTTTGTCACCTTGCACACACCACCTTTTCCCAATGGTGGGCATCGAGGTGATTGTATGTGGTATGACGGTAACAATGAGCCCCGGCCCCATGTGGCTGGCAAACCCGTAGAGAAAGGTATTATTGAGCGGCGCGACCAATTTTTGGATATCCTCGCCAACCAGTCAACCAAAGTGGTGGCGGTTATGGCGGGAGATGAGCATAACTATAATCGCATGCGCATCGACGACGCCACCCCGCGCTATCCCGACAACTGGGATAAACCGCGACAGCCGCTGCGGCAACCCTTCTGGCAGATTATCAACGGCGCCGCCGGCGCTCCTTTTTACGCCCAGCAACAGGCACCCTGGTCGGCAGCTGTTGAAGGTTTTACCGTGCAGAATGCCCTCTGCTTGTTTGATGTAAGCGGCAAAGAGGTGCTGTTGCGGGTGATTAATCCAGATACCCTGGAGGAGATTGACCGCGCTCAGTTGCGCTGAGTTGGGCCTGCCAAGCCTGCCAGTCGTCGACTGTATCGATATCTGACAAGGTAGGCAGCAGGTAGCAGCTGGCGGGCAGGGCTGCAATCCGGCGGCTTGTTTCGGCAAAAACTGTGGCGGTGCTCCATTCGATGTCTTCGAAAACCGAAGGCTGCAGCTGGCGCATGCCGATCAGGTAGTAGCCCCCGTCGGCGGCGGGACCCAGTACGAAGTCGTGCGTATCAAGCGCGGCAAAAGCCTGCGCCAGAATACCCGCCGACAGGCCGGGGATATCGCTGCCGATGAGCACTGCCTGCTGCGCCCCGGCCAGTGCCTGGCCAAGGGCATGCGCCATGCGGGCGCCGAGGTCAGCGCCCTGCTGCTGGTGTTTGGTAAAAAAAGCAGACGGCCACTCGTCCTGTTCGTCAATGGTATCACTGTAAAAGAGCAGGCGCTCCGCCGCGCAGGCCAGCGCCTGTGCGCGGGTATGCGCCAGCAATTGTTGGTAAATCGCCAGCGCCTGCTCGTTGCCCAGACTGGCTGCGAGGCGGGTCTTGACCCGCCCGTAGACAGGGTTTTTTATAAAAACAACCAGCCGGCGGCGGCTTGCGACCGCAGCCATACCTTAGCGCAGCGGTTTTTGTGCCAGCAACCTCACCACATCGGCACGGCCGATATGGTAGGGCCCTTCGGCCAATTCTGTGGTGGCAGTTTCCAGCAGTTGCACCTCCAGGCCGTCAAAATCGGCCGCCAGCAGCTCCGGCGTGTAGAGCAAGTCCAACGTGCGGGGGCCACCTGAAGTATTGTTGATCTGCAACGGATTGAAAGCTTCGAGTATGAGGCGGCCGCCCGGCTTGAGCGCAGCGACCAGTTGCCGATGCACATAGGTGCGCAGTGGTGACGGCAGGTGCACGAAAATGAGTGCGACAGCGTCATAGATGTCCTCGCCATAGACATAATCAGCCGCATCGGCAATGGTGTAGTCAACCGTCACGCCGTACTCGGCCGCCAGTCGACGGCACTTGTCGAGGCCTGAGGAGCTGTAGTCAAAGGCTGTCACCTGCCAGCCTTGTCGTGCGGCAAAGACGGCATTGCGGCCTTCTCCTTCGCAGGGTAGCAGCAGACGAGCACCCGCTGGTGCCTGGCCCAGCTGCCGGGCAAAAAATTCGTTGGGCGCTTTGCCATAGGCGTAGGCCTCTTCAGCGTAGCGCTCATTCCAGAAAGACTGCATCTCCTTATTTGTTTGTCGGAAAAAATCAGACGGCACTCAGTCCACCATCCATACCGATAACTTGCCCGGTCATGAAAGCAGCGGCCGGACTGAGCAAAAAGGCAGCCATAGCTGCAATTTCTTCGGCACTGCCATAGCGCTTGAGCGGATGCCTGTCGGCAGCAGCTTTCTGCTTATCTTCCGAAGAAAGAAGACGCTCTGCCAAGGGCGTGGCTGTAAGGCTGGGCGCAATGGCGTTGACGCGCACGAGTGGCGCCCACTCGGCTGCGAGGCTGCGGGTGAGCCCTTCGACGGCACCCTTAGCAGCGGCGATACTGGCGTGGAACGCCATACCTCGCTGTACCGCTACGGTACTGAAGAGTACCACGGCTGGGTGCGGGGATTTTTTGAGCGCCCCCTCAACTGCCTGCAGGCAGCGCACCGCTCCCAGCACGTTGAGGTCAAAATCTGCCTGAAACTGCGCAGGCTTGAGACTTTTGAAAGGCTTGAGGTTGATGCTGCCAGGGCAGTAGATCAGCCCGTCTAATACGGGCGGCGGCGCAGGCAACTCATCGGTCAGCACATCGACTGCCCAATGCGCTACCTCCTGCACACCAGCTAGTTCGCCTGCATGCCGGGACCAGACAGTTACACGTGCGCCCTGCCGCAGTAGTTCTCTGACGGTTGCAAGGCCAATGCCTGTACTTCCGCCGACGACCAGTATGTTTTGTTGTGCCATGGTAGTTTTTTCACTCTAACGAATGAATGCCGGCAGTTGTTTGTATTTTTGTAAAAAGATAGCATCCATGAAACACTCTTTGGCGGCTGGGCCGCCAAAGAGTGTTTCATGCCTCACACATGTTGTTGATTTTTCAAAAATCAACAACATGCGTATCTATCTAGTCATTTCGTAAAATCATTTCCATATGGTATTGTACAATATACTTAAACACGCACACTCTGGACTCCGCTGGGTCGTACTGCTGCTACTAATCGCCGCTATTGTCGACAGTTTCCGCAAAATCGAAAGCAAGGAGGCTCCTTTGAGCAAGGCGGCACTCTTCGGACTTATTATCAGCCATGTGCAGCTGCTCATCGGCTTTGCCTTGTATTTTATGAGCCCCAAGGTAGCTTTTATGGCTAGTACAATGAAAGACAGCGTACTGCGCTTCTATACCGTCGAGCACCTCACGGGCATGCTGGTGGCCATTGGCGTCATCACTTTTGCTTACAGCACGGGCAAGCGTATGCTTCCTGCGCCGGCGGGACACCGACGCATCGCTTACCTCTACCTGGCAGGACTGCTGGTCATGCTGGCTTCCATTCCTTGGCCTTTTAGAAATTTGGGGGCGGGCTGGTTTTAAAAAAACCTTTGGGCGGCTGTTGCCGCCCAAAGGTTTTTTTAGGCAAATACTTCCCGGAAAGGGGATGCTATTTCCTGAAAAAAGGAGTGTCCCCCAAGTTACCTTAGGGGACACCTTTTAAATAAACAAACACTCACCCAATTTTATCTTTGTAAGGTCTTTGCTACAAGATTGACCCGATTAATATAACCCCTATAAGTCGCAAATGTTCTTGGGCATCCATGCACAAACGTACACTAGCAATAGTAATTTGCTTTGATTGCGATACAAAAGTACGGACGATTTTCTATACTGTGGTTGGATAAAGGTAAATTTTTCTTGTACATCTTTAATTAACAGGCCCCTAATAGAAGCAGCATAAACACACAATAAATTGATAAACAACTAATTAAATAGTTATTTAAATGACAAATTAGCATTTTTTCGCTTTCTAAAATGTTGTTCTCTGTAATAATAAAATATCAGCAAAGCAGCCACAATCTATATCCCCCCAAAATTGGATTGATGTTGTTCGGCCTGCAATCAGCCCGCAATCGCCGTAAAAAACACGCAAATAACAGACTTGGCCCCTGTCTTTCTCAAGGAGAGCGGCAGGCCTGCTACCTGCGCTTAAACAGACGTGCAATGGTACGACCGATCTCATCCAGTCGCTCGATGGGCTCGTGAATGGAAGGGTTCTTGAGGTTGATGTAGGCAAGATCGCTCACACCAGCCTGCATAGGGTAGATGAGTATAAAACTGTGGGCTTTAAAAACACCGTTGAGGTAGGCTGGCACCTGCGCCATTTCTTCCTGATAGGAGAGGCTGTCCTCCCGGCTCATGACCATGATGAGGTTGTCATCTGTCTGTACTTGTGCCTCAACTATGGCAAGGCCTTGCCCTTCCTGCAAGGGGATAAATGAGGAAGACACCGCGTGTTTGGCATGAATGTTTTTCAGGCAGGCCAGGGTATCGGGGCTGGCGTAGAAAACCAATTTTGCGCCCGTGTTGCGGGCAATGTTCCAAATCTTCACCAGCCAAAACGGAAATCCTATCTCCCGCTCTGCGTACTCAGGCACCAGGATGAGGTGCCTTTTTACCGTAGACAATGGCTGTGCTGCCTTGTAGATAAGGGTTGTCGTGTTGCACCGGGTAAGAATACCTTCGGTGAGGTGCCCGAGAAATGAATCGGTGAGACCCTTCTGATGGTGCAGGCCCAGGATGATATCCGTGATTTTTTGCTCCTTGACAACACTGGAAATCCCGTTCACCAGGTTGAGATCATAGCGGAGCAATTCCCGAATGGTATTGTCCGTAGCTGCCGCAGCTCTTGAAGCCTTATCAAGGATTTTTTGTGCCTGCAGGTAGGCGGCTGCATCGTCTACCGTATTGTTGACGACGCTAAGCGCATACAATTCCGTCAACTGCCGGGGAGATTTGATGGTCACACTGAGGTTGACCAGTTCTTCTGTCGTATCGGCATTGCTGACCGGGATGAGGATGCGCTCCCGGAAATCCCAGTCGGGCTCTTCGCTTTGCGACGATTCGAGTAAAGCTATATTTTTTGCGCCTCGCTGCGCGACAAAAGTAGCGATGGTACAGGTCACGAGTATCATGAGAATGGTACCGTTCAACACACTCTCATTCAACAACCTGATGGGTTCACCATTGGCATCGGCACCAATAACAATATTGTACCCTACCAATACGGCTGCCAGGGTCGCTGCTGCCTGCGCATTGCTCAGGCCAAAAATGAGTCGGCGTTCGTCGGCACTCATCCGATAGGTCTTCTGCGCCAGCCAGGCAGCCGCAAATTTGCTGAACGTAGCCACTACCGTCATCACAACGGCGACGAGGATGGTTTCTTTATCCTTGACAAAGGACTCAAAATCGACCAGCATACCCACACCGATCAGGAAGAAGGGGATGAAGATGGCATTGCCGACAAACTCAATGCGATTCATCAGGGCTGAAGTCTGCGGAATTAGCCGATTGAGAGATAAACCCGCCAGAAAAGCACCTATAATTGCCTCTACACCTGCTAGTTCTGCCATGACTGCTCCCAGAAACACCATCGACAACACAAAGATATACTGCGATACGCTGTCGTCATAACGCTTAAAAAACCAACGGCCTATGACGGGAAATCCCAACAGGACAGCTGCTCCGAACAACAATACCGAGGCTGCCAGGCGCGTCCAGAATTCGGCATTGACCTCACCTGCCGTCATCTTGACGATCACAGCCAGCACCAGCAGTGCCAAGGTGTCCGTAATCATAGTGCCCCCGACAGCTATTTGTACCGCCCGGTTTTTGGCAACCCCCAGCTTACTGATTAAAGGATACGCAATCAGCGTATGGGAGGCAAACATACTCGCCAGCAGTACAGAAGAAAGTATGGAAAAATGCAATAGGTAGAGCGCTGCCCACAAGCCAATGCCCATGGGAATGGTAAAGGTGTACAAGCCAAAAACTAAACTTTTACTACTGTTTTTCCTAAATTCGTTGAGATCAATCTCCAGGCCTGCCAAAAACATAATATATAACAAACCCGCAGTACCCGACAAAATGATGCTACTGTCCCGCTCCAGCAGGTTGATGCTGTGCGGACCAATGATAGCCCCGGCTATGATCAATCCCAGCAAGTGCGGTATCCTGAGCTTATTGAGTAGCAGTGGTGCAAACAATATAATCAGCAGGATAACAAGAAACTTCAGAATAGGACTGGTCAGTGGCAAGGTGGTGTCGTAGATATCCAGCAACATCATAACGTAAACCCCTGTTATTCTTGTAATCAGAATGATTGATCGACCTTCTTGCCTTTTATAACAGCGTCATCTGTATCGCTCTGCCTATAATCAATCAGTGCGTAGGCTTATCCTTAGGGGGAGCGCTGGCATGAAAATCGCGCTTAACCTCATCCGCATATGCATCCAGCAAAGTCAGCACACGGCCACGGTCTGCTGAACGGACAATCAACCCCACATGAAAGGGTTTGTTGATTTTCCAGACGATCTCTTCATCCCCAAAACGTGTCTGGTCCGGGTGCTCATACCTGCTCAGGGATACGAGTATACCTGCATGATCATAGCGAGGCTCAGGCGTCTGATATACCTCCCCCCTTGCCATGGCCGACTCGAGCCTCGCCCACTCGGCCCACAAATTGATGCCCGAGGAGGTTTCTACCATCTCTGCAAGGTGCGCTCCGCCCACCCGCGAGGATGTCTCCAAAAAATACCACTTACCATCTTCGTGGCAGCGAATATACTCCGTGTGTGAGGCGCTGAACTTCATGCCAAAAGCTTTCATGACTTTGGCATTGAGTCGCTGTATGGCCTTATCCTCCTCCTCTCCGAAAGGCAGGGTGCAGGACCTGAAGATTCCACCGCCATGCGCCACCTCCATAGGCGTTGCCAAGTATTTAGAGGCCCTGCAAAAGGTTAGCTTTCCGTCGACGCTGAGTGCATCAGCATGGTATACGTCGCCTGGCTTAAACTGCTCCACCAGATAGCGATGACGATCCTCGCCCAACCCTTCGAGCACCTTCCAAAGTTCTTCTGAGGTATGCACTTTTTTGATCCCTGCTGCACTAGCCTCTGCCCTTGGTTTGACTACCCAGGGAGGTGCCACGCGCCAACAGAAATCATCGATGTCCGCATCATTGAACAGAGGAGAAAATGCCGGCACAGGAATACCCGCATCCGCTGCCTGTATACGCATCGCCAGTTTATCACGAAAGTAGCGAGCCGTCGTCTGTCCCATACCCGGAATGCGAAATTCTTCCCGCAGAAAAGCCGCTTTTTCCACATCAAAATCATCCAGCGCTACAATGCGGTCTATGCGCTGCCGCCGCTGTAACCAAGCTACGCCTTTGGCCAGATTGCTGAGATTTTCCGGCGAGTTTTCGTCCGTATCGAGGTAAAAAAAGTCATCAACCGACTCTCTGGGCCAAGCTTCGTCGCGCAGCGATGTCTTGGTTATCAAAAAGACTGTGTTCCCCCCTGCTTTGCAGGCTTTGAGAAAATCAACTCCCTTGAAATAAAATGAAATGCACAGGAAGGTCATGCGGCTGATGATTGACAGTTGAGCAATGATATTCAGTCGCTACAAGATAAGCGATTCTGTTTACATTCCATCGAAAATCAGATTGGCTCTCTCGATTTTCAGCACTGCCAGGCTAAACAGGTAAGTGCTACTCCTCCATGGCCGGCAGCCGCTCAACCCGCACCCGATCAATGCGGGTAGCATGTACCGCCTCCAGGTGAAAGCGATAACCGTCCATCTCTATGGTCTCCCCCTGAGCAGGTATATGGCCGGTGGTAGTCACCAGATAACCCGAAAGTGTGTGGTATTCGCCCTCCGGAAAATCCAGCCCGTATTCGTCATTCAAATAGCTGATTTCCAGTCGGGCAGAAAATCGGTAGGTATGCGGGTCTATCTGTTCTTCTACATACTCTTCTTCATCGTACTCGTCTTCAATTTCACCGAATATTTCTTCCAGAATGTCCTCCAGTGTTATAAGACCCGAGATACTGCCAAATTCATCCACGACACAGGCAATGTTGCTGCGATCCTTGATGAATTTCTGCATCAGATCGCTCACCCGCATCACCTCAGGCACAAAAGAAATGTCGAGTATGAGCTCACTGACAGACTGTGGGCGCTGAAACAGCTGTTGGTGGTGTACATACCCCAGCGTTTGATTGATATCCCCGTCCACCACCAGAATACGCGACAATTTTGTCTCGGCTATCCGTCGTTCCAGTTCCTCAACACTGGCCGCCACATCAATCGTCTCTACTTCCGTGCGGGGAATCATACACTCGCGCACCCGCACGTCCCGCAGATTGAGCGCTTTGCCAAACATTTCTTTATCAATTTCTTCTGCCTGCTCTGACTGGGTGGCGTTGACAAAATGCTCGAGATCCATGCGCGTGAAAACCTGGCTTTCCTGCTTAACCTCTTGGTTGAAAAGTAGCCTGATGACTCCCTTTGATGCCAGGGTGAGCAGCCAGGTAGGCGGCAACAGTAGTAACTGCAGCGCTCTGAGGGGTATGGCCAATAGGTACAGCGCCTCTTCAGCATAGGCTCGGAAGATAGCTTTAGGAACAAACTCGCCGAAAATGAGCAGCATTATGGTGATTATCAGGGTACTGGCGAGCAGCACCAGCCCTTCCTGAGAGGAATCAAGGCCCAGATAATGTGCCAGTAAATAGTCGATGGGACCCGATACTAGAAAGGTGAACACCACCAACACGATGTTGTTGCCCACCAGCATGGTGCTCAGGAAACGCGATGGATGATTGAAAAACTCTGTGAATATCTGCCCCCGGGTACCGCCACGCTTTTTCTTTAATTCAACTTTGAGTTTATTGGCTGATACAAAGGCTATTTCCGAGCCTGAAAACAGGGCAGACAGTGCCAGCGTCAGTATGATACCTAAGGTAAGCATGTTTTTCTATCAATATTAACTATACAAAGGTAAGCAATTAATACAGGCTCTCAAAATTTGTGCGCTGTGCTAGCGAAGACTGTCTTTTCCCTCCTCAATAGCGATAATCCCCTCTACCTGCAGGATACGGGCATCCGAAAAATCCTGGTTGGCCGTAAATCCGTGCCCGTAGATAATCTCCCGTGGTGTAGTAATGACGGCAAATTTTTTGGTGTAGACCTCTTTGCGTTTTTCATCCCAGATGAGTTCATCAGTCTCCAGCCGCTGCTTTTGCACACTCGTCCACACGACACTGTCGCGCGCCACTACCTCTCCTGCCCGGTCCGACCGCATAGCAAAACGGGCAGAAAGCCGGCTGCTCACCTGTTGGTTGGCATCAAAAAACTCGACCAGCACGCCCTCCGAGAATTCCTGTCGCGGATTGGTTACCTCCAGGTAGTTGCGCATGGTCTTGCCGGTTATCTTTACTTTCACCCGGGCCGAATCACTGTACAAAATGCTCACATCACTGGCCTCCTCAACCTGAGGGTCGAGCCTGGCAAGTAAAGCCCCCGCCTCATCGACAGGCTGCTGGCAGCTAAAGAGTCCCCAGCCAGCCAGCATAAGTACTGCCACCGGCAGTAGTGTAATAAACCGCTTAGTCCCCATTGATAAACAGTATTCGCGTGACGGCGGCATCGGGCTCCGCTGTAAAGCCTGCATACCGCGCATTGGTCGTACTAAATACGAGATAGACACCTGTCTGTACCCGTCGGCCATTGTAATCGCGGCCGTCCCATATTGCCTGTCCCCCCAGCGCGCGGGTTTCATAGACCAGGCGACCAGTAACATCGGTGATTTTGATACTGGCATCCCTCGCTAACCCACGGATAGCAATGGGGCCATCATATTCAGGGCGTACCGGATTCGGGTATACGGTTATATCTTTGGTATTTACCTTGCTGCCTGCCACAGCATCGCCCTGATAAGACACGATCCCCTTATCGGTAGCAACAAATACTTCGCCCGAACGCGGATTGACGGCGATATCGCGTATCAGGTTGTCGGGCAGGGGCGAGTTGCGGTCAGAGAAAAAGGCAATTTCTTCGCGCCCGTCGGCAGACATGAGGTACAATCCATTGGTGGTGCCCACCCATTTTCTGTTGGCCCCATCCACGGCGATGCTCAGAACTGTCTGCGTTTTGAAGAGATATTCTGCAAAGTCATTTCGCTCAACAATCCGGAGCGTACCGCTGCAACTGCTTTCGAGCGCTGAAGCCCCACATTCAAAGATGATGATTCCCTGTGCTGTCCCTACCCATACATCTCCATTGAGATCAATGGCCACGCAGCGAACATCATTGGTTGGCAGGTTGCTGTTGCTCTGTGTAATTGACCGGCAGCGGTCGTCATTGACGTCTTCGATCTTACCTTCACTAAATACCAGCAGCCCTGCCTGTGAGCCCCCCTCGACCCACCACTTATAGCCTGTCAGCGGATCAATGGCCAGCTGAAAAGGCCGGTTGAGTCCGCAGGTAGCTGAAAAACTCTTCCACTGCCCGTCTGGCGTCATTCGGTGCAGCGGCTCACCCTCTTTGGCTGTCTCATTGCCAATCCACAGATTGCCTTCTTTGTCGAAAGCCAGACTACTGACGCGGGTGCGATTGAGATCCCCGGCAGCATTTTGTAAGTACGAATTCTGATCGTTGTACAGTGTAAATGTCTCCCTGTCCCACTCCAACAAACCCTCATAGAAAGAACCGGCATACACCTTTCCATTGGTCGGATTGACCGCTATGGTCACTATGTCGAAAAGATCATCTTCCCGCTGTGAAGACAGGTCGAGGCCGGGTATGATTCCCTGAAAAGCGCGGGTATTCCAGCGATTGAAGATATTCCACTGGCCGTCAATCAGGCCGGCGATACCGTGGTCAATTCCTCTGGCCGAAAGCGTAGCTGAGAGGGCACCCGTCGCCAGCCATAACTCATCTTCGTAAGTTGTAAGATCCCAACTAAGCTCTGAGTAGGGCGAGTTAAAAGACAAGTACTGGCACAGATCGTCGGTCACCTGATTGACATAGCGGAAGTCCCGCCATTCATCCCCAAACCACACACGCCCGTACTGATCTTCCACCGCGTAGTTCGTCCGGCCAATACAGCCTCCTGCCAGCTGGCCGGCATTCCCCTGTTGGGTAAAATACAGTGCCTTGCCGTTGCCACAGCCCCCCGACAGGCAGCGATAGCCCGCGAGCAGATGGGTACCTTCCGCACTCAGATATGCCAGCCGAAGCCCCGGATCTGTTTCTGCATAAAAAAGCTCCACACGATCGTTTTCCCAGACATACAGCGAACCGCCGACACCTATGTACAATTTATCTCCGTAAACCCCCAAAGCCGAGCAGTCATAGTCTGCAGGCAGGCCGTAAGGCTCTCCTATAAATGTCCACCTCCCAAAATCCGTGAGGTTCGCCTCGGTCAGCGCTACCCTGTACATCCCCTCCTCGGTGCCCGCATATAAATATCCCTGGTGCACAGCAACACCCTCTACTCCTACGCCCGTGAAAGTCGTGGAGAGGAAGCGTTCCTGTTCAATATCTACTACCGATACGCCATAGCCGGCGGCTATATACAGCCGCCCGTCATTCCCCACAAATAAATCCCGGATACTCTTGTCCCCGGTAAAATTGGTGAAATTTCGAATCTGAATGAGCGTCCGCACTTCGCCATCCTTCCAAAGGTCTATCACATCATCTTCGTAGACCACCACCAGCACATCGCGGCCGGGAATGTAGCGGATCATCCGTATGGCAGATCCACTCAGCCCATCTACTTTGCTGATGCGCCGAATGGACAACTCCTCTTTATCTATGGCCAGTAAAGCCTGTGGACTGGCATAAAAAATCTCTGCCTCGCTCTGCGTAACCCAGTAGCCAATCCGGTAAGGGAAATGCGCTCGCCAGCTGCCAATAGGCATTTCATTCTGCGCTTCCAGCGTCCAAGCTGCCAGTAAACACAGTAACAGTTGAGCTAATTTTCTATATGCCATAGTATTACATTTCACCTGTATCTCGTTATCGTTCAAATACCCCATGATGGTGACTTACGGTGCTCTCCGGCGGCAGGTGCCGCCCGGGGAGCACCGCATACATACAAGCCTTTATGGCTGTTTTCGGCCACCTTCAGTGGCCAAAAACAGCTGCACTTACCTCTTATCTAGCTCCCCACTTCCCGATAAAGATTGGTTTTCTCGAGATAGTGAAAAACTTCATCGGGCACCAGATACTGTACCGACTTACCCTCCTGCAGACACTTGCGTATGTAGGTAGCAGACAGCTGCATAAGCGGTGCCTGAAAAAAAGTTACTGAGGGATGATTTGCCAGTTCCGTCGCACCGCTATCGGGTCGGTTATATACATATATGGTATAGTCGCGCAGCAACACCTCATAATTTTTCCACTTGGGCAGCGTATCCAGGTTGTCAGCGCCCATGATGAGCACAAATGAACGATCGGGATATTTCTCCCGCAGGTAGCTGAGGGTATCGATTGTGTAGGAAGGCTTAGGCAATCTGAATTCTATATCGGAAGCCATGAGTCCGGGCGCATCCCCGACTGCCAGCCGCACCAAGTGCAGACGATCATAGTCTGATGCGAGTGTATGTCTGGCTTTCAGCGGATTGTGAGGGCTAACCACCAGCCACACCTCCTGCAAATCCGTCTGCGTTGCCATATAGTTAGCAATGATCATGTGCCCGGTATGCACCGGATTGAAAGATCCAAAAAACAAGCCCGTTTTCCGCTTCATCACTTATTCTTGTCATGGACACCAGGCAACTCCCTTTACCGACTGCTGCGCCTGCCATAAGAGGGGCAGCGGAGATCACCGAAGTAGTACATCAGTCCGACCCCTGCAACCACATACATATCGTTGCGGCCTGCATCGCCCCGTTGCCG
>CAZYAO010000019.1:26764-39661 GCA_964645715.1 uncultured Saprospiraceae bacterium
TAGGGAGAAAAAAAATGATTGCGCATGCCATGATCATAAGGCAGAAAATTGAACTCAAGCTGCGCGGAGCCGTCGACGATTACCGACTGAAAACTCAGGTTGCGTATTTGCTCGAAAGGATTGCGACTCTGGGCATCATAGGCCTCTACCTCTCCGTAGTTGCCGCTCAGTCGGAAAGCTATGCGTTCGTTAAAATTATAGCGTGCCGCCAGCCCCCCTGCCAGATTGAGATTATCAAGCCGGTAATCGGTATTGAGATCGCCAAAATAGGTGATTGCTCCCATCCAGGGTCCCAGCTCCCAGCCCTTCATCTGTGCCGTTACCCTACCGGGCGCCAGCACGAGCACCGCAATCCAGGCAATCAGTATACAAATTGTCAGTCGCTTCATATTTCAGTAACTTCAGTCCACAAAGGTAGCACTAATTTTTGGAGAATACCGCGGACGGCATGCCCACAGTCTGTCTATAACGATTGCCCCTGTTTGGCTGGTATGAGTACCCGGTATTTTATCGTTCCTGCCCTAACCCACAGTTCTTGCCTGCAGCGCCAAGGCCAGAGAGGCTCCCAGCCGGGCGTTGTTGAGCACCAGTTCTATGTTGGCAGCCAGGCTGCTCCCTGTCGTGAGCTGCTCCAGTGCATGCAACAGAAAAGGCGTAAGTGCCTTTCCCCTCACCTGCCTGTCCGCCGCTAAAGCCATAGCTGACTGTATGGCCGGCTCAACGACATCTAAGGGCAGCTCATACGCCTGCGGAATCGGATTGGCTACTACCACTCCACCGCCGCCCAATGCCCAGTGCCTATTTACTGCCGCTGCCATATCGACGACATCGTCAAAGCGATAATCGACCTGCAGCCCGCTGCGCCGACTGTAAAAAGCGGGAAAATCGTCTGTTTGAAACCCATAGACAGGCACCCCCAGCGTCTCCAGGTATTCCAGTGTGAGGGGCAGATCGAGGATTGCTTTTGCACCTGCCGTCACCACTGCCACCGGTGTCTGTCCCAGCTCCTGCAGATCAGCCGAAATGTCCATGCTCACACTTGCTCCCCGGTGCACCCCCCCGATTCCTCCGGTAGCAAATACCCCTATACCTGCCAGGTAGGCGATGCGCATGGTAGCTGCCACCGTAGTGGCGCCCGGCAGCCTGCGCGCCAGCAGTGCGCCCAGATCGCGTACGCTTGCCTTGGCTACCGCCTGCCCGGCTTTGGCGAGCCTTTCAATATCCTCTGCGCTGAGTCCTGCCCGCAGTTGCCCGTCGAGCAGGGCAATGGTGGCTGGTACGGCACCTGCAGTCCGGATGGTCTCTTCCACCCGCATGGCCATGGCGGCATTGGCAGGAAACGACATACCGTGCGTGATAATGGTTGACTCCAGCGCTACCACAGCACGGCCTTCGGCCAGCGCCGTGGCCACTTCCTCAGAAGGCCTGAGCGGCAGCACTTGGCTAATTTTTTTCATGTATTGATAGAAAAATGGGCTCTGCCCTTTTTTTAAAAAAGACTACGCAGCTGCTCCAGCAGCTGCTGCTCGGAGAGCATACCGCTGACAGCGCCCTCTTCGCGCAGCGCCAGCGACGCTGCCGCAAGGCCGGTTCGGGCGCAATCCTCTATCGGCCAGTTGCGCTTGCTCGACCAGATAAGCCCCGCCATAAAAGCATCGCCGGCACCTATGGTACTCACTACCGGCCCCTGGGCTGCCGGCAATAGGTGAGTACCGTTGTAGTCAGCTGCAAATACACCCTCCGGTCCCAGCGTGATAAATACCCGCCGGAGGCCGGCTTTGAGCAGTGAGCGCGCCACGCGTTCAAGATCGGCCCTTGTACGGAGGATCTGTCCTGTCAGTGCCTCCGCCTGCCGGCGATTGGCCTTGATAGTGTGGTAAGCAGCCAGACGACCCAGCACGCGATTGCACAGCGTCACCGACACCGGGTCGATGTACAGCGGCACAGACCATTGTTGCCCGGCGATCCACGCCAGCGCTTCCTCCGAACAGTTGGCATCGACCATTATGGCCGAAGCCTGCTGCAACTCCGGCAGCCTCGTTGCCAGTTCTGTCGCCCCAAGCCGCTCCATGGCCGTCAAATCAGCGACACCCTGCTGTAAATCATGGTCTTGATTGAAGATGCTCAGACTCCAGCAGCCCTCGCCCTCCAGCTGCAGACTATGGCTTAGACCAATACCCGCCCGACGGGCGTGTGCCATAAGGCCATTGCTGAAGGGGTCGTTCCCAAAAACGCTTATAAGTTCTGTAGCTATGCCCAGGTGAACAAGATTTTCGGCCACATTGCGACCTACCCCTCCGGGTGCACGCATCACTTTGCCTGGCATCGACTCTCCCTCCTGTAAAGGTTCGTAGGGGAAAGCCAACAGGTCCGAAATGGCGGCACCAATGACAAAGACTGACTGACTCATCTGCCTATTTTTGTGCGTATAAAGAACTTTTATTGCTGCTCTCGGCAGTGATAAAAGCCAAAGCTTTTAGCTGCGCAACCTTGCCACCGGCAGGCCGGCGGCTTGAGGTCTAAGCATCTCCAAATGTGGGATGCCGTCCTCCAGGTATGGCCTCTGCAGGTCCTCAAAACCCAGCGACTGGTAAAATTCCTGCAAGTAGGCCTGCGCACCAATTTTTATATCCTGAGCGCCCCACAACGCAAAAAGCTGCTCAATGGAGTAAACCATCAGCGCATATCCCAGTCCCTGCCCCCGCACGGTAGCCGATGCTGCCACCCTGCCGATGGATGCATAGGCCGGGTAAGAGACCCCTTGGGGCAAAAGTCGTGTGTGAGCAACCGCCAGACCAGCAGCGTCTGTACACCACACCATGTGCGCCAGCAAATCTTTGCCGTCGCAATCGAGATAACAACAGCGCTGCTCGACAATGAATACCTCCTGTCGCAACTGCAACAGCTGATACAAAGTCGTAGTCGATACTTGGCTGAAGGGCGCACAATGAAATGTAAACATAGATTTTTTTTCGCAGTTTGAAAAATACAGCCCCTTTTCCATAAATGCGACAGCCGGCGCCAGCGTTGGCTGGCGCCGGCTGTCGCCTGTCAGCACAATTATTCCAAAATATTGCCCTCGCGATCCATCAGTACAACGGTGCTGAAACCCAGATCGCGCAGACGCGGATACTGGGTCTTGGCATCCCCTGCCACTACATAGATCATCTGGCCCGGATTGATGTGCTGGCGTATCAGTGACTTGGCACCCTCCAGCGTCAGTTGGTTGGTAGCATCAATCTCGCGCTGGATGTAGTCCATGGGCAGGTTGAGCGTACTGATATTCTCCAGCAGATTAATTTTCTTACCCAGTGTCTCGTACTGGCGCGCACGGCTCTTGATGGCACTGGTACGCGTAATCTCAAGATCCTCAGCCGTAAATGTGTCGGCATAATCGGTCAGAATCTCGCGGAAAAGTTCTACTGCCTCACGAGTCACATTGGCACGCACACTGGCGCTGGCCAGGAAAAACCCTTGGTTGGGACGGCGATTGAAACTGGAATACGCACCATAGGTATAGCCGCGCTCTTCCCGCAGACGCTGGAACAGGCGACCTGAAGAACCGCTGCCGAGACGTTCGTTGACCAATGCCATAGCATAAAAATTGGGGTCACTGCCCGGCAGACTTATCTTACCGATACGCACGACCGACTGCTTTGCATCGGGTATGTCGATAAAATACAGCGCTGGCTGTGTTGCCGGCTGTACGAGCGGCACCAACTGCGCAGCCGTTTTGCGACTCTGCCAGCGAGTCTGTAGCGAATTGAGTGCTGCCAGTGTCTCTTCTTTACTCACATCACCTACTATATGGAAAGAAGCTACATTGGGTGCAAAAGCCCGGCTATAGTACGCTTTTAGATCATCGATCGTCACAGCCGCCACTGTCGCTTCCGTACCGGTAGAGCTATTGGCCAGCGGATGCTTGTCACCATAAATCAGGCGGGTATATACCCGGGAAGCCACAAATTCAGGCCGGGCATTGAGCTGCTGAATGCGCGCTGCCGTACTTTGCTTAATACGGTCAAACTCTGCCGCATCCCAGCGGGGCTCCAGCAGAACCTCTTCCAGCAGCGCCACCGTGGGCTTAAAATTGCGGGCAAGGCAGCTCACATCGATGCTGATAAACTCCTGCGCTGCATTTACAAAAATGGAAGCACCTAGTTGCCCAATGGCGTCCTCAAGTTCTTCAGGCGTTTTGGTAGCAGTTCCCTCCAGCATCAAATCAGCCAGCAGGTTGGCTGTCCCGAGCTTGGCAGGCTCATCGAGCAACATGCCTCCCTTGAGGCGAATACTGAAGTTGACGATGGGCAGCTCGCTGTTTTCGATGCCGTAAACCGTCATCCCGTTGGTCAGCGCCTCCTTCCAGATAGCGGGCGCAGCAGCCACAGGCGCAGGCCCCAGCGGGGGCATGGTGCTGCGGTCAATGCGCGACGGCGTGCGGGGATAGTCTTCATTGCCCTCCTCTTTGGGGGCAGACTCGGCACCCTGTACGATAGGTTCTTCAACTACCTCCGCCTTAGCAGCTCCTGTCACGGCCAGCGACACCTTTCCTTTCGGAACAAAGCTGGTCATTACATAAGGCTTGCCTTTTACATATTTGTTGTAGACACGCACTACATCCTCCTTCGTCACAGCCATGATGCTGCTGATTTCCTGCTGCAGTGCCTCCGGACTTCCCTTAAACTCATTGGCCTGCGCAAGCTGGAAGGACTTGGACAATATGCTGGACAGCCCCTCATAAAAGCCCGTTTCAAGACTATTCTTGATGCGCTCCATATCGCGATCATCGATGCCCTTTTCCTCAAAGCGCTGCATACCTTCCTGAACGGCCACCAGCACCTCATCGAGATCCTTATCTCCTTTTGCCCGGCATACAATAGAAAATTTGCCGGCAATCTCCATACTGCTATTGAAAGCCCCTATCGAAGGCGCAAGGCTTTTCTCCTCAACGACCACCTGATAAAGCGGTGCACGCTTGCCCTCGGTAAGCAATGAACCCAGGAATTGCAGTGCGTAGGTATCATCGTGGTTGGCGTCAACAGTGGGCCACACCATGCGCAACTCCGGCAGCTGCGCGAAGTTGTCCTCATGCATGAGCGAAACAGTGCTGCTGAGCTGACCCGGCATCGGCCTGATGGGACTCACCGCCGGACGGCTTGGGATTTCACTGAAGTAGTAATCAATCCACTTTTTCGTCTGCTCGAAATCGATATCCCCGGCAATGACCATGGTTGCATTGTTGGCACCGTACCACTTTTCGTAAAACTCCTTGACATCGCCGAGTGTAGCTGCCTGCAGATCCTGCAGACTACCGATTACCTGCCAGTTGTAAGGATGATCGGCAGGATACATAGCCTTGTCAATTACATAACTGGTGTGGCCATAGGGCTGGTTGTCCACACGCTGCCGCTTTTCATTTTTGACAACCTCCTTCTCATTTTCAAGCACCGCATCGGTCACCGTATTAATCATGTAGCCCATGCGATCGCTCTCCATCCACAGGACGCGCTGCAGCGCATCCTTGGGCACCACTTCATAGTAGATGGTACCGTCATTCCAGGTACCCCCATTGAATTCGCCGCCAGCGTCGTTGATGATTTTAAAAAAATTACCCTTGCCAACGTTCTCTGAGCTCTGAAACAGCATGTGTTCAAAGAAGTGTGCAAAGCCAGTGCGGCCCGGCTTCTCGCGATTACTGCCTACGTTGAACAGGATAGCTATTGACACGATAGGGTCTGAATCATCCTTGTGGAGGATGACATCCAGTCCGTTGGGAAGCGTGTATTTTTCGTAATCGATGGAAAAAGAAGCGGTATTGTCTTCGCGCTTACTAATAGCGCCCGTGCTGCGCTGACATCCGCTCACCACGAGCAGGAAGGCAAACAGCAGCAGGCTGGAAAAACGGATTGTATACATTAGATCAGTTGATTTGAATGAAGGCGCTAAGATAAAAAACAAGATTTTTAATCCTGTCATAAACGGTGCAAATCAGCAGAATCATCCATGCCGGCAGTCAAAACGCGCTACAAACAGAGATTACCCTGCTTTTGAAAGGGCTTTGGAGCTGCTTCGGCAGCTCCAAAGCCCTTTCAAAAGCGAACTGCACGTATTGATTTTTTGAAAAAATCAATACGTGCAGCGGCTTTTACACCTAATAGCTAACCCGCTTGTAATAAAAATCGGGCAGCCAACGGGCATCTTCCGTTGTTTTATTGAGACTGAAACGGACAAAAACATTGAATCCGTAGTTGGTCATACGCGATTCCCGCTTGACGCTGGGCGTGATATCAAGCTCCGCATACGCATCCACCCCCACCGTGAGCATCTTATCCCGGTCAACTGTGCGACCAAAACCACCTCTGGCAGCCAGCAAATTGCCCCGCGGAGAACCCAGCGGGTCTTCGGGCGCAAAATACGTGCTTATTAAATCACGGGCCTCCTCATGGCCAATGCTTTTCACCAGCGTACTGGCACCAAAGCCCTGGTCCCAGGCCAGCTTGTACCCTCCCATGAAATAGCAGGAATATTGCTTGTTGAACGAAAAGAATTCCTTGCCCAGCCCCAGCGTGAGGCCGAAGGCAAATCGTTCGTATGTAGAACTCGAAGTCATGGCCTCTCCGATGGCAATAATTGGCCAGTCTCTGTGCGTCAGCATACCTGAAAAACCGAAGCGCGCCTGACTGAACTCCTGCCGCAGCTTGAAGTCTTCCGCAAAAGTATCCCAGCTGTAGCCGCCCGGATGCGTAATGCGTATAGTCTCGTACAGATTGCGAAGCGGCGTGGTTTCGAAGCGGGTCTGGTGCATGAGGCGGGAGGCGCCGGCGTTAAAGCCCACACTCAACCGCACTGCCTGTGCATAACCTGCTGATAAAGAAAAAGTCGCTAAAAAAAGAAGGGGAAACAATGCCCTTGGGATGTAAAAAGTTTTCATATTGGAAACGTTTTGGGACTACCCGATGCAACATCGCAGAACTTACTAACGAAGTTAACAAAAAATAATCATTTGAGATTAGTTTTTTTTCGTCCATCCCTGACTTGCTGTATCATTTTGGTATTATTTTTACGAATCAGATGAAGCATGGGAAAACTGCTTATCTTGCTGGCTACAATTTCTTAAACAAGTCTGCCAATGAGTTACATAATTAGTGGGATACAACAAGTAGGTGTTGGTGTTCGCGATGCTGATGAAGCCTGGGCGTGGTACCGCCGGCACTTTGGTGTAGATGTTCCTGTTTTTGCTGAAAAGGCGCCTGCACGGTTGATGATTGATTATACCGGCAATAAGGTGCGCAACCGTTACGCCATTCTGGCGCTCAACATGCAGGGCGGTGGTGGTTTTGAAATATGGCAGTACACCTGCCGGCAGGGCGAGGCGCCAGCCAGCCCGCCGCAGCTGGGTGATCTCGGAATTTTTGCCGTCAAAATCAAGTGCCCAAGCCTGACAGCTGCCTACCGGGAGCTGGCATCAGCGGGTGTACAATTGCTGACTCAGCCGCAGGAAGGTGCTTGTGGTAAGAGTGCTTTTGTACAGGACTCCTACGGCAACATATTTCAGCTGGTGGAGACCGATGACTGGTTTCAGCGGCGTCAGCAGCTCACAGGTGGCATCTACGGTGTCATTATTGGCGTATCTGACATAGACCGCGCGCTTACCCTTTACCGGGATGTACTCGGCTATGACCAACTGGTATGCGACGAGACGGGCGTGTCGGCCATGGCGGAGGGGCTGCCGGGCGGACAGAGACGCATTCGCCGCGTAGTGCTGCGCCACTCCAAGGCTCGCGAAGGTGCCTTTGCAGCACTCTTCGGCAAGAGCGAAATTGAGCTCGTTCAGGTGCTCGATGAGCCTGTCGAAAAGATTTACAAAAACCGGTTTTGGGGCGATCTGGGCTTTATACACCTGTGTTTTGATGTCAGCAACATGGATGCTCTCAAGGCACACTGCCTCAGTCAGGGTTTTCCGTTTACGGTTGACAGCCAAAACAGCTTTGATATGGGAGAGGCTGCCGGTCGGTTTACATATACAGAAGATCCTGATGGTACGCTTATCGAGTTTGTCGAAACCCACAAAATTCCGATCGTAAAAAAGCTCGGCTGGTACCTTGACCTGAAGCGACGCGACAGCCGCAGGCCACTGCCCCGCTGGATGATCAAAGCCATGGGGCTCAACCGAAACAAAGGCTGAAGAAACTATTTGCCCGCTGATTTTGTTTGCCTTATGTGGGTTTATGCAAACCTGCAAGGATGTATATTTATTTGATAAACAGTTTACGGGACAGCTACTGTCCCCCAAGTATGGCAAAATTTAAGAGAAAAAAAGCCGGCGAAGCCGGGCAGCAGCTTTCAGCCCCCAAGCTGCAGATAGCTATTTTGGAATTATTTCGGACTCACCCCAAAAAGCAGCTGAACCCTAAGCAAGTATTGTCTAAACTCAAGGTAGCCAATAACAAGGATGCTGTTGCCAGCGCACTCGATGAGCTCGCTGCTGCGCACAAGCTCATCGCGCTGGAAGATTTTCGCTACAAATTCAGGCCTCAGCCCAACCCTCACCGGATGCAGCTACTGCGGGAAGGACGGGTAGATATGACGCGCTCAGGGGCTGCCTATATCGTCACAGAAGGCCAGGAACAAGACGTATTTGTGGGGCCGCGCTATTTGAAAGGAGCTATGCATGGCGATACTGTCCAGATTCGCGTCTGGCAGGGCACCGGCCGCCTCAAGCCGGAAGGTGAGGTGGTTTCTGTCATAGAGCGAGCTTCCGAGCACTTCGTAGGGCTGCTGCGCATCTATCAGGCTTTTGGACTTGTCACGCTCGATGGCGACCAAAATATCGATGTGCGTGTACCCTCAGAGGCTTTGGGCGGCGGCACGGACGGTGATAAGGTAGTCGTAAAGATTACGCGTTGGTCTGCAGAGCAGGGGGCTGCCAACTTCGGTGGTGAAATCACGGCTGTGCTGGGCAGGCCGGGTACCAGTGATGTCGATATGCAGGCCATCCTCATCAACAACGGCTTTCAGATTTCTTTCCCCATAGCTGCGATCCGCGAAGCCGATGCGCTGCCGCCAGCCATCAGTGAGCAGGAGATTGCGCTGCGCCGGGATATGCGTGACATTCTTACCTTTACCATAGACCCCATCGATGCCAAAGATTTTGACGATGCATTGTCAATCCGGACGCTCGATGACGGCAAGCTGGAGATTGGGGTTCACATCGCAGATGTGAGCCACTATGTGAAGCCGGGATCCGCACTTGACAAAGAGGCTTACCAGCGGTCTACATCAGTCTATCTGGTCGACCGGGTATGCCCGATGCTGCCCGAGCGCCTGTCCAATGAATTGTGTTCGCTACGTCCCAATGAGGACAAGCTAACTTTTTCAGCTGTCTTCATCTTCGATGCTAATTTCCGGATTGCGGGTCGCTGGTTCGGCAAGACCGTCATCCACTCTGATCGCCGGTTTGCCTATGAACAGGTGCAGGAAATACTGGAAAGTACAGAAGAACGACCGGCGGAGGATTATGCTGCCGAACTAAAGCTGCTCAACACCATCGCCAAAAAATTGCGTACCCGTCGCTTCCGGCAAGGGTCTATCGATTTTGATACCGAAGAGGTACGCTTCCGGCTCGATGACAACGGCGTCCCCCTTGAAGTGTACGTCAAAGAGCGCAAAGACGCGCACATGCTCATCGAAGAGTTTATGCTGCTGGCCAATAAAGAAGTTTCCCTGCTCATCCACCACAAAGAAGAGAAGCAGAGACAGAATATCCCCTTTGTCTATCGCGTTCACGATGAGCCCGATCTCGAGAAAGTTGCCGAGCTGGCCCGTTTTGCCGCAGCCATGGGCTTTGACATGGACATACAATCGCCACGCAGCATTGGCAAGTCTTACAACCGACTAATTGAGCAGGCGCGCAAAGAACCGGGGCTCAAGCTACTGGCACCTTTGGCTATTCGTACAATGGCAAAGGCAGTCTATAGCACCGACAACATCGGTCACTACGGGCTTGGTTTTTCCCACTACACACACTTCACTTCACCCATTCGCCGCTACAGCGACGTGCTCGCACATCGCATTCTGGAGCGGAATCTTGGTCAGGGGGCGCTCTATCAGACAGATAAAAACAAGCTGAGTGAGCAGTGCGGCCATATTTCCCGGCAGGAAAAGCGTGCGGCAGATGCAGAGCGGGATAGTATCAAGTACAAGCAGGCAGAGTTTATGTCCAAGCATGTGGGCGATGTATTCAACGGTCTGGTCAGCGGACTCACCGACTTTGGTGTGTTTGTTGAACTCATCGACAGCCACTGCGAGGGGCTCATACCTTTCGAGCGGCTGCCCGACAACTTTGAGTTTGCCAGCGGCAAGCTCAGTATGCGCGGCCGGCGTACCGGCAGCAGCATCCGCATGGGCGATGAGGTAAAAATCCGCATACTCGATACAGATATCCAGCGGCGGCGCATAGAAATGGCCTGGGTGGAGGGGCCGCTCAATCGCCAGCAGGAAGCCTTGCCGGCGGGTCCGCAGGCAACAAAATCTCAGGCAGCCGATCCGGCAGGCCGGCGCAGAGCGGCCGGTGAGGCCGGCGACCGGCGCAGAGCGGCAGCCAAAGCTGGCGACCGGCGCAGAGCGGCCGGCGAGGCCGGCGACCGGCCAAGGCCGGCAGCCGGAAGGCACAAGCAGGCGGCCAAAGCCGGTGGCCGGCGAAAAAAAGATTAATTGTTTTTTACCTACGTCTACGTGAACATACATTTTAACAATCATCACGATACCTACAAGCACCAAGGGATGCGCCGCAAGCTGGTGGCTGAGCTGCGGGCCAAAGGTATTCGGGATGAGCGGGTACTGCAGGCCATTGGGGCACTACCCCGCCATTTTTTCCTCGATCCTGCTTTTGAAGAATGGGCCTATGAAGACCGGCCCTTCCCGATAGGCTGCGAGCAGACTATCTCCCAGCCTTTCACGGTCGCCTTTCAAACGGAACTGCTAGCGTTGCAGCCACGCATGAAAGTACTTGAAATAGGTACTGGTTCGGGCTATCAGGCCGCCATACTGGCGCTGCTCAAAGTACGGGTATTTACCGTCGAGCGCCATAAAGAACTGCATCTTAAGGCAGCTGATATGATGCGCAGGCTGATGCCCGGCAATGTGCGCTGTTTTCATCGCGACGGCTTTCTGGGTCTGCCAGAGTTTGCGCCCTTTGACCGAATCCTAGTCACTGCCGGCGCTGCTGAAGTACCCGATACGCTGCTTCGGCAGCTGGCGCCCGGCGGCATTATGGTCATTCCTGTCGGCACCAACGGGCAGCGTATGCACAAAATTACACAGACAGCGCCCGGGCACTTTCACGAAGAGGATAAGGGGGACTTTCGGTTTGTACCTTTTGTAAAAGGGCTTGAAAAGTAGTAAGCCGCCCAGGTAGTCTTGCGCGGCTGAGGCTATACAAGCCTATCTGAGCGGTAAGCGCGTACAGCGGGCGCATGTGCACATGCGCCCGCTGTATTTTTTTTACCCATGACAATCAATTTTTTACATACAAAAAAAAGCTATACGCCCTCGCCAACCAAAAATTGGCACGCTTTTGGAATAATACCAGATAATTGAAATCATCATCAAAAACACTGGTATTATGAAGAGCACTATAGTCAAAAAAATGGCCCTGGCCGCAGTTGCCCTCTATGGGCTCTCTATGGGCAATGTGTATGCGCAGCGCGCAGTGCTGGCGGAGGCGATGGAAAATGAAGGCGCCTTCCGCATGAACAATCTAGAGCTGCCCGAATGGGATATCATTGCGGCAGGACCTGGCCGCGACGGTATCCCCGCTATCGATGCCCCAATCTTTACGGAGGCTAAGTATGCCCGCAAGCTTGCGGAAAGTGAAGTGGTGCTGGGTATTTCGATCAACGGAGTAGCCAAGGCCTACCCTGTTCGGATTCTGTCGCAGCACGAAATCGTCAATGACAACTTTGGCAACACGGCAGTTGTCGTCAGCTATAGCCCTCTTTGCGGGGCTGCGACGGCTTACAAGGCCGACGGAAAATTTGAGGACTGGCAGTTTGCTGTATCCGGCCTGCTCTACAACAACAACCTGCTGATGTTTGACCGCCAGACGGAAAGCCTGTGGTCGCAGTTGCTGGGGCGCGCAGTAGCTGGCCCTGCCGTGGGGCAGTCGCTGGAAAAGGTACCCTACGTGCTCACCACCTGGCAGGAGTGGACCAACCGCCACCCGCAAAGCATGGTGCTCACGACGGATACGGGGTTTGGACGCAACTATGACATTGACCCTTATGAGCAATATAGCAACAACGATCGGTTGATGTTCCCACTCAATCATATCGACAAGCGTCTGCCGCTCAAGCACCGCGTGCTGGGGATTGAGGTCAACGGCAAATTCAGGGCCTACCCCTACAGTTTGCTTGCTGCAGCGGAGAATAACATCATCGAAGATCAGTTTAACGGGCAGACAATCACGATTGAGTACCTACCTGCGTCAAAGACAGCACTCGCGGTAGACGAAACGGGCCAGCTGGTGCCGGCACAAAGCATGTACTGGTTTGCGTGGGCGGCCTTCCACCCCCAGACCGAGATCTATGCACCGGCCAATCGCCCCACCGGAATTAGCATGAATATAGGATCGATTGAATAGTATCCCAATTGCCTGGCTGCCTGTTCATTCCAGTCGCTGCCACCCGTTGGTGGTTAGTGACTGGAATGACAGATGCAGTTTTAAGTTAAACTTTTTTGGGATAAAAACGGGTTCAGCTCGTCCCGCAAGGCAAGTCGGGGCGGGCTTTTCTTTTTATAAAAAGCGCTTTGACGGCTGGCGCCGCCAAAGCGCTTTTATTGGGGTTACATTTTGCCGCCACTGGCGGCAAAATACGGTTCATTTTATTTTTCCGCCAG
>CAZYAO010000019.1:39761-47524 GCA_964645715.1 uncultured Saprospiraceae bacterium
GTTACATTTTGCCGCCACTGGCGGCAAAATACGGTTCATTTTATTTTTCCGCCAGTGGCGGCAAAATACAGTTCATTTTATTTTTCCGCCAGCGGCGGAAATATATAGTTCATTTTATTTTTCCGCCAGTGGCGGAAAAATTGAAACTAACGCTTTAGCTGACTAATAGGTCATGGCACGCAGATAGCGGAAGCTGCGCGTAACGCTCTCCATAGGAGCTACATCCCTAAAAGCATCCTGTTCGACAAAAAAATGCTTCATGCCGGCTGCTTCGGCTTCCCGGAAGACCGCAGGCCAGTCGACGATACCGTCCCCCACAGGCGCAAAAAAAGGATCGCTGCCGGCAGTCATATCTTTGACGTGCCAAAGCGGGAATCTGCCCGGATAACGCTGGTAAAGCTCAGCAGCCGTAGCCTTGGTACGGCGAATCCAATACTGATCAAGTTCAAATTTGACCAGCTCTTTGTCTGTTTGCTCCAGCAGCACATCATAGGGTACAACCCCGCCGATGGGGAAAAATTCGAAGTCGTGGTTGTGGTAAGTCATCTGCAAACCGTAGCGGCGGCTCACCTCTGCGCAGCGGTTGAGCAGCTCAGCTACCCGCTTGTAATCATCTATGGTTTTTCTTTCGCTCTCTGCCAGCCAGGCTAGTACAATATAGGATTGGCCTACTTCTTTAGCATGCGCACAGGCCATCTCCCATTCGTTGGTCATAGTGCCACGCAGGTTTTTATCACTGACGCCTGTAGAAACATGGCCGCTAATGACCTGCAAATGATTGGAATCGAGCATTTTTTTGAGGCGGGCCGGACTAATTCCCAGAAATTGACCATTGCCGTAGCCAAATAACTCAATATTCTGGTAACCAATGGCCGATACCTGCCGAAGGGTACCCTCAAAGTCTTGTTGAAGCAGGTCCCTCAGCGTATACAACTGAATACCGATGCCGTCGACGCTGCCCGACCGGCGGCAGGCTGCCTGGTATACAGCAGGGCTTAGCGCTGCCAGCGCCAGCCAGGAGGAAGTTTGTAAAAAAGTTCTGCGCTGCATGATTGACGTATTGTGCCCGCAGCAGACTGCAGGCTTATGATAAATTATTTTTCCTTTTCCCAGGGGCGGTAGACGGCTGACTGCACCGGCCGGTCAGCCGGCATTTCCCGCAAGGGTTCACATACCCGCAGGCCAGCAACACATTCGGCCGGCAGCCGCTGGTACAGGGCCGTACCGGCGGTCTTCCAGGCCATCATCTCATCCGATACCTCCCGGATGATGCGGGCAGGATTACCGGCTACCAGACTTCTCCGCGGAATGCGCTCCCCCGCTTTAATGAAAGCCAGCGCCCCAATAATACATTCCTCTTCGATGACCACCTCATCCATGACCACGGCATTCATCCCTACCAGACAATTGCGGCCAATCTCTGCACCGTGGATGATGGCACCATGACCGATATGGGCACCCTCCCGCAGAAAGACTGTGATGCCCGGAAACATGTGGACCGTACAGTTTTCCTGCACATTACACCCATCTTCGATGACAATACCCCCCCAATCTCCGCGCAGTGCTGCTCCGGGACCTACATACACATCTTTACCGATCACCACATTACCGGTCACGACCGCCTGCGGGTGTACGAAAGCAGAAGGATGTACCACGGGTACCCACCCGTGAAAAGCGTAAAACATAGACTATGTGGTTTGATAGCGAATCCTATAGCTACCTGCCAACCGGGCGCCGCATTTGCGGGTGCACAGGGGCACAGGCAGCATCCTCACAAACACCCATCTGCAGCACCCCGCTACCGGTACAGAAATGCCGGACAGATATGTTTGCAAGATATAAATAATGATTATCTTTCCCTCACAAAATGATAAGCATGCAAAAGACGAAACAACAAAAACCGAGGCTGCATTTTTGGGAAATTTGGAATATGAGCTTTGGCTTTATGGGCATACAGTTTGGCTTCGCCCTGCAAAATGCCAATACCAGCCGTATCTTTCAGACCCTGGGCGCAGAGGTAGAAGATATTCCTATTCTGTGGATTGCTGCACCGCTCACAGGCCTGGTGGTTCAGCCTATTGTTGGCTACTTCAGTGATCGCACCTGGCATCCCGTACTGGGCCGCAGGCGGCCGTACTTTCTGGTAGGTGCCGTACTGGCTTCCATCTCTCTCTGCCTGATGCCCAACTCACCCAGCTTGTGGATGGCCGCAGGTATGCTCTGGATTATGGATGCTTCCATTAATATCACGATGGAGCCCTTCCGCGCTTTTGTGGGCGATAATCTGCCCGATGAGCAGCGTACCACGGGCTTTGCCGCCCAGAGTTTTTTCATCGGTCTGGGAGCTGTGGTGGCCTCCGCACTGCCATGGATGCTCACCAACTGGGCTGGCGTGGATGCAACGGCGGCAGCGGGTGAAATACCCGAAACCGTCAAGTGGTCTTTTTATGTCGGAGCGGCCATCTTCCTGCTGGCAGTATCCTGGACCGTATTCCGCTCTAAAGAATATACACCCGAGCAGCTTCTGTCTTTTTCGCAGGACTCGCAGACTGCCGCCGACAGTTCCTTGGAGGTTTCAGCTGCTGAACAACAGCAGCAAAGTGCCCGACAGCAACGCGTGGGGTTATTGACAGCGGCCGCTGGCATCGGTTTGTTGTTGGTACTCTCTCAGACAAATCTGCAGAAAGAGCTTTACATCCTCGGCTTCGGCCTGCTGGCGGCTGGTATCATGTGGCTGGCCTCTGGTGCTATGACAAGACAAGGGCGCTATGACAATGGCTTTGTAGCTATTATGACCGATCTTTTGCGCATGCCCAAAACGATGCGGCAGCTGGCCGTCGTGCAGTTCTTCTCTTGGTTTGCCCTCTTTGCTATGTGGATTTATACCACCCCGGCCGTCACCAAACACCTGTATCAGACGACCGATGCAACTTCCGATGCTTACAACAAAGGTGCCGACTGGGTGGGCATTTGTTTTGCCGCCTACAGCGGCGTCACCCTGCTGTTTGCCTTCCTGCTGCCGGTGCTGGCGCAGCGCAGCAGTCGCAAGGTTGCCCACATGATCTGCCTGACGCTGGGCGGGCTGGGGCTCATCTCTGTGTATTTTATCCCGGATCCTCAATGGCTGCTCCTCTCCATGGTGGGTGTCGGTATCGCCTGGGCGAGTATTTTAGCCATGCCCTATGCCATTCTCACTGGTGTCCTGCCTGCAGAGAAGATGGGCTATTTTATGGGGGTTTTCAATTTTTTTATTGTCATTCCACAGATTGTAGCAGCAACTATTTTGGGTTTCCTCGTTAGCTATCTGTTTAATGGAGAAGCCATTTTTGCACTCATTATCGGTGGTATCAGCATGATTGCTGCGGGCATCATCACCCTGCTGTTTGTTGATGATCAGCCTGCCTGATGCTGACTGGTTTGCCGCGATTTTTTTGCCAACACCCCTTTTTCCGGCGGTCAAAAATGATAAAAGTTACGCCTCCCCCTGACGAATGTCAGCAGGGGGGCGTAATAGTTGGCTTAGCTTGCAGGTGAAATCAAAAATGCAAGTTGACATGGAAACGAAAAACAGCCATAAGGCATCCATTCACATCAGTGATCTCCACTTTGAACACAAACTCTGGAAGAGACAGTTGGATTTTTATCGGGACGAGTTGTCTATCTTCGAACACAGGCTCGAGGAATTGGTGCAGCGCTGGACGGATCACGGAGTGCTTGCGCAACTTGAGCAGTACCAAAATAGGTTTGTTCGCGAGCGGGAAGTGATTGACGAATTGCGCCACGACGTCAATGAACACGCCAGCCAGCTGGCAAAATATGCGCAGGAGCATCCGGTCGCCATTGACCGTGTGCGCTTTGAAGATCAGGTAAATTTGCGCGACCGCATGGAGACTTTCCAAAAATTATTCGCGGAACTGAAGAATGAGTTCATGATTTACGTGGCTAAGTACCTGTAGGCTGTTTTTTTTTGGGGGGGGTCCAACCATCAAAAAGGCCATACTGCTTCGAAACACCCTTTGGCAGCGAATGCTGCCAAAGGGTGTTTTGTGCCCCTTTCCCGCCTTTGCTTTTTGCAAAAAAACCACTGCGCCCTGCAGGCGCTAGTGCGTATGCATACCCGCCTATTGGCAAACTTTTCATACTTTTGTCTCTACATAGGATGAAATAGTGCTAGCTATGCAAAATATTTTAGGTTGGGTGCTACTGGCCATTACCCTGGGGTTGCTGGCCTGTAACAAAGATGATCAGTTTGTAACGGGCAGCAGTGTTGAAATTGATTTTTCGACTGATACGCTGCGATTTGATACGGTCTTTACCCAACTAGGCTCAGCTACCCGCTCATTTACGGTCAGGAACAATGGCAACCGGCCGGTGCGGATAGATAAGATCGCCCTGGAGGGCAGCTCTGGCGTTCGTTTCAGACTCAATGTCGACGGGATACCTGGCAATGAGCTGACAGAAATTGATGTGTGGGCAAAAGACAGTATCCACATATTCGTTGAGGTGACGATTGACCCCAGCCAGCCAACCAGCATAAGCCCTTATATTGTCACGGATCAGATTAGCTTTTTCACCGGTGATGTGCGCCGGCAAGTAGTGCTGGAAGCGTGGGGGCAGAATGCCAATTATATTCCCAGCCGTTTCAATCGGGGCATACCGGTCTTACTAAGCTGTAACAATCAGACTGTTGTATGGAATAGTCCGCTGCCTTATGTAATCTATGGCGAAATACTTATCGACAGCTGCCTGTTGCAGATTGAGGCGGGCAGCAGGCTTTATTTCCACGGCGGCATCGCCCGCAATGAACTTTTCGGCATTTTTAATGATGGAATGCTGTATACACTCCCCAAAGGTCGTATACATATTAAGGGCAGCCCGGAGCGCCCGGTAATTTTGCAGGGAGACCGGCTGGAAGAAGAGTTCCAGGAGGCTCCCGGACAGTGGTTCGGACTCATCTTTGGCAGAGGAAGCCGCGATAATCGGATTGAATATACAACGATTAAAAACAGCATCATCGGTATGCTGGTGGACTCAGCTGCGGAGCTGCGCCTGCGCAATACGCAGGTCTATAATACGGCTGGCAGCGGATTATCGGCCAGCCACGCCAGTGTCAGCGCAGAAAACTGTCTCTTCCGCAGCAACGCGGGCAATAGTGTACAGTTGACACATGGGGGCGACTACGCATTTGATCACTGCACCATTGCGAGCTATGGCGTAGACGCCAGCGCGGCAGCTATGTCCAACTTCAAATGCTATACAGATGATTGTAGCGTGTTTGATATTCATCGCATCAATGCACGCTGGCGCAATTGCATCATCTTCGGATCCCGCAATGATGAGATCATTCTCAGCGATGCCAGCCAGCGCAATGAGCCCGCGCTTTTTAACCTCAGCATGCGCAATTGCGTGGTGCGGGTGCGGGATTTGCTCACGCAAAACAATGGCCGCTATGCCGATTTCTTCAGCACCTATTGTGTTGATTGTGTCAATGGCCCCAGAGATGCCAAGCTCTTTCTCAACCGGACGGAGCAGGATTACCGGCTGGATTCACTTTCTATTGCCATCGATATGGGACTCAGCATACCCGAAATCCCTGCGGATCTTCTCGGTAATCCCCGGGTGGGCAGGCCGGATGCCGGTTGCTACGAACGTCAGTAACTACAGCACCCGGCATGGCGTTTATCCCAGCCTGCAGATGCTCGTTGCTATCTCAACGGCTGTAATTTTGTGTAACAATACCTGACACCGTTGCCTGCAGACTGCTACAAACGCCTGTAAACCGTTTTTTATCCATAAATATCCGCCACAATGATTGCCGGACACAAAAGGACAGCTGCCATGGTCATACTCCGCAGCGGGAGCCAGTACCTGTTACTCCAGCGCTACAAAGCTCCCAATGCAGGTATGTACGTCCCCGTTGGCGGAAAGCTCGATCCTGGCGAGGATCCTCGAACAACTGCTATCCGGGAGACAGCCGAGGAAACGGGTATTCTGCTTTCACATGTCCACTATGCAGGTGCCTTGGTTGAAAGCTCCCCGACGGATTACAACTGGTGGTGCAATATTTACGTGGCCGATATCGACTGGTGCCCGGCTCCTCCCTGTGATGAAGGTAGCCTGCGCTGGGTGGATCATAATATGCTGCTCGAGTTACCAACACCGCCCACTGATTGGCATATATACCAGTTCGTATTAGAAAATAAGCCTTTTGCGCTGAATGCCATTTACAATGAAAATTTGCAGCTCATTCGTATGCAGGAAGAGATCAGTGGTCAGTGGCTGGTGGGGAGTGAGGCTGGTTGAAATGAAAAAGAAGAAATGACAAACATCCCTGGGCAAGCATCTGGTGTATGCTTACTCGGATAAATTATCTTTCAAGCCCGGTACTGCCTCATTAGCCTCTTCAAGCCAACGTTCAACGGCTTGTGTATCTTTTCCGTACGAGTGACGATACATCCAAAGAGACCACCGATACGACAGCCAGCCAACAGTCCCAATAATAGCAATAAAAAATAGCTGAAAATAAATACTCTCGCTGAATAGCATACCTATTTCTCCTCCAGCCTCTTCGATACCCACTGCAGCGCCAAAGAAAGCGGTCACAGGTATGATAAAAATCGAAGACTTTCTTTCAAAATCCCAACGGCTGCGCATAGCAGACAACAAATCTTCCATATAAGATCGTACAGGCACATCCACCCGAGCTACTTTAATCTTGGTGTATACGACAACAGCTCCTCTGTAAATTACCAAATTCCATATAACAAGCATGATGATGCCGAGTCGTATCCACCATTGGTCAAAATATACAAGCAATCCCAAATAACCCAGCGTAATGACCGCTGCATATATGAAGCCTACCCGAATGTTGAACAATGCATTGTCCAGAATAGATTTCTTTGAAGCCCGCCGGGCGGTATCTATCCACTGCAGGTCAACATCCTCCCAACCCGCCGATGTCCAAAGTTCTTCTAGTGTTTTTCCAGCCATTGCTGAAGTTTTTTTCTGATTCGATGAATTTTTACACCCACATGACCCGCATCAATACCAAATTCCGATGCAATTTCTTGTTGCGCATATCCTTCCAAATACATGATAATCAACGCTCTTTCTAGTTCCGTAAGTTGCAACAGCGCCTGTTGCAGCCGGTCTATAGCTGCATAATCCGGTGCCGGCTGTACCTGGTCGGGCAGCTGCCCATCAGGGGATACGCGAATGGAATGAACCTCCTTCCTCTTAAATCCCAAAATGGTATTCAGGGCAATGCGGTATACCCAAGTTGCAGGAGAGGCCTCCTCCCGAAATTGCTCCAGCGACCGACTAAGGTTGATATAAATCTCCTGAAATACATCCCGCTCGTCCAGGTCTGCCAACGGAAAGGCTCTGGCGAGCTTGCGTAGCAGCCCACGGTGAGCCTGCATTAACTCGAGTGCACGATTCTTGGCATCTGTCTTTTCCAAAAAATAAAAATTGAAGCGTGAGCAGGTAAAGGATTACTGTTGCAAAGTGTACCTAGACAGCTGTACTATAAGCGCGCAATGAATTGTTGTACATAGCGTCATGTCAAAGCGAACTTCAAAGGCTTGTACGGTTGAAATACATCTTACTACACACATTACCAGTCAATTAACTCAGCTACCCTACTCTCTGAAGAAAGCCTGCCAGCACTGCATCCAACCACGATGCCCTGCCACTTAACAGAAAGCCCAGCAAAATAAAGGTGAGTGATAAGTGGGCAATAAGCCACATACGCTGCCACAGCC
>CAZYAO010000019.1:47624-66052 GCA_964645715.1 uncultured Saprospiraceae bacterium
CCCCCTGCACCTATGATGGTAAATCCGATAATTACGTAGGCGGCATGAACCCCTTCGGAGGCTGTCAGCCCTAATCCTATGAGTATACCACCAGCTACCATGAGGCCTATACCCCAAACGGCCTTTGCTTTGTTGCGAGATGAAGAAGTCGTATTCTGCATACTTTCCGTGTTTCGTTTATCAATTAGTTGAAAACAAACTCACGGATATTACAGGCGGCCATTTTTTTTATAAAAAAAGAAGCGTGCAGGCGGGCATGCGATGCAAGCGGGCAAAAACGAGATCTTTATTCCTGGTCAGCCACCAGTAAATATTTATTTTTTCTGCCGTTTTCGATCATCAGGTACCGGCCGTGTAACCACTGATCTACGGCGATGATAGCCTCAGGGGATTCGATTCTCATTTTGTTGACAGATACCGCTTTACCCTGCACAGCTCTCCTTGCATCTCCCTTAGAACTACAAATAGTGGTCAGGCCGGCCAGCAGGTCAAGCAGTGCAGGCGTCTGTGCCACCAGCTCTTTGGGCAGGCGGAAGCAGGGAATTTCTTCGGCTACTGTGTCCAGGACTGCAGGAGTCAGTGCTCGCAAATCCTCCTCATTGGCCCGCGCGTTGAAAAGCAGATGAGACACCTGCTGCACAGCCCGAAAATCTTCAGCTGAATGGATGCGGACGGTGAGCTCTTCAGCAAGAATCTCCTTAAGTGCTCTGGGGTTGTCGGCGTGCTGCGCTTCCAGTCCCTCTATTTCTTCCCGGTTTTTGAACGAAAAATAACGCATGAACTTTGGCAGGTCGCGATCGTCAGCGTTGATCCAAAACTGGTAAAACTTGTACGGAGAAGTGAGCCGGGGATCCAGCCAGATATTTCCTTCCGTAGATTTACCAAACTTGGATCCGTCTGCTTTTGTAAGCAGCGGTGTGGTCAGCCCGTATGCCTTGGCACCCAGATTCCTGCGAATAAATTCAGTGCCCGAAGTAATATTACCCCACTGGTCCGAACCTCCCATCTGCAGGATACAACCATGCGAGTGATACAGGCGCTGGAAGTCGTAGGCCTGCAGCAACTGGTAGCTAAATTCGGTATAAGAAATACCCGTCTCAAGCCGGCGCTGTACTGACTCTTTAGACATCATATAATTAATCGTCAGCGTTTTGCCGACATCTCGCAAAAAGGTAAGCACATCCATATCCCGATAAAAATCGAGATTATTGACCATGCGGACAGCGTTGGGGCCCTCAAAGTCAAAGAATTTTTTCATCTGCTCAACCTGAAAATTCAGGTTATTGTCGAGCTCATCATAGGACTTAAGGTCGCGCTCTTTGTCTTTACCTGAAGGATCTCCGATACGTCCGGTAGCCCCGCCCATAAGCACTACGGGGCGATGCCCCGCACGCTGCAGCAGGCTCAGCAGCATAATCTGGACATAGTTGCCAATGGTCAGCGAGGGGGCTGTTGGGTCAAACCCTATATAGCCCGAAACGGGACCCTTGGCAAGTTCTTCTTCTATACCGGGGCTGTAGTCCTGCAACATCCCGCGCCACTGCAGTTCTGCTATAAAATCCATGATCATTTTCTTTAAAGCCGCGCAAAGATAGATATAAATGGTCAATCCTTACAATATTTACCCGCAACGGCCAGGCTTCGTTTTTTGTACATGCAGGTAAACTATGCCTTGCCGGGTGGTGCCCGTTCGAGCATAACCCGCCCCCGCTCGCGCTGCGGATGCAGCGGATCTTCATTGATTTCCTGCCAAAACCCCTTGAGGGAGGTTTCGTAGATACCTCTGTTCAACAGCAACTGGTATTTTCTTTTAAATGGCACGTTTAGTCCAGGTAAGGTCTGCGAGCGAATCTCTTCAATATGCAGCGAACTGTCGTCATACAGTCGCCCGGTCCATTCCATCTCCACAACGTAAGTTGATGAAAGATACACCCGCGAACGCCCACTCAACTCACGCCCGTTCTGCCTCACAAATAATTCCAGCACATACCCTTTGTCACTGTTCAGCCCCACTGTCAGGTAGCCTTTCCACCAACCCGGCAGGGTAGACTGCCCGAAGAGGTATCCATAGGTACAGCCCAATACACACAACAGTGAAATTAATCTGTTCATCTTTGCTTTTGTTATTCTCTTACCTGCAATGGCTGTGTCCGGTTGTGTGCCGTATACCCCTGCCTTCAGCCTGCCAATTACGGGACTCCCGGAATTACTCGAACAAACAACATCCATAACGCAACTGCGCCCAAGCTACGTATTAGATAATCTGATAAAAATACAACCTTATTAATCAGCCGGATGCAAGATACCCGTACGCACAACAGCACCCAACTGCAGTTGGTATAAGATCAGTTGTCTACCAATGGGTGGATTAATTACCCATTCATATACGCCTGCAGACAACAATGCTTGCCTGTGGCCAAGCAAGCGACCCGATACATCAAATAACCGGAGATGCACCCATGATTCTTCTTCCAGCACGAAGGGAAAATGGACGTTTTCCCTGAACGGATTAGGCCAGGGCGGCTGCCAGCCGGCTGATCGAGCAGAATTTGACCACTGGGAGGCCTCACCGATATCGGTAGCAACCAGCGCTGGCGGAGGCATGACAACGGTGCTGGCAGACTCATTGACATCCCCAATTTTAATACCAACAAAATTGACGGTTGTATCCGCCAGCAGGGTGTCGATATATACCTGCTCAGGATAGGTATGTTGCAAAGCCTCAACAGGCTCTCCAAATATGTGGTTGGCATCAACAAACCGCCAGGAAGTATTGCCCGGAAAATTAGGCTCAAGATTGAGAATCACACGTCGGATGCGGATGGCATCCAAAGTAGTGATGTTACCAGAGCGATTGGCATCCGCAGCAATCAGGTCGTAAGCAGATGTCAGGTATTGCGTTGCCAGAATGTGTCGGTTAATCTGAATCAAATCAAAGGTACTCACCCCATTGGCATGCAGGGTATCAAGCCACGGCCTCACCGTATAGGAGACGCCTGCAGGCAAATTTTCAAACCGATAGTATCCATTTTCATCGGTCAGCAGGCTATCCGTCTGCCCTCCGCTCAAATAGACTTTGACACGCCTCACAGGGTTGCCGCTTTCTGTTCTTATATAACCCTCCAGCGTGCTTGTTTCGTTACATCCCCCTGCTGAAGCAACTGAAATCAGCGCCGTACAGCTTTGGCGTAATCCTGCCTGGTCGATAGCGTAAGCAATCACCGAACGCGATCCCAGATCATCACAATCCAACGATAAGCTGTCGGCTGTAAAGTCTGTAGGGTTGAGTGTCAGGCGCGGGCTACCGCAATTATCACTCAGCTGACTGACCAGATCAGTCACAGGAATACTAATACTGCCCGAAGGACCCAGTGTGATTGTCAGCCCTGTTACACAGCTCAACTGAGGTGGAGTGCAGTCGGCTATGGTAAAAAGTATACTCCTGTTGGCCGTATTATTACAGGCATCACGGACAGTGACCACCAGTTCGTGCCTGCCAATCGGATAAATACCTCTGACCACTGGCTGTCCGTTTTCAAAAAAAAGCTGCCCCAGTGTGTCAGCAACTGCCATCCCCTGTTGGTTAAGCCTGATTAGGTAGCTGTAGACCAGCGTATCGGGGCATGTATCGCCTGCAATTAAAGGTATAATTGCCTCTGCAGAGCAATTGGAAGTATCCTGCGAAGGCACACAAAAAGTAAGTGGGGAAGGCAGGTTAATCGTTGGTGGCACCGTGTCTATGATACGGATGACTTGCAGATACTGGTAATAACCTGTTGAAGGTCCCAGCAGCGATCGCTGCGTACCTAGCTGCCGATACAACTGTCCCCCCTCTGAAATAAGTCTGGTTGAATCCCCTGTATTCAGATCCGGATCACTACCATCATACCGTTCCAGCAGGACAGGCGGAGTCACACCATCATACTCACAGGGATTAAGTACGGTAAATGTGCGCCGCAGCTCATAACAAGCCGTTCCACTACTCAGGCGAAACCAGTTGTCAACATAACTAACCTGTACCTGCGAACAGCCATCAGCGCCAGAAACTAGAACAGTACCCGTATTTTCATCGCCGCATTGGGTGGTTCTGTCTGCAGGAATATCTAATGAATAAGCGAAGGCAGGGATAATGTTGATTCGTTGTACATGCACAGCTGCTACATTGCCGGGGTTATCACGAGCCTCCCAACGCCTGTCGATGTGACCAATACCACAGCTGTCTACACTAACAGTCGTTGTAAATTGTGTAGAAAAGGTACAGTTATCCGTAAACACCGGTGCATCGAAGGAAGCCTGCAGATAAGCGCTGTAATCAGCTCCGCAGCTGATTGTACGCGTGGGAGGTGCCTGGCTCAACACCACAGGCTGGCGATCCTCCACAACAATAGTCGAAAAACAAATATTTGAAAAACCATTGCAGTCGGTGACCCGCAGTGTCGCAACAATGCTCGCATTAGTACAAAAGAGGTCAATATAGGACGCAAAAGCCGTATCACTAGCCGACTGCAGCTTTATCTCCAGATCCACTGATGAGCAGCAATAGTCCCGACTGCCACCGTCGATATCGGCAGCCCAGATGCGGACATTACCATCGGGCGGGAGACTGATATTAAGCTGCCCCCGACAGATGGATATGGGTGGAGTAACATCCACCACCGACATCTGCACAGTGTGGGATCTCATATTGCCACACTCATCGATAGCCTGATATACAATATCATAGACGCCCGGTGGCAACCCGGGTGCTGGTATACGACCTCCATTGCGTCCATCCGACTGGCCGTCGCTGTAAACAGCCTCGCCCAGCGGGGTAAAAATTCTGATAGAAAAGGTATTACAATTATCTGTGACGATAGCGGCAGGAATCGTGCCCCGGGAAAGGCAGATACCATTGGCCTGTTCAGGCGGCAAATTGGCTCCAACCGTAAAATTGGCAGCTGAAATTAAAGGAGCCAGTGTGTCGGCAATCCGAATAAATTGAATATTATCATTGCCTAAACTATCCTGCGTGAACAATCCTGTTCCGCATTCATCCAATAAGAACCACGTACGCTGGATGATCATATCCGGCGTATTAGACCCACAGTAGCGCAAGGTATCATCTGTGTAGGTGTATGAGAGCCCACAAGCCGCTACCTCCACAAGCGCAGGCAGGCCGGCACCCGAAGCAGTCGGAGCTGCCAGCCCTGGCTGCTGGCTGTAAGCAGCACAGTCGATTACCCTGTCCTGCGGGAAGCGAATCTGACCTGGCCGAATGCGCGTGGTGCGAATGGTCTGTACCCCCGTCTGCACATTACCGGCTGCATCCACTGCCCGCCAAGTGCGGCGAATCACCTTTGGATTGACCGCGCAGGCATTTTCAGTGACCTCATCTGTAAAGCTGACCGTTGTAGCTGTGCAATCCGTTGCCGTAGCAACTCCCGTAGTAGCAGGGGTTGTGGATTGCTGACAAGAAAGAGTCCTGTCGGGCGGAATCTGCAGCACCGGAGGAGATACATCTCTGACTGTGAGCTGGGTGTTACAACTAAGCCCGCTGCATTCATCAAATACGGTAGCCCGAAGCGTCTGACCTGCATAGGTCGAAGGAATCGTTGTGCCTAAATTGATACCCGAGTTGGTGAAAACGCTCACCGTCACCGCCTCTGTGATGGCGGAAGCATTGGCAACGACCAACTGCGGACTTATGTTGATGGAGCAATCTGTCGGAAAAGATAAATTGAGAGAAGAAAGGCAGGCTAAAAAAGCACCATTGCTGACCGTTACCTGACTTTCAGCAGTAGCAACGCAGCCTGTCTTCTCCGGGGAGGTATACGCCTGATTGCCGGCATCAAACAAATACCTTACCCTGTACTGCCCGGCACCCAAGGTAGAAGGAGAGAAAACGGGTGTATTGATTACCTGCTGATTGCTTTCTCGCAACACGGAAAAGAATCCCAACGGGGGCTCAAGGTTCGTCTGGTGGTTGTTGAACCCCGTAGTGGCATAACCTGCCAGCAGTGCATTACTGTCATTAACGCAGTAAAAATCATCCAGCCCTGAAAATTGCGGACGCGGGTAGTAGCAGGTGGATTCAAGTGGTCCAAAAAACTGGCCCGGATAAGCAACCGGCGCCTGTAACAATGCACTGTAGCCCTGCCCCGAACGATGCGCCATGGGAAGGACATAGATGCCCGTCTGCCCTACTTCCGGCAGTATCGTTCCTGCTGCCAACGGCTGGAGACTTGAACGACTCAGCACCCCATTGGATGCCAGTATCCGCCATTGCTGCCCACTGATACCCGTTGCTACTATCAGCTGGTCGTGAAAAATACCGGCAGTATTGTCTGCTACCCCGTTGGAAATAGTTGGCATATTGCCGCAAGAACAGGGTCTTATGACGTCTGTTTGTCCGTTACCATCCAGGTCTAATGGCTGGGTAAGAGCCCCATTAAGGAAAGTAAAGGGCGCGACGAAAGAGCCCGGTATGGCTGTCTGAACAGCGGGCTGAGCGATCAACACATTGGGTCTTCCCCAGAGACCTCCTGCTACACACAGTATCATCACACACATTCGCCGAACCACCGCTTGGGTAAAGAAGCGCAGTTGCATAGTTCATGGGATTAATCCTGCCAAAAGCAGGAATTATTATTGCGAGATATACAAAGATACGCAATTTTTATTATTTTTCTCAGTAAATGCCAACCCTTCGGGGCGAGGTGAAATAGTCGACGCCGACTATCCGGGAAATTTTGGAAGTGTATGTAATTGCTGATCAATTTATTTAATACGCCATATGGCTATTTTTTCACCAGAAGAACAAGCGCGCTACGCCCGACATTGGGTCCTTCCGGGCTGGGGGCAAGAGAAGCAGGCACTGCTCAAACAAACGAGTGTGCTGGTCGTTGGTGCAGGTGGACTAGGGGCTCCGTTGCTGACTTATCTGGCTGCTGCCGGCCTGGGTCGCCTAGGCATTGTTGATCCCGACCGGGTCAGCCTAAGCAACCTGCAACGCCAGGTGCTTTATGGACAGACCGACCTTGGGAGGCTTAAAGTGGAGGCTGCCCGTGACCGACTGAAAAGTATCAATCCCCACGTGCTAATAGATATTTTTCCACAAGCTCTCACAGCAGCCAACGCGCTGGGCATTTTTGCTGGTTACGATATTATTGCCGATGGCACTGACAACTTTCCCACCCGCTACCTGGTCAATGACGCCTGTGTACTACTAGATAAGGTCAATGTATATGCGGCTATCTTTCGTTTTGAGGGGCAGTTGAGTGTTTTCAACTTTCCGCTAAGTGACGGAAGCCGAGGTCCCAACTACCGGGATCTGTATCCACAGCCCCCGGCTCCCGGTACAACCCTCAGCTGTGCAGAGGGCGGCGTATTGGGTGTGCTGCCGGGTATCATTGGTAGCCTGCAGGCTACCGAGGTTATCAAAGTAGCTACACGCCTTGGGCAGCCCCTTGCGGGCCGGTTGTTTTATTTTGACGCGCTCACGTTTAGCAGCCACAGTATTCGGTTCCAAAATCGCACAGGTACCCGGGTAGCACAACTTGAAGATTATGAGACTTTCTGTGGAACACCCGCCCGTGAAAATCTGCCCGCCATTGACCCGGCCAGCCTTCGACAACTTTTGCTCAGCCAAGAAGATATTCAGCTTGTCGATATCCGAACGGCAGAAGAGCACAGGCAGATGAATATCGGCGGTAAGCTCATCCCGCTCCCACAGCTTCCTGACCGGTTACAAGAGTTGGATACCTCGAGGCTCACTGTTGTATACTGCCAGACAGGGCGGCGCAGTGAACTGGCCATTCAGCAACTATTGGCAGCTGGTTTCGAGGAGGTTTTCCAGCTTGAAGGTGGCATTCAGGCATGGATAGATGCCTGATCACCTTGATTGTCACCTCCGGCAGCTTGTCTGCTCGGAGGTGTGCATAGCTGCCTCATCATCATCAGACAAGCTGCCGGAAAGCTGGTTTTTTTAAAAACATGTCACAAGGCCTCGATTCCTTTTTTTCTGCCCCCAATTCCTTTACCTTTGCGTGGCGATATTATTCACGACAATGGTATAAATATGTCCAGAAATCCACACTTGTTTTCGCTCATCCAGCAGGAGCTGGATCGCCAGCGCAAGGGCGTCGAGCTAATTGCTTCAGAAAATTTTACCAGTCAGGCCGTTATGGATGCCATGGGCAGCTGCCTGACTAACAAATATGCTGAAGGATACCCGGGCAAGCGGTATTATGGGGGTTGCGAGATTGTCGACGAAGTTGAACAAATGGCCATTGACGAACTATGTGCTTTGTTTGGTGCTGACTATGCAAATGTACAGCCACACTCGGGGGCCCAAGCCAATGCAGCCGTATTTCTGGCCATACTCCAGCCTGGAGATGCCATTCTGGGCTTCGATTTATCCCATGGAGGACACCTTTCACACGGCTCGCCCGTAAATTTCTCGGGTAAAGTTTATCAGGCTCACTTTTATGGTGTAGAGCCTGATACTGGTCGTATTGATATGGATAAGGTGGCTGAAAAGGCCCGGCAAGTACGTCCTAAGCTCATTATTTGCGGTGCTTCCGCTTATGCGCGCGACTGGGACTATGTGCGTTTCCGCGCCATCGCCGATGAAGTTGGCGCACTCTTACTGGCTGATATCGCTCATCCGGCGGGTCTGATTGCCAAAAAACTCCTCAATGATCCTCTGCCGCACTGCCACATTATCACTTCTACGACCCATAAGACCCTACGCGGTCCCCGTGGCGGAATCATCATGATGGGCAAAGATTTTGCCAATCCCTGGGGACGTACAACCAAAAAAGGCGACCCAATAATGATGTCTGCCATCCTCAACAGCGGTGTCTTCCCGGGTATGCAGGGGGGGCCCTTGGAACATATCATAGGTGCCAAAGCGCAGGCCTTCTGGGAAGCTCGGCAGCCTGCTTTCGAAGATTATGCCCGGCAGGTGGTAAAAAATGCACAGGCTATGGCAGAGGCTTTTGTAGCGCTGGGCTATAATCTCATTAGCCAAGGTACTGACAATCACTTGATGCTCTTGGATCTACGCAACAAAGGTGTTACTGGCAAACAGGCTGAAAACAGCCTCGGCAAGGCAGACATCACTGTCAACAAAAATATGGTTCCCTTCGATACCCAGTCACCAATGATCACAAGTGGTATTCGCATAGGAAGCGCTGCCGTCACCAGCCGTGGATTTCGGGAGGAAGACTGTCGTAAAACGGTGGAGTGGATTGACGCTGTCATCACTGAACCCGCTAATGAAAGTCGACTGCAGGCTATCCGACAGGATGTAAATGACTACATGTCCCAATTTCCACTCTACGCCTAAGTCTTCACGTCAAAATAAACATCGGCCGCCCTGGGGCGGCCGATGTTCTACATAATTCCCGTCTCTACAATCTACTTTTTTCCCGCACAGTCATCGTTCAATGACTATTACCCTGATGTGAAAAAACCAATGGACGCTACTACTCTGTGCGTCCGTTATGGCCGACAAATTTATTGGTTAACATAAAGGATGCAGCATATATGACAGTATCATTATATGCCATGAGGTCGTATTATTTCTTGACAAGGAGACAGGCAATGTGAGCAGCCCGAAAATATTTTTTGCCAAGGGCAAATATTTTTTGCCATAGATCCATTTACAACTGAATATCAAATGATTATTCCAATAGCTATATACAAACAATCTGGAAGTCTTATCCCGATTTACTGGCGCTTCATGATACCTGTACGACGGCAGTCTGTCTGGTATGTGATACTGGCTGCTGTGTGCTTTGTCGTTAGACCAGCGCAAACACAGGACACAACATTGGTAGATGTACAGATCTTTCCCGGCAACATTATATCCATGACGCACGATAATAAGGGAATGATCTGGTTCAACAGCTGGGATGGAATTTATCAATTTGATGGGAAAACCATCAGCTGGTATGCTAAATCAGATGATCGTTCAGCCATCGTTTATCATGACAATCAGATAAATACCCTCAATAAACTGCCAAAGGTCAAAGGACACTATGAGCAGCTGATTCAATCACAGTTTGTTGTCAACAGATGTTGGCTAAAATTTTTGCCGGTTAAACAACAAAATGTTTTCACTGCTCCTGATAAATACGGTAATTTGTGGGTTACCAATGGGCGTAATCTGTATGCGTTCGAGATACAGCGATATTTTTCCTGGAGTCTCAGTGGCAATTCAGTGCGGGGGATTCTACCCATTGATGGTGATCTTATCGTAAGCACTTACTCCGGTATCTATCGCAACGGCACGCTCGTATCTCCTGAGCATACTAGTTCACAGGGTGAAATCCTATCCTATGGTCCGGGAGAGATCGTTTTTCCGTCCAGCAATAGCATCAACCTATACCGGCTTACGGAACAAAAAATTACCTCCATTGATTTTGAACACACTGAAGACCAAACTGAAATTTCAAGTATTGCGCAGCATAACCAGCTAATTTGGGCAGGTACTGGTCGAGGGTTGTATGTTTGCATCAACAATAAACTCGTTCACAGTGGTTTTCGCAAGCCCGTTGAATATATCTACCCCCATCAGTCAAGTCTGATAATCGCTACTACAGCGGGCATCTATCAAAAATGGGGGAAGAACGATTTTAAGCGCATAGAGGCTTTCCCTGAGCTTACATACAATGCTATTTCCTATATCGATGGACAATGGTATGCGACGTCCAGGCAGGGAATCTGGCAGTGGGATGGAAAAAGTACCCAGGCCCAGCATCTGTTTGCCAGCCAGCCGCTAGGACACATGGACACCTACCATGTCTTGCGCGACCGTAAAGGCTACCTATGGATTAGTACAACCTCAGGGCTTTTCCGTGCAAAACCTAACAGTAATTACTACGACTCCTTTTTGACGAATACGGAATTTAACAAGAGATCCTTTGCAGCTCATGGTGATTCGCTCTACTTCGGATCTGTTCATGGCCTTATTGCGTTTAATCCCGATAATTTTCCCCACATACCCATCAACAAAAAACCAGTTCTGTCTAATCTTTGGATAGGCCTACTCCTAGGCGTTATTCTATTTTTATCCATCCTGATTATCATCCTGTTCAGAAGATACAGGAAAGCAGCCAGTATATTGGAAGCACAACAAAATGAGAGTATTGCGCATCCTGATCCTTTCATTTCCAGGCTGGAACAATATATCGAAGATAATCTGACTACAGTGAGTGTTGATTCCCTGAGCGAGTTTACAGGACTCTCCACAAGGGGGCTGTACCGAGTACTGGAAGCCTCCTACGGACTTAAGCCGGGAGATATCATAAGAAATATGAAACTAAAGAAGATTAAATCCTTGCTGGAAGAGAATCCGGCAATTGACAAAGAAACCTTGTCCAATAAAGTGGGTTATTCAGAATATCATCTCGCCCGTATCCTTGAAAAGGAGGCTAAGGCTAAGTAATTCGCTACAATAGGGAGTTATTTTGTCAGCAATTCGGCCTCCTTCAGCTGGTATTGCATGTGTTCGGGATCCTGATCATTCAGATGCAACCGCCCCCGCACACGAATGCGCTCATCCATTGGCAGGCGTTCGGCACGTTCACGCCGCCAAACAACCTCTGCAACCGATTCCGGTCCCGCATTGCCACAAAAAAAACACTGCGTATAAGGAAAAGCCGATAAAATCAAAATCGTATCCATTCCCGTCTCTTCTAGCGGCAATGCATAACCACCAAGCTCCACCAGACAACCATCCAGTAACCGCAACGAATCACTAAACAACGGATACAACAAAACCCCCATATCCGCCTCCGGCACCACCCGCTCTTCATAGTCTACCAAAGCCAACTGCGACCAGCTCAGTTTGTAGCAGCAACTATCGTAGTAAACACCAAACACGCCCCCCGGCCGCCTAACCACCACCGATGTATCCTGCTTTTTATCCCCCTCCTCTTCAACTGCCGCCCCAGTCGTAGAGCCCGATCCGCCACAACCAGCCCCGCACAACGACGCTACTAGCCACAACAGAAAGTACCTGCCATACATACCTGCCTTACTGCCCATCCTTGCTGATAATTATTGCCTATCTCCCCTGTCAGCGAAACAAATACAACCACAATGGTCACTATCTATCTCGCCAACAGGGGAGCTATCTCCTTAACCCGATCAACTACACCCCCAATGCCGCCCGCGTAGCGTCCAGCACCGCCCGGGCTCCCGCAGCATCCGGTGCCTGCGCATACACCCGAAGGACAGGCTCCGTACCCGAAGGACGAATCATCACCCACAGACCATCGCCAAGAATAAATTTGTATCCGTCTATGTCCTGCATCTCTAGCACACGGTAAGGACCAAAGGCATCGTATGCACCCTGCCGACAGTTGGCAATCACCGCCTGCTTCTGCGCTTCACTAATATGCAAATCATCACGGTCTGAACTGAACGACCCCACCAATTCGTAAACCTCTGCAATCAATGCCTGCAAAGATTTTCCGGTCTTAGCCATAAACTCAAGAATCATCAGGCCTATCCACACACCATCCCGCTCAGGAATATGCCCCTTGACCGCAAGCCCCCCCGATTCCTCACCACCTACCAGCACATCTTCTTGCGCCATAATCTCCGCAATATACTTGAAGCCTATCTTGGTCACTTCATACGGCAACCCAAACAAACCAGCCAGCTTCGTCATCTTCTCTGTAACGCTGAAGGTAACGACAACTTTGCCCGAACGCCCCAGATATTTGTATTGATACAGCAATAAAAGCAGTAAAATATGGTGGCTGTCCACAAAATTCCCGTCACTGTCATACATGCCAATACGATCAGCATCCCCATCATTCGCTAAACCCAGATCAATATCCGGGTTGTTGCGAATCAGCTCCGACAATTCCAGCAGATTACGATGTATCGGCTCTGGTGCCTGCCCGTGAAATCCAGGATTTTCATCAGAATGCAAATGTATCGCCTCTGGAAAAATTGAGCGCATAACCCGCTGACCGGCTCCGTACATAGCATCAAAGGCTATCCGCAAACCGGAATTGCGAATCAACCCCAAATCAAAGTTAGCCGCCACGTGATCAAGGTAAATCCGCTCAAGGTCAGTATACTCCAGCAGTCCTTCTGCCTGCATGGACGCCAGACTGGGTAAACTACCAGGTACCTCCACCGGTATCAGCGCCTCTACTTCCGATACCTCAGCAGGAATCATAGGCCCACCCAACTTTGACTTTAGCTTGAATCCGTTGTAGGAAGGCGGATTATGGCTGGCCGTGATGACAACCCCCAAATCTGCTCCGTGCTTGGTCACCCCCAGCGAAACCGCCGGCGTAGACACAAAATGAGGGGCCAAAAATACCTTGATGCCGTGAGCTGCCAACACCCGCGCTGTCGTTTCTGCAAACATCTTACCGCCAAAACGACAATCATGGCCAATGACAACCTTACTGCCCCCCTGCTGCTTCAACCAGCGTGCCGTACCTTCCGCCACTCGTTTTACGTTATCGACGGTATAATCATCGGCGATAATCGCTCGCCAGCCATCCGTTCCAAATTTAATTGCTGTCATATCAATTTACCTTTATAACGGTTATTCAAAACAATTGATACCTGCATCCTCAGTTGCGGCTGTTCACCGGCAAAATTGTCCAGCTACTCTGTGATTCACCACTGCTGTTAACCACCCGGAACGTCTGCCCGTCAAGTGCAATGGCCAGCTGCCGGCTGTCGGGCGACCAGGCCAATGCATGCACAAAATTTTCGCCCGCAGGTCGAAAACTAGCCGTCTGCCTGCCTGTTTCTGCATCCCAGATGACCACCTGCCCATTATTGTCACCCGTCGCAATGCGATTGCCCGTGGTTGCCCAAGAGGCTGCCATCACCCAGTTGCTGTGTCCATTGGTCAATCGACGCAAGGGCTTGCCGGTTACTGCATCCCATATAACCCCCCTAAGATCATCACTGACAGACAGTAGTTTGGAACCGTCAGGCGAAAAAACTACATCTCGCACATAGTCCGTATGATCACTCAGTGTATTTTCCAGCTTTCCTGTCTGTGCACTAAAAATCAACACCTTACCGTCATCCGATGCAGTCGCGATTCGCTTGCCGTTGGCCGACCAACTCACTCCTCGTACCCAGTCGGTATGTCCCGACAACCGAAAACGCAGACCCTCGGATGCCACATTCCAAACCCATGTCTGATGGTCATCCGTGGCCGCCGCCAGATACTGCCCGTCAGGTGACCAAGCGAGGTCACGCACATAATCAGCCTGTTCCATACTGGCCTCCAGTCTGCCGCTGCTCACATTCCACACGCGCGTAGCATTCTCACTGCCTGCCGCCAGCTTGCTTCCGTCGGGCGACCAGGCTACCGAAAACAAACTGCTTTCTCCTGCCTGCGAGACGATCCAGCGCACCTGGCTTTGCCCAGGCGTAAATATCCCCAGCCGGCCATCGCCCAAACTAACCGCCAACTGCCGGCCATTGGGCGACCAAGCCACCGCCAACTGCGAAACAGTCACTTCTTCCTCGGCTCCCCCTCCGGCAGATTCTACTCCCTCAACTTTTTCTTCTATATCCGGTACAGACCATGTATTGAGCACACTGCCCGTTAACGACCAAGTATACACCGCCGCTGAACTCAGCGCTGCCGATAACCGCTGCTGATCAGGCGAAAATACAAGCCCCGCAATCGATTCTCCACCCGCCTGAAAACTCGCCTGCCGAACCCCTGTCAACGGATTCCATACGGACACCTTGCCCTGTGTGTCTCCCATAGCAACACGCGTGCCGTCGGCAGACCAGTCAACGGCCATAATCCAGTTGGTATGCGTACCCGTGAGCCTGCGCATTTCCACACCATTCAGCGCGTTCCAGACAATCGCCTGCATATCATCACTCACGGTAATTATATACTTTCCGTCCGGCGACCAGGCCACATCCCGCACATAATCTGTATGGGCTGATAGCACAAGCGCACGCGTTCCAGATAATGCATTAAAAACCATTGCTTTACCATCATCCGAACCCGACACCACCTGCTGCCCGTTGGGCGACCACGCTACTGCCCGTACCCAATCCGTGTGCCCCGACAATTTTGTTCGAACTGCCTGCCGACTGACTTCCCATATCCATACCAGCTTATCATCAGATCCTGCTGCCACAAAGCGCCCGTCTGGTGACCATACTACCTCCCGCACATAATCGTCGTGCGGCAGCGTATTGATTACACCACCACTGGCCACATCCCATATCTGCACAGATTCCTGTCCGCCAACTGCCAGTTCACGACCATTGGGTGACCAGTCAACACTAAACAGCGCCATGCCCGATGGCTGCTCCTCAATGAGCCATTGCGGCTGGGTTCGCCCAAGCGTGAAAATTGCTAGCCGACCATCCGCAAATGTTACCGCCAGCTGTCGGCCGTCAGGTGACCAGCTGCTACTGGTCTGGCTGGAGGCTGGCATGGCTTTTCCATCCAGCCCTCCGCCCACATAGGCCAACAAGTCAAAGGCGGTTGCCAACAGTACTGACATCAACACTACAGCTCTTGCCGCACTCATAAACGATTTTTTTTGCTCAATCATAGGAAAAAGCTTGTACATACGTGAAACATAATGATTCCCAGTAAGCTACTTGTACAAAAAAAATGCACCCCACTACCAGGATGATCATGCAATGTAAGAGAATTTTTCCGAAAACTTTTCTCCTGCTAATATACTGGCAAACAGCTATTATAGCTATACCTCATCAGATCAATAAGCTCGCTCGTTTTTGCCCTCCATAAAATACATGAAAGCACGGTTGGCCACTCGACTCCCCCCAGGTGTTGGATACTGACCTGAGAAATACCAATCCCCGCTATTGCCTGGGCAAGATTCCCTGAGATCTTCAATCGTCTGATAAATCACGGCTATCTTAGGCTTGATATTAGGCGGAGTGATAATCTGCGCTACCTTGTCCGAAATCTCCTCATACGAAAACTGCTCGTACAACGGAATAACCTCATTGACCACCTTGTCCAGTGGCAGCTTCATCGAAGCCTTGCAGCGCTCGTATGTATCGTGCAATAGCTGCTCTCTTCCATGTTCTTTCAGTAGTGCCACCAGCGCTTTAAAGGCCACAAACTCTCCCATTTTTGACATGTCGATACCGTAACAGTCAGGGTACCGAATCTGGGGTGCTGAACTCACAATAATAATCTTTTTGGGCCGCAACCGTGATACAATCTGAATCAGGCTGTCGCGCAAAGTAGTGCCTCTGACAATTGAATCGTCCAGCAACACCAGCGTATCTTTCTCATTTTCAACAATTCCATACGTAACATCGTATACATGTGAGACCATGGAGCCACGTGCTACGGTGTCTGCTATGAACGTTCGCTGTTTTTCATCCTTCACCACTACCCGCTCGGCCCGGGGACGCATGGTCAGAATTTTTTCCAGCTTACCCGCACGGGCATCACTTCCCATGCGCGCAATTTTTTCTGCTTTGATTCCATTGAGCGCCGATTCCAACCCCTCCAATAACCCTATGAAGGCGGTCTCAGCAGTGTTGGGGACAAAAGAAAAAACCGTATGCTTGAAGTCTTCATCGATTGCCTGCAGAATGGGCTTCGTCAGTCGACGACCCAGTTCCTTGCGCTCCAGATAAATATCGCGATCATTCCCTCGACTGAAGTAAATACGCTCGAACGAACAGGAGGCCCGGGGACGCGGATCTGCAAAGGGCTTCACACTGGTATCACCATTGGCTTTAATGATGAGTGCCTCCCCCGGCGGCAGTTCATGGACCTTGCTGATGTGTACTTCCAGCGTCGTCTGTATGGCTGGCCGCTCACTAGCTGCTACAACAATCTCCTCATCTTCATAATAATATGCAGGCCGAATGCCATTAGGGTCCCGTATAATGAACGCATCGCCATGCCCCAGCAACCCCGTCATAACGTACCCTCCGTCAAATTTGCGGCAGGCGCGGCGCAGCAGCCGCTGCAAATCAAGATTTTTGGCGATCAACCGACCGATTTCCCGGTTGTCGTAGCCATCGGGTTTAAACCAAGTGAAAAGACGTTGTACTTCATCATCCAGAAAGTGGCCAATCTTTTCCAGCACTGTGACCGTGTCCGATTTTTCTTTGGGGTACTGCCCCAGCTCAATCAGCTCGGTGAAAAGCTCGTCAACATTGGTCAGGTTGAAATTTCCGGCCAAAATGAGATTGCGCGTTATCCAGTTGTTTTGGCGCAAAAAGGGGTGACAGGTTTCTATAGTATTGGCACTGTGGGTGCCGTAGCGCAAATGTCCCAGCAGCAGCTCGCCCATGTAGGGCTTATTCGCTTTCAGCCATTCTGCATCTTGTAGCCGCTCAGCTTTGAGGTCCTTGAAATGCCTAAATATCTGCTCAAAGAGATCATCAAGGTAGTTGGGGGCAATGCTGCGCTTGCGGCTGATGTATTTTTCACCGGGCTGAACGTCTAGTTTCACAACTGCCATACCAGCTCCGTCCTGCCCCCGATTGCGCTGCTTCTGCATCAGCAACCGCAGCTTATTTAGTCCGTAAAAAGCGGTGCCATACTTTTCCTGGTAATAACTCATCGGCTGACGCAGCCTCACCAGGGCGACGCCACACTCATGCTTTATTAATTCACTCATGCTGTATGCTGCTGTTAAGGCACAAAGATAGGGCTTTTTACTTTCTGCCCAGCCTGAGCAGCCGCATTAATGGCTTCCATACACAAGAATTTAACTTGTCAGTAGCTTGCCTAGTACATAGGCAGACAGCTGCAGCCCATATTGTGCGGGCATGTAAGAGATGGTACCGTAAAATGATTTTTTGTACCGGCTACCATCGGTCAGCTGCAGGGCGTCGCGTACAATTTCCTGATCGGAAGATACGACCTCAAAATTAACCGACCGCTGCCGTCGACGCAGCGTCTTGCGTATCTGCTGCGCAAAAGGGCAGTTGCGTGCCTCTTCCAGACGCACCACCCGCACCCTGCCGGGGTCTGTTTTTCCGCCAGCCCCCATAGAACTAATGAAGCGTACCCCCTTATCCTGACATACCTGTATGAGCTCCAGCTTGGGTTGTATACTGTCAATACAGTCAAGCACCCAGTCAAAACCACTGTCAATCAGTGTGCCCATGTCGCCGGGTTCCAGAAAACGGGGCACTGTCTCCAGCTTCAGCTCGGGATTGATGTCCAGCAACCGATGCCCCATGATCGATGCCTTCAGCTCCCCCACAGTAGAATCAAGCGCAACCAGCTGCCTGTTTTTATTGGTAGCGTCCACGCGGTCTCCATCCACGATTACCATGGCTCCTATACCCGCCCGGGCCAAAAATTCGGCAGCAAAGCTACCAACTCCTCCAAGCCCCACCACCAATACCCTTGCATTCAGTAATTTACACAAATCCTCAGCCCCCGTCAACAATTCCATTCGCTCCAACCAGGCAGGTATTTT
>CAZYAO010000019.1:66152-69137 GCA_964645715.1 uncultured Saprospiraceae bacterium
TTGCCGGCCCCCGGGCCGCCAACAGAGCCGTGCCAAAAGAAAGATAGAAGCCCGCCTCCAGAAGCCGCTCTGCCAGCGGGAGCGACTTGTTGAACCCATGAATAATCCAGGCAACCTTCGGCCGCTGCTGCCGATGCAGCAGCAAAATTTCTTCAAAGGCACGTACGCAGTGAATTAACAACGGCTTGCCAACATGGTCGGCAAGCGCCGCAACGGCAGCAAATGCCTTTAGCTGTACCTCCATTGACGGTCCTTGCAACCTGTCAAGTCCCGCCTCTCCAATGAGAACTACACGATCATCCGCAGCAGCAGTGGTTAACTCTGGCAACAACTCAGGCCAACGGTCTGTCAACGTCCAAGGGTGAAGTCCTACGGACAACCAGCCACCTCTATTGGCATGCGCCGCCCAGGCTGCTGCATCAAAGCTGCAAACCACCCGGCTGTACTCTCCGGCCGCCGTACCTTGGTGACTATGAATATCTAGCAAAATCAATTCTTGGCTTGGATTAGCGTACATCAAAAAACCGTTTGGCAAACAAAGCTATTGGAAAATTTGTTTCCAAAGGCATTTTAATAATAATACTGCTGCGCTATGGACTTGAGCGAAATGAGAGAAGAATTTACTAAACTGGGCCTCGATCGTGAGGATTTATCCGAAGATCCCGTAACTCAGTTTGAAAGATGGTTTGTACAGGCGCACGAGGGAGGCGTCGCAATGCCCAACGCTATGAGCCTCGCCACCGTCGATGCGGAGGGCCAACCTTCCATACGCACGGTTCTGCTCAAACTTTTTGATCGCGAGGGGTTCGTATTTTATACCAATTATAGTAGCAAAAAAGCAGCAGATATGGCTGTCAACCCCAAAGTAGCACTGCTGTTTCACTGGCCTGAACTTGAGCGACAAATACGTATCACGGGTACCGCCGAAAAAGTATCCACGGCAGAGTCCGCTAAATATTTTCTGACGCGGCCGCGCGGCAGCCAGATTGGCGCCTGGAGCTCCGACCAAAGCAGTGTCATCAACTCCCGGCAGTTGTTGCATGCTAAGTTTGAGGAAATCAGTGAAAAATTCAAACATGGAGAGGTGCCCATACCCAGCTTTTGGGGCGGCTATAGGGTTGTAGCCAATGGTTTTGAATTCTGGCAGGGTCGCGTCAACCGCCTCCACGACCGCTTTGCCTACCGGCCGTTGACCGAAAGCCAGTGGGATATCCACCGACTGGCTCCCTAACCTCAACAATTATATTTAGCGGGCATCTAGCTGCCTTCTGCAGCTAGATGCCCGCACAAACAAAAACTTCTCCATGATTTTCCGAGAAAAGTCATGGAGAAGTTTTTGTTTGTACAATTTCGGGCAACACCAGCTGCCCGAAAACATCATGAATTCAGTTATCCACAACCAGTTATTGTTTGCGTAAGTCCGGAAACTGGCGGTTAAATTTTTCAACCTTTGGCTTACTAATTCGCTGTATATAAGGATTGTCAGGATTCAGCTCGTAATAATCCTGGTGATAATCCTCCGCAAGCCAAAAGGTTGAAGCAGGCTTTACTTCGGTTACAATCGGTGCCTTAAATCGCCCTTCTTCCTCCAGTTTAGCAATATATCGCTCAGCTGCCTGCTTTTGCTCTTCAGAGAGATAAAAAATAGCCGATCGATATGCAGTACCCACATCAGGTCCCTGACGGTTGAGGGTAGTGGGATCATGCGTGGCAAAAAATACCTCCAACAGGCGTTCATAGCTCACCACTTGTGGGTCGTAAAAGATGACAATCGACTCCGCATGACCCGTCCGGTCACTCCCTACCTGTTCATAGGTAGGATTTTTCACATGACCTCCACAATAACCCGAATACACCGCTTCAACACCTTTTACACGCTCATATACAGCCTCTGTACACCAAAAACAGCCACCAGCAAAGTAAGCTTTACTGAGGCGGGCATAGCGGGACGAGAGCTCACTGTCTTCGAGTGCAAGGGTACCCTTGCTTGCGGGAAGTTTGCCTGCAGGGGACTGAGCATCGCAACTCACAGCCAAAAATCCTGCTGCCACTAATAACATGGCCCTGATTATTTTCATAAAAATTTGTATTTCAACGAACAAGCACCTATGCCTTGCAGTCGGCATCAACTATGAAGCCAGCCACAATCGACACTTAGCGACGGCTGTAGTTGGGTGACTCTTTCGTAATGGTTATATTGTGCGGGTGACTCTCCAAATAACCCGCATTGGTGATTCGTACAAATCGAGCCTGCTGTAACTCGGGAATAGTCGATGCTCCGCAATAACCCATACCCGCACGAAGCCCGCCCAGATACTGAACCATCACCTCAGCAAGATTACCCTTATAGGGCACTCTTCCTTCAATTCCCTCAGGGACAAGTTTTTTGATATCCTCTTCGACATCCTGAAAATAGCGATCTTTCGATCCCTGCTGCATTGCACCCAATGAACCCATACCGCGATAAACCTTAAATTTGCGACCTTCGTAAATAATGGTTTCACCAGGCGCCTCCTCAACACCGGCAAATAATGACCCGGCCATAATAGTCTCCGCACCGGCCGCCAATGCTTTGGCTATATCTCCTGTATAACGAATACCACCATCGCCAATGACGGGCACGCCCGTACCCTTCAGTGCACTAGATGCCTCAAAGATGGCACTCAGCTGGGGTACACCAACACCTGCCACTACCCGGGTTGTGCAGATAGACCCGGGACCTACCCCCACTTTTACCCCATCCGCCCCAGCATCTGCCAATGCTTTGGCACCAGCACCAGTTGCCACATTACCACCAACCACCTGCACCAGCGGAAAAGCATGCTTGATCTGGCGTACCATGTCCAATACACCCCTGGAGTGTCCATGCGCAGTATCGACACATAAAACATCTACGTCAACACGCACTAATGCCTCAACACGCTCCATAGTATCCTGGGCAATACCCACGGCCGCCCCAACCATCAGACGTCCCAGAGAGTCCTT
>CAZYAO010000020.1:0-17142 GCA_964645715.1 uncultured Saprospiraceae bacterium
CGCCGAACCCATTCAAGGGTGAGACGATGATCAGCTTCAACCTGCCAGTAGATGGATTGGTCACCTTACAGGTAGGAGATGCTTTGGGAAGGACAGTGGTTGTTTGGCAGAGGATTTTTTCCAAAGGATCTAACAGCAGTATGTTGAATGTCAATTCAATAGGATTTTCAGGTGTACTGTATTATACACTTACGTATGAGGGCACGTCAATCACCAAGCGGATGATGGTGCTGGACTAGCGGACTTTGCAATGGTGATGAAGTTGATACCTAAGAGTCATTGATCAGTTGTGGCGCTATGATCTCTACAAGGCTGATTTATAGTTGGTACACATACAGTAATATCGTTAGTGAGCACGGTGGCCTACAGCGTAGTTGACACCGTTTGGAGGTGCTGAAGGTGCTGCTGTATTGACGGTATGCAAGTATGTATTTTAGATGTAATTCATTGGTTGTAATAGCGGTATAGCGTTAACTGAGTTACTTTGGGGTTAAAAGAGCCTCAGTGTAATCAAAATATCCTACCAGAATCTTAGTGGGGATTAGCAAACCTCAATATTGATTCTTAGGAAATTATACCTGGGTCTTTGCAATTTGTTAAATATGGTTGAGAGGGAGGGGCGGAAACAATGTAATGTTTCTGCCCCCATCTTCGGGAAAAAGACTTTACAGGCATAATGTAAGGCTGTTTACGGGATTGGTGTACTTTGATAGTAGTGGCTGATGTGTATAACATTAGACATCGGTATTACTACAGGAAAAAAATAAATTTACACGATGCTATACTTCTCGCGGCCTGTTTTGTGCGCAATCTTCAGCTCAAATTGAGAAGAATGACAGCATAAGCCCAAAGTCTGCCGAAGTTCCATACATGCATTTGTATGCAGTTGACTTGGAAAGCAATTCAGTGTGATTTTTGAGTATTAGAATGGTGGAACTGCATTGATAGAGGCTTAGAATGGCATTTCAACTATATTGACATACTGATGAAAGCTACTGTGCGTACATGAAACCAGAGTATATAAATTTTTGATATAATGCGAAAAAAACTTCTGGTTTACATCATTTACAGTAACAGAAATTATTATTTTCAAGTATCAATATTATTTTAAATAATTGATATTGAGAAAAATAGAATAAATTCTGATATTTGTATTTGGGTGAAAATGTATGTATCACGAAATTTTTGTAAAATTGGCATAATATTTATGCAAAATAATCATGGGTCAAACACAGAACTTATTAAATAAAATTTTATTACAAAACAACTAAAAAACAAAATTATGGAACTCTTCGTTAAACATTTATTAATCTATAAATCATTTAGTTATGTCAGAGCATAACGGTAAGGGTAGCAAAGGCGGCAAGAAAGCTATGACCCGTAGAGAGCTGGCCGAAGAACTGGGGATCTCCGTTTCTACACTTTGGAGGGTATTGAAAAGGAGTAAACTAGATGTGCCGCCAGGATTGATTTATCCTACGATGTTGGAAGAAATACTCAAAAAATTGAAAAAGAAGTAAATAATATACTACTTTCAATTCAATGGTTTCTAATTTCCTATCGAGGATAAATCTGTGGTGAAATTACTTGCAAGTCGTTTAATCTCACAATCAAGCTGAATTTGAAGATATTCAGAGGCACTTCAAGTGTCGGATGAGAAAATTAGATTCGGGATTTAATGGTATTAAACGATCGTACCGTGTTTTGAGGGGGACGAAACAGAGAGCATCTGCATTGGAGTTCGCGCACATCGAGCGCGGATTTCAATGTAGATGCAAATGTTAGTGGTTTGCAAATCAATGTTCACGAGTAAGTTATTGCAGTTGGGTTTTGATTGCTATTGGTGCAAGATATTAGGTTCGCATGCGTTCAAGTTGTGTATACACTCAAGTATATGAATGTCTAAACTCGTGGATGTAAGTCCATTTGCATCTACAACACCTGTATGTACGCTTGACAATATGGCTGTCTAAACTACAGGGGTTGCTGTTCACAGTAACGCATGGTTACAATATTATACTCCATTATCCGTATTTTACCCTTGCACAGTCCACAAATCTCCGCTACATTTGCAAGTGTTCGAAACATACCAATTTCTATCGCGGGTGTAGCTCAGTTGGTAGAGCATCAGCTTCCCAAGCTGAGGGTCGCGAGTTCGAATCTCGTCACCCGCTCCAAAGCCTGGCCAATCACGGTCAGGCTTTTGTCTTTCATGCCGGGGCACAAGCCCCACTCCAAAGCCGCGTGCCCCGCCAATTGTCAAAAGCTGCCAGGGCTTGCTGTTTTGAAAATAAAAATTGACTACCTTTGAATCAAATAACTTTCTTTCACATGCATATCAAATTCACAGGTATCCGGGCGGTTGGCCTGGTAGTTGCCTTGGCAGCCCTGGCTGCCTGCCAGCCTAAGGATTCTAAAGAGGGCGAGGCTGCTGCACCCCAGCCGGCGGCTGCCGCTGCGGCCGGCTCTAAGATTGTATTCGTCTACGCAGATACCTTGCTGGCCAAATACAACTACTTCTCCGACAAACAAAAGGAACTGGAAGGGCGCCAAAAACAGGCTGAAGATCAGATCCAGGCGCGACTCAAAGCACTGGAAAATGAGGTGATGGGCATACAGCGCAAAGTACAGGATATGGCGCCCGCACAACTGGCCCAGGAGCAGGAGCGTATCGGGCGCAAAGAGCAGGAAATTATGCGCGAGCGAGACCGGCTCGGCAAGGCATTGCTGGAGGAGACGGAGCGGCTCAATAAGGAGCTCGAAAAGCGTATCAATGATGTGCTCAAAGCCATCCGGGAGGAGAAAGGATACGACTTTATCCTCAGCTATGGCCCGGGTACGGGGGTGCTCATGGTAAATGATAGCCTCGATATCACCGATGAGGTGCTGCGTCGACTCAATGAAATCCAATAGCCGACAGAAACCACAGGGCTGCGCTTTTCGCAGTATACGCTTGGGCGGCTGAGGCCGCCCAAGCATGTCCTTCTCACTACACGCTTTTGCTTTCCACTACTCAATCCGACCGTATGAATCGCTTCCTTTGGCTGGGTGTCAGCCTGCTGCTCAGCTTGCAAACGGCTTTTTCCCAACAGCAAACGGCTGCTTTACCGACCATCGCGGAGAAGACAAAAGATATGGAGCTGCTGCCTGGCTTCATCCCCTGCTATCGCGATCTGCGCTCAGGTAAAATTTTTGCCGAAATCAGCCGCTGGGGGGAGGAGTTTATGTACGTCAACAGCCTGGCCGCTGGTGTAGGGTCCAATGATATCGGGCTGGATCGCAACCAACTGGGGGGCGATCGTGTGGTCAAATTTGTCCGCTCCGGTCCCAAGGTGCTGCTGCTGCAGCCCAACCAGCAGTATCGTGCTGTGTCGGACAATGCCGAGGAGCGCAAAGCGGTGGAGGAGGCCTTCGCTCAGTCGGTACTCGCCGGCTTCAAACTGGAGGCAACGGAGGGAGAACGGGGTCTGATTGACCTCACGCCTTTGCTGATGGCCGACGCGCACGGGGTGGTCAACAGACTCAAATCGGCGCGCCAGGGTACTTATCGCGTAGATCCGGATCGCTCCTTCATCATCATGGAGGAGGCAAAAAATTTTCCCGACAATACGGAACTGGAGACGCTGCTTACCTTTGGTGGCGAACCCCAGGGCGACTGGATTACCTCGGTCACACCCAGCCCGGAGGCGGTGACAGTGCGGCTGCATCATTCGTTCATCCGGCTGCCCGATGCAGGCTATACTCCCCGGGCATACGATGCTCGTTCGGGCTATTTTTACATCGCTTTTGCCGATTATGCGAGCCCGATAGATCAGCCGCTGATGCGTCGGTACATTCAGCGGCACCGGCTGGTGAAAAAAAATCCGGCCGCCACAGTGAGTGATCCTGTGAAGCCAATCGTCTACTACCTGGACAGAGGGGTGCCCGAACCCATACGGTCAGCCTTGATCGAGGGGGCTTCGTGGTGGGCCGAAGCTTTTGAGGCCGCCGGCTTTAGCAATGCTTTTCGGGTGGAAATGCTGCCGGAAGGAGCCGACCCGCTGGATGTACGCTACCACATGATCAACTGGACGCACAGGAGTACCCGGGGCTGGAGCTATGGCAGCACAGTGACAGACCCCCGAACGGGTGAAATCATCAAGGGACATGTGTTGCTGGGCAGCCTGCGCGTGCGTCAGGATTTTCTCATCGCACAAGGGCTGGTAGAGGCCTATGCAGAGGGCAAGGAGGCTGACCCCCGCCTGCAACAGATGGCGCTGGCACGGCTGCGCCAACTGTCGGCACACGAAGTGGGCCACACAATCGGCCTGGCGCATAATTTCGCCGCCAGTCACAACGAACTGGCATCGGTCATGGACTATCCGCATCCGTTTTTTCAGCTGAAAGGAGGAGAGGTTGATTTTTCCGAGGTCTATGATACCGGTATCGGTCTGTGGGACAAACAGGCCATCCGGTACGGGTATGCACAGTTTGCCGATGCCGACAGTGAAGCCAGCGGACTTGCGGCCATTTTGGCCGAAAATGATTCGCTGGGTCTGTTGTACCTGAGCGATGCGGATGCAAGGCCGCTGTCCTCGGCTCACCCCCATGCCCACTTGTGGGACAACGGTTCCTCCGCCATCGATGAACTCAAGCGGCTCATCGGGCTGCGGCGGGTTGCATTGCAGCGTTTTGGCGAAAAAAATCTGGCACCGGGCATGCCTATGTCCGAATTGGAGACCGTACTGGTGCCGCTCTACCTTATGCATCGCTACCAGACCGAGGCAGTCGCCAAATACTTGGGAGGGGTTGATTACCGCTACGGAGTCAGGGGCGACGGAGGGCCAGGGCCTCAGCCAGTAGCCGATGACCTGCAGCGGGAGGCACTCACGCAATTGCTGGTGACCCTGGATGCCAATTTTTTACAGATTCCTCCTTCGGTCGTTGCGCTCATACCACCGGTAGCCTATGGGTATGAACGGGGCAGAGAGCATTTCCCGCGGCATACAGGCGTTGCTTTCGATCCGCTGGGCGCTGCAGAGGCGGCTGCCGACCTGACACTTTCGGCTATACTCCAGCCTCAGCGACTGGCAAGGATGGACTTTCAGCAAAGTCAGCAGATCGACCGCCTCTCAGTGCCCGAACTGCTGCGGCAACTGACAAAGTCTGCAGCGGTGCAGTCGGGTAACAATAACGCTGCAACAGCGGCCATTGCCTGGACAGTTGAAAAACGCCTGCTGCTGCATCTGATTCGGCTGGCTTCCGACCCGTCGGTTCATCCACAGGTGGCGGGTGCAGCGCAGTATGAACTGCAAAACTTCCGCCAAAACCTGCAGATGTTTCGCCTGCCGGAAACAGGTATTCGCCGCGTGCCCGACGGGCTGCTGGTGCATCTTACTTACCTCGAGGATCAACTAAATCGATATCAGCAGAATCCGGAAGAGTATAAACTACCTCCGGCGCCCCGCTTGCCCGATGGTGCGCCCATTGGCTGTGGTGACCACTAGCCAGCAAGAGTTTGTCTGCCGGTATCACAACATGCAGATGATCAATAAAGTACACAGTGTATGAAAGATAAAGATAAAGCGGCTCGCTTACTGATGGTCTTTGCGCTGGCTGTGATGTTGCTCAACTATCCGCTGTTGGGACTGGTAGGAAAAGATGTGCTTATTGGAGGTATACCGCAGTTGTACGCCTACCTGTTCTGGGTGTGGCTGCTGCTCATCATTCTGACGGCCGCGCTGGTGTCTGGCAGGGGCGGTACAGAATCCTTTGATGACGACAATGAGCTATAGCTGCTGCTGGATGGAGGCGGATCTGTCTTATAAGTATTTGCTGCCCAAAGCAGCAAAACAAATAAAGTATTCAACAGACATGTATGCTTTGATTTTTTTCCAAAAACCAAAACATGTGTGCCTGTTCACGATATGCCTGGGGTAATAATCATAGCAGCGCCCTGAATGCGCAGCATCATCAACAACAAACAGTTGTCAGCGTATGACGGAAGGGTTTGTTATCGGCATTTTTCTGGCATACCTCGCCTTCCTCTTTGGTATCGCTTGGTTGGGTGACCGCCGTGCGAGCTGGGTCAACCATTCCGTTGTATATTCGCTTTCATTGGCCGTATATTGTACCGCCTGGACATTTTTCGGCAGCGTAGGCAGAGCGGCTACCTCCGGCATAGCTTTTTTGCCTATCTATCTGGGGCCTACCATCGCTGCACCCATCTGGATACTGATTTTGCGAAAGATGATCGTCGTGAGCAAAAGCCTGCGGCTCACGTCGGTTTCCGATTTTATCTCCAGCCGCTATGGCAAAAGCACGTGGCTGGGTGTATTGGCCACTGGTCTGACGGTGCTGGGTATCATCCCCTACATATCCATACAACTGAAGGCCATCGCCAGCGGCTTCGAGGTGCTAATCAGCAGTCCGCCTACGGCTGTAGGTCAGGGAGATGTATCTTTTTATGCAGAAACTTCGTTTTACATTACTATTTTCCTGGCTGTCTTCGCCATTTTGTTTGGTACGCGCCACCTAGATCCCAACGAACGGCATGAAGGACTAGTGGCAGCCGTAGCATTTGAATCTGTACTAAAACTTATGGCCTTTTTGGCAGTGGGAATTTATGTAACATATGGATTATTTGATGGTTTTGGTGACCTTTTCTCCAGGGGGCGAGAAAACCCTGCCATAGCCGGTTTATTCTCACTGGAAGGGACAGGCATGGATGCCTGGCACTGGTTTTGGCTGAATTTTATTTCACTTTTTGCGGTGCTGCTGCTGCCGAGACAGTTTCACATGGCCGTCGTCGAAAATGTTAATACAGACCATGTAGCCAAAGCGAGCTGGCTTTTCCCGCTTTACCTGCTGCTGATTAACCTGTTTGTTTTGCCCATTGCAGTAGCAGGATTGCTGTTGTTTCCGGATGGCAGTGTAGAGCCAGATACGTTTGTACTGGCGCTGCCGCTGGCTATGGGACAGTCCTGGCTGGCGCTTTTTGTGGCCATTGGCGGATTTTCAGCGGCAACGAGTATGGTCATTGTAGCGACTATTGCGCTGAGCATTATGATCTCGAATAACCTGGTGCTGCCTTTTTTGCTCAACCGCGAGGTAGTACAGCCTTCACAGCACAATATCACGGAGCGCTTGCTCGGCATACGCCGACTGAGCATCATTGTTGTTTTGCTGATGGCGTACGGATACTTCAAACTAGTGGGAGAAAACTACTCTTTGGTATCGATTGGCCTTATTTCATTTACGGCCGTAGCGCAGTTTATTCCGGCTGTGCTGGCGGGTCTTTATTGGAAAAGGGCCACCAAGGCGGGGGTGTATACAGGGCTGATTGCCGGGTTTTTAATCTGGAGCTACACGCTGCCGCTGCCTACAGTGGCCAATGCCAGCGAGTGGATGCGCACGCTGGTGAGTGAAGGTGCTTTTGGTCTCAGCTGGCTGAGGCCCTATGCGCTACTGGGCATGCAGGATGTTGATCCCATCACACACGCTGCCTTCTGGAGCCTGACCGTCAATGCCTTTTTGCTGGCTGTCGTCTCTTTGTATACGCGCCAAAGTCCGCTCGAGATAAGTCAGGCCAACTATTTTGTAGACATCTACAAGTACCGGTCAGGGAATATAGAGCGTGATCTGCTGCGCCGACAGGCGCCGGTTTCCGACATTCGCATGCTGCTGTCGCGCTTCCTCGGGGAGGAGCGCAGCCAAGGCCTGCTGAAGTTGTTCGAGCAGCAGTACGCGGTTGACCTCAATAGAGAACGGGTTGCAGGTGCGGCCTTGGTCAATTTTGCCGAAACGCAGCTGGCAGGAGCTATTGGGGCTGCTTCCGCAAAAATTATCATCAGTTCGGTTGCCAAAGAGGATCCTATAAGCTTGGAGGAGGTGCTTGGGTTGCTAGACCAGACGCAGGAAATCTTCAGGTACAGCCGCGAACTAGAGCAAAAATCGGCGGAGTTGGAGGCGCTTACCATCCAGCTACAGCATGCCAACGACAGACTCAAGGAGTTAGATTTGCTCAAGGCGGATTTTATCACCACCGTAACGCACGAGCTTCGCACGCCCATCACTTCCATTAAAGCGCTGGCCAACATTCTCAATGACAATGCCGATCTTCCGGATGCGCGCAGAAAGCAGTTTCTACAGGTAATCATCAGTGAGAGTGAGCGCGTCACCCGCCTGATTAATCAGGTACTCGACCTCGAACGCCTGCAGTCGGTGGATGCAGACTGGGAGCTGCAGACGGTCGACCTGCTGGACCTGGCAGAGGCTGCTCTCCGGGGTACCGCCGGATTGATGCAGGAGAAGGGAATCAGCTGCGAGTGCAGTCTGCCGTCGCTGCCATCGGTCGACGTGGCAGGCAACCGCGACAGACTTATGCAGGTGATCGTCAACCTGCTGTCCAATGCAGTCAAGTTTTGCCCACCCGCTGATGGCCACATACGACTACGGCTGCAGCAGACAGATGATATGGCGGTGTTGGAAATTATGGACAACGGTCCCGGTATCCCGGTTGAACAGGCTGATTTTATTTTTGAAAAATTTACGCAAATCAGCGATATCAGCCGGGGCAAACCTGCCGGCAGCGGCCTCGGATTGTTTATCAGCCGACTGATTGTACAGCGGCATGGCGGAACACTTAACCTCGCCAAAGGGACCCGCCCGGGCGCTCATTTTATCGTCAGATTGCCATTGCTGCCCACTTCTCAAGGGTAAGCTACTGGGTATAACCCCGCTCGTTTGTGTGACCTTCGTTACACAGATCAACAGCCAAAATGCAGAGCTTTGCACCTACCTAAGCATTCACTGCTTATCAATGCTAAATCATCGCCGTCTTATGAAAAAACTGGCTGTACTAATACTTCTGGCAGCATTTGGGCTGCTACCCGGCTGTGAAAATTCATCCGCTACAAATCAGCCGGAGGCAGGGCAGGACAATGCACAGACAGGATTTGCATTGCTGGAGTCCAACTGCTTGTCCTGCCATGCGGTAAATCCCTCAGAGGAAGGCAAAGTGGCTCCTTCTCTTGCGGCTGTAAAAAAAGCTTACACGGCTGCCGGCGGCAGCCGCGCGGACTTCATCAGCGCCTTTGCTGGTTTTTTAAAAAAACCCTCCGCCCAAGCAGCCAAAATGCCGGAAGCGGTAGAAAAATATGGCCTGATGCCTAAAATGGGTTTTAGCGATGTACAACTGGAGGCGGTCGCCGCTTATGTGTACGATCAGGCGGTCGAAACGCCCGACTGGGCAACGCAGCTGTATCCGCTCGAGAAAATAAAATGGTCTTCGGTCAATGCGCAGGGCGAAATCTCCTGGGTTGACAGGGGAAGCCAACTGGCCATGGCTACGAAGTCGGTGCTGGGCAAAAACCTGCTCAATGCAATCAATACACAAGGCACCGCGGGTGCTTTGACCTTTTGCAACACACGGGCCATCCCGCTGACAGACAGTATGAGTGTCGCACTCGGCGCGCGCATCAGGCGGGTGTCTGATCAGGCGAGGAATCCCGGCAATCGCGTCAGTGATGAAGAACTCGCTTATATACTGCAGGCCAAGGAACAGTTGCGCAACGGTCAGGAACCGAAGCCGGCACTGCGTATGCTCGAAGGGGTAGCCGTAGGTTACTATCCAATCACTACCAACAAGATGTGTCTGCAGTGTCACGGCCAGCCTGGTAGGGATATCAGCGATGCTACACAAAAAGAAATTGGCCGGCTGTATCCCGAAGATCAGGGTGTCGGATACGGTGAAAATGCACTTCGGGGTATTTTCGTGGTTGAAATGAAGCGAGACTAGGCAGCGCAGGTCGCCCAAACAGGCAAGTTAAGCCGATGATTTTTTCGGGTATACGCATCATTTTGAACAACAATCATACGGGTTTTACTACTTTAGTCCCAAAATGAATGTCATGCGTAAAATTTTCTCTGTCGCTGTGCTGGCTACCAGCCTGGCTGGCGGGCTCAATGCTCAAATTACAGATCCTAAGGCTACGGAAGTATGGGAGCCTGTGCCAAGGGTAATCCAGCCGGGGGTGGCCGGAGGCCCCCCCTCCGATGCTATTGTCCTTTTTGATGGCAAAGATTTGTCCCAGTGGCAACATCCGGGCGGTAAGCAGTCTGCCTGGTCAGTTCAGGAGGGACACATGACAGTCGCCAAGGGTAGCGGTGATATCGAGACCAAGCGCTCATTTGGCGATTGCCAGCTGCATCTCGAATTCCGCTCTCCTGCGGTCGTAGCAGGCGAAGGGCAATTCAGGGGCAATAGTGGTGTGTTTTTTCAAAATCGCTACGAGGTGCAGGTGCTGGACAATTACCAGAATGCAACCTATCCCAACGGACAGGTCGGCGCCGTGTACAAGCAGCATATCCCGCTGGTCAATCCTATGCGCCCGCCCGGCGAGTGGAATACTTACGATATCATCTTCACGGCCCCCCGCTTCAACAGCGATGGCATCCGCACCAGTCCCGGCTACCTGACGGTCATCCTCAATGGCGTGCTGGTGCAGAATCATGTTGAAATCCAAGGTACAACAGAGTACATCGGACTACCAAAGAATATCGCTCACGGACCAGCGCCGCTGCGCCTGCAAGACCATGGCGATCCGGTGAGCTTTCGCAATATTTGGATTCGGGAGCTCTAGCAGCAGTTGTTGGTTTTTTTAGTAAAAAATCATTTACAGGCGATTAGGCACAAGACGTACAATGGCAGCTGATGCCGCCATTGTACGTCTTGTGTCAGCCACTCAGGTATTTTTTAGGGTAAAATATTTTATTTCATAAGTAGAATTTATTTAGAATTTTATTCCAAAATAATCCATATAATTTCCGAGCATTTCAGGGGTTAGTGTAAAAAGACAGAAGTAAACGTGTCGGTGATTCTGTTAAATCATTGCTGTTTGTTGATTATCAATTGCATAAAACTACAAAATAAAATATCTTTGCATCTTAGTGTAATAGTTACACTTAATGCATGATTTTTGTATTAACCCAAGGCAAAAGAAAATGATCACAAAACAGTATTCCAAGACAAAGCCGGTATGCAAGGTAACTTTCAGTGTGCCTGTTGCGCAGGCTGGTACGCAGACAGATCTGCGCGTGCTGGGCGATTTCAACCAATGGAACTGGGAGCAGGCTTTGCAGCTTACGCCTGGTAAGGAGGCTTATCAGGGTGCGCTGGAACTGGCTGCCGGCCAGTCGTACGAGTTTCGCTACCTGGCCGATGGCCAGCGTTGGCTGAATGAGGAAGCGGCCGATGGCTATGTGGCTACGCCTTATTTTAGTCACAACTGCCTGCTGCAGCTTGAGGCACCTGCTGCTGCGCCGGCAGCAGCAGCCAAGCAGCCCAAAGCTGCCCCGGCGCGCGCTAAGCAGCCGGCAGCCAAGGCTGCACCGGTAGAAGTAGTGGCAGACGATCTGACTCGCATCAAAGGTGTCGACTCCGAGCTTGCAGCGGTCCTGGTCACCGCAGGTATCGATTCGTTTGATGCACTGGCCAAGGCTAAGCCAACGGCGCTCAAAACAGTACTGACGTCCGCTGGCCTGAGTAGCAAAACGCTCGACCCGACTAGTTTGACAAAGCAGGCTAAGCTGGCAGCAGCAGGGGCGTGGGACAAACTGGCAGTGCTGCAGGCAGGCCTGAAGTCATCTAAGTAAGGTAGGCGGCGGGCACCGGCTTCGCTTCGGTGCCGCCACGGAGAAATGCGGCGGCATGGGCGGCTTACAGCCGGCCCCTGCGCCGCTTTTTACCGATAGCTGTACCAACCACTGCCTGTTGACGACCACACCCTTTTCGCCAATCTCCGCTTTTTGCCATCCAATAATCCGTTTTAATTGCCTAAATTGCCGCCTCGTAGTGTAAATGCGTATCGTCATGGTCAAGCAATTTTCTCTCTTCTCCGATTTTGATATCTCTCTCTTCAAGTCAGGTAAGCATTTTCGCCTGTACGAAAAACTCGGCAGCCATAGTGTCGAAGTCGATGGTGTATGGGGCTACGTATTCGCCGTCTGGGCACCCAACGCCAAGGCCGTCTCAGTCATCGGCAATTTCAACGGCTGGAACCACGCTACGCACGCACTCATGCCTCGCTGGGATGGCTCCGGCATTTGGGAGGGTTTTATTCCGGGTGTAAAAAAAGGAGAACTTTATAAGTATGCCATCCATGCCCGCGATGGCCGAAGACTCGAAAAAACAGATCCCTTTGCGCGGTATTGCGAAATTCCTCCCAACACGGCTTCCATTACCTGGGATGAGTACTACGATTGGCAGGATGATCAGTGGATGGATAACAGGAAGAATACCAATGGACTGGATAAGCCCTTTTCAGTCTATGAGGTGCATCTCGGGTCCTGGAAAAAAAAGGAAGGAGGGGTGGCCTCATTGAGCTACCGCGAACTCGCAACAGAGCTGGTGGACTATGTCAAGGAAATGGGGTTCACGCATGTCGAATTGCTTCCGGTCATGGAGCATCCTTATTTTCCTAGCTGGGGCTACCAGATTACGGGCTACTTTGCGCCAACCAGCCGCTTTGGGCTGCCCGAGGATTTCAAATTTCTGGTTGACAGCCTCCATCAGGCTGGCATCGGCCTGATTCTCGACTGGGTGCCCAGCCATTTTCCCAATGATGCACACGGTCTGGCAGATTTTGACGGCACGCATCTCTATGATCATGCCGATCCCCGACAAGGGTTTCATCCCGACTGGAAGAGTTGTATTTTCAATTACGGGCGCAATGAGGTAAGGTCTTTTCTGATTTCCAATGCTTTGTACTGGCTCGATCAGTATCACATCGACGGACTCCGGGTCGATGCAGTGGCGTCCATGCTGTATCTCGATTATAGCCGCAAAGAGGGAGAATGGATACCCAATCGCTTCGGGGGCAATGAAAATCTCGAGGCAATCGCCTTTCTGCGCGAGTTCAATGAAACGGTTTATACCAACTTCCCCGATGCAATCACCATCGCAGAGGAATCAACTGCCTGGAGTGGCGTCTCCAGACCTGTATATGCCGGAGGGCTGGGTTTTGGCCAAAAATGGATGATGGGCTGGATGCATGATACGCTCAATTATTTTAAAAATGATCCTATCAATAGAAAATACCACCACAATGCAATCACATTCAGCATTGTGTACGCTTTTACCGAAAATTTCATGCTGCCGCTCTCGCATGATGAGGTGGTTCACGGCAAGGGCCCGTTGATCGATCGTATGCCTGGTGACGAGTGGCAGCGCATGGCCAATATGCGCCTGCTCTACGGCTATATGTTTACGCATCCTGGTACCAAGCTCCTGTTTATGGGGGGCGAAATCGGGCAGACGACCGAGTGGAGCATCGAAAGGGGTATCGACTGGGGCTTGCTCGCACAAGCTCCGCACCAACAGTTGCAGGCCTGGGTAAAACAGCTCAATGCCTTCTACCGCACACAGGCTGCTTTGTTCGGCCAACAGTTCATTCATGGCGGATTTAGCTGGATTGATCTTGGCGACTGGACCAACAGTGTGCTTTCTTATATACGCAGAGGTGCAGATGCGGCAGACTTCCTGATCGTCGTTTGCAACTTCACGCCGGTAGTGCGCTATGGCTATCGAATCGGTCTCCCTGAAGCGGGTATGTATACAGAAGTGCTCAATAGCGATGACCCCGCCTTTGGGGGTTCAGGGGTCTCCAATGGTAAAGAACCGCTGGCCAGTCAGGTGGTTTTCTGCCACAACCAGGACCAAAGCCTCGAGTTTACGCTGCCTCCTTTGGCAGTAGTGGTATTTCAAAAAACCGGAGAGCTGAAAAAGGTGAAGAAGACTGCCAAGAGCAGCCGCAAAAAGGACTCAGCCGCAGACTAGCCTAAAGTAGGCCACCATGTAGAGGAGTCGTAGTCTTGCATCGCTCGTAATGGTCACGTGTCAGTACGTAATTTTGATGAGTCGTAGTCTGCTCCTCCGTTCGCTGGGTATGATTACTTGTGAAGCGGATACTTGTGTCGCATCCCTGAATCGGAGCCGCAAGTCGAGCTGTTCTGTACTGAAGAGACTAATGCGCTCCCAGTCACCCTTGGCATTGATCAGGTATTCACTTACAGTATTCTCAGACCTGATTTCGTCGTTGTAGATTAACCGCAGCTTGCCGGCGGTCTTCATCAGGAAAAAAGACGAATAAATGGCATCGTCATCCTGACTATACTGCTTTTTGTGCAGGATGCTCTGCCAGTGAAGACCACCATCGGGATTGATGGCGGCAGCAATAATCTCTTCGTAGTAGTAGTCTATTAATATGCGAAAACTGGCCTCATTCATCATCCGGGCAGAGGGGCCCCGGCGCTCAATCTGTCGGTAGCGCTCACCTACCAGTAGGATTCCTCCGTCGCGCCTGAGCACGATATCCCGCATATGGATATCGAGCAGCCCCCGGCCAGGTTTGTACTCCTTGCCGAGCAGGGTGTTGAGGAAGTTGGCATCGAAGGGAATAAAGGACAGCTTGTGCAGGGAATCTGTTCTGACGGGCAGGTTGAAGTAAAAATAGCCATCCGCCTGCAGGTTGTTGTCCGTACCAAAAAAGCCTGCCGCTACAAACTGATGGTTGAGGTTGTCAATGTCAAACCTCACGTCAAAAGTGAAACGCCCCTGCAGATCAATGCGCTGAACATATACCTGAGGCCCGCCGTCATAGGTGATAATCTCGTAATAGTGCAAATCTGTCCGTGCCCGAAAGTTGTTGCGATCCTTAACGAAGTACATCTTCCCACTGTTGTCAACCAGCATCGATGTGAAACCGGAAGCGGAATAGGGGTCTTCGATAACAATACTGGTCTCCCATAGCAGCGCCATCTGGGCAACATCAAAGGCAAAGGCACGCAAAATACTGGCCTGCTCGTAGTAGTACAGCAGCGCTTTGCTGCGGTCTTCGGAAAAAACAACGGAAAAACGAGGTGTATTGAAAAGGAATCCCAGGTTGCGAATCGTGATGGAGTCAACAAGGTTGCAGCCGGGATTGTACTTGTGGGCTTTCAGTAAGGTCATGCCTTGCTGCCGGAAATGATAAAAAACACTGAAGTCATCTTCGCCCGCTGTGAGACCTATCAAGCGCGGATTGCGACGGTCAAGGGCAATTTCCTTGGTCCACATCGTACGCAATTGCTGGTTGAAAGCCATGACTTCAAAGTAAGTCGACTGGTTGCGGAACAGCAGGGTGTGGTCGCCAAACTTGCCGATAATCTCATAGGCAATGTCGTTGCGCAGGACAATATCTTCCGATACCTGGATCTCCTGAGCGCCGACAGTAGCGCAAATAAGTAGTAATATTGCCAGACAAAGTTGGCGCATAAGCACTTTTTTTCAGATATGTATGCCTGTAAACTTACGGCAAAATCATATAACGTCCTATTTTTGCGGTCGTTTTGCTAAAGGCAGCTATAATAATTATGAGCAACAGAAACAAACTGCAAAAGTTTGAGGAACTTAGAAGCTTTCCCAACTACTACCAGCACGAGGTCACAGATGAGCCTTTACTGACAACCGTCGACGGTCGTCGGATTGCTATGAAAGGGCAGTGGTCGCAGCTTCATTTCAATAATAGTCAACCACTAACGCTGGAACTGGCCTGCGGCCGGGCTGAATATGCCGTGGCACTGGCTGCTAAGTATCCTGATACTAATTTCATTGGGGTGGATATCAAGGGCGCTCGCATCTGGCAGGGCGCTCGCCGGGCTATGGAGGCAGGGCTCACCAATATCGCTTTCCTGCGTACGCGCATCGAGATGATTAACTTCTTCTTCGCCATGCAGGAGGTTAGTGAGCTGTGGATTACTTTTCCCGATCCTTTCCTTCGGCCGTCTAAGGCCAACCGCAGGCTTACTTCACCTCCTTTTCTGGCGCGCTACCGCGAGCTGCTGAAGCCCGGTGGACTGATTCATCTCAAAACGGATGACCGGCAGTTGTACGAGTTTACCCTGGAAGTGATCGCTGAAACAGCCGACGCCAAGCTGCTGTACCACAACGATGATATTTACGCAGATGCCTTGCCGTTTGAGGAGCTTTCCATCAGGACGTATTACGAAAATATGCACCTGCAAGCTGGGAAAACTAGTAAATATATACGGTTCTCGCTGGGATAATTTGCTATTTTTGTATGGTTAACGCTTTGTTCCTTGTGCAAGCATGCAGAGCTGCTGTTACAACTGTTTGTGGCAATAATATCATACTGTGCTTAGTATATTCAGAACCAACCAGCTTTTTCTAAGCGTGCTGCTGATTTTTTATGCAGGGATACTGCATGTGGCTCAGCTGTTTGTTCCGCTGCAGGAGGTAGCTCCTCCTACTGGCGTGCTGAGTCTGTATCTCTGGCCATTGCTCACCACTACCGACTGGCTGCCACCAGTTATCTCGCTGTTGTTAATATTTATACAGGCATGGGTGGCCAATATTTATGTACACAGTCATCGGCTGTCACCAGAGATGAATCTGTTCCCGGGTTTATTCCTCATTTTGGCGGGCTCGATGGCGCCAGACTTTCTCAGTCTGAGTGCTTTTCATGTTGCCAATCTGTGCCTTCTCTTGTCCTTAAACGCCCTCACCAAAATCTATAAGACAGTCAACTGTGCCGACAGCATATTCAATGCGGGTATGTGGGTGGGGCTGGCTGCTCTTTTCGAACCTGCCTATCTATGGATGTTTATCCCCGTCGTGGCGGGCCTTAGTATCCTGCGTGCGCGGGAGATTCGGGAGCGGCTGATGGCCATCGCGGGTTTGCTGTCGCCACTGCTCATTACTGGCTTCGTCTATCAGTGGTATGGGCAGTGGGATGAATTTGTGCGCATACAGTTCTCAATGGCTTTTCGCCTGACGGCTGCTGTGCCATGGCCTACAACCTTCGATGAAGTCATGGTGCCGGGGCTTCTCCTGTGTACTGTACTCGTCGTATTGCTGCGGTACGGGCGCTACCGGCATAAGATGGTGATCGATGTGCAGAAAAAAATAGATCTCATTTTTTGGTACCTGCTCGCAGGGGGGCTATCCGTCCTCACGGCAGGCGACCTGCAGCTGGTCGACTGGCTGATCGTCCTGATCCCGACAGGTATCTTGTTGGGACTACTGTTTACCTATACGTCTGCCAGAATAGCCGAATCCATACACTTGGTCTGGCTGGCACTCGTACTGTTTATTCAGTTTTTACC
>CAZYAO010000020.1:17242-60349 GCA_964645715.1 uncultured Saprospiraceae bacterium
AATCCATACACTTGGTCTGGCTGGCACTCGTACTGTTTATTCAGTTTTTACCTGTCATGCATTAGCAGAGCGTTCTAAAGAGTTGTCTCATAAGTATTTCGCCGCCTTTCGCGGCGCAATGCAGGACTCAGCCAATATTCATTTGTTGATTTTTTTAAAAAAAACCAACAAACAAATATTGGCTCGGGACAGTCTTTGGCGGCTATCACCGCCAAAGACTGTCTGGCATGATGCAGTGTAGGCAAGGCGCATACAGACAGCTGCTAGCGCCACCTGTACATGGCCGCATATAGTTTTTTACTGAGGCGGTCAATCGCCTTTTGGTGCCGGCGGTGCGACGCGGTGCTGGGGTTGAGCCACTGGCCCAGAAAAAAGCTGGCATTGTTGAATGCGACAGCGGTAGGAAAGGGGGGCTGTACGTCTTTCCAGCGGGCATCACCCAGAATCAGGGCCTCCGCCCCCGAGTAGTCACCCGGATCCGTATAGCCAATCCGCAAGCTCAGGAAATCTGCTTCAGGTACACTTTTTTCCTGAATTGCCCGCAGAGAGTCGTCGACAAAGTGGCCTTGCAGCCGGCCAGCCAACAGGTGACTGACAGCCGTGTCGTACAGGAATTGAACAGGTGTAAGTTCATAGTATTCCCGAAAGGCACGGATGAGGCTCAGATTGTTTTCGCGTGTCTCTTGTTCAAGTTGGTGTATATTGGCTGTCAGTCGCTGTTTAGTCAGCTCAGCCAGTTGCGCTGTATCCCGGAAGGCACGCATAGCTTCAATTTTGTTCCGCTGGCTGGGCAGGCGTACTATCAGACCACCGCTGCGAAGTGCTGTGGAGTAGTCGGTGGCAAGTGACTGCGGATCTTCCGCTGTTTGTGCGCATAAAGTGCCTGATAAGCCAATCAGTATGCACAGTATATAAATGCTTGTTGCTTTCATGATGCAGTAAGTTTTTGTAATTCGAGCGTGCTGTGATATTTTTGATACAAAATCACCCTCGGCAATGTTCGGCCCGATCGGCAGATCGTCGGACGGTTGCCGCCGCAAAGGTCAAAAATCGCGTTCAATTCATTTTCTTTATCAAACAAAATTCTTGCACGCTGTTTCTATAAGGAACAAAAATGAATCCACTATGCTCCAAGAAGGTATGGATACCATCAATGAACAAATCTACCGCGACAGCGAACCCATAGAACGTATTCGCCAGGCGACAGCTTCCGTTATTGTTGGCCAGCAGGCAATGCTCGAACGATTGCTGTTGGGCTTGCTGACCAAGGGGCATATCTTGCTGGAAGGACTGCCGGGCCTGGCCAAAACACTGGCTATCAAGACGCTGGCCAGTGCTATTGATGCTTCCTTCAGCCGCATCCAGTTTACACCAGATCTGTTGCCGGCCGACATCATCGGCACCATGATCTACAATCCGGGGCTCAATAATTTCTCTGTTCGCAAAGGGCCTGTCTTTGCCAATTTTATCCTGGCCGACGAAATCAACCGCGCTCCGGCTAAGGTGCAGAGTGCGCTGCTGGAGGCGATGCAGGAGCGTCAGGTAACTATTGGCGGTGAAACCTTCAGACTGGAGGAGCCTTTTCTGGTGCTGGCAACACAAAACCCGATCGAACAGGAGGGTACATATCCGCTGCCGGAGGCACAGGTCGACCGCTTTATGCTCAAAGTGAAGGTCGGCTATCCTTCCAAGGAGGAAGAGCGCGAAATCGTGCGCCGGAATCTGGATGATTCTGTCAATATGCCTGTACAGCCGGTGGTCACACCTGCCGATATCCTGCGCGCCCGGGAGGCCGTGAGAAAAGTGTATATAGACGAAAAGGTAGAGCGCTATCTCATCGATATTGTTTTTGCCACGCGGCAGCCAGAGGCATTTGGGCTGGGCAAATGGCGGCAGTATATCAGCTATGGTGCATCGCCGCGTGCCAGTATCAATCTCGCACTGGCTGCAAGGGCTACGGCTTTCATCCAGCGGCGGGCGTATGTTATACCCGATGATGTGCGCGCCGTCTGCGAAGATGTCTTACGCCATCGCATAGGGCTTACCTACGAAGCGGAAGCAGAAAATATCCGCCAGGAAACCATCATCGCTCAAATTCTCGCTGCTGTCGAAGTTCCCTGAGCATCCTGCCAACAGTCAGGAAATCTTCTGTCACAGACACTATGGCTATGGAAACCAAGGAGCTGCTGAGTAAAGTCAGAAAAATTGAAATCAAAACAAGGGGCCTCAGCCGGCGTATTTTCGCGGGGGAGTACCACAGTGCCTTCAAAGGGCGGGGAATGTCATTTAGCGAAGTACGGGAGTACCAGTATGGCGATGATGTCCGCAATATTGACTGGAATGTGACGGCCCGCTCAGGGCATCCGCATGTCAAGGTATTTGAGGAGGAAAGGGAGCTGACCATGCTGCTGCTGGTCGATACCAGCCAGTCGGTCTTTTTTGGAGCCTCGGGACAGATGAAACACGAACTGATCGCCGAGCTTTGTGCCGTACTGGCTTTTTCTGCTGCCAACAACAATGACAAAGTTGGCCTCCTCCTTTTTTCCGATCGCATCGAGGGCTACCTGCCGCCGCAAAAGGGCAGAAATCATATCCTGCGAATCATACAAACCTTGGTAAACGTGAGGCCGACAGGCCGGGCAACCAACCTGAAACTTGCCCTGGAGTACTTTCTGCAGCTGGTGAAACGGAGGTCTATCTGCTTTCTGTTGTCCGATTTTTGGGGACATGACTACGAGCAGCCGCTGCACATAGCTGCCCGTCGTCATGATCTCATTGCGCTGCACGTACACGACTCTCTGGAAGCTTCGCTGCCGAATATTGGCCTCGTCTGCATGCGGGATGCAGAGACCGGGCAACAGGTATGGGTGGATACGGCCGATGTAGCAACGCGCAACGCTTTCTATCATCGTTTTGAGCAGCACCGCCAGTATTGCCGGCATTTCTTCCCCCGACAGGGAGCCGATTATCTGGCGGTGCGCACAGGGGAGGATTATGCACTGGCTTTACACCAGTTTTTCCTGAAAAGAATGTAAGCCATGGGGTATTTGGAAAAAATTATTCGCTGCTGCATACTGCTTTGTGTTGGCCTGGGATATGTGCCTGCGCAGGGGCAGGCATCTTTTTCAGCTTCGCTGGAAAAATCGTCCATTCAACTGGGGGATTCTGTCGTGCTGATGCTCAGGCTGTCGGCACCTGCTTCTTCCCCCTTGGAGGCTTTGGAGTTCAGTGCACTGGATACCGTGGCAGGACTGGAGCGTCTTCGCTTATCTGCGGTGGAGGAGGTAACGGCAGATTCCCTCCTGACATACAGTCAGTCAATGGTGTTGCTGGGACTCGATAGTGGTCACTTCGTCATTCCTTCGCTCCTGGCAAAGCTCGCCAGCGGTGAGGTATTGTCCAGCAAGCCTTTGTATCTCGTGGTGGTCCCCCCGCCGCTGGAAGAGGGGGCCTCGCTGGCACCTGTCAAAGATATCATAGAGGAGGCTGCGCGATGGACTGATTATTTTCCCGTATGGTTGCTGCTACTGCTGGCCTTGCTGCTGCTGGCAGCAGGCGGGTGGTTTTGGCAAAAATACAGGCGAAAAAAATCCCCGCTGCCAGCGCCGCCGGCGCGCTCAGCGGCGGAAATCGCCCGCGCAAAACTCGGGCGTCTGCAGCCGGCACAGGCAGCTGCATCAGCAGCAGCCAAAGAGGCTTTTTACGAAGAACTCACGTATATTCTCCGCGAATATATGGAGGGGCAGTGGGGCTTTCAGGCCTTGGAGTCTACAAGCCGGGAGATCGAACATTGGCTGCAGCAGCAAGCAGTCTGTAAGCCTTTTGTGGCGCCTCTGGCAGCAATGCTGCAGAAGGCTGATCTTATTAAATTCGCTCAGGCAACACCGGCAGTAGCACCTGCTGAAGATTACTCGCTGGTAGCTGATTTTGTCGAAAAAACGGCCCTCCAGGGGGCTGCAATCGCTTCCCGGCTATGAATCTGACCTACCTGACGGCACTTACGTTTGCGCATCCGCTGGTTTTGCTGCTGCTGTTGCTCATGCCGCTGGCCATCTGGTGGCATCGCAGGCAAAAATCTGAGCCGATAGCCCTGCAGATGTCTTCACTGGCGGGCGTAAGGGCAGCCAAAAGCTGGCGACAGCAGTTGTATGCCTGGCTTCCTTGGTTGCAGCTGCTGATGTTTACCTGCCTGATACTGGCATTGGCACGACCCCGGCTCGATCTGCAGGAAGAGGTGGTGAAAGGGGAGGGAATCGATATCGTCATGGCTATTGACCTGTCAAGTAGTATGCTGGCACGTGATTTTACACCCAACCGGCTGGAAGTGGCCAAGGCGCTGGCGGCTGACTTTGTGCGCAAACGCCGGCAGGATCGCCTCGGGCTTGTCGTATTTGCGGGGGAGGCATTCACGCAGTGCCCGCTGACGACGGACCACAATGTGCTGATTAGCTACTTGTCGGGGCTCAACTGTGGTGACCTGACGGATGGTACTGCTATCGGCACGGGGCTTGCAACGGCTGTCAACAGACTTAAGGAGAGCAAGGCCAAGAGCAAAGTAATCATATTGCTGACAGACGGGGTCAATAATGCGGGCTATCACCAACCGGAGGTGGCAGCACAACTGGCAAAAACACTCGGTATCCGCGTGTATACTATCGGCATCGGTGCTACAGGGGAAGCAATGGTGCCGCTTGACCGCACGTTTGATGGCCAATATTTGTTTGGTATGGCACAGGTAGAGATTGATGAAAAATTGTTGCAGGCAATTGCCGCAACAACCCAGGGGCGTTACTATCGAGCTACTTCAGCAGCAGCACTGGCAGAAATTTATGCAGCTATCGATCAGCTCGAAAAATCATCTTTCGAGCTGACGGTGGTCAAACGATACCAGGAGCTGTACAGGGGGCCTGTTTATGCAGCTGTGTTGCTTCTGCTACTCACGCTCTTTCTCCGCTACGGACTGATTCGCGTTCTTTCATAATGTATGTGTACTGCCCGGACAGGCATCTAACAAGCTTAGGCATGGAGGCTTTTCGCATTGAACAACCACAATTGCTCTGGACATTACTGCTGTTGCCGGCAGTAGGCCTGTTGTTGCTGTATTGGTGGCGATATCGACAGCGCATGCTGGCGCGGCTCGCCCATCCCGCCGCACTGGTACAGCTCATACCCAATCTGCCGGCAGGCAGCTATTACCTGAGGCGTGGACTGCTACTGTCGGGGGCGCTGCTGGCCTTGGGCATCGCTTTGTCTAATCCGCAATTGGGCGTACGGGAGACGACTGTCAAACGAACAGGCATAGACCTGTTTATCGCACTGGATATTTCCCGTAGTATGCTGGCAGCCGATTTTCCTCCCAATCGACTTGAAAGGGCTAAGCGGTTGACTGCTAAGTTGGTGAAGGAACTCGCAAACCACAATATCGGGCTCATTCTCTTTACCTGTGACGCATTTGTCGCTGTGCCGCTGACGACTGATTATCAGTTTGTGCAGCTTGCATTGCGTACCGCCGATCCTGAGCAAACGGACGTACAAGGTACGGATCTGTCAAGACCTTTGGCCAAAGCATTGGAGTCTTTTCCGGCCAATAGCCGCCATCACCGGGCTATACTGCTCATCTCTGATGGTGAGGGGGAGGGTAGTACGGCCGTCCGGGAGGCTCAAAAAGCACAGCAGGAGGGCACTTATGTTTTTGCGGTAGCTACCGGCAGGCCTGAAGGTGCTTATATACCGCTGCTCAGTGGTGGCGGCTATCTCACCGATGCGACCGGAAGACCGGTGCGATCGGTTCCGGACATACAGTTACTCAAGGATATAGCTTCCGCAGGGCAAGGAGCTTGCTACACGCTGGATACCGACGCTGATGCGCTGGTGAAAGACTTGAGCGCCCGTATCAATGCGATTTCAAAGCGCAGATTCGAATCAAGAACGTATGCAGATTATGAGAGCTATTTCCAGTGGTTTATTGGCCTTGCCTTATTGCTGCTGACGATAGACTGGTTTATTGCCGCTGGCGCATGGCCTCGTAAAGCATAATACCGGCGGCAACACTTACATTGAAAGAGTTGATGCTGCCTGCCTGAGGTATTTTGAACCTAATATCTGCGGCCCGCGCAATGGCTGGATTGATGCCTTCTCCTTCGGCGCCCAATACAAAAGCTATCGGCTGACGCAGATCCAACTCGTGAAGATAGTGACTTGCCTGTAGGTCGCTGGCCAGTACCTGCACACCACTTTCCTGCAGGTAAGAAATGGCTGCTGCAATGCTGGTTTCCCGGCACACCGGCAGTCGGGAAAGGGCACCTGCAGAGGTCTTTACTGCTTCCGGATTGATAGCACCGCTGCCTTTCATGGGCGTGACCAGTGTCTGTGCTCCGCACACTTCCGCCGAGCGGGCAATGGCGCCAATGTTGCGTACATCCGTGACGCCGTCAAGCAACAGCAACAGGGGCGTAGCCCCCTGCTCATACACACCCGGCAGGACATCGGACAGCTGGTGATAGCGCACCGAGCCCAACATCGCTACAACTCCCTGGTGATTGCCCCTCACCATGGATTGCAGGCGCTCCCGGGGTATCATCACGAGCGGTACGTTGTGCTCGCGGCACAGATGCCGCATGACCTTTTCCAATTCGCCCCGCGTGCCCTGCTGTAACCAGACTTTCTCAATGGGATTGCCTGCTTCGAGTGCTTCCTGCACCGGGTGCCTTCCGTAGATAAGTTGTTGTTTGCTGTCTTGCATGCCGCTAAGCTAGCAATTAATATGTAATTTGTCGGCCAGACATGAATAATAGCTGAACAGAATGCGGTTGATTGGGTTATTTACTTAATTTTATCGCATTAATGGTAAGGCTACTCGTTATTTTTATATTATTAACTGATCAGAGTGTATGAGAAAATTTTATTCCACTTTGTGGGTGTTGATGCTGCTGTCTGTGGCCTCCTCGGCTTGGGCACAGCGCCAAAGTGCACTGGATATTGCATTGCGGCACGTTGAGCAGGAGCGCGGCAATTGGGGCCTCACGGCTGCTGATGTGTCGGATATGTTGGTGAGCGACAACTATGTCAGTCGCCACAACGGGCTCACGCACATTTATTTTGTACAACGACACCAGGGGATAGAGCTTTATAATGGTGTCATGGGTGTACACGTAAATGCATTGGGTAAAGTTGTTTTTACGACCCAGCGATTTATACCCAATCTGGGGGGCTCTGTCAATGCGACGACGCCTTCCGTATTGCCGTATCAGGCACTGCTCACTGTGCTGGAAGATCTGGGTGCGACGCCTCAGCGGCCACTGCCGCTGTTGTCGCAGGAGGGCAACCATACCTTCGTTTATGGCGGAGGTGATGTAGCAGATCAAAATATTACGGTTAGACTCAAGTACCAGCCTAATCGCGAGGAGGGTACGGCCAGACTCGCATGGGATATGGCTATCGATGACAGCCACTCTGCAGACTATTGGAGCATTCGCGTTGATGCAGTGACGGGTACCATTCTTCACCGCCACAACTGGACGGTTTACTGCAACTTCCACCAGGAAGCCCACGCGCACAACTGCAATTCTCACGAGCACGAAGCCCTGCCCGTTCGCAGCGCACTCATGGAGCAGAATGCCAACCTGTTGCTCACGGACAACGCCTCCTACAACGTCTTCCCGTTGCCCTTCGAAAGTCCTATTCACGGCACGCGTGAACTGCTGGTTAATCCCGCCATCCCCGAAGCTTCTCCCTTCGGCTGGCATGACACCAATGGCCAACCCGGCCCCGAGTTCCGAATTACCCGCGGCAACAATGTCCACGCTTATCTCGATGTCGCCAATACGAACAATACAGCTGGCGATGAACCCCAGGGCGGCGAAAATCTGGTCTTCGACTTTTTCTTCAGCCCCGATGTCGAACCGGCTCAATACCGCGAGGCAGCTGTCACACAGCTCTTCTACGCTAATAACATGATCCATGATTTTGCCTTCCGCTATGGTTTTGATGAGCCAGCCGGCAACTTCCAGCAGCGCAACTACAGCGGCCAGGGTGCCGGCAACGACTATGTTCGTGCTGAGGCCCAGGATGGGGGTGGCGAAAATAATGCCAACTTCGCCACGCCGCCGGATGGTGGCAGCGGACGCATGCAAATGTACCTCTGGTCCAACAGCGGTGGCCGCCTCCTTACAATCAATACGCCTGAAGTAGCAGCTGGTCAGCAACTCGAGGCCAGGGGCGGGGACTTTGGTGCGCCAATCACCGCTACGCCTTTCTCCGGTCAGGTGGTAATCGCCAATGATGCTTCCAACTCACCAACACTCGCTTGTGGTGCTATCGTCAACGATGTTGCCGGTAAAATCGCACTCATCGATCGTGGCTCCTGTGAGTTCGGCCGCAAGGCGCTCAACGCTCAGCAGGCAGGTGCTGTGGGGGTCATTATCTGTAATTTTGAAGATAATCTCATCACTATGGCAGCTGGCGCTGTTGGTAATCAGGTGAATATCCGCGCTGTCTTTATGAAAAATTCTGACTGCGTTTACCTGCGCCAGTTTATCAGCCAAGGGTTGTCTGTCACGCTCCAAATCCCGGCTTCCAATGGCCCCGCTTATCTCGATGGCGATTTTGACAACGGTATCATCGCACACGAGTATGGCCATGGTATCAGCAATCGACTGACTGGCGGACCCAGCCAGGCAGGCTGCCTCGGCAATGATGAGCAAATGGGCGAGGGCTGGAGTGACTTCTTTTCACTGGTTACGACCGTTCGCCCCGGCGAACAGGGATCTCTGCCAAGGGGTATCGGCAACTATGCAATCGGTGCCGGTGTCAATGGCGGGGGGATTCGCCGCAAACCCTACTCTACAGACTTCGCGGTCAATGACCAGGTCTATGATGATATCATCGGCACCACTGCTCCTCACCCGCTGGGGGAAGTATGGACAGCTGTCAACTGGGATATTTACTGGGCTATGACCGAGGCTTATGGTTTTGATCCCGATTTTGTCAACGGGGACGGGGGCAACAACAAGGCTATTCAGCTGATCATGGATGGTATGAAACTCCAGACTTGCGAGCCTGGTTTTATCTCCGGCCGCGATGCCATCCTTATGGCTGATTCTGTCAACTACAATGGTGCAAATGGTTGCATCATCTGGGAGGCTTATGCTCGTCGGGGTCTTGGCTGGGGTGCCAGTGAGGGTAGTACCAACGCCCGCAATGATGGCCGCCAGTCTTTCGAAACTAAGCCTACTTGTGTCGAGGAACTCAAAATCGTAAAAAGGGCTACAGAACTGATTAATGCCGGCGAAGAAGCTACGGTGACACTAGTGGTTACCAATCATAAGCCGTCTGCCGTTACGGGTGTTACTGTTGTTGATCAGATACCTGCCGGCATGACTTTCATTCCGGGCTCTGCTACAGGGGCTACGCCGGTGGTCTCGGGCAACTCATTGTCGTTTAGCCTCGGCAGCATGGAGTTTGGTGCTGTAAAGACTATCACCTACCGTGTCCAGAGTAGTAGTGTAGCTTCTTCTACCGTCTTCTTTGATGGTATGGAAGAGGGAGATCTCAACTGGCTGCCCGATGCTCTCGAAGGGGTTGATATCTGGGATCTTGTCGACTTCGATCCGTATGAGGGTGAGTATTCTTGGTTTGTTCCCAACAATGCTACCGACAACGATCAGGTTCTCCAAATGGCCGACGAAATTACGGTCAGTGGCAGCTTCCCTGTCCTTCGTTTTTACCACCAGTATGATACTGAGGCAGGTGCAGACGGAGGTATTGTCCAGATCAGCCGCGATGGGGGCATCACTTGGGAAAATACTTCCAACCTGATGCTGCGCGGTGGCTATCGCGGAAAACTTCCTTACAATACTTTTGCTGTGCCCAATCTTTTTGGTTTTTGGGGTAATAGCGATGGTTATCTGGCTTCTTATGTAGACCTGCGTTCTTACATCGGTGATGCAATCACCGTGCGCTGGCGCTTTGGCTCCGATGCTGCCGATGCTGCCGATGGCTGGCATCTCGATAATGTCGAGTTCATGGATCTCAAGGTCTACCAGGCCGAAGCCTGCGTTTCTTCAGATCAGGGCGACCTGGCTTGCGCGCAGATCAGCCAGTCAGGTATTTTCGTCAACTCTGATGGTATGGTCAGTACGCAGGAGCTCCCGGAGGATCTTTCTGCTATACGTCTCTTCCCCAATCCTGCTCGTGAGCAGATTAATATCTCACTGCAGAGTAAGGTCAGCGGCCAAGGGGTTGTTCGCCTCTTCACGGTGAGTGGACAGTTGCTTCGCGAGCAGCCAGTTGTACTGAGCGAGGGTGCGCAGATGCTGCCAATTCGTATCAACGACCTGCCCAAAGGGTTCTATCTGCTCCAGCTCAATACGGGCGCCGGAGCACATACAATGAAGTTTAGCGTACAATAATTGACGCAGCCAAAAAAGCCGGCGCCGCAGCTATGCAGCGCCGGCTTTTTTATTTCACCGTGCACAGCCAGCCAAGTGGCCGGCTCGTATCCAGGCTGCTGCCGTGGCTATGGCTGCTGGCTTACCCACATCCAGCCAGTAGCCCTCAGTGTGTGGGTAGCCAATAATCCGTTCCGTAGCTTCAACGCTCAGCAGGGTATCGATTATCGAAAAAACAGCTCCTTCCTGCCGGGGCATATAACTGAAAATGGAGGGACTCAGGACCGCTATGCCACTATACGCCAGCGGTCTTACCTCCCTGCCGTCCTGCCGCCACTTTCGTTCAGCGCGCTCGCGGTGCTCCCATCCGCACAATTCGAGCTGAGCATCAAACAGCAGCTGCCTCGAGCTGCTTCGCTCCCGGACGGCCAGCGTAGCCGCCTGCCCTCCCGTCAGGTGATAGGTGTACAGCGCCCCCAGATCTATATCAGACAGTATGTCAACATTGTGTATCAAAAATGGCTGGCCTTCGAGCAACGGACGTGCTTTCAGCAGTCCCCCGCCGGTGTCGAGCAACTGCGTACGCTCATCAGACAGTAGTATACGGATGCCCCAGTCAGCGCGTCGTTGGATAAAGTCGACTATCTGGTCTCCATAGTGGTGTGTGTTAATTACAACTTCTTCAAAACCAAAGGAAATCAATCGTCGTAGGTTGATCTCCAGCAGGCTGCAACCGTCAATCTCAACCAGTGCTTTGGGGCAGTTGTCTGTGTAGGGGCGAAGCCGGGTGCCCAGACCGGCCGAAAATAGCATCGCACGCATGTATGTCGTCATTAAAGTGGGTAAATATACTCATTTCGCAGGTCTTTTTGACGCTGTCTGCCGGCTGTTGAAACGAAAGGAGCTGTTTTTTGTTCGTTGTATAGGCCTGCTCGCTACCCACAGGGAAGCTCCGGATTCACCGCCAGGATGCAACAGGTGCTGACACAAGCTAAATTACGATCAAGTCTGCTGCTATGATTCAACACTGGCTGGCCAAAATTCTTCTCTTTCCGCTGTCTTTATTATATGGACTCGGTGTCCTCATCCATACAGGACTCTATCAGTTGGGTATTCTCAAGGCTATGTCTTTTGATGTCCCGGTCATCACCGTCGGAAATCTGTCTGTCGGCGGTGCCGGCAAATCTCCGCACATAGAGTACCTCGTGAGCAGCCTGCAGCCGTATATCCGCCTCGCCACCCTGAGCCGCGGCTATCGCCGCAAAAGCCGTGGCTTTATGGTGGTGGAGCCGCAGATGAATGCAGAACTGGCAGGGGATGAGCCCCTGCAGTTCAAAAGAAAGTTTCCCAGTCTGTTGGTGGCTGTGGCCGAAGACAGAGCACTGGCCATACCCAACCTCATGGTGGAGCAACCCGAAACGCAGCTCATCCTGCTCGATGATGCTTTCCAGCATCGTGCTGTTAAAGCAGGCCTCAATATCCTGCTTACGGAATTCGACAGTCCTTTTACCCGCGACTGGCTACTGCCCGCCGGCCGCCTGCGCGAGTTTCCTGCCGCTGCCCAACGAGCCGATATCATCATTGTAACCAAGTGCCCGCCTGCTGTATCAGCGGCTGAGCGGGCGCGGCTGTTGGCCGAACTCAAGCCACGCCCGCACCAGAAGGTTTTCTTTAGCTACTACCAATACCTGCGCCCCTACTTTTTATTTGATCGCTACACTGAACTACAGCTCTCTCAGGAACTGGAAGTACTGTTTGTGAGCGCAATCGCACGCACAGAGTATCTGCTCGCTTACCTCAACAAGCAGGTGGCAGACGTCAGGGTCATGGAGTACGAAGACCATCACTACTTTAGTCGCTACGACATTGGCCAGATTCACAAGGCTTTCGAACGCATGGAGGGGGCGTCAAAGGTAATTATCACTACCGAAAAAGACGCTACCCGACTCGAGCTACACCGCAACTACCTCCGCGAAAACCAACTGCCTGTTTTTGTGCTGCCCGTAGAAGTAGCCTTTCACTTCGATCAACAGCAGGAATTCGATGCAGCTATCCGGCAGTTTTTACTAAATTTTACGGTCTGATCCCCCTGCTTGAACGCCTGGACCGTAGTGCTCGAACAGTTTTCGCTATTTTGTGGTCTGCCCCGCGTTAGTCCAGCCGGCCGGCCAATACACAGCTAAATGTCTCCCGCCCCTGCCTGCCGTCGGGTCGATAGTAGCGTACCTGCACGGCATAAATACCCGCCCGCGCCCGCTGCCCGCGCAGGGTCGTACCGTCCCACTGGTAGTGCCCACTGCCTGCCAGTAAGGCGCGCCTGCCCAGCCGCATGATTTCCCGTCCTTCCAGATCGTAGATCCGTACATCAGCCACGTAGCCCGTAGCCGGCATCTCGTAGGTGAGTAGCATAAAATCTTGATAACCATCTCCATCAGGCGAAAAAACATCCTCGGATAACTGAAAATACTGCGCCCGACCCGCCATCTGCGGTGGCGTAAATGCGCGTAGCTGACTGTTGGGAGCTGTAGGCGTAGCGTAGCCGGCCGCGCTGGCCGCCGAGTGCCAGTTATCCTTGCGGTTGCCCGGCTGGTCGGGGAATATTCGCTCCAGACTGATGCCGTCGACTTCCGTCAACAGCGGCGAATGCCATGATTCGTCGTAATCAATGCTGTCCAGCACAACAAGCTGCGCGTCGTAAAGACTAAAATTGCCCCGTTCGTCGGGCATACCGGGCAGCAGTTGTGAAAAAAGTTGACTAGGCGCTGCTACCGTGTAGCGAGCGAGAATATCAGCCGGCGAGGGGCTGAAGACGGCATATTCCCCCGGCAGTAGCAGCCCGTCGGTGCTGATGCGGCGAAGGTCAGCCTGCGGCTGTAGTTGGCTGTTGCCTATGTACAAGCCATTGAGGCTGATAACCTTGTCTGACCGATTGTAGATTTCCGCAAAATCAGCACCTCCACTTTGCGGATTGAACAGCAGTTCGTTGATGATCAGGTCACCTGCTACTGGCAACTCGGGTAACCCCAGTCGGTAGCTGGCCGTATCCGCCGTATTACCAAGGCAATCGGCTATGCCAGCCAGCACCCGCAGCCGGTACGGCTGCCGGGGGCGCAGGCTGTCTTGTAAAAAAAGGTGCAGCCGCTGTCCGTCGCTGTTGGCGACAACCTCTGCAATACCCGCAAATGGTTCAAGCTGAAAGTTGCTGGTAGCTTCCGCCAGCTCCGGTGTCAGCGCTTCGTCGTAGTGTAGCACCAGCTCGCCAGCCGAAGCCACCGCCAGCTGCTGCAGCCGGGGCGGCTGGCGATCGGGCGGTAGTTGCGTTAGCGAACTGGCACCGCCCGGCGTTCCGCCGGCGGCAGCCAGACTTGCATGCCAATTGGCCGCACAGTCAGCAGGACCTGTTTCGTCTTGCATTTCCAGACTGTAGCCGCCCTCGCTCCGCTGTGCATCCCTATACCAGCTGAGCGCATAGGAGAGGGTGAGCAGCCGCTCTCCTTGCTGGTTGCGTATGCTGAGCTCACTCCCGCTGTTGCTCAAAGCCGGAAAGTTGGCCATGCCCACTACCCGGCCGTAGGCCGAAAAGGCGGCAGCCTGATCATTCCGGCAAAGCAGCAGCCGCTGGCCGGGCAGCAGCAGGCCCCCGGGTAGCGGCTGCAGACTGCCGCCCGCCGACAGGCTGTAGTCGGACAGCTCCAGCAGCTTATCCGACCGGTTTAGCAACTCCAGATACTCTGCGGCAGGCAGCCCCACTGCAGGGGTAGGGTCGGCCATGATTTCACTGATAATCAGCTCCTGCCAACCTGCCTGACCCGTTAGTACAAAAGGGAAAGTGTAACTCAGCCCCAGCCGGAGGTTGCCCTGGCGGTCTGCCAGACTGTCAATGTAAAGGGTGTAGGTCTGTAGGCTGGCAAAGGGATTGTCAAAAATGAGGGTCAGCGTGTCTCCGCCCGAAGAATCGTACAAAACAGCCACCGGATGCCCCTGCCCGCCATCCAGCTGATAATGCGCAGGATTGACTGCCATGGCCGTGTCAAGGGGCTCATCCACTACCAGCCGCAGCGATCGCTCGTCCAGCGCATCTACATATAATAAGGTGGGACCCGTATTGTCTTCGTACAGGGGGGCAATGGAAAAATCGTCAAAAAAAAAGTGACTCGAACGACTCGCCGTGTACAGACAGCCCAGACCCGTGTACTGACCTGTCTTGTAGGTGCTGTCCGTGACGCTGCCTTCCGCCTGCAGATCGTCACCGCCGCTGTAGTCGGCCGACAGCCGCCACTCACCCGTCGGAAAACGGCTGATGACCACGCGCGCCGTGGCGGTGCTGCCGCCCATGGCGCCTTCCCGACCACGCAGCAGCAGGACACGCTCACTACCATCCTGCCGATAAAGTTCAAGCGCATCGGTGTTGCCGCTCACGCCACCCAACTGCAGATAATAGCCAGTAAAAGAATTGCTGCCCGGAGGGCGATCCACCGCAAGATACCAGCGGCAGAGGTTGGCCGTCGAAGGGGAGAAGTTAAGAAAAAATAATGCCTCCCAGTGCGTGCTGTCTGCGACAGCCGTAGGCGCCGCACTGTACAAGAATCGTGCATTGCTGCCAGCCGCTGTAGTGTCGTGTAGCTGTAGCCGGCCATTCATCACGGCGAAACGCTCAACGTCACCCAACCAGGCAGGTGCGGAACTAAAATCACCGTCGGAAAAATCATCCACCCATTGGGCTGTCAGCGAAAGGGTGTTAATTGTTAAGAGCGCGAAAAAAAGGGCGTGTTTCATAATTCAAATATAAAGAAATACACATGAATGCTGCTATCTTTACCCGCGAAAATTAAAGCTGGGTCTGAAATTTTCTTGTTTTTTATGCAATGAACTGATTAACATGAAAGTAGCAGTCGTAGGAGCCACAGGTCTGGTAGGTGGCGTAATGTGTAAAGTGCTGGAAGAGCGCAACTTCCCGGTCAGCACTTTCATCCCGGTAGCATCGGAGCGCTCCGTTGGCACCAAGGTGAAATTTCGGTCCGAATCCTATGAGGTAGTGAGTATGGAACAGGCCATCGCGGCTAAGCCTGAGCTCGCGCTCTTCTCGGCCGGCGGAACTACTTCGCTTGCCTTCGCTCCCCGCTTTGAGGAGGTAGGAACAATCGTGGTGGATAATTCATCCGCCTGGCGCATGCATCCCTCCATCCGGCTGGTGGTGCCGGAAGTCAATGCACAGCTGCTGACCGCCGCTGACAGGATTATCGCCAATCCCAATTGTTCTACCATACAGATGGTGACTGCTCTGCAGCCGCTCCATCGTGCCTATGGCATTCGCCGGCTGGTCATCTCAACCTATCAGTCGTTTACCGGTACCGGTATGAAGGCAGTCAAGCAGTATCACCTGGAAAGCAAGGGTTTTGTGCCCAAAGCAGATGAAATGGCTTACCACTATCCTATCTTCGGCAATTGTATACCGCAATGTGATGTTTTTTTGGAGAACGATTATACCAAAGAGGAAATGAAACTCGTTCATGAGACGCGCAAAATTCTGGGCGACGATGCCATCCGAATTACCGCCACCGCTGTACGGGTTCCGGTCGACGGGGGGCATTCGGAGTCAGTCAATGTAGAGTTTGAACGATCTTTTGATTTGGCCGAACTCAAATCGCTGCTACAACAGGCACCCGGAATTGTGTTGCAGGATGATCCGGCTACTTTCTCTTATCCCATGCCTATGTTTGCTAAGGATAAAGATGAGGTCTTTGTGGGCAGGGTGCGCAGGGATGAATCCGTCGAAAATGGCCTCAATCTCTGGATCGTAGCCGATAATCTGCGCAAAGGGGCGGCTACCAATGCAGTACAAATCGCAGAGTATCTCCTGCACAAAGGCCTGCTGAAGGCCGGCTAAGTCGTTTTTTATGTCGCTTTACTCGAAATAAAAGCCAATTCTCTGAAAAAGCGCTATTTTTGTCTGTCGTTATCGATCCTCATGGGTCGGTCTTACATGCAAATGCTGACGTTATTGTTAATGTACTACATTACGCTATCATGAAGAACAAACTTGTGCTTTGGGGTGCCAATACCCAGGATGAAAAAGTACTGGTAGCCATTGAACTGCTTCCGGATCACAACAGGGTGATCACTTACCTGTTTCCAGAAGCTATCGCAACAGACGACTTTTATCTGAAGATGAAAGATCAATGGCGTGTTGATCAGACTGTCGATTTTCCCGAAGGGTATCAGAAAATCGAAAGCGAACTTAGCATGAATGATCTGCTGCCGGCTGATATCAAGGTCGACAGAACAGATCTGATACAGCGGGCACAAACGGAATGGCACTACATCGTGCTGTCCAACAAGCTCAATCATGCCTATCGTTCCGAACTCGAAGAAATGGAAGAACGTGCAGCTAAGCTCGATCGCTTCGATGGTGAGCTGTGGGATGCACTCAAGGCTTTTTGGGATAAAGTACAAAATCAGGTGCGCGACAGACATCTGTTGCGCGAACACGCAGATCTCCTCCGCGACAGAACCAATACGGCTTTCAATCAGCTTAAGGCGCTCCGCAGTCGCATGGACGAAGAATTCCGCAATCGCTCACGCGAAAACGTCGATAAATTTTTCGTGGCACTTGATGATGCCGAACGCCGTATCAATGAGGGCCTTCACTTGTCTAAGGTCTTTGATGAACTCAAAGGTATGCAGCAGCGGTTCCGCGAAATCGATTTTACCCGCGATCATCGTACCAAAGTCTGGCAACGACTGGACAATGTGTTCAAAATGCTGAAAGATAAACGCTTCGGAGCTGCTTCCGAAAGCGCTGATGCTGTGGCCGCACCCGATCGCACTAACCGCCGCTACGAGGGTCTCGTCACTGCTATCGAAAAAATGGAGAAGTCTATCGAACGCGATGAGGCAGATCTTTCTTTCCAAAAGAAGAAAATCGATACGACAGACGGTCAGCTGGAGGCACAGATCAGACAGGCTAAAATTGTGATGATCGAACAGCGTATCCAGTCAAAACGCGAAAAACTCAACGAAATGCTGCAAACTCGGGTACAGCTCGAAGACAGATTGCAGAAAATCGAGGAACGCGAACTGAAGCGCAAAGAAAAGGAACGCCTTGAGGAAGCTAAGGAAGCTGTAAAGGAGAAAATCGCCGGTGAAATTAAGGCGCAACATGATGCACTGGCGGATGATCAGGAAAAACTCGAAAAGGCTGCCGCTTCACTGACCGCCAAACCGGAGGCTAAGGCCAAACCAGTGGCGCAGCCACTCGGGGCTATCGTCGATGCTGTCTCAACTACACTCAGCGAGTCTGTCGAAGATCTCGTAGATACTGTCAAGGCCATCTCTTCTGTTATCGCAGATCAGGTCGAACAAACTGTCGAAGATGTCAAAGAGGCCTGGTCCGAGGATACGGATAAGGCCGAAACGGCTGAAGGCGATGCTCAGGCTGACGCCAAATAGCGTTTCTCCCCGTAAGACGGGTACCCATCAAAAAAGGCCTGGCGGTTTCCGTCAGGCCTTTTTTCAATTAATACCCACTCCCTTCTCTCTGCTGCAACCAGCCATTTGTGGATTTTTTTAAAAAAAATCGCCAAAAAAAGTTTGTGAAAAAAATATTTTTTTCACAAAAACGTACAAATTTTTATCACAAAAAACTATTTAACAATAGTTTACAAATTTTGTGCGAGTGTTTTTTTTTCACAAACCTAATTTTTTGTCTTTGTGTAGCCTGCAAACTCATCGCATCTTTGTAACGTGAGAAGAAGATAGGGGAGGCGGAAAAGCAGCGACAGATTCTCACCATGCTTTCAAAGGTTGGCATGAATTTTGAATAAGAATGTTCATGGGATTATGATTAGCGGTGGGAAGTCCCGATCAATCGGGTCGGGACATCTCCACACTTTCAGAAGCTCATCAAGATATAGCACATATCTGAAGGCAAAAAAAAGGCGGGCAATAAATTACCCGCCTCCGTAGGTCGCGTTCAAGGGACTATGAAAATCGTTCCTGAGATTACAATTTGTTAAGTTGTGTGGTTCAACTTTAGTGAAAGTCGTGATCAACGCTGTAAAGATATGTTAAATTGTTGGCCTTACTAGTCCTTTGGCAACAATTTTTCGCGCTTGTCAATTTTTTTTAGGATATGTTCATGGGATTATGGTAAAAGTCGCGTACAAGTCGTACGCGACTTTTTTTTTGCCCGTGCTTGTCCCTCAGGGAGGTATGCTTACAATCGGCAGCGTCAGCTGCCAGATTTTTTACAATAAAAAAAAGCCGCCCTTGCGGACGGCTCTCAAGAAGGAAAGTTCCTTCATACCACTATAATGCACTGCTCTGGCTACTCGAACTTGAGATAGTTCTCACCGCCTGCCAGCTTTCGCAGACTTGCACCCGCCTGCGGCTTGCCCGAAGGCTCCGCGAAAGCGGCTAAGGTGCAGATGAGAACATCAACTTCGGGTACCTCTTGCTGGAACAAAATCCTCTGCCCAACTACCAGTGCCGGAATGCCTATTATGCCGTATTCCATGAGTTGGTCGATCTCGGTGACCTCTTCGATGCTGGTACCAAGACTTAAGTGCCGCAGGGCTTCTTCCACGCGCTCCTTCAGGAGCAGCATGCGCGCCGATTCACTAACCCCCAAAATACGTACCTTGTCAATCATCTAAGGCTTATCATTTAGCCGTTCTGTAATCATCCAGGCTGATCGGCGCATCGGCCAAAGCCCTGATTATGTCGTGTGTTGTCAATATTCCTACCAGACGATCTCCCTCCACAATCGGCAGGGCATGCAGCCTGTTGGTTTTGAATACTTCCAAAGCCGTGCGAATCGGCTCCTGCCGGTCGACTTTCGCCAACCCGCGAATCATAATCTCTCCAACCTTCCAGGCCCGCAAGTGTGCCTCCTCATTCAGCCGGTCAGTCGCTGTCTGCGCCCGGCCATGCAGGAAATACAGGAAATCTGTCTTGCTTAATATGCCTTGTATCTTGTCGTCTGCTATAACCGGAATGTGATGTATGTTGTGCTGGTCAAAAATTTCTTTGACACGGTACAATGAATCTTCCGGTGAGACGGTGATGACATCGGCTGTCATCAGTGTTGAAACAGGAGCCAAAACATTCATAGTGCATTATTTTATTGTTTCAATTCAATCGCTTTATGGCTGCAATTTCCGCCAATTATGGGTTACGTCAGGGTGATTTTTGTCACCGTTCTACTTTGATTTTGATCAGATGCCTGTACAAGGCATCATTTTTATCTTTATATTTGTTTGTAAACTACTACCGCTATTGTGAGGGATATTCATGGTATAGAGCAAATTAATGAGGCAGCACTGCGCTTGCAGGCAATTATTGAGACAGCCATCGATGGTATCATTACAATCAATGAGCGCGGTATCATTGATCATATCAATCCGGCAGCGGCCGCGCTTTTTGGCTATGACCCGCAGGAGGTCGTCGGCCAAAACGTGAAAATGCTCATGCCCAGCCCTTACCACGAAGAACACGATGGCTACCTCCAGCGTTATCACGAAACCCGAAAGGCTTTCATCATTGGTATCGGTCGGGAAGTGGAAGGACGCAGAAAAGACGGGCGTATCTTTCCGATTCGCTTGGCAGTGAGTGAGATGATTATACACGATAAACGTATGTACACGGGTATCATCCACGACCTGACCGACGTCAAGGCTGCGGAGGCCCGCGTGCTCGAGCTCAATCGCCAACTCGAAAATAAGGTGGCCGAGCGAACGGAGGAACTCGCCCGGGCGATCGACCGGCTCCTCGGTATCAATCGCAAACTGGAAAGGGAAATCAATGATCGCCAAAGCGTGGAACATGCCCTGCGGGTGCGTGAGCAGGAACTCCAACAGGCTCTCGATAAGGAAAAAGAGCTGAATGCGCTCAAAAGTCGCTTCGTTAGCATGGCTTCACATGAGTTCCGAACGCCGCTGAGTACTATTCTTTCTTCCATTGAGCTGGTCGAAATGTATCAGCGCGAGGATCAGCAGGATCGGCGTAGCCGGCATATCGCCCGCATTAAAACTGCTGTCGGCAATCTTACCGATATCCTCAACGACTTCCTGTCGCTGAGCCGGCTGGAAGAGGGACGCATAGAAAGCCAGCCGGAACCTTTCCTACTGGAGGATTTTATCATCTCAACCATTGATGAGGTCGAGCATCTTTTCAAAACGGGACAGCGTCTCCATTATCAGGGCGATCATACTCAGTGTACGGTGCTGCTCGACAAACGCTTTCTGAAAAATATTCTCTTCAACTTGCTCAGCAATGCCAGTAAGTATTCCGATGAGGGGCAGACCATACGCTGCTTTGCCCAAATAACAGGCAGCGAATTGACCCTCGAGGTCAAAGACGAAGGTATTGGTATTCCCGAAGAAGATCAAAAGCATCTGTTTACACGTTTCTTTCGGGCCAATAATGTCGAAAATATTAAAGGAACTGGTCTGGGGCTTCATATCGTCAGGCGCTATGTGGAGCTGATGCAGGGGCAAATGTCTTTCACCAGCCAGCTTGGAAAAGGGTCTACTTTTTCTGTCACTGTGCCTATAATTATCCAAATATGAAAAGGATACTCCTAATTGAAGATAATCCCGAGGTAAGGGAAAATCTTTGCGAAATCCTCGAACTGTCCGGCTATGCTGTCGAACAGGCCGATAACGGTAAGGTCGGGGTTGAAAAGGCGCTCACCAGCCCACCCGACCTCATTCTTTGCGATGTGATGATGCCCGAACTCGATGGCTTCGGTGTGCTCCAGATTCTTAGCAAGAAAAGTGCTACCGCAGGGGTACCCTTTATTTTTCTTACCGCTAAGACCGAGCGCGAAGATCTCAGAAGGGGGATGAACCTCGGGGCGGATGATTATCTCACCAAGCCTATCTACAAGGATGAGCTCCTGCAGGTGATTCAGCACAGACTGGATAAAAGTGAACGCCTGCGCCGTCAGTTCGATCGCACGGCTTCCGGCCTTACGGCCTTTATCGATGAGGCGCGTGGTCATGCTGAGCTGCGAAAGCTTTCCGCTGACCAGCGTCGCCGTGATTATGCGCGCAAAGAGCAGATTTTTAATGAGGGCGATTATCCCCGCTATCTCTATTTTATGGAGAGTGGTAAGGTCAAACTCTATAAAACCAATGAGTACGGTAAGGAGTATATTATCAATTATTGTCAGGCTGGGGATTTTATTGGCTACACCAGCTTGTTGCAGGATCAGCCCTATCACTTTTCTGCTGCCAGCATGGAGGACAGCGAGTTGCGGCTCGTACCTCGCGAAGATTTCTTCCGTCTACTGCACGCCAATCGCGATGTCGCCAGCCATTTCATAAAAATGCTGGCCAATAATGTAGCCACTAAAGAGGAGCAACTTATGCAGCTGGCCTACGATTCCATTCGCAAGCGGGTAGCTGATATGCTGCTGTTGATCAGGGAAAAGGAAGGAGCTGATACTTTCGATTTCCTGCGCGAAGATCTGGCCAAGATGGTGGGTACAGCTAAGGAGAGTGTCATTCGGACGCTTACTGATTTTCGCCAGAGTGGCTATATCGAGGTGACCGATGGGTCTATTCGTATCCTTGATGCTAAGAAGTTGGCCAATATTCCTGGTTAAGTGATGGCTGGGGGCTGGCGCCCCCAGCCATCACAGTATGTTTTTATTTTGCCGCTGAGGCGGCAAAATAAAAGCACCCATCAGTCCAAGTTGGCGGCACCAGCCGCTACTTGGGTGTACCATTTCGCTGCGCCAGCAGCGAAATAACACCTGCTAACCCAAGTTGGCGGCACCAGCCGCCAACTTGGATTCATCTTATTTCGCTGCGCCAGCAGCGAAATATGACACTACTCCCGCAAATCCTCTACATGATACCCCGGATAGCGAGCCCGCTCAAACGAAAAATGATTGGCTGCAAAAGTCTTATTGGCATTGATCCCCAACAGATTGAATGTATACCGACTGCCGTCCTTGCCAAAGGCCTTAATGCGCACAATATCCCGCGTCTGCTTGGTGAGGATGAGCGTTATCTTGCTGTACTCCGCATCCCTGTCAAGGGGCTTACAGTCAATCTGCTGTACCAGCTTGCCGCCCTCCGTACGCTCCTCTATCAGGATAAAAGCAAAGCGGCCCTGGTCGTAAAAAGTGAACAAAGCCTCCGGAGAAAGGATGTTCTCATCCTCACCCGGCTCAGGCAGATCATTGATCTGTACTTCTTTGTTGCCATGCAGGATGAGGTAGAGCGCCTGCCCGTCACTGATAATCTCTTGCCCAGCCAACTGCATACGGTACTTGTTGCCCAATCGGGCAATAACGCCCCGCTGCGTCTCCTTGGCCTGCTCAGGAAGTTCAATGTCCAGGGTGAAGCTAGCCTCCAATTGATTGTATGACTGGTATTTGCGACGAAGCGCATCAACGGCTGCCTTAGCGGCAGGGTCAGAATCCGAGCTACTGGTATACTGCCGGGCTGTCTGCCCCATACTGTCTGTAAGCGCAATCACCAGCATAAAAAAGAGACTTGCAATCGTCTGTCGCATATCGGTTGTTTTTTCTTTCAAACGATCTGTCGCCCTCAGTTGTTGAGCTAGTAACGTATATTCGTTGTTAATCCTTCGTTAAGGTGGTCAACGTCGGATTGTGACGTTTGTCATGCGCATAGCAAAGGGCTTGTTTTACCTTTGCCGTCAGTGGTTTTCTAAAGGTTGCAGTCATACCCTGTAATTCCTGTGGCCACTCGTAACCAGCGCTTTTGTCTGTTTAAATCTCTTATGTATGCATAAGCTACACTTACTCCTGCTCGTACTCTCGCTCACGGCCTGCGGGAAATTTTCAAAAGATGAAATGGCCAGGCAACAGGATGCCTATGCCAGCATGATGGAGGCTCACGACCGCGTGATGCCCCGCATGGGGGAGATGCACGAACTCGAAGATCAGCTGCTGGTCTTTGCCGAGGACGCTACCCTCAACGATACACTGAAAAGTCAGGTGCTGGCGGCGATCGAAAACCTGCGAGAGGCCGATGAGGAAATGATGACCTGGATGCAGGCAATCAAGCCACTGGAGCAGCTGCAGGCTGAGATGGATCAGCAGGCAATCATGTCCTACCTGGCTGAAGAGGATAAGAAAATCCGCATTGTCGAAAATGCTATGGAAAGCAGTATCTCCCTGGCTCAACGGCAACTCGGACTACTGTCCAACAGGGCTCCCGCAGGGCAGGAGTAGCCTTTCGGACAACCCGATATGTGTATAGTGTTAACGATTGATCTGAAATAATCGCAATGAACGCATCTTTGTCGTGGGCGGCCCTGCTTGCCCTGCCAGCTTTTTTATTGGTTGCTTGCTCACCCGCCGCCGAGCAGCCGCTGCCGTACTACGGTATGCACACAACCGACCCCCAGACAGGGGATACAATCTATCACCGCATTCGCGATTTCGCATTCGTCGATCAGGACAGCCAACAGGTGACCAATGCTACGTTTGCAGGAAAGGCGTATGTAGCCGACTTTTTTTTTACTTCTTGCCCGACCATCTGCCCCAAGGTCAAAAAAAATATGCTCCGCATGTACGAAGCCTATGCAGATGAGGACAGACTGCTCTTCCTATCGCATTCCATCGATGTCAAAAGGGATACCGTTGGCCGCCTCAAGGCCTATGCGCAGGGATTAGGTATCGATGACGGCAGCTACCGGTGGCGGCTGGTCACCGGCAAGCGCAAGGAAATCTACGATATCGCGTACGACTACATCAGTACCGCACTCGAAAATCCCGATGCTCCGGGCGGATTCGACCACAGCGGCTACGTGCTGCTGATCGACGCCAATGGACACCTCCGGGCTTATGCCGACGGCACCAACAAAGAGGAGATGGACAGACTCATGGGCGATATTGACCGACTGATGGCCGAAATGGATGCCAAGCAGCAGCAGTAGCCCTTGTTTGTTTTTTATAAAAAAAAGCAATGGTACACTACGGTACCGGGCGGCGCCAGCCGCCCAGTACCGTAGTAAATATATATCTCAGTGGTTAGCTACGGCTTAAAAACCTCTATCTCATGGGTTTGCACCACAAGGTCAGTGAACTTGCCCTTGAAGCGCGTAGCCTTGACAATGTGGTTGTCGATCCAGTGGTAGTTGCCGCCCCGGGGCTTGTTGGTCAGCAAAGCGTGGTATTTAAACTGATGGCGCTGCAGCCACTCCTCCGTAATCTCACGATGAGCCTCCGTACGAGAGGTGAAAAAAGTGATGATATGACCCTCCTCGTACCACTTATTGATGATCTTCAGGGCATCGGGGTAGGGGAGCACCGTGCCCATACGTTCAGGCTCTTCATTAGGGACATCGTCGCAGATGGTTCCGTCAATATCTATCAGAAAATTTTTTACGCCTTCTGCTAAAACCGGGCTCACCGACTCGCCTTTCTCATTATAAGTAGGCATAAGCTGAAATGCTTGCTCAGACATGGTCTTGCTAATTTAAGATACTGCAAAATTAGTGTAATTCATACAATAATGGTATCTATTTGGCTGTCTCGGTGGTGGTGGTGGGGCACACAACTGCTGCGCTGCGACAGTGGTTTGATGATCAGGATTGTAGGTAGTTAAAAGTCAGCCAGCGGTTATGCGTGCTTGCACACGAAAATTGAGCGGTAACGGTATGGATCTTAGCGTTTCGGAGTAGGGCTTGGCTACCAGCTGATGTAGTCAGCCGGGTCAACAGGCCTGCCCTTGTGCCACATCTCAAAGTGCAGATGCGGACCCGTAGAAAGCTTACCTGTATTGCCTATAATGGCTACAGCTTCACCCGCCTTTACAAAACTTCCTGTTTTTTTTAGCAGCTCAGCATTGTGCTTATAAAAAGTGACAATATTGTTGTTGTGCTGTATGCCAATCGTATTGCCCGTCTCTATGGTAAAATCAGCCATAAATACATAACCGTCGAGGGCAGCTTTGATGGCGGCACCCTTGGGGGCAATGATGTCTATACCATAATGCTGAATGTCGGGATTAAAGCTGGCACTGATTTCACCCGTTACCGGGGCGATGAAAAAAAGCTGTTCCAGGGGAATGTCGCGGCTGCCTGCCTTGGGTTTGTCGTATTGCTCACGCGCCGAACGATTGACATTGCCAATCTGCACCTCTCTGCGTATCTGAATCTCCTCGTCAGACAAGGCAGGACTCTTGGCGTTGGTGTCCACAATGGGTGGCGGAGTTTTCTTCTCTACGTCTTTGGCCGTCTCCGATTCACCGTTGAGGATGCGCCGCATGTTGTCAGCGTACAGTCGGTGTGCCTCCATCTCCTGCTCCAGCTTGTTTACCTGCTTATACAGCTCAACATATTCTTCCTGGGTGAGCGTATCTCCGTAGCCCGGGATGTATTTTTTTAGGGGGGTAAAGGAAATCAGCATGATGACCAATAAGGCCACCATCACGATGACACTACTCAGCGCAACATACACGTTCAACAGGCTGAGCTGGTAGGAGCCGACCTCTTCGAAAGTATCATCGTTCATAATGACCAGCCGATAGGTGTCTTTCAACCTGGTCCGAAATTGTTGCCATCGGCTGGCTATGGTCTCCGTGAATGCTGACATCTGCAACGGCTTTTGTGGTCGAAGGCAGCAAGGCCTCCCTTGGTTTTTATCGCTGTGCTGCAGGGCAAGCCCGAAGAACAGCGTCCGGTACGGCACTCGTACTAAATGTTAATGCTCAATAGCTATAAACGCAAATGATGCTGGCTTCAGTTTAGATAGTCGATAAAATAAGGTACTTTTGTGTGCTGCAACGGACAACGGACGCAAAGATATGCATTTATCGATGGATAAGGGGTGTAGTTGTGAGTCCAAAGATTGGATATCTGCTTCACTTGCCATCGGTCCCGGGCTTTCCGACACCAGAAGAAATAGGTTACCACCGTTCGGATTTGTACGAAAATGATGAGCAACTTGATAACGATGAAGAAACTGTTGTGGATATCGCTGGCTACCATGCTCGTGCTGGCTTCCTGTACAACGCAGAAGCGCAAAGGAGAACTATCAGGCCTGGGTAAGGCCTGGCACAACACAACGGCGCACTACAACGGCTACTTCAATGCGGAAGAGCTTGTTCAACAAGCATTTGTAGCACTGGGTGAGTCCCATCAGGACAATTACAGCAAGCTCCTGCCTATGTATGCCTACATGGTGGCCGACAATCCGCTGGCCATCGCCGGTAATATGGACACGGCTATCAAAAAGGTTACCATCGTACTCAATCTGCATCCCTACAGCCATTGGGCGGATGATTGCTATCTGTTGGCCGGCAAGGCTATGTTCCTGAAAAGGGATTATGAGGGGGCCGAAAAAACTTTCCGCTTCCTGCTTAGTGAGTATCCGGAGGAGGATCCTAAAAGCAGTGCTTCTGCTAAAAATAAGAAGGGTAAGTCTGCCAAAAATCAGCCGCCCGCCCGCAGCGGCAGTAGTGGCGGCAGCCAGGCAGGGCGCTCTTCTTCGGCTATGACAGCGAAGCAGAAGGCGCGCGAGCGCAAAAGGTATAACCGACAAGTGAAGAAAAAAAGGAGGGCTTCTTCCAGCAGCCGATCGACACCGGCACGTAAGCCGTCAGCACCTGCGGATACGCCTGCAGCCGTACCCGACAAACCGGAGACAGCTACTGCTGCCGCACCCGATCCGCAGGCTGCCAGCAATAAAGATAATCCTTATTTTCTCAAACATCGCCCCGCCTATCAGGAGGGTTCACTCTGGCTGGCGAAAACGCTGGTCGAACGGGATAATCACGACGGCGCACGCCGGCTGCTCAATAATCTCTACCAGAATCCGACTACCTTCGCGGACATTCGGGACGAAATTGCGGCGGTTCAGGCCTACCTTGCTATCAAGGAACGAAAGTATGATCTCGCCATCACGTACCTGACCGATGCGGTAGCGCTTTCTGATAACCGCCTGCTGCGCGCTCGCTTTTCTTATATCCTCGCGCAGTTGCATCAGCTCAATGGCAATAGCCAGGCGGCTTATGCTGCTTTTGAGCTGGTTGTCAAAAGTCATCCGTCCTATGAAATGACTTTCAGTGCACGTCTCAATATGGCGCAAAATAGCTACCTGAGCGGGCGTGGTACAGCCCAGGATGCTATGCGCAATCTTGAGAAAATGGCAGCAGATGAGAAAAATAAGCCTTTCCTCGATCAGCTGTATTTCGCTATGGCAAATATTGCTTTTCAACAGGATGACCGGGATGAGGGTATCGCATTGCTTCGCAAGAGCCTGGCTGCCAGTTCCGGCAATTCTCCCCAAAAGGCGGAGGCTTACTACAAACTGGCCAATTTGTTTTTCGAAACCGAGGACTATCTGGCAGCCAAGAATTATATGGACAGTACCCTGCTGATTATGCCCGAAACGGACGAACGGTTTAAGTCTGTCGAACGGCTGCGCGATAACCTGTCCGATATTGCTGAGGCTCTCGAAACGATCAGTCTGCAGGACAGCCTCCTGCGCATTAGTGAGCTTTCGCCTAAAGAACAGGCAGATCTGGCAGCTAAGCTGCTCGAGCAGGAGAAGGAGGCGGCAAAGGCTAAGGCGGCAGCAGCTTCTGCGCCCGGGGATAAGTCAACGCTCGGCGGGCGACCAGAGATGGCTATGGCCGGACCCGGCGCCGGACGCCCAGCCTTGGCCAAACCCAGTACCTTCTTTGCTTATGATGAGCGGGCAGTCAGCAGGGGTATCAAGGAGTTTAACAGAACTTGGAATAACAGACCCCTGGAGGATGACTGGCGCCGCAGTGGTCGCGCTTTGTCTGATGATGCACAAAATCAGGCCAGCGCCGGCGATAAACCCAGTCTTCTGAGTGAGGATGAGGTCAATCAAATGCTCGCAGGCGTGCCCAAAACGGATGCTGACAGGGAAAAAGCCCGGCTCGAAATCAAACGGGCTATGTTTGAACTCGGGCGTCTGTATCGCGATCGGCTCGAAAATAATGAGAAATCGGTGGCTATTCTCGAACAGCTGGACAGCCGCTTTCCTGCTAACCTGCACGAACTGGAATCTTGGTACTATCTCTACCTCGGTTCACTCGATTTGCAGCAACCCCAACGAGCCGAGGAGTGGAAGGCCAAAATTATTAATAAATACCCTTCTTCTAATTTCGCCCGCATCCTTAAAGATCCCAACTATGCAACCGAATTCCTCAATGAGGAGAGGAAGCTTGTACGTCTCTACGATGATACCTATGCGCTTTTCACGCAGGGTAAATTCACTGAGGCACTGGCCATGGCACGTGCCAACAGCCAGGCCCTGCTGGGCCAGAATCCGCTCAAGCCCAAGTATGCGCTGCTGATAGCCATGTGTATGGGTAATACCAGCGGCAAAGAGGCGTATGTGGAAGAGCTCAATAAACTGATTGCTACCTACCCGGAGTCGACCGAGCAGACTCGCGCCCGCGAAATCCTCCGCCTGCTGGGGGCAACGGCAGGTCCCAGTCTGCCCGGCCAGAGTGAGCCGGAAACGACCGGCGTCTTCACAGTCAATCAGCAGGATCTTCACTATATCCTGATTATTTTTGAAAGCGCCGATGTGGATATCAATACGGCCAAAAATAAAGTATCCGACTATAACCGCACTTTCCACGATCTGGCAAGACTCCGCATCTCCAATGTCTACCTGGGTCAAAATAATAACATTCCTGTGCTGGTGTTGCGCCGCTTCGAAAATCAAGCCGATGCGATGGCCTACTACAATGGAATCAGCAAGAATAGCAGCAGCTTTGTCGATGCAACCGCTTTCCCGCATAAGGTGTATGCGATCTCGCAGTCCAATTATCGGGAGGTCCTCAAAGCCCGGCAATTGGATGGGTATGAGGTTTTCTTCAAGGATAATTATTTGAATAAGTAGATAGTATGTACTTGTTAATTTTTTGAAAAAAAATTAACAAGTACAAAATGGCTTAGTAGCTTTTAATTTTTTGAAAAAAAATTAAAAGGTATAAAAACGGCGAAGAGGCGGGGGCACCAGCCACCCCGCCTCTTCGCCTCACGCTTAGGGCCTTTTAATTTTTTGAAAAAAAATTAAAAGGTATAAAAACGGCGAAGAGGCGGGGGCACCAGCCACCCCGCCTCTTCGCCTCACCGCCCTTCCCCAAGCACATCCCGTGCTTCCATCGGGAACTGCCGCCAATACGAAGAGGTACTAATATTATCAACCTGTACGCCGCCGCTACTAGTACTGTGGATGACTTTGATGCCATCCAGCTCATTGGCTACCACCACGGCTACGTGGAAAACGCGATTTGTATCCGGCTTCCGGAAAAAAATCAGGTCGCCGGGCTCAGTTTCCCCGACCTCTTTGCGTCTGCCCTGCGCTGCCTGCATAGCCGACACCCGCGGCAGCTGTACGTTGGCCTGCTTGTATACATAACAGGTAAACCCCGAGCAGTCAAAACCTTCTTCGGGGGCATCACCAGCCTCAGTATAATCTACCCCCTCCAGCCGATAGGCGAAGTCAATCACCTGCTTGCGTTGTTGGTACTCCGGGCTCATGACATTGTCGGGTATGTCACGACCTGGCAGCCCAGCGGGATCTGTATTATTGCGACGGCGCGGCGGAACAAACAGGCCTCCACGGGTTCTTGGCTTGGGACCATTGTAGGGGACCTCCGCCTCCGCGGTTTCTGCAACATCTTCCGTTATTGGCTCTTCCTGCCGGGTTTGCCCGGGGCGGTAGCGCGGGGGCAGGGCACGCGGTGGAGTAGGCCGGGCCGGGCTGGGTCGATAGTTGGTTTCCGGACTGATTGTATGATCACCGGCTGTATGCTCCTGTTGGTCATAGGCGGGCAGGGGCTGCAACATCGGCTTGATGATCTCGCAGCTTGTGAGCAGCAGACTGCCGAGCAGCAGTACGGTCGGACAGGCAAGGGAGCAGATTCTGAGAGGGTGCATAGTCGTAAGGTTGTTGAGGTTCTGACTTAACGGCCTGAGCCAGCGAAATCGTATGTACTCACAGGTGCAGGCTAAAATTATCGCGGTCAGCCAAAAAATTAAACCGCTGCCGGAACTGCAGCAGCTCCTCGCGGACGAGGGTGGCTGTCAGTATGCCTGTCTGCTGGGAGATCCGGTGCAGCAACCGTCCCTCGTAGTCGATCACCGATGAGTCTCCGGCATGGTATACATCGTTGCCGTCCATACCAACTCTGTTGGCAGCAAGCACATAAGCCTGGTTTTCTATGGCCCTGGCAGTCAGGAGTGATCGCCAGGCATGTCCCCGGCGGTCGGGAAAATTGGCAACGTAGATGAGCATATCATAGTCGAGATCATTGCGGCTCCAGACCGGGAAACGCAGATCGTAACAGATGAGTGGCATGATGCGCCAGCCGCGGTAGCTGACCACCAGTCGCCGCTCACCCGCCTGGTAGTGCTCGTGCTCGCCGGCCAGGCTAAAGCAGTGGCGCTTGTCGTAGTATTCATAGCGGCCATCGGGCTGCACCCACAGCAGTCGGTTGTAGTAATGCAATCCCTCCGCTACAATCAGGCTGCCAGTGATGGCAGCATCCAGACGTGCTGCCCATTGCAGCATCCATGCCAGTGTCTGCCCTTCCATGGGCTCAGCCAGTGCTGCCGGCCGCATACTAAAGCCGGTTGTAAACATTTCCGGCAGCACGACCAAGTCCGTCTGGCCTGCAAGCCGGCCGAGCTGATGGTCAAACCAATGGCGGTTGGCCTGTGGATCTTCCCAAACGAGATCCGCTTGTAAGATACTTATGCGCAGACTGTGCATGAACAGATGATTTTTTATCGAATCTCTACAAAGATAGCTGTCTGGCAGTATTCGCGCATCACAAATGTTGTGCCGCCTCTACCAGGGAAATAAATCATCAGATAAATATTTTCAGGCTGGTTTTTTGAAAAAAACCAGCCTGAAAAATGTTTGTTTTGAACAGGCTTTGGCAGCAGCCTGCCGCCAAAGCCTGTTCAAAACTACTCACTGTCGGGCATAGTGCACATATCTCATCCACCGTCCGGTGCCTTTGGTCGATAAAAAATAGGATTACTATCAATTTTGGGCTATAATTGTAATCATTAGTACGGCTGGGGAGCATCCTGCCACTGATGAATTCCGTCTAAATATCAATAGCAGCCATAAATCCGCTGCCTGAGTCATGCCTTGGAGAATCCGAGACATAGGCCGGTGCATTGTGTATCGCAACCAACAATACATCATTCACTAAACGTAAACGATATGCAGCAGCTCATCATTAGAAACCTCAACAAGACCTACGCCAACGGCGTGAGGGCATTGCAGGATGTCTCGCTGGACATACCCACAGGTATGTACGGCTTACTGGGCCCCAACGGGGCCGGCAAAAGTACGCTGATGCGTACGCTGGCAACCCTGCAGGATGCCGACAGCGGGACGGTATACCTGGACAGCATCGATGTGCTGCAGGACAAAGAAGCTGTAAGAAGAACTCTGGGCTATCTTCCACAGGAATTTGGCGTCTACCCGCGGCTCAGCGGCTGGGAACTGCTCGAGCACCTGGCCATCCTAAAAGGTATTGCCAAAGGGGTACGCAAGGAGGTGGTGAGCGCACTGCTGCAGCGGGTCAATCTGTGGGATCATCGCAAAAAGGCAGTAAGCTCCTATTCGGGAGGCATGCGCCAGCGTTTCGGAATCGCACAGGCACTGCTGGGCGATCCCGGCCTTATTATTGTCGATGAACCTACGGCAGGCCTTGATCCCGGAGAGCGCAACCGATTCTACAACTTGCTCTCCGAAATTGGCGAGAATGTGATCGTAATCCTGAGCACGCACATCGTTGAAGATGTCAAAGAGCTGTGTTCCAATATGGCCATCATCAACAATGGTCAGGTGCTGTATGCGGGTACACCCGAAGCTTCGCTGCGCCAGCTGGAGGGAAAAATATGGCGCAAAACCATATCTAAAGCTGCATTGCCTGACTTGCAGCACGCCTTCGGGCCTAAGCTGATCTCCAGCAAGCTGGTAGGGGGGCGACCGGTCATCTGCCTGCTCAGCGAGGAGCAGCCCGAGGAGGGATTTGTGCCTGCAGATGCCAGCCTGGAAGAAGTCTTTTTTGCAAAAATAAACGGAGTCGCTTAACGCCTATGTTTACTACATTTTTCTCCTTCGAACTCCGGCTGTGGCTCCGTTCGCCCATGCCTTGGATTTTTATGGCGCTTTTTGGCCTGCTGTGCTTCATGGCTACCGTATCGGACCAAGTGACCATCGGCGGTGGTTTTGGCAACGTCTGGAAAAATGCGCCTTTCGTGGCCCAGAACTGGTACGCTGTCTTCTCATTGCTGGCTTTGCTGTTGGTGACAGCTTTCCTCAACAGCGCTGCGCTGCGCGACTTTGAGCAGCATACGGACCAGCTCGTTTTTTCAAAACCTATCAGCCGCGCAGGCTATTATTTTGGCCACTTTACGGCGGCATTTTTGGTGTCCATTCTACCCCTGCTGGGGATATCATTGGGTATGTGGTCGGGCATGCTGGCCAATGATGCATTCAATTGGCTGAATGACAATCGGTTTGGGCCATTTGAGATGGCAGGACACATCAACGGTCTGCTGGTGCTGGCCGTCCCCAACCTATTGTTTGCGGGCGGTATAATCTACGCGGTAGCCATTCATACCCGTTCAACGCTCTACTCCTTCGTAACAGCTGCAGCCCTGTTGGTGGCCTATATCGTGGCGGGCAACCTGACAGATGATATTGCGCAGGAGCGGCTGGCCGCACTGTTAGATCCCTTCGGATTCAGTACTTTCAGCCTGGAAACAAAATACTGGACAGTTGATGAAAAGAACCACCAGTCGCTGGGTCTGTCCGGACTGATGCTGCTCAATCGCCTGCTGTGGGTATCGGTGGGCTTGCTGGTGCTGTGGCTGGGCTACTGGCGTTTTGATTTTGCCGGCGGCAAAAAAGCTGCCGCCAAGGCTGCCCGCCCGGCGGGCGAAGCTACCGCAGAGGCAGGGGGGCTGGCACTGCTGGGTGCACCTCCCAGGGTGCAGCCGCAGACGGGCTGGCAGGCGCAGCTGGCCAGCCTGCAGAGCCAGTTTGCCACCGAAACAAAAACCACTTTGCGGAGTATTGCCTTCATACTGCTGGCCCTGCTGGGGCTGCTCAACTGTATCCCCAGCCTTTTTTATGCCAACGAAGGCTACGGTACGCACGAGCTGCCCGTAACTTACACCATCATCGAAATTATTCGGGGCTCCTTTTACCTGTTCGCCATCATCATCATGGTCTACTTCAGCGGGGCGATGGTCTGGAAAGAGCGCAACCACCACATGCAGGATATCATGGATGCGCTGCCTGTGCGCAACTGGACAAGCTGGCTGGGCAAATACCTGGCGGTACTGGTACTGCTCTTTTGCCTGCAGCTGCTCGTCATGGGTGCAGGGGTGGTGGCTCAGACAGCCATGGGCTATACCCGCTATGAGATGTGGATATACGTGCGTGAATTGCTTGTGATGGATATGCTGGGCTTTGCGGGGGTGTTGGCGCTGTCCTTCTTGGTGCATGCCTTGTCGCCTAATATGTACCTGGGTTTTTTTGTAGTCGTGATGCTGGTAATTGTCAATTCTTTTGCCTGGGGTGCACTGCAGATAGAGAGCAATATGCTGCCGCTGGGTGCAGCACCATCCTATATTTTGTCTGATTTCTATGGTTATCAGCCGTTTATTCAGGGGCTGTTTTGGTTTAATGTCTACTGGTTGTTGTTTGCAGGGCTGCTGTCGATACTGGCTGTATTGTTTTGGCCGCGTGGCCGTTATGACAGCTGGCAGGAGCGTTTTGCGCAGGCGCGGCAAGCCTGGCCTCGCTATCGCTGGCTTGGCCTTACACTAGCGGGTGTATGGATACTCACGGGAGGCTGGGTTTTCTACAACACCCAGGTGCTCAATCCTTACTTCAACGGCAAACAATCGGAGAAGCTGCAACTCGACTATGAGCAACGCTTCAAGCAGTACGAGGGGCGGCCACAACCACGTATCTACAAAGCGTTTTATGATATAGATCTTCGGCCCGAGGGCCGGCAGCTGTCGGTCAGCGGTAAGTTTTGGATGCGCAATATCTACGATCAGCCCATTGACACGCTATGGATGAATACGCCTGCTGAGGGGACATTTAGCTGCGAGCACAGCCGACTGTCACTGCTGCTGGATGAGCCCGACCTCAACTGGCGTATGTACCGCTTTGAGCCTGCTTTGCAACCTGGCGACAGCATGGAACTAGCTTTTGTGGTCGACTATCGCCCGAAGGGATTCGAAAATGAACTCGGCTGGAGTCGCATCGTCCAAAATGGCAGTTTCTTCGATAATATATCGGTCATGCCTGTCTTTGGCTATCAGTCAGATGCGGAAGTTGCTGCCAAAAATCGTCGCCAAAAGCTGGGGCTGCCCGAAAAGACGCGCAGACCGGTACTCAATCCGGCAGATACACTTAATCGAATGGATGCCTATATCGGGGTCAATAGTGACTGGGTGGAGGTAGAGACGGTCTTCCGTACAGCGCCCGACCAGATAGCTATCGCGCCTGGTTCACTCGTACGGGAGTGGCGCGAAAATGGGCGCCGCTGTTTTCAGTATAAACTCGATCATCCTTCTTTCAATTTTTATTCGTTTGTGAGTGCTGATTTTGAGGTGGCTAAGCGCGACTGGAAGGGTGTCAGCCTGGAGGTGTATTACCACAAAGATCACAGCTACAACGTGCCCCGCATGCTGGATGCTATGGAGAAGTCGCTCGATTATTACACTACTCATTTCGGTCCTTATTTCCACAAACAGTGTCGCATTGTAGAGTTCCCGCGCTTCGCCAGCTTTGCGCAGTCATTTCCCGGCACTATGCCTTATTCAGAGGGAGTGGGCTTTATCCAGGATTTTAAAGATCCCGAAGAGGATATAGATATGGTCTCCTACGTGGCTGCGCACGAGATCGCGCACCAGTACTGGGGGCATCAGACCTGTGGAGCCAATATGCAGGGCAGTGAGATGCTGGTCGAAACTTTCGCGCAGTGGGGAGCGCTCATGGTCATGGAGCATACCTACGGACGCGATCAGATGCGTAAATTCCTACGCTATGAGATGGATCGCTACCTCAGAGGACGGGGCCAGGAGACAGAGCGGGAACTGCCGCTGGCGTCCTGCGAGGGGCAGGGTTACATCCACTACAACAAGGGTAGTGTACAGATGTATCACCTGAAGGAACGCATCGGAGAGGAGCAGGTCAACGCTGCCCTGCGCAGCTTCCTCGGACGCTACCGCTACCAGCCGCCGCCTTATCCGGTGAGCACCGATGCACTGGAGGCTTTCTACGCACATACGCCCGACAGCCTGGATTACCTCATCAAGGATTTATTTGAAGACATCACGCTCTACGAAAACCGATGCAGGGTGGCCAGTGTCAAAAAGCGGAGCGACGGCCGCTGGGAAGTCAGCATGCAGGTGGAGTGCACCAAGTTCAAAGCGGATGAACTGGGCAAGGAAAAAGAGGTGCCACTCAATGATGTGATTGAAATCGGGGCTTTCGCTCGTCCGGCAAGCGGGAAGACGTACGGCAAGACGCTGTATAGGCAGCAGGTAAAAATCACTCAACCACAGCAGGAATTTACTTTTGTCCTCGATGAGAAACCTTACGAGGTAGGTGTGGATCCTTTTGCCTTGCTAATCGACAGAAATCCAGAGGATAATCTCAAAAAAATAGAGGAGTAGTAATGGGGTGTTTTGATTTTTCTAAAAATCAAAAACAACCTATCTATAGGCAGTATTTTTGGGCGGCGTCAGCCGCCTAAAAATACTGTAATTTATATTTTTTCGCTTACCCCTCCGTCATCCTGTCCTGCATATCCTCTTTCTTGGCAGGGAGTAGTCCGAAAAATGATGGATTAATAACCTTACTTTTGGTAAGCGCCCACAAAAACAGTAAGGCAAAGGCTCCCAGACCAAGCGAGACCAAATAATGCCCCTGGATCTGAGGCTCCAGCAAAAAGCGAAAGTAAAGTGTACCTGCCAAATAAAGCGTTACAAAAACGTCGGAAACGAGGGGACTTAGAGGAAAAATGCGCATAAATGTATCGTTGTTTATAGTTTGTTTTCAAAAATACACATTTTCTGGAAAAACAACAGCCCGTCGGCAGGATAATTGAAATTTTATCCTGCCGCCAGGCTGTATGGCCGGACTAACTACCGCAAATCCGGCGAGGAATTATAGGTTAGTGGGCGTGAGCTCCACCAGCACCTCGAGGGATGCGAATATCCTCAACAATTTTTTGTACGTGCTCTGGTGGTGGTGGCGTTAGCCGTGAAACCACCATTGAGATGATAAAGTTGACAAACATAGCTACCGTACCAAAACCTTCCGGAGAGATACCAAACCACCAGTCCGCCTTAAGACCGTCCAACGCAGCTTTTCCGCCGTCGAAGATGCCAAACTTGTATTTGAGCATGTACCAGGTCATGAGGCTGATCCCTATAATCATACCCGTGACAGCCCCCTGCATATTCATGCGCTTGTCAAAGATACCGAGGATGATGGCCGGGAAGAAGGAAGATGCTGCCAGACCAAACGCCAAGGCTACTACCGCAGCTACGAAGCCCGGCGGGTTGATACCGAAATAACCTGCGATGATTACAGCAACCGCCGCCGCGAGGCGCGCATACATCAGTTCGCCTTTCTCACTGATATCGGGCTTGAGCTGCATCTTTACCAGGTCGCGGGAGATAGAAGTCGAGATAACCAGCAGCAGGCCAGCCGCCGTAGACAAGGCTGCTGCCAATCCGCCGGCTGCTACCAGTGCTACCACCCAGGCAGGCAGGTTGGCAATCTCGGGGTTGGCAAGTACGATGATGTCGTTGTCAATCGTCAATTCGTTGGCCGCCTTGTCGGCCACGTACTGGATGATGCCGTCTTGATTTTTATCTTCAAAAGCGATAAGCTTTGTGGCTTCCCACTTCTTAAACCAGGCAGGCATGGAGGCGTACTCCTTGTTGCTCACCGTATTGATGAGGTTGATGCGGGCAAAAGCTGCAATGGCAGGAGCCGTGGTGTACAGGATGGCGATGAAAATCAATGCCCAACCAGCAGAACTGCGGGCATCCTTTACACGGGGCACGGTGAAGAAGCGAACAATCACGTGCGGGAGACCTGCTGTACCAACCATCAGGGCAAAAGTGATGGCAAAAACGTCGGCCATTGACTTTGTGCCGGAGGTGTACTCAGGGAAACCCAGATCTTTGTTCAATTGGTCAAGCTTGTCAAATAGTGCAACACCACTGCCATCAGCTACATCACCAAAAAGTCCCAATTGAGGAATGAAGTTGCCGGTAATAGCCATGGATATGAAGAAGGCTGGTACCATGTAGGCAAAAATAAGCACGCAAAATTGGGCAACCTGCGTATATGTGATGCCCTTCATGCCACCCAGTACCGCATAAAAGAATACAATGGCCATACCAATGTAAACGCCCATGTCAATGGAAACTTCGAGGAAGCGACTGAATACAACGCCGACACCGCGCATCTGACCCGCTACATAGGTAAAGGATACAATGAGCGCGCAGATGACAGCTACTGTACGGGCCGTATTTGAATAGTAGCGGTCTCCGATGAAATCAGGAACAGTAAACTTACCGAATTTTCGAAGGTAGGGTGCCAACAGCAAGGCGAGTAGTACGTAGCCTCCGGTCCATCCCATGAGATACACAGCACCGTCATAGCCCATAAAACTGATCAGACCCGCCATCGAAATAAAAGAAGCCGCTGACATCCAGTCCGCTGCCGTTGCCATGCCATTCATGATGGGAGGGACACCGCCCCCTGCAACGTAAAATTCGGCAGTGGAGCCTGCACGTGACCAGATTGCTATGCCTATGTACAAGGCAAAGGTGGCTCCTACTATAATCAGTGTCCAAGTTTGAACATCCATGTTGATTTGTTTTTTTGTTTGTCAATCTATTGATTGTGTGAAAATGTCTGGCAAAGTGCTTACTCGTTTACATCGTATTTTTCATCCAGCTTACCCATGAGACGCGCATAGACGAAAATCAGGATTACAAAAACGTAGATGGAGCCCTGTTGCGCAAACCAAAAGCCCAGCTTGACTCCTCCTATGCGCATGTTGTTGAGCGCATCTTTGAAGAAAATGCCGAACCCATAGGATACAAGAAACCAGACTGCGAGCAGAATGCCTACATAGCGGATGTTTTCCCGCCAGTATTGTTGAAGATTCTTTTCTGACATAATAATCATTTTTATGGTTAGTGATGATGATGAACGGATTATTCCGGTTTGCTGCCAGCCATCGACCTATAAGAAGATGTGTGACTGCAGAATCAACTGCCCTTTGCTGCCATTGCGCGTGAGTTGACCATTTTCTGTAGCGTAGACAGGTCGTGTCTGGTACTCCAGCGTCAATTTGGCGTTGTGGCCATTGATGAAGTAGTTCAGACCAAGCCCCCACTGGGTCGTGGGTTCTGGCAGGCGCTCAAAATCTTTATAGGTGAAGGTAGCGTAAGGCATCAGCTGCATGCCATTGGCCATCTTAGGGAAGCCATAGCCCAGTTGTGTGTACAGTATCTGACCCGTACCAATCGTCGGCTGCAGGTTGCCACCGCCAAAGGTGCTGCGGTTGATGACACTCGCATCCGTACCGGCATGTTCATTGAGGATGCCTATGTTGCGCAGATAGCCGGGCCCAAAATCATAGTCGTAGAAAACAGCATAGGCGCTCAGCACTTTTTTCTTGTCGGCACCAACCGGCATATCCAAAAAGGCGTCAACACCCAGACAAAGCTGGTTGTGCCGGTTGAGCAGGGTGTCTGTACCACTGATGGTCCGGCTACCTGTAACCTCTGCCTGTGAGTAAAAGCCTGCACCAATATTGAATACTTTTTTAGCACCCAGGTAAGAACCCACGTAGAAAGGAAGCTTGTTGCTCTCCTTGTCCCAGAACATGTAGTTGAAATAACCGCCGGGCGCCCAGGTCTCGGCGGCAACATTGACGGCATTGCTCGTCATGTTGGTCTTGGTCGCTACCGGGCCGTTGACAAATGGCTTGTTGAGGTGCACGCGGTAGTCAAGTTTGCCCAGCTGCCCCTTGGCGTAAAAACCAAACTGACGGGCAAACTGGTCGGTCGCTTCAATGTTGTACCAGTTGAAGATAGGCGCGTCCATCGTCATGAAATTCAGGGTGCTGTGGCTGGAGAGCCGCGATACCCCGTTCCAGTAGTGAAGCCCCATACCTACCGACAGCTTGTCTTTGTACAACTCGTACTCTGTCCATACGTCATGAAAAAACAACTGTGGCTTCTTAGCCTGATTGCTGGGGGTTGTAGTTGGGTTGGGGCCGTTGGGCGCCGTGGCACCGTTGATAAACGATTGGTTGTTGATACCAAAGTGTGTCAGAATCAAAAAGCGCGGCGATACCTGTGCATACGCGAGCATACGCGAACGGCGCAGTGCCATGTCGGCGCTGGTCTTGATCTCCAGCCCGTTTACATCAACTGTGCCAGGATTGTTCTGGGTATACGTGGCCCAGAATTGATGCCAAATGATGAATCGGACGTATTTCGATCCGTCTTCATTCAGCTTGAGGGTAAGGGGCTTGTACGAATGGTCTACGGCTGGCTTCTCCTGAGCCGATAAGCTGCACACGGTCAATAAACTCAACGCAAGTAGTGCACCGCTAATCATTGTTCTTCTGATCATAGCACATTTGTTTAGATAGATGGTGATAAAGTCAGACAAATTATTCCGCTAAAGTATATACATATCTATATATAAAAAAACATTCGGCCGGATTTTTTTGTATAGCTCAAAATTTTGTAGTGAATTGTGCTAAAATTGCGGGAATAATGAACTGTATGCTGGGTTTTGGCCGGAAAAAAAATTATAGGCCGAATAAATCCTATCTATATGTTTATATATTTGTACTGCCTTTTCAATTTTATCTCTCCACTATAGGCTGGCTCGACCCGGCTTGCCGACGCACGATGGCTGGCGACCTCAAAGGGAGGCTGTCTCTCAAATATTTCGCCGCCTTTTGCGGCAAAATACAACGATATAATGTCTCTTTGATTTTTGAAAAAATCAAAGAGACATTACGCTACAATGCTCTTTGTCAGCTTTCGCCGACAAAGAGCATTGTGAGACAACCTTAGCTTTGCTAAAAGTCAATAAACGGAGGCCGTCGCTAGATAACCTTGGTGAGCGTCTTCAGAATATCGTAGTAGTCCTGACTGGTAAGGTAATAAAGAGAGTTTTTGCCGTCGCGGTCGAGATCAACGATGTTGCGGCTTTTCAGGATGCGCAGGTGGTGGGAAGCGATGGCCTGCTCGATTTTGAGGTGCTGGTATACTTCTGTTACCGACATTTTGCCATTGTTGAACAGCAGGTCGATGATGGCAATGCGTATCGGATGGGCTATCGCCCGAAGGGTCTCGGTAGACTCCTCTAAAAAATCGGTATTGAAGTGCGTTTTCATAATGTCCTTCGTATTGCCATAAATATATATGAATATACCTGTTTACAACGAATGAACCCCTGTAAAAGGTTCATAACGCTAAAAAAAAATAAGTATGACAAATACCATTTCTCGCCGGATATATGACTTTCTGAAAGAGTATCCGCCTTTCAATTTACTTGATTCACAACAGTTGCTGTCCATTGCCGATCGGGTGGTAGTTCAGTATCGACAACCTGACGAAATCATCTTCCGAACAGGTGACCAGCCCGGTAAGTTCATTTTCATGGTGCGGGAAGGGGCAGTAAATTTATTTCATCAGGATGAAAAGGGGGGCGAGGCGTTGGTGGATCAGTGTGAGGAGGGGGATGTTTTTGGTCTTCGGCCACTGCTGGCTGAGGATCAGTATGCGCTGACAGCCCGCGTAGCGGAGGAGTCGCTGTTGTATGCCATTGATATCGACAGTATCAAGCAATGGCTTTTTGCGCATCCGCAGGCTACTTTTTACCTAGCCAGCAATATGGCTGCGGGGCTGCGCCGCCGCACAGAGCCTCGCTTGCGGGGCAAGCTGCAGGCAGCACCCGCCGACGGAAGCGCAGCTGAAGATTTTCAGCTGCTCGAGCTTCAGTCGGTTGACCGTTCTAAGAAGCCGGTGACCTGTACGCCCGATCTGTCAATACAAGCGGCGGCGGCCATCATGTCCGAAAAGGAGGTAGGGTCGATTATTATTGTTTCGCCCCGGGATTTTCCGCTGGGCATTGTGACCGACAAAGACCTGCGCAAAAAGGTGGCGACGGGCAAGGTGCCGCTGTCTGCTCCGGTGGAGCAGATCATGTCGAGCCCGGTAGTGACGGTGGGGCGCGAGCTGACGGTGGCCGATGTGCAGATTGCCATGGTAAAACGCCGTATTCACCACTTGTGTGTTACGGAGGATGGCAGCGACCAGTCGGCTGTCCTGGGGGTCATCTCCGAGCACGATCTGCTGGTGCTGCAGGGCAACAACCCCGCTGTGCTGATCCGTGAGATCAGGCGCTCCCAAGATACAGGGCAGATGAACGATCTTCGCAGCAGGGCGGAAGCCTTGTTACGCAAATATCTCGAACAGGAGGTTGCTATTGCCTACATTGCTTCTATCATGTCGGAAGTCAATGACGAAATCATCCAGCAGTGTGTCAGGTTGTCACTCAACGAGATGGAGGGTGATGCGCCTGCCGGCTTCTGCTGGCTGTCGCTTGGCAGTGAGGGGCGCGGCGAGCAGCTGTTGCGCACGGATCAGGACAATGCGCTGGTGTTTGAAGACCTGCCTGCAGCGGCGCTGCCGGCGGCCAGACAGTGGTTTTTGTCGTTGGCTGCCAAGGTCAATGAAAAACTCAATGCTGTAGGTTTTGTCTTCTGTCCGGCAGAGATGATGGCCCGAAACGAAAAATGGTGTCTGTCGCTCAGCGAATGGAAGCAGCAGTTTAGCCAGTGGATGCTGACGCCCACGCCGGAGTCGGTGCTGCATAGTACAATCTTCTTTGATTTTCGGCCCGTCTATGGGGATGAAAAGCTCAGCGAGGCGCTCACGGCGCATATTTTTGCCATCCTTGACAGCCAGTCGCTCTTCCTTTCGTTTCTGGCCAAAGATGCTGTGCAGAGTCCGCCGCCCCTCACTTTTTTTCGCAACATCCTGGTCGAGGGCAGTGGTGAACACAAGGATGAGTTTGACATCAAAGCGCGTGCCATGATGCCGCTGGCCGATGCCGCCCGCGTACTGGTGCTCCACCACCGCATCGGTGGAATCAACAATACTTTCAAGCGTTACGAAAAACTGGCAGCACTGGAGCCCAACTACCACGAGCTGTTTCAGGAAGCTGCCGATGCCTACGAGATTCTCATCCGCCTGCGGGCGCTGCAAGGTCTTAAGCACAACAACAGCGGGCGCTTTTTTAAGCCCTCGGAGCTTAGTAAGATGGAGCGCATTCTGCTGCGCAATACCTTCCGGCCGGTGAAGGAACTGCAGCAGTTGCTGAGTCTGCGCTTCCAGCTGGCTTATTTTGGCTGACCAGAAGCTTCATGCATGTCTGTTTTGATTTTTTTTTTCAAAAAATCAAAACAGACATGCATACAAAATGCTTCTGGGGGGCATTCCCCCCCCGGATGCACATTGCCGTATTTATTTTTTGATTTTTTCCAAAAAATCAAAAAATGAACACGCATACAAAATGCATCCGGGGGCATTCCCCCCCCCCCGGATGCACATAAACTTTGCTTATGTTATTTCGATGGCCCTGGCAGTC
>CAZYAO010000020.1:60449-61973 GCA_964645715.1 uncultured Saprospiraceae bacterium
CCCCCCCCGGATGCACATAAACTTTGCTTATGTTATTTCGATGGCCCTGGCAGTCCGCTGCCACCCCCCCGGACTTCTACCAGCAATACCTGTCGACAGTCAAACTCGGCTGGGAGGCGCATACGCCGATTGAACAACTGCGTTTCGTGGTATTCGATACGGAGACGACAGGCCTCAATCCGGCCAAAGACCGACTGCTCTCGATCGGGGCGGTCGCGTGCAGTGCCAACACACTACGGGTGGAGGATGTACTGGACATATATGTGCAAAATGAGCAGGCACCTCACAATCCGGAGGCCATCACGGTACACGGCATCCTGCAGGGACAGCTCAGCACTGCCCACAGTGAGGCTGAGGCTGTAGCAGCTTTCACGGCCTTTTGTGGCAACGCTGTGCTGGTCGGTCACCACCTGGCGTTTGATATTGCGATGATCGATGGTGCGCTCAGGCGTGCCGGTGCCGGCACCCTGAAAAATCGGCGTATTGATACTATGGACCTGGCGCGCCGCGCCAATGCCCATACGGACTTTCTGCCGCCCGGTTTTTTTCAGCTCGACCAACTCGCAGCGCGCTATGGTATCCCCCTCAGTGACCGGCATACAGCGGCCGGCGATGCCTATATTACGGCACTGCTGTTATTTAAATTGTTGGGTCAGCTCAAGAAGCGGGGCGTCAACAGCCTGCGGGATCTCCTGCGCTAGCCGGATGCCGTACTGCGCGCACCTGAGCTTTTTTTTACAAAAAACCGAAAAACAGGCATCTGTGCAAAATACGCTCTGGTGACGCCAGAATCCGCCAAGCTTTTGTAATTTTGTGGCCTGAAAAAAAAATGAATATGCGCATCAGCACTATTGTATTGGCTGCAACAGCCCTGGCCATAGGCCTATATTCCTGCCAGTCAGATAAAAAGGCAGACAAACAGGCGGCAGCGCCTGCCACGGAGATGAGCACGGATACCACTACGGCCAACCCTGTGGCCGATCAGCGCAACTATCCTTCTCATCTGGAGCGTACCAGCTGGGAAGTCATCAAGATTGACTTTGAAGGTATGAGCTTTCGGCCCGATAGTGCCCGCGTTCCGCAGATTGATTTTCTCGGAGCCAAGCTGAATGCACTGGGTGTCTGCAACCGTTTTTCGGCTACATATGATACGCCCGACAATGAAGGGGCCATGACCATTACAGCAGCAGCTACAAGCGACAATGCAGGTTGCCCGGCAACCAGCTTTAAGTTTGATCGCCGTATGTTCGATATCCTGGAACACACGACTACCTATCGCATGACCCAGGGCGGACTGGTACTCATCAGTGACAAGGGGCAGATCATCTGTCGCGAGCGCTAATGCAGCCAACTGCCAAAGGTTCGTGGCTGCAGGAAGATTATCGCCTGCCACTGCTTGCTGGCCTGCTTTTCGTGCTGGCCAACCTGTTGCAGGCGGCGCTCACGCCGCTCGATCCGGATGAGGCCTATTACTGGTTTTATGCCGACCGGCTGCAGTGGGGGTACTACGATCACCCGCCAGCC
>CAZYAO010000020.1:62073-65617 GCA_964645715.1 uncultured Saprospiraceae bacterium
TCGGGCAGGCGCTGCTGTTGGGCACCTCCATGGCACTGCTGCTTTACAGCAAATACCACGGCTTGCTGGTGATCCTGTTCACGGTCTTTTCCAACCTGCAACTGTGGCGCATGCCCGCTTTTTATCTGGCAGGGTTAAGCGGTGTGCTGCTGTTTATGCCGCACCTGTACTGGCAGTACGCCAATGACTTTCCTTCTTTCCGCTACCACCTGGTAGGGCGCGACGATCCCTACGAACTCAAGCACACGATCAACTACCTGGTCAACCAGCTGAGTATGTTCAATCCGCTGCTCCTCCCTTGGTGGGCGCCGGCACTCTGGCGGAGCCGGCAGCAGGAGCCACTGGCACGCGCGTTTTTTGTCACCGCGATGGGATTTTGGCTCTTCTTCCTGTGGAGTACTTTCAAGGGGCATGCAGAACCACAGTGGACGGCTGTCTTATCTATACCGCTGGTGCTGTTATTGTTTCGGTCGTGGCAGTCGGGCAGCCTGCGCTCCCCTTGGTTTGGGCGTATGCTGGTCGTGTCTCTGCTGCTGTTTGTCCTGTTGCGGGTGGCACTGGTCATTCCGGACAAAACACCGCTGCGGCAGATGAGGAATGCCGACTGGATTGCGGACTTGTCGGCCTATGCCGGGGATACGCCCTTGCTCTTTGAAAATTCATACCGCGATGCTTCGCTCTATCGCTTTTATACAGGCAAAGCTGCCTGGAATATGACCAACGTGCTGTACAGGCCAAGCCAGTACGATCTTTGGGAGGGAGAAAAAGCGTTGCAAAACCGCACGGTGGTCGTGGTGGGGCAGCGCGGCTGGCCTTGTCCTGCGCCTTGTGATACGCTGCAGACGGGCAGGCTTTTTAAGCATTTGCTTCGAGCCGACAGCTTTCAGGTACTTACCAGGGTGGCGGTAAAGCTTACGGCCTGTGAGCCCCGGCTGCCCCAGCCGGGCGATACACTGCGTCTGCATTTTTCCATACACAACCAGTACCCTTTTGCGGTAAATCCCGCTGCGGGCGGCTTGCCCGCGCAGCTGGCGCTGCTGGCCAGCAGCGGCCTGGAGCAGTGGCACTACTGGCCGCTGACCTATACACCCGGCCTGCTCGCCCCCGGGGAGCAGCGCTCACTGACCTGGCAGTGGGTCGTACCGGCCGATTATCCGCCGGGGGCACCGCCGTTTGGCCTTGGCTGGCAGTATGCAGGCATGCCGCCTGCCTGGCCGGTGCAGTAGTATTAAATAGCTTTTATACTGCATTCTTTGGCGGCTTCCGCCGCCAAAGAATGCTTAGAGCTTGTGTTTATTTTTTAAAAAAAAAATAAACAGCTGTGCGGCTTTGTATTTCGCTTTGGCGGCTTCTGCCGCCAAAGAATGCTTAGAGCCTGTGTTTATTTTTTTTAAAAAATAAACAGCTGTGCGGCTTTTATTTCGCCGCAGAGGGCGGCGAAATACGCCTGCAGCCTTTAGCGACCAATACCCACCGCCATGAGTACCGCCAGCGCGGGTATACAGGCCAGCACAATGAGTTCGGCTACCACCAGCCAGCGCAGCAACGGCGGTACACTGACTTCCTCGCCGGGTTCACCGCGGCTGTGACGGATAAAAAATATGGTGGGGTAGGCGGATAGCAGCCCTAGTACACCCGCCAGTACCAGCTTGGTGATAAACAGCGGATTATCTGAGTAATAGGTCGAGGGCTTGCCGCCGGCCAACCACATGCTGAGGCCTGCGCCCACAACCAGTAGCGAAGCCAGCCCGTAAGCGGCATCGATCAGGGACAGTCGCCGCAGCTCAGCACGGGTGTGAACGGGTTTGAGTAGCAGCCACTCGCTAATCAACGAGCCCGCCAGCACCAAAATGCCCACAAAGTGCAGGTAACGAATAAGTAAATCTGCGTACATGAGATTGCGTTTTTTTATGGCGCCTGTTCAACACCCGGCAGCATCTTCTTCAGGATGACAATCTGACCAAGGTGGTAGTGCGAGTGCTCCAGTATGCCCGTGAAGTTGCGGAAGTAAGTACCGTATTTTTCATCTGCAAAAGCATCATTCAGGCGGCTGTCGGGGAAAGCTTCTATCAGTACTGCCAGCTGCTCGGCGTCGTCCCACACTTTCGCCAGCACGGCCTCCCAGTCGGCTTGCGAGGCTACGGGCGGGTGGTCGAAGCTGTATTTGTCGCGCGCCGTGAGCGGATGCCCCTCCATCACTTGTCGCACGGCCGCCACGTAATAATTGATGTGGTAGACCAGCGCAAGCAGGCTGTTGAAATTGGGTAGCTTGTATACTGCCTGCTCCCAGGTCAGGTCTTGTACATGTGGCCGGAGGGATACGCCGGTGGGGTTGCCGCCAAAGTGGAGCTCGCGAAACTGCCGGGCAATCTGTGAAGTAATCTGCATGGCTTCAAAATTTAGGGGTAATCGCCGGGCTGCCTGCCAACCAGCAGATGGACAGCTTGGGTGTCTGCCAGCGTAACGTATGTCCGGCCGCGCAGTAAAGATAATCATTTTTTACAGCAAGGCACAGATACAGGGGCTGCCAGCATCCGAATAACAACACATCCGCTGCAGGGTGACCCCCTGTGTATAAAGGATGAAATTAACTGTGTCGATTTTCTGTTGAATTGAAAAAATATTCCGATAATAGCACGCAATTACAAATATTGTTGAATCAACGACACGAGGTCGAAAAAAAAGAATTTATGGCAACGGACTGGACAAGGAGAAAGGTACTGCAGACGCTTGGGCTGGTAGCCGCAGGGGCCAGCGTCAAAGCGTCATCACTTCAGGCCATACCCTATGAATTTGATTACACCACCCTGCCCACTACATCCCGCAAAATTACAGCCATCGTGCTGGGTGCGGGCAGCAGGGGCAATGTCTATGGCAATTATGCACTGCAGCACCCCAATGAAATTGATATTGTGGGAGTGGCAGAGCCCATTGCTATCCGTCAGGAACGCTATTCGCAGAAACACAATATCGAGGTAGGCAATCGCTTCCAGACTTGGGAGGATGTCTTTAAAAAGCCGCGCTTTGCCGATGCTGTCATCATCACAACGCCCGATCATCTGCATTACGGTCCTGCCATGAAGGCGCTTGCACTGGGCTACGATGTGCTGCTTGAAAAGCCTATCGCCCAGACGTGGCAGGAGTGTAAGGATATTCTGGACCTGGCTAAGCGCAACAATCGCATCGTGGCGGTCTGCCATGTGTTGCGCTACTCGCCCTACTATCGCAAAGTCAAGGAGGTGATTGATTCCGGTGTGCTGGGTGAGCTGGTGAGCATCCAGCATTTTGAGCCTATTCAGCATGTGCACATGTCGCACTCGTTTGTGCGGGGCAATTGGCGGCGTGCCGCCGATACCAACCCCATCCTGCTCGCCAAGTCCTGCCATGATCTCGATATGCTGCGTTGGTGGGTGGGTAAACCCTGCCGACAGGTAGCTTCTTTTGGAAGCCTCAAGTGGTTTAAGGCAGAAAATGCACCCCAGGGGAGTACTGCCCGCTGTACCGACGGCTGTGCAGTGGAGGGGCAATGTCCTTATTCGGCTAT
>CAZYAO010000020.1:65717-68510 GCA_964645715.1 uncultured Saprospiraceae bacterium
GGCCAGCAGCAGCGCTGGAATGTGAAGGAGAACGCACAGGTACAGTCGGGCCACGGCGGTGGCGACTGGGGGCTTATGCGCGACTGGCTGCGCGCAGTCGGCGAGCAAAACGCCAGCTTGCTTACTTCCACGCTCGATGCCTCTATGGAAAGTCACTTGATGGGCTTTATGGCGGAAAAAAGCCGCCTCAACAGAACGGTGGAAGCAGTTGTGGTGTAAATTTGTGCCCGCCGGCAACGAGCAGCCTTTTGTTGCCGGCGGTTACTTCATGAACCAACAATACAATGGACAGCACAAGTGTACATAACCACCAGCGCAAAGTGCGCATGGGGATGGTCGGCGGCGGACGTGGTGCGTTTATCGGCGCAGTTCATCGCATGGCGGCAGCGCTGGACGGACAGATAGAGCTCGTCTGTGGTGCCTTCAGCAGTGATCCTGCTAAGTCAAGGGTATCAGGCCTCGACCTCTTCCTGCCTGAAAATCGCGTCTATGGGACCTTTCAGGAGATGATCGAACGGGAAAAGATGTTGCCGCCAGGCGAGCGCATGGATTTTGTCAGTATCGTCACCCCCAATCACCAGCACTTCCCACCGGCTATTATGGCGCTCGACAATGGTTTTCATGTGATGTGCGACAAACCACTGGCGTTTACGCTGGAGGAAGCGCAGCAGTTGGTGGAAAAAGTGGCCGAAACGGGCCTGCTCTTCGGACTCACGCATAATTATACGGGTTATCCAATGGTCAAACAGGCCCGGGATATGATTGCTGCAGGAGCGCTGGGGACTATCCGCAGGGTCGTGGTGGCTTACCCGCAAGGCTGGCTGAGCACCAAGCTGGAAGATGCGGACCAAAAGCAGGCGAGCTGGCGTACCGATCCGGCCCGCTCAGGTATCGCAGGGGCTATGGGAGATATCGGTACGCATGCCGAAAATCTGGCGGAATATATCACAGGTTTGAAAATTAAGGAGTTGTGTGCGGATGTGGCGGCTATTGTACCCGACAGAAAGCTGGATGACGATGCCAGTGTGTTGCTGCGCTTCAACAACGGGGCACGCGGACTGCTTTACGCCAGTCAGATCAGTGCCGGTGAGGAAAATGCGCTGCACATCCATATATATGGCGAAAAGGGTGGCCTCGAATGGCATCAGATGGAGCCCAATACGCTTAAGGTTAAGTGGCTGGATCAGCCTGTGCAGTACTACCGCGCAGCGGGCAGTGGCCTGTCGGCAGCGGCCCAGGCGGCGTCTCGCCTGCCTGCCGGCCACCCGGAAGGCTATCTTGAAGCTTTTGCCAATATTTATCGCAACTTTGCGCACTGCATTCGCGCCCGCTGGGCAAATGTGTTGCCCGATGCTGTCCATACAGATTTTCCGACGGTCGAGGATGGCCTTCGGGGTATGCGGTTTGTCGAGGCAGTCATCCGCTCGGGTAAAAGTGAGCAGAAGTGGATTGTGCTCTAAACTGTCGGTCTGCCTGCTTTGGCAGCTGTCGTCGGTATCCTTGTACACTTCAATGCTTTTGCAGCCATTGCCGCAAAAGCATTGAAGTCAACCAACATTTTGGGGATTAAGACGTTGATTGTTAACGCGGGTGTTACATTGCATTTCCCCCCTTCCGGTGCACTTACCCTTGCTTTTACCTACTGCCCTCAGGCACTTTGCAGCCCGGCCGATGCGGCCGGTAAAAACCTGCAGGCTGTACGGATACCCCAAAACCCTGAATAAACTTTAGCCATAAATTCCATCGGTTGATGAACATTTATTTGCGCATTATCAGCCTGTTGCCGCTGATGTTGAGTCTGCTTCCGAATGCGGGGGGGCAAGCAAGACTGCAGTTGACCCTGCCGTCGCAGGAAATTGTCGACTTTCCTGCGAGGCGCGCCGCCTTCGGCCCTGTCTGGACAGCGGAGGTCGAAGGGCCGCTGGCTTTTTTTAGTCCTGCTGATGGGTGTGCGTTGCCTGCTGAATCTTATGCGGGTAGCATTGTGTTGATAGACAGGGGTATATGCGCATTTTCCAGTAAGGTGTATAACGCTCAGCAGCGCGGTGCAATCGCTGTAGTAGTTTGTAACAATACGGATAGCCGCCCCTTCCAGGCGGAGGTCATGGGGCCTACGATTTTTGATCCGCTGGCTCCGCTCATTGAGATTCCCGCAATTATGGTGTCGTTTAATGCTTGTCAGACGCTGCGCCTGCAGGCTTCCGGCACGACGGTGGTGCTCAATCCGGAACCATCGCCCCTGCAGCCGGGAGAGGTATGCTCACTCGCGATACCCGTTACCCGCGGCACGTATGCAGTGGCGCCGCTTGTCAGTGGCTTTGGAGCCAATACGGGTTTTAGCGGACTAGAAGGCAGCTGTCATGCTAAGTGGTATCGCTATGAGTCTGCTTATGAGCGGCAGGTGACAGTCACGGCCTGTGACCAGACCGTTGACACCCGCCTGCTTATTTTTACAGGTACTGATTGTGCAGCACTGGAATGGCTGGATTTCAATGATGACTGTGATATTGAAAATGCTGTTTTTGCTTCTTCCCTGAGTTTCATGGCGATGCCCGGACAGGTGTATTATTTTTACTGGGACGACTATTGGTCGTATGAGGGTTTTAGCTTTACGGTCGTCGAAGATAGTCCGCTGGCTGTCAGGGCTACTTTTCAAGTGGACATGTCGGCCACGCCGCCCGATCCGGCAGGCGTGTTTATGATCGATGAGCAGGGACTGTCAGCTCCTGTGCCTATGTCGGATCCCGACGGGGATGCGATATACACCGTTTCGCTGGATATTCGACCCGATAC
>CAZYAO010000021.1:0-8121 GCA_964645715.1 uncultured Saprospiraceae bacterium
TGATAACTGCGTTGCAGGCAGTGCCCAGCGTTACATTCAGGTTGCTGATGCAAGCCAGGTTGGTGACAGGCGGTTGAGCCCGCGTAGCAATGATACGAAAATCCTCCTGACGTATGTTACCCGCAGCGTCAGTAGCCGTCAGCAATACCGTATAAGTGCCAGGCAAAGTCACTACCGCGAGGCGTGAATTACCCGAGCCGGCCACAACGGAAGCACCTGTAACACCAGGAGCAATACCTATGTTGAAAGAGCTGACGCCGCAGTTATCCGTAGCCGTAGCCTCGAATACCACCGTTGCAGAAAGAGCAGTGCATGGATCCAGCGTCACCAGGATATCCTGTGAAGGATAAATGATGATTGGCGCCCAGTTGTCAGGCTGGCTGTTAACTGTTACCAGTGCGTCTACCGTGCGCGTAGCACCCTGTGCATCCGTGTAAGAAGCTACCAGCGTCTGGCCGTCGTTAACAGATGTCATAGACACTGCAAACTCGAAGTAACCAGCAGCTGCGTTTACGAACGAAGGCGTGATTGCCGTGCCACCCAAGCTGAAGCTTGCGCGTGCAGGAACAACAGGATTGTCGCAATCGTCAAGGATCGTTACAGACATTGTAGCCACTACACTCGTAGCACACTGTGGAATCGTAAACGTCAGGTTACCCGGCAGGATGATGTCAGCTGGCTGATTGGCATTCTGCAGAACCCTGATTGTTGGGTTGGCAGTCTGTCCCTGGTAGGTAATCAACGGGTAGTATGTACCAGGCAGCACATTGCCCTGTACTTCGAAGTACACAGCATTTGGACCTACCTGATCCGTGTAGAAGAAACCTGAACCGTTGAGGTTAGGAAGACCTGAACCACCACCATTGAACTGCACCTGCGAGATATTAATCGGCTCACAGTCGTCCGTAATCGTGAAGCTGTATACAACCAATGCCGATGACTGGCAGGAAGGAAGCGTTACAGTTTCAGCATTTGCCTGAATCGTTGGCGCCTGGTTAGTAGCTGCCTGCTGTACATTGATTATCTGATCTACGAGTCCCACATTACCCGTGGCATCCGTATAGGTCGCAGAAATCAAATAGTTACCAGCAGCAGGAAAGTTCACTGAATATTCACGGTAGTTATTGCCCGTGAAGGTTGTCGTAGCCGTTGCACCGCCAAAAGACACTGAAAGGCTGCCGAAGTTTACGTTCTGGTCGCACAGATCGTCAACCTGCACCGTGATAACACCCGTTACAGATATTGCGCATACAGGAATCGTGAACTGGCTGTTGGCCATGATCGTAACCACCGGATCCGTATTGTCAAGCACATTGGCATACAACTGAAGACCATCAGCACCATTAGCAATGTTACCGGCATCGTCACGGCCGAAGATTCGTACCGTACTCGCACCGATGCTCCAGTACACGTCAATTGCATAAAAACCTACGCCATCCGTAGAAACGCTCACCTGTGTGTGCGGAGAAATCGAAGCAGGTGTAGTCGTTGCCGAAGCAGAAACACCGTTAGCAGCGATGATCAGACCGTCACAGACGTCGTTGCCGTAAGCATAGAACACATCCTGGCGACCGCACGCACCTTCCGGAATAGAGATCCCGTTGGCGTTGCCGATAGTGTCCCGCGTACCCACCATTGGAGTAGACGGATCATTGTCAACAATGAGATTACCCAGCAGGTCAGCCACATAGAATGTGGGGCGATCTGAGTCAACGGCATTGAGTACCTCCACTTCTAACGTGACCACATTGTTGGGAGGTGCACTGCTGGAATTGCCATTGGTTGGATTACACGGCCCCGTCTCTGAAACAGTTACCCGGTAGCGACCAGCCCCTGCGTTATCAAAAAGGAAAGTCCCTTGATTGGGTGTTGCTGACATGTAGGTAGTTACAGTAGTGGCAGGAGGCGTAGAACCACCAGGTCCCGAACCAGTTATCGGCGTGGCTGTCACCGTATACGTACCTACACAGGTAGAACCGTCCTGTACCACCACCCGAAACGAACCGTTAGCTATGTAACCGGGACTACTGAACGGGCAACTCGGAGAGGATTTGGTACCTTCGCTCACCAAAAACTGCGCGTCCTTCGTAATGAAGGAAGCAGGCCCTGCACAGGCAGACACATTAGCCGGGGGCGTAGCTCCATCACACGTCTCAGACACATAGAACTCATAGTCCGTACCGGGCTGCAAACCACCGACCGTAATCGTAACCTGATTACCCGATACTGACATAGCAGTCACTGGTGCTGAGAAACCAACTACGTTGTTCACGTAGCTGACGGTTGTCTGGATTACCGCGCCGCCTGAGGCATTGCAGTTGGCCAGCCCCTGGCCGCCAATGGTGATTCTCCACGCATTGTCAGTAGGCGTAGGACCATCATTGGAAGTCCAGCGGAGTACTGCAGTACTTTGCGTAGTGCTCGGTGAAGTCAGGCCCGTAGGAGCCGGACACTGCGCCTGCACATACTGCATCCCTCCCAAGGTAAAGAGCAACAGCACCCATAGTGCCTGCCGCCATACCCCCGAACGAGTAGATGAGATCATCTTTCTGTTCATAAGAAATGATTTGTAGTTAATAAAATACATGAAAAAATGATTAATTCTTTATCAGGAAGTTGTGTATACTTGTGGCTGGTAAACGTCGGGGGGCGCTGCGTAGGAACGTACCCCTGCAGACATGCATGCGCACAGTCTGAGAGCACTGCTACGACAGCCCATAAACCCCGGAATTAGTATACAGGAAGGAATGGAAGGCAGTAGAAATAATCATGAATAACAATTTGTTAATCAACATTTAATGCTCTTATTCAACTTGTTTATTGCAGCGTGATTTACAAGCTGACTCCGGCAGCTTGGTGGTTCGGTCGTCCTTTGTGTTTTTCTGTCGTACGTTACTTCAAATCATGGTAGTGTCTACTACAATAATGCTTGTGAGTATTGCGCAAGCAGCGCATTGCAACAGGAGATTATGGATATTCATTTTCATGTGTACAGGGAATTAATTTGAGCTAATAAGGATTTTGATGTCACAAATATCTATCCAATACACCGGTAGCCTGTTAACAGAAGTACGCCCTTTGTGAAGCCTTTATATCCCCCACATACAACTTCAAAAACACACAATCAATTGACAAACAGCAAAATAATCATATCACTAACAAGACCACTTGTTACATCTAAAAATCAATCACATATTTGTTTTATCTCCGATAACGGATAAGAAATATGTCCTCTATGGCTGCTGCAACGGAAGCAGCCGCGCATACGGACGTGGAGGACAGGCGCTGGTCAGCACCCTGAACTACTAGCATGTACTGGCTTTCCCGGCAGGGAAGCCGATGGTTACCGGAGCATTTCTACCACCATCTCCCAGAGCGATTCATAGGGGATGATCTCCAGTTCGTAGTCCTGGCTATCAAAGTTGGCCCTGATCTTGGTAAGCTCGTCTTTTAACAAAAGAACCTTTTTGTTTATTTCTATTTTATCAAATTGGCTATTAGCTATTTGTAACAAAAATTTTATAAATATAAAGGATCTCACCGTATTGGATCCCTTGAGGTAGCGATAATTGTACTGCTGTATGCCGTCCATCTCATCCAGCAGGCGACTGTATTTTTTTTGCTGCAGTAAGTGCAGAACCCGGATGATGAGGATGGCCACATTCAGCCCGCTCTTGTCCTTGGAGAATATTGGCGTCTCGTTGACAAATTTACTGAGCTTAAACTGTCCATTTTGCTGGCTTTTTGTCTTCCCTATGACGTCCAAAAAGGCAGCGTAGGCCTCAAAAATTCGCCATATCTCTTTGACATTCTCCGGCTGGAACTGAAATCTGGGGTGGCTCATGATATCGCTGATCAGGGCTGAGCCCGCCTGGTACTGAGCCGTGTGGTAATACAACTGCACCCGCAGTTCCTGCTGCTTGAACCAGTTAAAGGTTCCTTCCTCGAGAAATTGTATGGAATAGGCAAAGGCCGTCTCGGCTTCCTCAAATTGCTGTAGCTGCAGGTGGCAAATCAGCTTCTGGTAACTGAAAATCTGCAGCGGCACTTTGGCAAAGTATTGCTTTTGCCGGAAAAAATCGATGCACTCGATGCAATACAATAAGGTCAGTTCGTACAGGTGCAGGGCCGAGAATCTCACCAGTCCCAGCAGCCGGCCGTATAAATGCAGGCGGTAGCTGTAATACGACTGCAACCATACCGCTATCTCCTGGTAATAATCCGTAGCCAGCACAGCAATTCCGCTGTCTGCCGACTTGCTGTTGACGTAGGAGGCCATGAGCAGTGTGTAGCGCTCTTCTGCTTCGTTCTCTGCCTCGTAGATTTTTTTTTGCTGATGAAAAATGACGTGCAGTTCCTCAAATTTCTTACTCCCGCTGCCCCGCAGTCCATGGTGAAACCTGAGGTAGCTGCTGATGTCCATTGCCAAGAGTGTAAACTCATATTGCTGCGTTTGAGCTAGTAGCTTCGTAGCCAGTACTACCGCAACATTGTTGGCATTGTGTGCAGCCAATATTTTGACAACCAGCCACTGCCGGTGACATCTGTAATAGGCCTTTTGATAGTCTGTCAGGTCGCTGGTTTCGGTATCCAGCGAGATGACAGAAGCCAGCAGCCGCTCTCGAAATAAGGACTTTAATTTGCGGTACTTACCCGCGCTCCCGCCCTCCGGATACAGAAATTTTTCTGCTTCCTCGTCTGTGCTAAACTTACTGTTGGCTATCCCCGCGTGCAACTTATGCATCAGGGATCCTTTCTCAAGTAATAGCGCTTTTGTTTTGGGTTGTCTGTGTTGAAGCTGGTCTATCAGGTAGACCAACTCTCTTAAATCTTCCATAGGATTTTATCAAAAATTAGTATAAACAATGCCGCCAACAGCTGATAACAGCTACCGGAACTGTGCACGTCTGCAAAAAAAAACTGCAAAAAGTACCGTTGTTAGCTGGTCAAACTACTGATGACAGTTAAGACGGTATTAGACTACAACTGTTTTATGCGTGATGTATTTGTATCTAAGGGGGCTGGCAGCGAGGATACACCATGGTACCAATGTTTTGCCAGATAGCACACTAAACTATTCAAAAAAGGGTGAGCACCAAAACCTACAATCTACAAGTCCGCTAATTGTGTTTGTTCTTTCTTTTTATCCATAATTACTATACAAACATACACAGAATCAAATATACATATTTATCCCAATAACAAAAAAAACCATTAATTAATATTCAGTTAGCACGCCTACCGCAACAAACCCTTAATCCGCGCATATTCCGTCTGGTACTGCAGTTTACCTGAGCAGCCAAGTTCATTGTTTTTCTTCTCGATGGCTGCCACCCGGTTGCCGGGGTTGGGATGGGTACTCAGAAATTCAGGGGAGGTGGGCTGGCCTTCCATCTTGCGGAAAAAGCCGGCGGCACCGCTGGCATTGTAGCTCGTCTCACAGAGGTAGATCACGGAATACTCATCGGCTTCCGTCTCATCGCTGCGACTGAAGCTCAGGTCGAGCAGTCCTACCAACAGCTGCTGCAGCAGATCGGCATCTCCTTGGCCCGTCACGATGCTCAGCAGGGTGCTGATACCATAGATCTTCGTCATCTGCTCGGTGCCGTGGCGTTGGTCGGCATGGGCGATTTCGTGGCCGAGTACGCCGGCCAGCTCGTCTTCGCTGGACAAAAATTTGATGAGGCCTGTATATACGTAGATGAAGCCCCCCGGTGTTGCAAACGCGTTGATGGTCTGATCGTCGTCAATCAGCTTCACCTCCCACACAAAATCATTGCGATGCTCAACCTTACCGGAGCTGAGCAGGCGGTTGACGATGTTGCGCACATAGCGATATACCTCCTCGTTGCCCCGTTCGGGCAGAATGGGATACTCCTGCGGTTTGCTCAAAATTTCCTGGTTGAGCTGTCGCCCCAGCTCTACATCCTGCTGAGGTGTGAAGAGGTTGAGTTTACCAGACTGGCAGGCAGCAATGCTGAACAGTCCGGAAAAAAGCAGGGAATGACTTAACCAGCGCATGGTCATGGATGTTTGGTTCGATTGCCGGCTGCAGAGCAGCCGGCGATCTATTAATAATCGGCAAATCAAAGTGGTAACGCCCCAAGAAAGGCTTTTGTTTTGCGCATATCCGTACTGAGGATACGATCTTCTTCCAGCCGCGGGATTTGCGCACGGTAGGCTGCCAACACGGGCTGCAGTGCCGGTGCCACGGCTGTAGGCTCCCGGAAAGAAGCTGCCTGGGCAGCGGTCATCCATTCGATGGCCAGCAGATCGGCCACATTGTTGACCACTTTGTACAATTTGGTGGCAGCGTTGGCAGCCATACTCACATGATCTTCCTGCCCGTTGCTCGACACGATGCTGTCGACCGAGGCGGGACTGCACAGTTGCTTGTTTTGACTGACAATGGCCGCCGCCGTGTACTGCGGAATCATCAGTCCGCTGTGCAGACCGGGCTTGGGTGTCAAAAAGGTCGGCAAGCCGCGCTGTCCCGAGATAAGCTGGTAGGTGCGCCGCTCGGAAATGCTGCCGATCTCCGCCAGTGCAATGGCCAGAAAGTCGAGTGCCAGCGCAATGGGCTGCGCATGAAAATTGCCGCCCGACAGTATGTCCCCGCTGTCAGCAAAAACATTGGGGTTGTCTGTCACGCTGTTCAGCTCTGTCTGTATGACCTGTCGCACGTATGCAAAAGCGTCCCAGCTCGCGCCATGCACCTGCGGGATGCAGCGAAAAGCGTAGGGATCCTGTACGTGCGCCTTGGGCAGGGCGCCGAGCGGACTGTCGGCCAGCAGCGCCCGCATGCGGGCGGCCACCATCCGCTGGCCGGTATGCGGCCGTATGCGGTGAAGGCGCTCATCGAAAGGAGCCGTATGACACAGGAAAGCATCACAGGAGAGCGCTGCTGCCAGGCTTGACAGCCCCAGCAGCTTTTCTGCCTGCAGCACGGCCCACAGGCCGTAGGCAGTCGAAAATTGTGTCCCGTTGAGGAGCGCCAGCCCTTCTTTGGCTTCGAGTTCCATGGGCGGCAGCCCCAGCTGCTGCAGGGCAGCCGCTGCCGGCATGCGCTGCCCACCCAGCTTCACCTCGCCCATGCCCAGCAGGGGCAGGCTCAGGTGCGCCAGCGGCGCCAGGTCGCCGGAGGCGCCCAGCGAACCCAACTGGTAAATGACCGGCAACATGTCGGCATTGTACATGGCTACCAGCCGCTCTACCAGCGCTACGCGCACCGCCGAATAGCCGTGGGCCAGGCTCTGGATTTTGAGTACCATCATCAGGCGCACCACTTCATCGGGTACTTCTTCACCCAGTCCGCAGGCATGCGACATGACCAGGTTTTTCTGCAGCGCATGCGTCTCCTCGGCATCGATGCGTATGTTGCAGAAGGCACCAAAGCCTGTATTGATACCATAGTAAAGCGCGTCCGACTCGCTCAGCTGTCGATCCAAAAAATCGCGGCAGTACGCCAGTCGCTCCCGGGCACTATCGCCCAAAGCCAGCTTATGATGGCCTTCAACAGCCGCTTTTACCTCCTCCAGCGGCATTTCGCTGGCTTCAATGACAAAAATTTGGTTGGGCATATCCAATATAATTTGGCAGTCTTTGTCCTGTGCCCGGCCAGCGCCCTGGCTTCAGCCACTCAAAGACCTTTGTTTATCAACGCTCTATAATGATCGCTCCTGCCAGCCCTGCACCGGCGGAGATGGCCGCCATACCCGTCTGCAAGTCGCGGCGCTCAAGTTCGTGCAGCAGTCCTCCCAGCAGTATAGCGCCGGAGGCACCCAGCGGGTTACCTATGGCAATAGCACCGCCATTGACGTTCAAGCGGTCGGCCGACAGTCCGAAAGCCTGCTGAAACTGTAGGCTGATAGCGGCATAGTCTTCATGGCACTCCCAGAGGTCAACGTCGGCAACCTGCATGCCCGCCTGCGCCAGCGCCTTCTGCGCGGCGGCAGGGGCGCCCATGAGCATAACCGTCGGGTCGGTGCCTGCTGTCGCGACGGCCCGTATACGGGCGCGCGGGCGCAGGCCCAGCGCCTCACCGGCGGCAGCGTCGCCGACCAGCAGCAAGGCTGCGCCGTCGGCGGGCGGACAGGCGTTGCCGCTGGTGTGCAGGTGGCT
>CAZYAO010000021.1:8221-67136 GCA_964645715.1 uncultured Saprospiraceae bacterium
AAAAGCATCACCTCCGGGTCGTACATGAGCGGACCACCATCGGCACCCACCGGACTGCGGCTCATGCTCTCGGCTCCCCCCGCAACCACCAGCGAAGCCCAGCCTGCCGCAATCTTGGCGGCTGCCAACCCTACCGCCTCCAGACCGGAAGCGTTGTAGCGGTTGATCTGCATGCCGCCGCCGGCAGGGTGCCAGCCCGCCTGCAGCAGTGCAGTACGGGCGAGGTTGAAGCCCTGATCACCCATGGGTGTTACGCAGCCAATGATGCAGTCATCGACTTTCGAGCTGTCGAGACCTGTACGTACTGCCAGCGCGTGGAAGGCAGCTTTCAGGAGGTTGACAGGCTTGACTTCGTACAGGGAGGTATTGCCGCAGGGCGTGCGCAATGCGTCGTAGATATAAATGTGATTATTCATCGGTAGTGTGACGGCTGGTTTTTGCGTACAGGTTTGGCTCCTCTGACATACAGGGATAGCTTGCAGCAACTGATTGGCCTGCAGGAAGCTGTCCGCGCATCATCCGGGAAGCCTGACAGGGCAGAAACTATTTACCCCACTTCTGTCGGTTGGAGGCCGCTGTATCCTGCACACCAGTACTCCCTTTGGCCATCACTTCCAATGCTTTACGTAAAGCAGCATTTTCTTCCTCCAGCGCTTTAACGCGCTCTTCACAGGTATCGGCCGCGGCCGGCGACGTATCCGCAGGAATGCTAACCGGTGACTTGCCCATCAGTTCCCTGAGTTTGGCCATCGGGTCTTCATTGTTGTAGTAAGCAGCACCAAAGTAAGCGAGCGGCAGCACGATGATCATAAACAGCAGCAGCCTTGAAAAAGGCGTCAAACGGGTACGCAATGCCATATTTCAATGATTTTTGCAAAGATAAGGACTTGTTTAGCCTCTGCAGCCTGAATTTGGCTAAAAGTGTCCGGGCTGTCGATGAAAGCTGCCGATTTCAGCGGCTGACGTACGTGAAGTGTGCATGCGTAAACATATATTTCCCTGATTTTTTATGCAATAAATCAGGAAAATATATGTTTATTCGTGTCTATGATGACTATACCCTTGTTGCGAATAGCTGTACACTACAGCCTGCATTTGCTGGTACCGGGACTCATTGCCCGCTACTACTACCCTGGCCGCTGGCAGCGCGCCTGGGGTGTGCTGTTGTTGACCATGCTGGTAGATCTCGACCACCTGCTGGCTGTACCCCTGTTTGATCCCGACCGATGCAGCATAGGCTTTCACCCTCTACACAGCTATTTCGCCATTGGACTCTACGCCCTGGTCTTCCTGCTGCTGCCCCGCTGGCGGCTCGTGGCCGGCGGACTGCTGCTGCACATGCTCACAGATTGGCAGGACTGCCTTTGGCCGCGATGATGTTCACTGTTATTTACGATAATGAGTGAAGTTCAGTAATTTTATACATACGCCAGCAATCCTGATTTTTAACAAAAATACCAGGATAAAGTATTGATTACAAATGCATTCATGTCTGCTATGGTGACTTAGCCCCATAGCAGACATGAATGTAAAACGAATACTTACACCATACCTTAGTCCGGCGCATACTGCAGCCGGGCTGCTGATACGCGCCCGTCCAACTGCTGTAAAAAAAGCCAATAACTGCCCGCCGGCAACCCCTGTAAGGAGATACCCTCACCACTCAGTCGCTGCCACCGAAGCAGTCGCCCCTGTTGGTCAACAATCGCCAGTAGCCCCCGCAAGCCACCATCAGACACATATACTTCATCGCGACTAGGATTGGGAAAAACAGACAACTCCTCTGCTACAGGCGTCCCGACGGCTGTCGGCGCGGCTGCAAACAGCCACTGGTAAGCACCGCCAAACTCCCGCGCCCAGTACCACTCGGCATGCTGTCCATCGCCATGGATAACCCGCAGCAAGTCGGCAGCCGGGTAGCCTGCCGACAGCAGCGTCTGGTACATATTATTGACTTGTGCCGCCATGGTAGTCGACTCAGACTGTCCGGCCATCAGGCAAATACGCGAATACCCTTGGTAGGGGCGTTGTGCAGCATAGGTAAAAATATCGGATGTATACCAAAGGCTGGGTGAAAAGACCCCAGCCCGCCCGAAAACCTGTGGATGGCGAAGTGCAGTATAGAGCGAAATGAGCCCCCCAAGGCTGGAGCCCATCACTCCGGTGTAGGCAGGCCCCGACAAAGTCCGATAATTGGCATCAATAAAGGGTTTGAGCGTCTCCGCCAAAAAATCCGCATAGGCAGCCCCCTGACCGCCACCATACTGCGGATTAGCCCAGGGTGTATACTCATTGATTCGATGGATACCCCCATTGTCGATCCCCACCACGATGATCCCCGGATCCCCCTGTTCAAATAACTCATTGAGCGTTTCATCCACATACCACTCCCCCGAAAAGCTAGTAACCTGATCAAACAAATTTTGTCCGTCCTGCATATACAAAACAGGATAATCGCGGTCACTACTAGCATAATCGGGCGGCAGGTAGATCCAGATCCGCCGGTAGCGATTGAGCTGCGGCATAAAAAACGACTGGCTGAGCACACTCACATTGGGTGCAGCGGTATGCGTGGCCGGCGACTGGTCTTCCCAGCTGGCGATAACCACCTCTACCACCTGCAGCCCCCCATTGTAGGTGATGCTGCGGTTGGGCCGGAAGCCCCCCTGCGCATTGCCCTCTACCGTTGCCCAACTGCCGCGGGTAAACTTATACTCATAAGTGCCCGGAGGCAGGCTGAGCGAAATCTCGGGCTGCCCTGCCTGATTATTTTGCAACTGGTAGGCTGCCGCGCCGGGCGACCAATTGTTGAAGCTGCCCGCCACAAAAAATGAAGCATTGGCCGGCGTACCTACCGGCAGTGAATACAGCCGCAGCACCAGCTGCGCAAGCAGCCAATAAGGCGCCAGCAGCGAGGAAACAAGGAAAAGGAACTTCTTCATTACCGGAAAATTGTGTTGGTTCAGGATAGCACCGGAAAAGGGTAAACCAAAGGTACGGCACATTTCTTACCTTTGTCGCCAATTTTTCCGGCATGCAAAACATTGAACAGTTTTTTCCCGATTTGAACGATCAGCAACGCGAGCAGCTGGCTGCCCTGGATACCCTCTACCGGGAGTGGAACAGCAAAATTAACGTCGTCTCGCGCAAAGATATCGACCAGCTATACCTGCACCACGTACTGCATTCGCTGGCCATTGCCAAGGTAATACAGTTTAAGCCAGGCGCGCGCCTGCTCGACCTGGGCACTGGCGGAGGCTTTCCCGGCATCCCACTGGCCATCCTTTTTCCGCAGGCCCACTTTACCCTGGTCGACGGGACCCGCAAAAAAATCACCGTCGTCACGGCCGTAGCAGAAGCCCTGGGGCTCACCAATGTCACCGCCATGGCCGTACGCGCCGAAGAGCTCAAAGGGCGGCAGTTTGATTTTATCATCAGCAGAGCTGTGGCACCCCTGCGACAACTGTGCGACTGGTCATTCAAACTCATTGCCGACAAGCAGCGACACGCCATGCCCAATGGTCTGCTGGCCCTTAAAGGGGGCGATATCCAAGCAGAAATCAGAGAGCTGCCCAAAGGATCCTATACAGAGTACTGGCCCATCAGCCGGTTTTTTGGCGACCCCTATTTCGAAGAAAAGTATGTCGTATATGTACAGTATTGAAGCTGCAGTCCGGCTGCAGCTTACAAAGTTGCAGCCGGACCGCAGCAACCGGATCTGTAAAAAGGCGCTTGCACTTTTCCCCAAAAAGGTTATATTTGTATAAATTCTGCGGCTGGTGTCGGTACACCGCGCTGCAGTTTCCAATCATCTATCCAATGGATCTTCAGGCCGAGCATGTGGTCGGCATGGCATAAGTATCAAGCTACATTTCTTTCAGCAAAAATATTCTCTCATGTCATTTGAAGTAACAGGAAAGCTGCATAAGGTCTACGAAACAGAAAACAAGACCGGCAGCTTCAGCGCGCGCGAATTTGTGATTGAAGTAGAGAGTGGCAACTACCCGCAGTTTGTCAAATTTCAGCTGGTGCAGGATCGCTGCAGCCTGATTGACGACTACCGCGAGGGGGAGCCTATCAAAGTTCATTTTGACCTGCGCGGGCGCGAGTGGAATGGTAAGTATTTCACCAACCTCAACGCCTGGCGGCTCGAAAAAGTACAGGCCGACGGCGGTGGTGCTGCGCCTGCGGCAGCCAAGGCAGCAAGCTCGTTTGCGGCGGGCTCGTTCCCCACAGCTTCCGATGAGCCACTGAGCCCTGCAGGCGATGACGATTTGCCGTTCTAAACCGCACTTTTACCTTGGCTCTATTACCCCACTGCCGGCTGCGCTATCGTCAGGTGCAGGTCAGGGAAGCGCTCTTAGCTGATGTGAAACGTTCTTTTACGGGGTTCGGCATGGTTTTTGCCCTACCTGCTGTATAAATACACCGGGACTGTCTCAGGATATTTTTTAATGGCGTCGACTGCCCAAAAATATCCTGAGACATCCCTGTTCATTATGTTTTTTAGGCGGCGGCTGCCGCCAAAAAGCGCTTTGAGACAGCTTACTGTTCAGCACTGCAATCGTCTCTAAATATGTACCTATATATCAAATATATGCGTCATCCCATTCGACCGGTTTATCTGTTATTTTTATTATTGACAGCGGCCCGGCTGACCGGACAGGAGCAGGGCTGGTTTCTGGGCTTTTCTACTGGCGCCGTCGGTTACAGCGGAGATTTGAGTAAGGGCAACCGATTTTCTTTCAATGGCGGCGACGGCTATCTGGGGCTACAGTTGTACAAAGAAGGCGATAACATGCTGGCTTTTGACGTGCACGGCCGCATGGGCAGCATACGAGCCAGTGACCTAAAATACACAGAAGATGCTTTTCGGCAAGCGAGGGGCTTTTCTTTTGAGACGCAATGGTATGAGCTGTCGATGGGCCTTCGGCTCATGCCCTGGCCGAAGGCGGCCGTTTCTCCTTTTGTCAGTGCAGGCATGGGCATTGCTTCCTTCCGCGCCCGGCCGGATTTTTCCCTCAACAGGCTCGATGAACTCAATGCTCGCATCCTCGAGGATGAGGATAAATATAAGGGTACTGCCGTAACCACCGTCCTGCCGATAGGTGTGGGGATGCGGGCGCGCCTGAGTCCGCGCGTCAATCTGCAGCTCATTGCCCAGATTAATCTCACGGCTACTGATTATATGGATGGCATCAGTGCTGCCGTCAATGCCAACAGAAAGGATCACTATGGCTACCTGGCCTTCTCTGCTGCCTACAAACTGGTGGCGGAGGATAGGGATGGCGATGGGATTCCCGACAGCAGGGATGAGTGCCCCGATAGCTTTGGCCAGCCATCTGGCTATGGCTGTCCTGATGCCGACGGCGACGGGATCCCCGATGAGTCGGATGAGTGTCCCTACATCCCGGGCATGCAGCGCTTCTTTGGGTGCCCGGATCGCGACGGAGACTCTATACCCGATCAAAAAGATGAGTGCCCTGATGTGGCCGGACTGGAAGCCTACAAGGGCTGCCTGCCTACTGATACCGATGAAGACGGCATCCCGGACAACGAGGATCGCTGTCCTACCCAAAAGGGAATCAGAGAGCTGCAGGGCTGCCCACGCGTCGACAGCGATGGCGACGGCATCAGCGATGACCGCGATGCGTGTCCTCAGATGCCCGGCATGACGCTGTTTGATGGCTGTCCCGATGCCGATGATGACGGCATCGCTGACCCTAAAGATGCTTGTCCGGAACTCTTTGGCAGCATCGAGCAAGATGGTTGCCCGCCGGCAACCACCGATACCGACATCAGCCGGCAACTTAACCAGCAACGCTTTCTGTTTAGTCCCAATAGCAACCAAATCCAGCAGGAGCGACTAGCCGACAAACTAGCCACCTTTCTGCGAAATAATCCGGCCTACAAGCTACGGCTGAGAGGCTACGATGACGGCGGGGCTGCGGATGCAACCGAACAGCGCTGGGCTTACTTCCGCGTTGTGGCAGTACATGATTTTCTGACAGCCCGCGGCATCGCTCCGGAACGACTGGTGCAGGAAACGCCGGCGGTGGTGAGGCCACAGGCCGGTACACAGGGTCAGCCTGAGATGCCCAATTTGCTTAGGCGGGTTGAGATATGGTTGTACAAATAAGAAGGTTCTTGATTCATGACAGGGTGGCTGGCGCCACCCTGTCATGAATCAAATTTGTGTACTTTTTGATTTTTTTTCAAAAATCAAAAAGTACATATTTGTCTCATATTTCATGACAGGGTGGCTGGCGCCACCCTGTCATGAATCAAATTTGTATACTTTTTGATTTTTTTCAAAAATCAAAAAGTACATATTTGTCTTATTATTGCGAAGCAACCAACAAGCCTTTCAGCAGCAACTCGCTCAGGGTCAGCCGGACGGCTTCCAGAGACTGCTTTTTGCCGGGTTGCCGCCACTCGTGCACCCAGCGGACAGACGACAGTACCGTGTTGAGTGTAAGCTGTGGGTCCAGTCGCTGAAAGACATTTTGTGCCATCCCGTCTACCAGGATAGCTTTGAACCGGTTTTCATACTCCCGCCGCAACCGCTTAAAATCGCTAAGGTGTGGCTCTTCAAGGTGGCGCCACTCATCGTTGAAAGCCGTGATGGAAGTCATGTCCTGCATGGCTATATCTATGTGCAGGTTGATGAGCGCCCGCAGTCGGTCGGCAGGAGAGGCATGCGCCTGCTCAATCTGCCGGATGCCCTCCAAAAATCGGCTGGCGTTGAAAAAGCAGATCTCCCGAAGAATCTCCTGCTTGCTCTGTATATGGTTGTACAGACTGGAAGCCTGCAGATCTACCGCCTGTGCCAAGTCGCGCATAGATGTTGCCGAGTAGCCTTTGTCGCGAAACAATACCGCGGCGGCTTCCAATATTTTTTCTTTTTTTGTCTTCTCAGTAAGCGCTAACATACTTGTATCAAACTGTTTAGAATACATGGCCGCCTAAACGGAAAAATCCCCTTCCAATCCTGATAGCGCGGCTGTAGGGCTACCGGTCTACCGCCTCCACTTTATACATCGAAGTCGACTAAGTAATCGCCACCGCCTACTGGCACGGGCAGCTCCTACCGCCTCCACTTTATACATCGAAGTTGACCACCACGCGCTCCGTACGCGGGTGCGCCTGGCACGTCAGGATAAAACCAGCAGCCACCTCTTCCGGTTCCAGCGCATAATTGACATCCATCTCTACCTCCCCCACTTCCAGTTTGGCGCGACAAGTACAGCATACCCCTCCCTTGCAGGCATAAGGAAGTTCTGCACCATGACGGAGCGCAGCATCGAGCAGCGTCTCCCGGCGGCTGTTGAGACTAAACTGAATCGTCTTGCCATCCAGTGTCAGCTCGACGGTTGTCAGTACCTCTGCAGAGACATCCTCCTCCCGGCGACGGCGTGCTGCCGCCAGTGCTGCCCCCGCAGCGAACAATTCCAGGTGAATCCGCGAACGATCCACGCCCTTTGCCAGCAGACAATCCCGAATTTCCTGAATCATCTCCTCGGGTCCGCAAAGAAAGTAGGCATCTACTACCGCCGGATCGAACAGCCAGCGGCTGTAAGCCTCGCACTTAGCCCCGTCGAGGCGGCCCGTAAACAAGGGACTGTCGAGGTGCTCGCGGCTCAGCACAAAATGCAGACTCAGGCGTCCCAAATACTGATTCTTGAGCGCCTCCAGCTGCTCGTGAAAAATAATACTGTCAGTGGTCTTGTTGCCGTAAAAAAGCGTAAAATGGCTGTGAGGCTCGGTAGCCAGCACCGTTTTGAGGATAGACATAACCGGTGTGATCCCACTCCCGGCAGCAAAAGCAACATAATTGCGGTGCAGCTGCGGATCCAGTTCCGTATAAAAACGGCCCTCCGGCGGCATCACCTCCAACGTGTCGCCAACCACCAGCTGCTCATTGGCAAAAGAAGAAAACAAGCCCCCGGGAACTTTCTTGATAGCCACCCGAAGCTCCCCATCGAGCGGGCTGCTACAGATCGAGTACGCCCGCCTCACCTCCTGCCCGTCGAGCCTCGTACGCAGCGTAAGGTGTTGCCCCTGTACAAAAGAAAACACCTCCGACGAAGGCACAGCCCCCGACGAAAGATTGAATGCAATGGAGACACAATCGGCAGTCTCTCTGCGAATGTCGCTGATGACCAGCGGATAAAAGGTATGTTTAGCTGACACGAATGAACGTTTGTTCGCAAAGATACAGACAATTTCAAAATGTCCGGGAAACTATTTGCCATCGTTGCGGCCGGAATCCACACCTGTTTTTGCTGCTTTTTTCCAAAAACCCCAAAAAGCTGTGGATAAGTAAAACAACCTAAGGGCATAGCAGGAACAAGCCGCTATGCCCTTAAGCAAACGATAAGAATTGTATGCGATTACCCCAGGTCGTTGACCAGCTTCATCAAGCTGCTCTTCAGGTTGGAAGCTTTATTATCGTGCCAAGTATTCTTTTTTGCGAGCTTATCGATCATGCTCAGTACCTTAGGCAGGAACTGCTGTGCTTCGCTCTTGTCAGTCATTTCACGCAGCTTAGCGATAGCTGTACGTGCAGACTTCTTGTGGTAACGGTTCTGCAGACGCTTAACTGCGTCTTGGCGGATGCGTTTCTTTGCTGATTTATGATGTGCCATATTAGCTTAATTGCGGCTTACATGCAGTGATTAAAAGCATATTCAATTCGGGCAGCAAAGATAGTACATTGAATTTGATTGAACAAGTCTATGCTGCTTATTTTTCTCTGCCAAGTTGACTAATGCCTTATAAGACAGCGTCCAGATTGACATGATCGCGAATCAGTTCGACAGCTCTGCTGGCCTTCCAAGGCGTACGGGTATTGATTTTGACCTCCATACGGCTGATTTTTATAGCAGAACCATAGGTATCCAGCTGAGTAGCGATTACAGGAATCTCATTTTTGTCGAGGTATTCCCGGCCAGGCAGGTTGTACTGTATATCGGGGATGTAGTCGTTTTCACCATTGATGATAATACCGGCCAAAGAGACGCACTGGTTATTTTTGTGCTCGAGTTCTTCCAGCGCATGGATGACACTCTCGAGTCGGCGGTAGCTGACGATGATGAGCAGATTTTTGAGCTGGCTAAACTCATGTTTGTCGATTAGCGAGCCCGAGGCCACATTTTCCACCCGATTGTCGAGCCGGTGCCCGTTGATGAGCACCACTCCGTTGACCGCAGTACGCACCCCTTCCATAATAGGATTGGAAAGCGTCTGGTCGTATGGCAGCACCCCCAATAGCGGGATACCCATCTGCTCTAACTTTTTCCCCACATAATACTTTACCTGATCGAGCTTGTCAGGAATTACCTTATTGACAATTACCCCCATGATCGGCACTTGCTGCTCCCGAAAAAGTGCAACACTCATGTTGAGCCGATCGATGGTATTACCGATGCCTCCCTCAACAATCATGACGACAGGCGCCCCCAGCAATTTGGCCACATCCGCATTAGACACATCGCACACACTGCCCACCCCCGGATGTCCCGTACCCTCATAGACCACGATCTCATAGTCCTGCTGCAACACCTTGGAAGCCTCGAGTATGCGATCAGCAAAATCAAACTTGGCCGGATCATCGAGATACTCTCGCGTAACACCTGCGCCGACGATCACCGGACTATGCACTTCGGCTTTGAGTTCGAAGCCCATCACCTTAGAAAAAAGCAGCGCATCCTTGTCGACCTTGAGATCCCCCAGGTCTACAAACTGCTGCCCCACCGGCTTACAATAGCCAACAGAATGCCTGCGCTCGCGCAGCGCCTCCACCAAGCCGAGGGTAGAAGTGGTTTTTCCGACGTGTTGACTGGTCGCTGCCACATAGATGCGGTCTGTCATAGCCTTACTGTGTTATTGCCGTGGATTACCGGTAACATAAGGGGGGAAATCCGCAGGCGAATGATGAAAGAAGTGCGAAACCCAAGCGCTTATTGGCAGCGGCGGCGGCCAATAAGCACCTGTTTACACAGGGTTTTTGCCTACAGGCGAAAAATCCTGTGAGAAAACCAGAGAGGCTAGGGCGCGTATCGTCGTTGCAAATATTTATTCTTCCTGATAGCGGCGGTGCGGCACGGTAAGCTGCAGCGCACTAAAGAACATAGAAAGTGACTTCCGCTGCTCGTCGGTCAGGCGCGCACCCGCATGCATCCAGGTATATGTCTTCTCAGGCATGTGCGCTTCCGCAATCTCCTCTGCGCACTCCTCGAGCTTATGCTTTTGTTTTTCACCGCCATAGGGAGCCCAGGTTGAAAAATTGAGATGCTCGCGGCCTTCCTGAATATGATTATTGACAAAGAATGAAATTGGTGCAACGCTGGCGTACCAAGGATAGTTGGTTTTAAAGGAATGACAGTCATAGCAGGCCGACTTGATGAGGGTAGCCGTTTCGGGTATAGGATTGACTATAGCCAGGAAATCGTCCCCCTCGTTGACGGTAGGCACTGAGCGATCGACAGGAATCAGCTGCATCAGCACCAGCACAGCAGCCAGCACCAGCAGCCCTGTTTTCATCCATTTTTTCATGACAACTGTTTTTTGTTCAAAGGTAAAAAAGGAATTTCTTAATCTTGCATCAAAGCACGCATCAGTTTGACAAAACAGCATTCAAAACAACCTTCAAAAGCACAATTCTTGAAAAACCAATACTTTTGGCCGGCGGCCGGCCTGTCGGCCGTGGTGGCGGTGCTCAGCGCCCGCCAGATGATACAGCTCGACGCGCAGCAATTGCTATGGGGTCATCGTCCGCTCTGGCTCTTCCTGTCCGTCTGGGCGCTCATCGCCCTCTTTGGCGCGCGCCTGCTGGAGCGCAGAGGGGGAGTGGGGGTATGGAAAAAAATGGGGCTTGCCAGCCTTGGCGGGCTGCTGCTGGGGCTGGGATTTCCGGGGCTGCTGCCCCTGCCCTGGCTGATGTTTGTGGGCTGGCTGCCCCTGCTGGCGCTGGCGCAGGCGAGCCAGCAGGCGGCGCGGCCGCTGCGCGACTTTTGGCCCTATGCCTGGCTGGGGCTGATGCTGTGGAACATCCTGTCCACCTACTGGGTGGCCAATGCGGCCCTGGCCGCCGGCCTTTTTGCCATCATTGTCAACAGCCTGCTGATGCTGCTGCCCTGGCTAGGCTGGCTGCTCAGCAGCCGCGCCATGCCGCGACTGGGCTATGTGCCGCTGGTGGCCTACTGGCTGAGCTTCGAATACCTGCATTACAACTGGGATCTCACCTGGCCATGGCTCACGCTGGGCAATAGCTTTGCGCAGTTTCCTGCCTGGGTACAGTGGTATGAATATACGGGTGTCTTTGGTGGCAGCTGGTGGATATGGCTGATCAACCTGCTCCTCTATCGGGGGTGGCAGCTGTCCGGAGGACTGGCGGCCAGCCGCCCTTGGGCGCTGGCGCTACTGCTGATTGCCCTGCCTGCGGCCTTCTCTTTTTACCGCTACTACAGCTACCAGGAACAAGGCAACCGCATAGAGGTCGTAGCCGTACAACCCAACTTTGAGCCGCACTACCAAAAGTTTACGCTGCCCGAGCATGTACAGGCCGACCGCTACCTCGAGTTGAGTCTCAGTCAGCTGGACAGCACCGTAGACTACCTAGTCTACCCCGAAACCAGCTTTGGCTATGTCGAAGAGCGCCAGATCAGCAACTATCCGGCGCTGCAGTACCTGCGCGAAGGGCTGGCGGCCTATCCGACGCTGCAACTGGTCACCGGTCTCAATGCCTATCGCGATTTTGCCCCCGGCGAGCCACTCACGGATGCGGCGCGGGAGCGGCGCGGGAGCGGTGGACAGCAGATCTACTACGAGACCCTCAACTCGGCTGCACAGCTGGATATGGCGGGGCAGGAGGTGCAGACCTACCGCAAATCCAAGCTGGTACCCGGTCCTGAGTCTTTCCCCTTCAAGCGGATCCTGTTTTTTATGGAGCCGCTGGTTGAGCAACTCGAAGGTACTACTGCCGGACTGGGCACACAGCCCCAGCGGTCGGTTTTTCAGGGCAAAGCACGCATCGCGCCCGTCATCTGCTACGAATCGGTCTTTGGCGAATACTACGGCGGGTATGTACGCCCCCGCACCTACGGGCAGCCGGGTGCACAGGCTGCTTTCATCCTGACCAATGACGGCTGGTGGGATGACACCCCTGGCCACCGACAACACCTATACTTTGCCAGCCTGCGTGCCATCGAAGGGCGGCGGCCGCTGGTACGCTCAGCCAATACAGGCATCTCGGCCTTTATCAACCAGCGGGGCGACATCACCGCCAGTCTCCCCTACAACACTGCCGGCGCTTTGCGCGGCAGTATGATCCTCAACGACCGGCTCACTTTTTACCACCGCTGGGGCGATATGATCGCGCGCATAGCTTTCTTCCTGACACTGCTGCTGGCTTTCAGTACCCTCAGCCGCAGCCTGTCGGCTGCCAAAGGGCCGAATACCCCTGCAGCATAAATAAACGCACAAAACCATGGGTAAAAATAAACATTCCCGCATACGGCCAGCCGGCCGGCCACCGCTCAAAAGGAGCGGCAGCCCGCCCGGCAGCCTGATTTTTACCGGCACAAAACACCTTGAGCAGCTCAATGTGGCGCTTACGCAGTACAGCGAACAGGACTACCGCTGCGAGCTAGCACACGATACGCTGCCGGAGGCTGCCAATATTGGAGGTATTCTATGGTATGATGTGCGCGGACTGCACGATATTGAGCTCATTGAGCAGCTGGGCATGCGCTATCAGATGCACCCGCTGGCCATTGAAGATGTGCTCAACATCCACCAGCGTCCCAAATTTGAGGAGTATGACCAGGCGCTGTTTGTGGTAGTGCGCGCGCTCGATTTCAACCGGGAAACCATGAATATCGATACCGAGCAGGTCGCTATTTTTTTTACCCGCGACAGCCTGCTGTCCTTTCAGGAAAAGGATGGCGACCTGTTTGCGTCTATCCGGCGCCGGCTGGAGATGCCCGGCAGCAGGATGCGCAGCCGCACCACCGACTACCTGGCGTATGCGCTCATCGATGCCATCGTCGACCACTACTTTATCGTCCTGGACCAACTGGAAGAAGAGCTCTCCAACCTGGAAGTAGAGATTATGACCAGCCCTTCCGATACTACCAAGCGCAAAATTCACGACCTGCGCATTGCCATCATCTCGCTGCGAAAACTGGCGGGCCCCATGCGCGAAGCCATCAACCGCTTCGCTGGCAGTGAGCACGCCCTCATAGCATCCACTACGCCGGTTTTTTTGCGGGATCTTTTCGACCACTCGATTCGCGTGGTTGAACTGACCGACACCACCCGGGATCTCCTCAATGGCCTGCAGGATTTGTACCTGTCGGAGATTAGTTTCCGCATGAACAACGTCATGCAGCTGCTCACCATCATCAGCACCATCTTTATTCCGCTCACCTTTCTGGCCGGCGTATACGGCATGAACTTCAAGCACATGCCCGAGCTCGAGTGGTCGCACGGTTATTATGGACTGTGGGTCATCATGATTGGCATCGTACTATTCCAGTTATATTACTTCCGGCGACGCAAGTGGCTGTAGGTTCCGGCTTGGCTTAGCTCGTATACAACCCGCAGTACAGTCCAGCGCAAGTGAATGTATGTTCTGGTTTAGCTGTCAGAACACACCCTTTGGCGGCAACAGTCGCCAAAGGGCGTGCTGCATGGGTGCTTTTTTCACAAAAAGCGGTGAAAAACGGTTGATGCCATAATCAGCAAGGCTACCCGCAGATCAACGCCAGCCGCCGCATCATTCATCGGCTGTGGGTAACAGCTGAGCCCAATGAATCCATTCACTCCAGGAGCCCGGGTACAGGCGGGGCTCTCCCAGACCGGCCTGCACCATGGCCAATATATTATGACAAGCCGAAACACCTGATCCACAATAACATACAATCTCACTACCCCTGCGTGCTCCCAGCATTGGCAGGTAAAGCTCCCGCAGCTCATTGGCGGGTCGGAAATGTCCGTCAATCAGGTTGCGTGTCAGCGGCGCATTTTGAGCCCCTTCGATATGGCCGGCAACAGGATCAATAGGCTCCTCCTCTCCCCGAAATCGCTCCGGCGAGCGAGCATCAAGCAGCAGAAAGCGGCTGTCGTGCCGCAGCTGGTCGACCCCGGCGGCGTCGATCAGGCTGTCGGGTCTTGGGTGGGGGGTAAAAAAAGCAGGCACAGGGGCGGGCACCTCCATAGCCGTCGGCCCTCCGGCCGCCAACCAGGCAGGCCAGCCACCGTCGAGCACCGCTACTGCCTCATGACCCAGCCAGCGCAACATCCACCACAGGCGGGCCGCTATGGCGCCCGCCTGCGCATCATACACCACCACCTGCTTGCGCTCATCTATGCCCCAACTGCCCAGCTTTTGCGCCAGCACCCCCACCTCCGGCAGGGGGTGGCGACCGCTGATACCTGGCTGTACAGGCCCGCTGAGATCCTCATCCAGGTGTGCATAAATCGCCCCGGGAATGTGGCGCTGCTCGTAGGCCAGCCGCCCCGCAGTTGTGTTAAACAAATCGAAGCGGCAGTCGATAATGACATAGTCGGGCCGAGTGTAGCCGCTGCGTAGCTCTTCGGCACTGATAAGCGTCTTGTACATGAGGGCGTGCATTTAGCAGGTATACATGAGGGCCGGGCCGGCTTTGGCCGCGGCCAGGTTTTTTTAAAAAAGCCAACAATACGCTCTGGCGGCAGTCGCCGCCAGAGCGTATTGTGAGTCAATTTTTTGGGTTTAAAAAACCCAAAAAACATTGATTTACTATTGTATTTCGCTGCTTTTCGCAGCGAAATACATACTGAACAACCTCATCCCGCCGCCAGGCTGCGCTCCTCCTTCCACAGCCACAGCAACAGGTAGTGCCACAGCAGTGCCAGCGCAATGCCCGTCAGACCACCCACGACCACATCCTTCAAAAAATGATGCAGCAGGTACATGCGGGAAAAAGCCGTGAGCACGGCCAGCAGCGCAAAGGACAGTCCCAGCCACCAGCGGCGCGGCATATTCAGCGCGGCAAAAGTGTAGAGAGCAAAGGCAGCCATGGTATGCCCGCTCGGAAAGCTATTGGCCCCCTGCAACAATTCGACACCCTCGATGGGCTGCAGCTGCTCCCAAATCCCGAGTTTGCTGAGGTAAGGATAGGGTCTGTCGTGCGCAAACCAATGCTTGGACAACTGAGCCACCACGGTCACCAAAAAGCCCAGCAGCGGCAAGGTCAGGGCCGCTTTCCAGCGAAAAAAAAGCAGCAGCAGGCTTACCGCCAGAAAGGCCCAGCCTTCGCCCAACAGGGTGGCAAACTGAAAAAAGTGGTCAGCGAATGCGGATCGGTGGTTGTTTATCCACAACAATTCGGTGCCCACCGGTATAAGCATCAGCCACACAGCACCCAGGCTTATGAAAAAAGCAGCGGGAATCCAGAAGGCAGTGAAGGCGGCCTGCGAGGCCTGCAGCTCAGACAGCGGCAGATGTCGGGGTCTCAGCATTATTATTCTTTTTGGCTTCTTTGTACAGAGCAATTTTTCCCCTCAGTTGATCGAAGAGACCCCACTTCAGCGGACTGTCATTCATGGCTTTGATGGTGAGCCACAGGCCTACGGGCAGCAGTACGAGACAGGGAATCCACGCAGCTACCATCGCAGGCACAATGAAGGTCTCCGCGATCTTGCGGCAGAAGATCGTCAACACGATGAAAAGAATGAAAAATATGATACTGACGAGTATCGGATAGCCAAAACCTCCCTTCCGGACGATGGCACCCATAGGAGCTCCGACGAAGACAAAGATGATGCATACGACCGCCAGGCTGTATTTGGTGTGCAGCTCGTAAACAAACTTAGCGAGGTTTTCACGGGTAACATCCAGGGTGCGGTCGGCCATTTCTGCCTGGGTTTCGATGCTGCGCACCGATGAGCGGGCCTTGGTGTAGAGGCGACTCTTCATATCGGGTGGCAGCTGGTCTACCCAGTCGGCAAACCGGATACCCGGCGGGAATACTTCGGCCGGACTGCGCTGACGCTGCAGCGAATCCGGCGGCAATAATTTTTTGGGCTGCACCTTGGTCACTGGCAGTCCTTTCTGCTTCTTGGCCTTGTAAAGCCCGATATAGAAGCTGTCGCTGCGGATGGCATTGGCGTTGGGAGAAGGCCCCTCGACCGTCACGGTTGTTTCCGCTGAAGGACCAGCCGCCGCACTGCGCTGCAGCGAGTCTGTCAATTTTTGCGTTTCTACCGCAATCGCCTGTTCGAGCACTGCCGGGTTGATCCAACTGTGGTTATCGGGTGCCAGCACGCTGGTATCTACCCGGACCAGCGAGATAAAACTCGCCAGAAAATTATTCATGGAAGCAACCTGCTCATTGACCTGCAGTTCAATGGAGTCAATAGCCACGCGCAGCTGAGCACTGCCCATCATAGCGCGATTGGAAGTAAAAAGATCTTCGTTGGTGCGGGCAAGATCGAACTCGCCCAGGTCAAAGATTTTCGTCCAGCGCTGGAAACCTACCCTGACAAAGGGGTGAGCGCCATCGGCGCGGCGGCCTGCCGGGCCCGTTTCGGTATACTGATGGCCATCCTCCAGCTGCATGATGAAGTAGCGCCCGTCGGCTGACGAATACATACGGCCGCGTTTGGCAACGATCTCCGTAAGCTTGCCGGCAGCAGCGTCGCGGTGATCGTAGATGATGATGTCTTTGATCTGGCTACCGTCGCGGCTCTTACTGCCAATATAGATGGCGTAGTCGGTAAAATCATCGTTGAAGACACCTGCGTCGAGGCTCAGCGAAGGTTTTTTGCGCTGAATATCGTGCATCCGAGAGCCAAATTTGAGGTTGGCTACAGGGATGAGATTGTTGGAGCAATAGTAAGAGACCAGCATGGTAGCAGCCCCAAAGAGGATGAGCGGGCGCATGACGCGCAGCAGGGATACGCCGGCAGACTTAAAGCTCGACAGCTCGTAGCGCTCAGCCAGACCGCCGACCACCATGACGGAAGAGAGCAAGATGGCCATCGGCAACGCCATGGGTGCCAACCCCACGCTCTTATAAGCCAGTAGTTCAAAAACGAGCAGAATGCCCAGTCCCTTGCCTGCAATGTCATCAATATATACCCATAGAATCTGCATTACCAACACGAAGGTAGCAATGCCAAAAGTGACAATAAAAGGAGGGATAAAACTTACCAGAAGCAGCCGATCAATTTTTTTCATGCCTGCCAGTTCGAATCACGGCGCCTGCCACATGCGGACTTATTATAACGCAAAGGAACACATTTTCGTTGGCATCAGCGGTATCATTTGCAGGAATTCTTGGCTTGCCTGCCTCCTCAGCTGCCAATATCCCCCACAATAAGTCTCCCGTGATATGCTTTTGCCCCTAACTTGGCGTGCAGGGCAGCCAGGTTGTCGGCAGTCACCTTGCCGCAGGCAACCAATTCGATCCGCTCACCGGCAGCCGACAGCATGGCCGAAAGACAATCCAACCCCTCCACTGCCGTAGGTGCAGCCCCGCTGCTCAGCACACTAAGCGATACCGGCAACGATACCAGCCGAGCTACTTCAGTCACCGGGTCGGTGGTATCATCGATGGCTTTGTGGATAGTGATATGCCAGTCGGGATTGATATCGAGCAGATCTGCAATGAGGCGGTGGCTGAGGCTGCGGTCAGCAGCCAGCATGCCGCTGACTACCTCTTTGACACCCAGCGACTTGAGCTGTCGCGCCTGCTGCAGCAGGCGCGTATAGTCTTGTGGGTCATAAAAAAAATCGCCTCCCCGGTGGCGCAGCATTACGCGCACGGGCACTGTGACTGTGGCCAATACCTGCTCGATGAGCCCCGGTGCCGGCGTGATGCCGCCAACCGACAGGTCTCCACACAGTTCCAGCCTGTCGGCTCCTTGCTGACAGGCACGCAGTGATTGGCTGAAGGATTCCACGCAGGCTTCCCGTATGTACTCCATTATGCTGTATTCCTTGTTGCTGCCTGAAAAATGAGTTGACCTGTTTCCGGTGGCTTCCGCCACCGGAAACAGGTCTGACAATGTTCATTTTTTGATTTTTTCCAAAAATCAAAAAATGAATACCTCGGCCATCCGCTTTGGGCGGCGCAGGCCGCCCAAAGTGAGTCGAATCATATTTATTTTTTGATTTTTTCCAAAAATCAAAAAATGAATACCTCGGCCATCCGCTTTGGGCGGCGCAGGCCGCCCAAAGTGGATGGCAAAAGCCAATCACCTAGTTGCGCTTATTCTGATTGACCGACTCCTCATAAAACTGATCCTCCGCTACAACCTTCACCTTCTTACCCATTGAAAGCTCGCGGGCTACAGCATTGTAAGGCCCTTTGACCACCACCTGACCTTCTTTCAGTCCCTCGATGATCTGTATAAACTCATCGTCCTGCAGTCCCACCACCACCGGCAACTGTACAATCGTATCTGCATCCACGGCAAAGACTACCTCCGTAAGATTTTTGCGGGCGCTCCCTTCTTCATCTGCTCCCTCGGCCGCAGCGGCTGACAATTTTTCTTCCCCGAGCTCCCGCGTAGCTACTGCCTGTATGGGCAGACTAAGAACACCCTTTTCGCGGCGCGAGAAGATATCTACCGTAGCGGACATACCCGGCCGGAATGGATAGCGCTTGCTCGGCATTACCAGGTCCTGATAAGATTCGGGAGAAATCTCGATACGCACCTCGAAATTGGTGACCTGCTCAGAGGTAAGAGCGCTCACAGCACTACCCGCAGTAGTTGAAGAGTTGGCAATCTGCGTCACTTTGCCCATGAACTTTCGGCCGAGATAAGCATCGACCTCAATTTCGGCCTTATCCCCCAATTTTACGCTGGGAATATCGTTTTCGCTGACCTCTACCCTGACTTCCATGACCGACAGGTTGGCGATGCGCATCAGCTCCGTACCCGCCATCTGCAGGGTACCTACCACTCTCTCCCCCTTCTCTACATTGAGCAGCGAGACGATGCCGCTCATAGGCGCCACAATGGTCGTGCGCCGCAGGCTGGTACGGAGCTCGTTGAGGGTAGCCTGAGCGCTCTGTACATTGAAAGAAGCAGCGCGCACCGACTCTTCGGCCGAGCGTATATTGGCATCTGCTGAGCGCAGATTGGCTTCGAGGCTGCGCAGACTAGAGCGGGAAGCCTGGAAGTCAGCCTCGGAGATAACCCCCTCTCGCCGCAATTCCTCATTGCGCTGGTGGATCTCGCGGGCATTTTCGAGTTGCGCTATGATCTGCTCCTTCTGTGCCCGCGAAGTTTCGAGTTGTGCCCGTGCATTCGCCTGCTGAGCGCTGGAAGCATTGACGCCGGCCATACCCCTTTCTACCTGAGACTGATAAGTATCCGGATCAATTTTGGCCAGCACCTGACCCGCCACTACCGAGTCTCCCTCTGCCACATAAAGTTCGACAACCTCGCCCGACACATCCGAGCTAATTTTCACCTCCAGCCGGGGAAATACTTTACCACTGGCAGACACCATCTCCTGGATGTCGCGGCGCTTGACCACATCCGTAAACACCTTTAGATCCTCCTCTTTGCGAGACTTAACAATGGCCACGGCTGCGATGCCGGCGATGACAAGACCGATGACTACATAGCGGCCGATGCGCCTTTTTTTCTTTATCATGGAAACACAATTTTTCGAGTGACAAAATACAACTGACGGTTGAGATTAACGATCCAGCGGTTTCCCCTGGTAGAACTCCACCACTTTCCAGTTGAACAGCAGCTGGTACTTGGCACGGCTGAGTTCGGTACGCGCCTGATCAAGCGAATTGGCGGCAGCGGTGAGTTCAAAATTGTTGGCGCCGCCGGTCGTATAGCGGCGATCCACATTATTGTAAGAAGTCTGAGCAGCCTCAAAGCTACGCTGTGCTGCCCGATAACTTTCGCGGGCGCCCGACAAGTCAGTTAGCGCACGTTGTACATTGGCTTTGAGCTGATCGCGCTGCTGCTGACGCTGGATACCGGCCGTAGTGACCCCCAGCCGAGCCCGCTCGATGGCCGTGCGCGTGAGGTGATTGTTGTAAATCGGCACCCGCAGGCTCAGGCCGAGACTCTGACCAAAGTTGTTGTTGAGCTGCGAAAAATACTCCGTCCGCGGATAGACGACCCCCTCCTGCCGGAAGGTAGTAATCGACACCGGCACATCGTTGACCAAAACCGTCTGTGCCGGGTTGGGCACAGTGACCACATTAGACAGGTCGGGATTGAGAAAATCGCGGAAGGCCGACGAGTAGGACGTGTTGAGGTTGCCAAAAAGTGTGAGCGTAGGCCAGAGCCCTGCGCGGGACAATTTTTCCCCCAGCTCAGCCGATCTGAGCCGCTGCTCAGCAGCCAATATTTGCGGCTGCAGCGACAGCGCGGCCACAAATAATTCCTCCAGCGCAAACTCCTGGGAGAGAATTCCCTCGGGCAGGGCCACCGCCGGTGGCTCCAACTGGAAAGGTGTAGCGGGATCTAGCTGCAACAGTTGCTTGAGGCTTAGGTAGTTGATAGCAACCAAATTATTGGACTCGATGAGCAGCTGCTCATTGCGGGCGACGGTTGCCTCCAGTTCGAAGCGATCATTGGCAGGGCGGGCACCCGTGCGTATGAAGGTCTCGAGCTGTGCCAGCTGTGCACGGCTGAGCTCGAGCCGGCGGCGCGCGTTAGTGGCCTGTTCCTCTGCCAGTAGTATCGTCAGGTAGGTATTGGCCACCAGCAGCGCGATATCGTTGGCCGAAGCCTGCTGATCAAGTGTAGCGGCCTGCAGGTCGAGCTTAGACTGTTCAACCTGGGTATTGATGCGATTGCCATCAAACAAAACCACCCCTGCATTGATGGAGAAGCTGTTGAAGGTGATGCGCTCGGTGTTGAAGGCGTTGGTTGTCGGGTCGACAGTACGGCCAAACTGGTTACCGAGGCTGCTCTGCCCATTGACGCTGGGCAGCCGGCTGAGTTGAGACTGCCGCAGGCTGAGTTCCGCATTGCGTTTGGTGAGCTCGGCCTGTTTCATCTGCAGGTTGTGCCCGAGTGCATAGTCGACACATTGCGGCAGTGACCAGGTCGACGACTGCCCCTGCAGTCGGGGTGGCTCGCGGAGCGCAGCGACGAGCACCAAAACCAAAAGCGATAATCTCTTCATCATCATAAGAACATATTTACACAACAAACGTAAACAATTCAGCGCTAGCGATACCTGATTTTTCTATGAAAACACTTCATTCATGGATAAATATCGAGTTCTATTGAGCAGAAAGTTATTTTTGTCTTTATAAAAGGCATGCGCGGCAGCGGCCATGCAACGATGATACTGTCTTGGCATGCTCCCGGGCGGCTGTTGCCGCCTAGGAGCATGCCGAATTTCTTTTTTGATTTTTTGCCAAAAAAAGCCCCGGAAACTACCCCTTCAAGATTGTATTTCGCCGCCAAAGGCGACGAAATACAACCGAGACAGCTTCACGGCCGGTAGTTAGGGTGGTATAAAAAAGAGGACGATGAAAAAGAACAACAGATATATATGCATCCATGGGCATTTCTACCAGCCACCGCGTGAAAATGCGTGGCTGGAGGCCGTGGAGCAACAAGACAGCGCGGCGCCTTTTCACGACTGGAACGAGCGCATCAACTTTGAATGCTACGCCCCCAATGCGGCTGCGCGCATACTCAATCCCCAGGGCCACATCAGCAAGATTACCAACAACTATGCCCAAATAAGCTTCAATATGGGGCCCACGCTGCTGTCGTGGCTGGAGCTGGCCGACCCTGCCACCTATGCCGCCATCCTGGCTGGCGACAGGGCTAGCCGCGAGCTCTTTCACGGCCATGGTTCCGCCCTTGCGCAGGTGTACAACCACATCATCATGCCGCTGGCCAACGAGCGCGACAAGCGCACGCAGATACGCTGGGGGATTGAGGATTTCGTCCACCGCTTTGGGCGACAGCCCGAAGGCATGTGGCTGGCAGAGACTGCCGTTGACACCCCCACCCTGAGCCTGCTGGCAGAAGCGGGCATTCTTTTTACCATACTGGCCCCCCGGCAGGCAAAAGCGGTGCGCCCTTTGGGCGGCGACCGCTGGCAGCTGCCCGAGCACGGTATTGACACCCGCCGCCCATACCGCTGTATGTTGCCCGGCGGGAAACACATTGACCTGTTTTTTTACGATGGCAACATCTCCCAGGCAGTAGCTTTTGAAGGACTGCTCAATGACGGCAAGTATTTTGCCCGGCGGCTCAAAGGAGCCTTCGACGGGCGGGAGGAGAGTCAGCTGGTGCACATCGCGACCGATGGAGAGAGCTATGGCCACCATCATCGCAAAGGTGAAATGGCATTGGCCGACTGTCTCGACTACTTGCAGCAGCACGAAGATGTTGCCCTCACGATCTATGGTGACTACCTTGAGCTGCACCCGCCCGAGTGGGAAGTGCAGATCCACGAAAACAGCTCCTGGAGTTGTGTGCATGGGGTTGAGCGCTGGCGCAGCGACTGCGGCTGCAATTCGGGTGGTAAGCCTGGCTGGCGGCAGCACTGGCGTGCGCCGCTGCGCGCTACGCTCGACTGGCTGCGCGACCAGCTCATACCCTTGTACGAGCAGGAGGCAGCCGCTTTTACCCACGACCCCTGGGCACTGCGCGACGCTTACATAGCGGTAATTCTTGACAGATCGCCCGAGAGCATAGACCGCTTCTGTGCCCGCTATGCCCCTGCCGCCGCCCGGGATGAAGAAAGCCGGACACGGCTGCTGCGACTGTTGGAGATGCAGCGGCACTGCATGCTCATGTACACCTCCTGCGGCTGGTTTTTCGATGAAATATCGGGCATAGAAACCATGCAGATACTGCAATATGCCAATCGAGCCCTGTATTATGCACAGCAGCTGCAGGGAGTATCGCTGCATGAGCCTTTTTTGGAAAAACTCCGTGCATGTCCCAGTAACGTGTACGCCCATGGAGCAGAACCCTACCTGCAGACCATCATACCTGCGCGTATCGACCTTGAGCGGGTGGCCATGCATTATGCCGTTGCTTCCTTGTTTGAGCCCGCCACTGAGCAGCTTGACATTTTCAACTACCAGCTGCTGTGCGACGCCTTTGACAAGTGGGAAGCCGGAGGTTACCAGTTGGTCGCCGGCCGGGTCAGCACGCGTTCAAAACTCACCCTGAGCCGCCGTCGGTTTACCTTTGCAGCCCTCCACCTGGGCCAACAGAATGTAATTGGCAAGATCAGCAACGATTTTACCCCCAGCCAGTACCAGGCATTTGCAAGCGAGCTGTCGGAGGCTTTTCGGGCATCAGATCTCGGCATGGTCTTTGGCATTATGCAGCAGTATCTGGGCGAACGGCAATACAGCCTGTCGCACCTTTTTCATGACGAACAGCGAAAGGTATTGCGGCAACTTACCGATGTCAGCCTTCAGCAGGTGGAGGTTGTCTTCCGGCAGATCGTCAATGACAACTACCAGCTGATGACCAGCATGCAGAAAGCAGCCATACCACTGCCACAGCCCTATCTGTCGGCCATCAGCTTTGTGCTCAACCGCGATTTGCATGTATTTATCAAAGACCCGGTGCTACCCCAGCGAGAAGCGAGGCGGCTCGCCAGCGAGTTTGGCAAATGGAAAATACCCCTGACGGATACGGAGACCCTGCAGCTGGCTGCCGGCGAACGGCTCTACCAGGAGATGCGCTCCCTGCAGGAAAGCCGCGACCCCATCGAAGAAAGTAAGCTTAGGCGCATCAACCGGCTGCTGGATTTGCTCGAAGAGCTGGGGCTGCAGATCGAGCGGTGGCAGAGCCAAAACGTTTATTTTTCGCTGCTGGGCAGGTGGGCTGCCGAAGCCGACAAATCACCCGTTTTTGTGAGCCCGGCGGCTGCCGAAGCCTTTGTGGCGCTAGGCAATAAGCTGGCCATAGAAACGCCCAGCCTGGTTGAACAGGCTGTAAACTGACCGTTGTATGGACGCGCATCCACCCCCGCACATCGGCGACTGGCCCGGCCAGGATGAGCTGCAGCAGCTCATCCTGGGAAGTGATCTGCTTGGCATCTACTATCTCGACAGCAGCAGCAACATCGTTTATGTCAACCAGCAATTCTGCAGTATGCTGGAAGTAGAAGCCGCTGAGTTGTTGGGAAAAAGCCTCTGGACAGCCGTCCTGTCGGCCAACTACGGCCCTGCTCGCCGCCAGCTGGAGCTGGCCTATCAGCTCAAAACGCCCTGCTTTACCCAGGAGGAGTGCTACTACCTGCACGACGGCAGCTCGCGCTGGTTGCGCAATACCATCTACCCGCTGTGGACTGCCAACGGCAGCCACAGACTGACTGTTGTACTGGCGACGCCCATCAACGGCCCCTCTGATCCGGTGACTACCATCAACCGGGGTCACGACCGGCTGCGGGCGATCATGAAAGCCCTCCCCGACATCAAGCTGCTCGTCAACGAGCAGGGGTTTGTCATGGATGCCTTCGCGCCTGCACATGAGCTGGAACCTCTCGACATCCGGCTCGAGCAAATCAAATACACGTATCTGTGGAACTGGATGCCGCCGCCCGTCGCACAGGGCATCCGCTACAATATCGGTCAGGCAGTTGTCGAACTGGCCGATCTCAGACAGTTTGAGTTCGTTTGGCCCAAGCAACCACGCCTTTTGTACTTCGAGGCGCGCATACTTGCACTCGAACCCACAGAAATCATGGTTGTACTGCGCAACCTGACACAAACTAAAAATGCGGAACAGGCCATTCAGCAGCAGCTACAGGAGCTGGATATACAAAATAAAAAGCTGCAGGCCTATATCGACTCCAACCTGGAACTCGAAAACTTTGCCTACATCGCCAGCCACGACCTCCGGGAACCCCTGCGCACCATACGCACTTTTGCGCAGTTGCTGGAAAAAAAGCAGGGCCAAAAGCTGGATGAAGAAGCCCGGCAGTATCTGTACTTCATCGCCCACGGAGCCAACCAGCTCAACGATCTCATCGAGGATCTGCTCTTGTACTCGCGCGTCAATACCGAAAAACAGACAGCAGCAGACATCAATATGCAGCTGTTGATGGAAGATATTGAAAAAATGATCACCCGCTATGTGGTAGAAAAAAATGCCCGCATCAGCTACCAGAACCTGCCAGTGACCATACGCGGCAGCTATACCCAGTTGCACCAGCTATTCATGAACCTAATTGTCAACGGCATCAAGTTTGGCCCTCTGCAGGAAAGTCCTCATATTGATATAAGCTGTCGGGAATCGGCCGACTGCTGGCATTTTTCCGTGGCTGACAACGGTATCGGTATTGCGCCTGAATTTCATGAGACCATTTTTTTGCTGTTTAAAAAACTCCACCCCACCGGTGACTACAGCGGTACAGGCATTGGTCTGGCACTGTGCAAAAAAATTGTGGAACTACACGGTGGAGAGATCAGTGTCTCCTCCGCTCCGGGGAAAGGTGCAACTTTTTCCTTCAGCATCCGAAAAGAAATACCCGCTACCACAGGGAGCCTCGACACTTGATGCCGATAGAAGCCCGTCAAATTCAGGACATACCCTATTTTTCAGTCAGTTAAAAAGCCTACTTTCGGCTGACTGTAAAATAATTCATACGCAGCTATTGGAACATATAGAGAAAAACTCTTACCTTTATAGCGGCTTTGAAGAGTTATCTACTTATCACATCTGTTTGAATCGTTCAAAGATTCCCTTCCAATCGCTTGCAATGATCTTTAATTTGTAGCTTTGCGCTCAATTAAAGCTATTGTTAATTTATGAATTTGGAAAAGATTGTATCAGTCACCGGAATGTCCGGTCTCTACCGCGTCATCGGCAATCGGTCAAATGGGTTAATCATTGAAGATATGGATAGTGGAAAGCGGCGGTTTGCAGCATCGCGGCAGTACCAGTTTACCCCGCTGGAATCACTGGCAATCTTCACTGACGACGGCGAATCGATTGAGCTGAAGAAGGTATTTGAGCTAATGCTCACAGCTATAGCAGAAACACCCGTAGTAGCTGCTGATGTATCGAGCGACCAATTGTTCGCTTACTTTGGCAGCATTCTTCCCAACTACGACCGGGATCGTGTGCATGCCGGGGATGTAAAGAAGGTAATCAAATGGTTTACTTTCCTGCATGCCAAGGGAGCACTGACGAGTGAAGAGGCAGCCGCTGACGAAGAAGAGTAAACACGACCAAAAGATAAGGCCGGGACGTAGTTCGTCTATGGGTTACGTCCCGGCTTACGAACCGATTGAATAATGAAAGGCTCATGAAAGCAACGTCTATGCCGCGGCAAAAGCCGCGTGCTTACCTGCCCCGCCGTATGCAACTGACCTCCTGGCAGCAGCTTCGTCCTTACTACGAAGAATTGCTGGGGCGCCGGATTGATCATGTTGCCGGCCTGAAACAATGGCTGCTGGACCGCAGCGAGCTCGATGCCTTCGTGAGCGAAGCTTTTGCCTGGCTGTATATTCGCATCACCATCGACAGCACAGACGAAAAGGCGCTGGAGGCCTACCAGCGCTCAGTGGAGGAGTTGTCGCCCCATATCAGTGAATACGATCACCTGTTGAACAAATATTTTATTGAGTGCCCTTTCGCAGATAAGCTCGATCCTGTTCAGTATGGCATCTATATTCGCGGGCTGCGCAATGCTGTGGAATTATTCCGGGAAGAAAATATCGAGTTGGGTACGGCCGTACAATTGCTGAGTAAGGAGCACGGTAAGATATTTTCCGATATGACGGTGGGTGTTGACGGAGTTCAGATGACGCTACAGAAGGCAGGTACCTTGTTGGAAGAGTCCGACCGCCTGTACCGGGAGAATGTCTATCACACCATTAACCGCCGCATCCTGCAGGATGCTGACCACCTCGAGTCATTATTTGATCAGTTGCTCGAAAAACGGCACGCCATGGCACTCAATGCGGGTTTCGCGAATTTCCGCGATTACCGCTTCCGTTCCCTGGGTCGTTTTGATTATTCTATAGAAGATTGCCTGCATTTCCACGATTCTATTGCTGGCGAGGTTTTGCCCTTGCTGGACGATTTGCTGCGCAAGCGGCAGCAGGCACTGCAGGTGTCGCAGCTGCGGCCTTGGGATTTGCATGTCGATATTTTTCACGACAGCCCACTGCGCCCCTTCAGCGACGTAGATGAGCTGTTGGAGAAGACTATCGCCTGCCTGGGCGATATACATCCACTCTTCAAGGAGGTGCTCACGACGATGCGCGATATGAAGCGGCTGGATCTTGCTTCCCGGCCGGGCAAACGTCCTGGTGGCTACAATATGCCTCTTTTGCAGTCGGGCATTCCTTTCATTTTCATGAATGCCACCCAGTCGGTGGGTGATATGCGCACGTTGTTGCACGAATGTGGCCATGCGGTTCATGCCTACTTATCGCGCCACCTGCGGCTGAGCGCTTCCAAAAAAATGCCATCGGAGATTGCAGAATTGGCAGCCATGACCATGGAGCTGATTTCTATGGATCACTGGCATGTTTTCTTTCCCGACGAAGCTTCTTTGCGACGTGCCAAGCTGCACCAACTCGAAACTTCGCTCAAGGTGCTGCCCTGGATCGCTACCATTGATAAGTTTCAGCACTGGATTTATACGCATCCGCAACATACTCGTGCGGAGCGTCGACAGGCGTGGATTGATATCTTCTGTGAGTTCAAATCCAGTCTGGTTGATCATTCAGGCCTCGAAGAATATGCCGCTCACCTGTGGCACAAGCAGCTGCATCTTTTTGAAGTACCTTTCTACTACATCGAATACGGTATGGCACAACTAGGTGCCATCGCCATCTGGAAGCAGTATCGGGAAGATCCTGTGGCAACGCTCGAGCGATACATGGCAGCGCTTCGCCTGGGGTATACCCGCCCAATCGGGGAGGTATATGCTACCGTTGGCATCAGCTTCGATTTTTCTAAGGCGTATGTGCGGGAGCTGGGTAGCTTCATCAAGGGGGAGATTGATAAACTTATGTAAGTGCAGGTTGCGCTGCAGGTTAATGTTCATTTTTGAGTTTTATTGAAAAAACCCAAAAATGAATACTAGTCTAGTTTTTTGCCTTGTTGTAGAAAACAATTAATTCAGGTCCTTTCCCCCATATCTCACACCTTCCCAAGTGTGCGCTGGTTGTTGCTGCTAATAGTAAATATCGTATACGAGTAGCTGTTTTTTTTCGTTATAAGCACCAGCGAAGAGCGCTTCAACACTAAAGCTTATGCCCCCTTTCATTTTTTACAGCCGCTGCTGCGGCATACTCGCCATGCTGCTTGCTTTTTTCGGTCTGCATGCGCAATCCTACAATACTGTAGCCAAACTCAGTGGGCGAGCTGCCAGGTTGTATACAGAAACGCGCATTGCAATAGATGAGGAGCGGCTCAATGATGCTATGCGACTTGCCAACCAGCTTGTTATTATGGATACTGCGCTGATTGACGGCTGGTTGTTGCTCGGTGGCATTTACCACGATACAGGAATGTTCCGTGAATCGGAGGCCGCCTATGAGAAGGTGCTTAGCATGGATCCTGCCTATAACCTGTCAGCCATCTACCAGTTGGCCGTAACAGAGATGCGCCTTGAAAAATTTGATGAATCGGTCGCACACTTCCGCCAGTTTTTGGCCATGCCCGGCGGGAGGGCTGTGCTGAGAGAAAAAGCAGCGGTCTATCTCCTCAACTGTGAATTTGCGGCTGAAGCCGTCAAAAATCCACTGCCTTTTGCTCCCTATTCGCTGAGTGACAGCATTAACACCAGCGCACCGGAATACCTGCCCGTCCTCACGGTCGATGGTAACTACTTGATATATACAGCCCTGTATTCGGACAGTGAGGATTTTTACTACAGCCAACGAAAAGAAGACGGCAGCTGGAGCAGAGGGCGGCCATTGGCAGGCGTCAACACACCACTCAATGAAGGTGCCCACACAGTAGCGGCTGATGGCAGACAAATTATTTTTACTGCCTGTGGCCGGCGCGATGCATTGGGCAGTTGCGACTTATACCAAAGCTATCAACAGCAAGACCAGTGGACAGCCGCTGTCAATCTGGGGGCAGTTGTCAACTCATCGGCCTGGGACTCGCAGCCAAGTTTGTCGGCAGACGGCCGGCAGCTTTTTTTTGCAAGCGAGCGAGCGGGTGGGAAGGGAGGCCGTGATCTGTGGGTCGCTTATCAGGACAGCAGTGGCCGCTGGGCGAGCGTAGAAAACTTGGGTGACAGTATCAATACGGTGGGCAATGAGCAGGCTCCTTTTATACATCCCGATGGTCAGTCCCTTTATTTCATGTCCGATGGTCACCCGGGCTTGGGAAGAAGCGATCTTTTTGTCAGCCGCCGCAATCAGCGGGGGCAGTGGAGCCGCCCTGTCAATCTTGGTTATCCAATAAATACGCCCAACAACGAGGGCGGGCTGTTCATCGATTTGTCGGGGCAAACAGCCTACTTTAGCTTCGACCCGGGGCAACAGGCCCAGGGAAGGCAGACCGATATCTATGCATTTAAAGTACCCCAGCAGTTGCGCCCCTTAGCTTGTACCTATGTGCGGGGCAAGGTGACCACGACCGATGACAAACCTATACCTGCTGCCATGGTCGCTATCTTCAGCGATGGCAACCTACAGGCTACCTACCAAATCAGAACTAATGAGGGTGGAGAATTTTTGCTGGTCATACCTGGTGGACAGAATTATGCCTTTCATGCAAGTGCGGACAACTATCTTTTCTATTCGGATCGCTTTGAACTAAGCGGAGAATATAGCTTTGACAAACCTTTCTCGCTGCACATCAGACTGCAAACGCTGAACACGACAAGCGGCAACCCAAAACCTGGCCAGCCAGTCATTCTCAAAAATGTGCTGTTCGAAACAGGCTCTTCCAAATTGCTGCCGGCAGCCTTGGCGGAGATACAACAGCTCGCCAATTTGCTGCAGCAAAACCCACAACTGCGAATACAAATCAACGGACATACAGACGACGTTGGAGCAGCTGACAGCAACCAACAGCTTAGTGAACAGCGGGCGAAGGCTGTTTACGAGCAACTACTCACTTATGGCATTGCTGCCCGTAGACTGCAATACAAGGGCTATGGAGAGAGCCGACCGCTGGTTGCTAACGACAGCCAAGAATCCCGGGCAACCAATCGTCGCACGGAATTTGAGCTCCTCACCGACTAGCGCTTATTTACCGTCGTTGCCTTTCGACAAGGATACGTAGCGCAGGAACTCCTCGCGCACATGCTCATCTTCGAAGGCACCCCCAAAGTACGAAGTAACCGTACTGGAAGAGATATCATTGACCCCGCGGGAGGATACACACATGTGGCGGGCATCAATCAGTACCGCTACACTCGGCGTTTCGAGCACCTCAGCCAGCTCATTGGCAATCTGAATAGTCAAACGCTCCTGTACCTGCGGCCGCTTGGCAAAGTACTGCACAATACGATTGAGCTTGGATAAACCGATGACCTTTCCACTCGAGAAGTATGCTACATGTGCCCTGCCATAAATTGGCACGAAATGATGCTCGCAATTGGAAAAGAAAGAAATATCCTTCTCCACCAGCATACCTTCGTAATTATAGGCATTTTCAAAAAGCGTAGCAGCCGGCCGATTGGCAGGGTCTAAGCCCGAAAAGATTTCCTCGACATACATCTTGGCAACCCTGTCAGGCGTACCTTTAAGCGAGTCATCTGTCAGATCCAGCCCCAGTGTCTCCATGATAGCACGGAAATGCGAAGCGATCACCGCCTTTTTATCTTCGTTGCTCATGTCGAAAGCATCCGGCCGGAGCGGCGTATTGGCAGATGTACCTACATGATCCTCTCCTATGGCGTCGTCGTTCAGCATAAAGCGAGTGTTATGCGCCCGCAGGGTACTCAACGAAATTCCTTTCTGTTTCATATAGACGAATTTTTAAGGACAGTGATGTGTTCAGCTTTTTCCGCAACTTCTCATAGATAACGATAGCGATATTTTCCGCAGAGGGGTTTAGCTGGCTGAACTCTTCGGTGTCCAGATTTAAGTTTTTGTGGTCAAAAGGCTCGATGACCTCTTCTTTAATCAAATCGGAGAGAACTTTCATATCAATTACATAGCCAGTATCCGCATCTACGGCACCTGTAACTTGGACAATCAGTTCATAATTATGTCCGTGATAATTGGCGTTGTTACATTTTCCAAAAATAGCAGCATTGTGCTCGTCCGACCAATGGGGATTGTGAAGGCGATGCGCAGCATTGAAATGCTCTTTTCGAAAAACAGAGACTCTTTTTGCTTCCATTAAAGCTGGTTGTTATGGCTTTTTTTAGCGAAGAAACATGCAGTCCGGAAAGGCGGTATAAGCCTGTCGGAAATCACAAGTTAGCATCGATAAATAAGTGAAAAGCGTATGGTCTGAACAATGCAAAGCCAGTATTCGGCACTCGTACTTGCGTGCGGCTTCTGAAGCAAAAGCAACTCTCAGCAGTTACACACCCTTGTAAAACCGAGGGGTAATTAAAAAGTTTAGATTTTTTACTTTTTCTTTTGAGACAAGCGGTGGTTGATCTGGCCTCCACAACACTTAGCACGTGAAAAATCCGAGAAATTAATTATCTTTGTCGTTTTGAAGCAATACATAACATGAGCAATATTGTTGCCATCATCGGCAGGCCAAACGTGGGAAAATCCACGCTCTTTAATCGCCTGATCGGTGAGCGGCAGGCCATCATTGACGATATCAGTGGCGTTACCCGCGACCGCCACTATGGATCCAGCTACTGGAACGGTAAGACTTTTACAGTCATTGATACGGGTGGTTTTGTACGCGATTCAGATGATGTTTTCGAGAAAGCGATACGCGCACAGGTACAGATCGCCATTGAAGAAGCTAACGTGCTGGTCTTCATGGTAGATGTAACTACAGGCCTGACGGATTTGGACGAACAGGTAGCCGACATGCTCAGGCGCGTCAAGAAGCCTGTTTACTTAGTCGTCAATAAGGTCGACAATTCTCAGCGACAACTGGACGCCAATGAATTCTGGTCGCTGGGCTTCGAAAATACTTTTTTCCTTTCCTCTATAACTGGCAGTGGTACAGGCGAATTGCTGGATGCCGTCGTAGAGCATATAGAAGAAAGTGACGAAGAGCCCCGCGAAATTCCTCACCTGGCCATTCTCGGGCAGCCCAACGTGGGCAAGTCGAGCCTCACCAATGCACTGCTGGGTGAAGAGCGCAATATTGTCACGGATATAGCCGGTACCACCCGGGACGCCATATACACGCACTATAAAAAGTACGACAAGGAGTTTTTTCTCATCGATACCGCCGGTATACGCAGGAAAGCCAAAGTGGAGGAGGACCTGGAGTTCTATTCTGTCATGCGTGCCATCAAAGCGCTGGAGGAGTGTGATGTATGTCTGTTAATGATCGATGCAACCCTTGGCATGGAATCCCAGGACATGAACATCTTCCGGCTGGCACAGCGGCGCCACAAGGGTATCGTCATTTTGATAAACAAGTGGGATCTGGTTGAGAAAGAAACCAATACGGCACGCGATTACGAGCGTACTATTAAGGAGCGCATAGCTCCCTTCACCGATGTTCCTGTCATCTTTATCTCCGCACTGGAGAAGCAGCGGATTTATCAGGCGGTAGAGACAGCACTGCACGTACACGCCAATCGCTCCCGCAGGGTAAAAACCTCCGAGCTGAACGAGCACATGCAGGCCGCGATTGATCGCTATCCGCCCCCTGCCTATCGGGGCAATTTTATCAAAATCAAGTACATTACGCAGCTACCGCTGGCTTATCCGGCCTTTGTGTTCTTCTGCAACCACCCCAAGCAGATTCGGGAGGATTATAAGAATTATCTGGAGAACCAGCTTCGCAAGCATTTCGATTTTAACGGAGTGCCTATGGCGTTATTTTTCAGACAAAAATAAGCTGTGCCCTGCGCAAGTGGCTAAGGCCATTGGCAGTCAGCACAATGAGATACGGGAGGATATTTACCCTGCATGACAGAAGCCAACAGATATAAGATCAGAAATCGTGGCCGCTACGGTTATATGGATGAACGGGCAGCCACGGTTATAGAGCCGCAGTATCTGGCCGCTGAAGCCTTTGTCAATCGGTTTGCCAAGGTACAGTTGCTCGACTACTGGGTGCACCTCGATTTGTGGGGACGACCGCTGCTAAAGCATTTTTTTCGGCAGATTGGCAATTTTGAGTCGGGCTTGTCCAGGGTACTGCTGGCACAGCAGTGGGGATATATTGATACTAGTGGTGAATTGGCCATCGATTGCTTTTTTGATATTGCTTTTGATTTCAGCGAAGGGCTGGGTGCCGTGGGCATGAGAGGCCGGTATGGTTATATTGACCCTTCAGGCCATTATGCCATTGATCCTGTCTATGACCATGCTATGCCCTTTTTTGAAGGTATGGCGCCGGTGAAACTGGGCGGACAGTATGGGTATATCGACAATGCAGGCCAGTGGCTTATTGAGCCTGCTTTTCAGCTGGCGCTGCCGTTTACTGGCGCTGCAGCCGTTGTCATCAGCAGCAATCGCTGGGGTCTCATCAACCAACAAGGCAAGGTTATTATTCCTCCGCGCCTACCTTGGCGGGAAGGAGAAATTCCTGTGCACTATTACGAAGGGCGTACCGCTATCAAAGTCAATGAGCGCTATGGTTTCCTCGATGAGGAAGGGAAGTGGGCTGCCTCACCGGTGTTCGAGTGGGTAGGTGATTTTAGTGAGGGTCTTGCTGCCATCAAAGAAAATGGCCGCTATGGCTACCTCAACCGGACAGGAGACATCGCAATTCCGTGTACGCTGGAAGGCGCCGGTTTATTTGTCGGCGGACTCGCCCCTGCCAAGCGCAATGGTCAGTGGGGCTACATCAATACCCAAGGTGACTGGCAGATACCTCCTTCCTTCTCTGCTGCTGACACATTCAGCAACCGACTGGCTCGTGTGACCTTCCCCAACAACCAATGGGCCTATATTAATACAGCAGGTCAGTCGATCTGGGAAGAGCGGTAGTGAGTGTGCTGTGGTATTTTTTTTAAAAAAATCAACCCAGCTATATACACGAGACGCTCTTTGACGGCTTCTGCCGTCAAAGAGCGTCTCAAAGCAATTGCTGCTGTAAATACCCGCTTTCCTTAATACTGTAACAGTTTTTCCACCGCCTTAGTAAAGCGATTGACCGGCATAAATACCTCACGCTCGATGGTTGGCGAGAAAGGGATAGGCGTGTCCAGTCCCCCCACTCGCATCACAGGCGCATCCAGGTGCTGAAAAAGATGCTCACTGATGTAAGCTGCTATTTCGCCGCCTATACCGCCAATGAGGGTATCTTCATGCAGGACAAGCACGCGGTTGGTCTTTTTGACAGTCTGATCGATAGCTGCATAGTCCAATGGCAGCAACGTACGCAAGTCCAGGATGTCGGCATTAATTCCCTTAGACTCACACAGATGCTTAGCCCAATGAACGCCCATGCCATACGTAATAATGGACAAATCAGTACCCTCACTGACCAACAATGCCTTGCCGATAGGCGTCGTATAGTAACCCTCAGGTACTTCAGCACTAATCTGCCGATAGAGCGCTTTATGTTCAAAGAACATCACCGGATTGGGATCGTCAAAGGCAGCCAGCAGCAAGCCCTTGGCATCAACCGGATTTGAGGGAAAAACCACCTTCAGTCCGGGTGTATGGAAAAACCAGGCTTCGTTGCTTTGGCTGTGAAAAGGTCCCGCCCCTACACCGCCACCACTAGGCATCCTGATAACCACATCTGCATTTTGCCCCCACCGATAGTGGAGTTTAGCCAGGTTATTGATAATCTGATTGAACCCGCAAGTGACAAAATCGGCAAACTGCATCTCAACCATGGATTTCCACCCTTTGAGGCTAAGTCCCAGACCAACTCCCACAATCGCACTTTCACACAGTGGTGTGTTGCGCACCCGGTCAGCACCAAACGCATTGAGGAATCCTTCTGTAATTTTGAATGCCCCCCCATAGGCTGCTATATCCTGGCCCATGAGTACCAGTTTTTCATGCCGCTGCATGGCTATTTTGAGTCCGTCGCTGATAGCATCAATGTAGCGCATCTCGCGCCGGCCGGCCTCAGCAGCCGGCGGAGCAGGCACGGGTGCGAAAGGAGCGTATACATCGGCCAGTTCCTCCGCTTCCGTAGAATGGGCCTCCGGCTGCGCGAAAGCTACTTCCAGCGCAGTTTCAATTTCCTTTTTAATTCGCTGCTGGTATTTCTTTTGCAGCGCTTCCGTCAACAAACCTATCTCTGTCAGGTAGTTGATATAATTTTGCAGCGGATCTTTTTTCTCCCAAATATCAAAAAGTTCCTTGGGTACATATTTAGTGCCTGATGCTTCCTCGTGCCCCCGCATGCGGAAAGTCATACACTCCAGCAGAATAGGCTCGGGGTTTTCTCTCATTTCGGCCGCCAGCTGGCGGATTGTATTGAAAACCTCCAGAATATTATTACCGTCGATAATCAGGGAGCGCATACCATAGCCCACACCTTTTTCGGCGATATTATTGCAGCGGTACTGTTCATGGGTAGGTGTTGACAAGCCATAGCCATTATTTTCAACTACAAAGATTACCGGCAGTTGCCAGACAGCTGCAGTGTTCAGCGCCTCGTGAAACTCACCTTCACTTGTACCCCCTTCTCCGGAGAAGGCAACAGCAATGCGCTTTTCTCCCGCCAGTCGATTGGCCAGTGCCACACCGGCACCCAGGGACAACTGTGGTCCCAGATGCGAAATCATCCCGACGATATGATGCTCCATAGAACCGAAGTGAAAGGAGCGATCCCTACCCTTGGTATAACCCGTCAATGTACCCTGCCACTGCCCAAACAACCGGTCGAGCGGCATTTCGCGGGAAGTGAAAACCCCCAGGTTGCGATGCAATGTGAAAATGATTTCATCGGGAAAAAGCGCACGCGTGATGCCAACGCTGATGGCCTCTTGTCCAATCCCGGAAAACCACTTACTCACCTTACCTTGCCGCAGCAATTTGAGCATTTTCTCTTCAATCATCCGGGGACGGAGCAGATGCTCATATAAATCCAGTAGTTGCTCGTCGCTTAAAGACGCGCGGTCATATTGCATAGCAGAAGGATGGAAAGCCGTCATGATATTTGGTTAGGTTCTTCGATTTTACTGCAAAGGTAGTGCGGTCATTGCTAGTTGCCAACAAAGGAAGGCGGAGAATAACGCTCTGTTCAAAAGTAAATCTAGCGCTACCTCAAAACACCCTTTGGCGGCGTCAGCCACCAAAGGGTGTTTTGAGATATTCGTGTGTTGTAAGGTTTTTTTGAAAAATCAATACAACACACGAACAATCCAGACTTTATTTCGCTACTAATCTATTGTAAAGAGAGGAATTGAAGGAGAGCTGCCTGTTTCTCTATTGATTACTCTCCTCGCCCGTCGTAGTCATGATTCTAAACTTATCCCAGAAAGCCTGGCGCCTTTTGCGGCGCAGCTCCCTGCGGTAAGCCTGGTCTGCGAGTTCTACGACCCTTTGCCGATAACTGGTCTCATCTTCATCTGACTGTTGGGGATTTTCAAGCTGTACGCGCTTGATAATTTCAAAAGGAATCTGTGAAGGATCGAACCCATCGACCCCGGCAGCACCCTCGTCCTCATACAACTGCATATACTCTTCCATAGAAGGCATAATATCCAGATAGCCCGGGCAATCGAAGTGCTCTGCCATCAGGTCTGTCGGAAAAGGAAAGTAACCCTCATGCCAGGCGGACAAGGCCGGATTGCGCTTAACTTCGCGCATAAACGAGCCCCAGATCGGCAGCGCCGTAGAAGAAGCCTGCCCCTTATTGAGCGTCCTGAAGTGTACGGACGGTAGCTCAGAACCTACCCATACACCCACCGCCAGGCCGGGGGTATAGCCTAGGAACCAACCATCAGCCTGATTTTGAGAAGTGCCCGTCTTACCGGCAATGCTGCCCGTGATACTGAACTCGCCCCCGCGAAGCTTGCTGCCTGTACCCCGATCGACGACAATCTGTAGTAGCCTCGTGACTGCATCCGACACGTTAGCATCCAGAACGCGCTGGAAGCTGGCAGGATCCGGCCGCCTAAACCTATGAAGCACCTTACCATCAGCCGTCTCTATCCTGTCGAGATAGTGCAATTTTGATGGCCGCAGCCCCCGGTTGGCAAAAGTAGCATACATGGTAGTCATCTCTATCAGACTGGCATCAATAGCACCCAGCGCTGTAGCCGGATAGGCAGGTACCCAGCCCTGATCGACCCCCAGCTGCTTGATCATGGAGGCTACATTCTCAAAGCCCGCCAGTTGAGCAACCGCAACAGCTACCGTATTAATTGACTTAGCCATAGCACCATGAATAGAGTAAGCACCTTCATAGACACCATTGCTGTTGCGCGGAGTATAATTTTTATAATCCTGATAAACCACCTGCGTATCGGGGAAGAACTGACAGGGTTCAATCACTCCCTGCTGAAGAGCCTCCGCATATACCGCCGGTTTGATGGTTGAGCCTGCAGACCGGCGGGATTTCACGTGATCATACTGAATAAACCGCTGCGAGATACCGCCAACCCAGGCGCGTACAAACCCCGTTTGAGGTTCTACCGCCAATAAGCCCGTATTGAGCAGGGTCAGGTAGTACTTCAGCGAGTCGGTTGGACTCATAAGCGTATCGACAGTCCCGCCATCCCAGCTAAAGATGGTCATGGGAATTTTTTTATTGAAATAACGACGAATACCTGTATTGCTGTAGCCATCTTTCTTCATCTGCTTATAGCGCTCACTGTTTACTATGGCACTTTCCAGCACACTTTCACCACCCCAGGCCTCGCGCCCTTCCCAATCTTTATAGAAATTCTCCTGAATGACCGGCATTTGCTCCGCGATGGCCGCCTCTGCATACTTTTGCGCCCGGGAATCAATGGTCGTGAAGATTTTCAGCCCGTCAGTATATAGATTGTAGGGTGTTCCGTCTTTTTTGGTGTACTTCTCGAGCGTTGCCAGCACTTCAAGCCGCAGATGCTCGCGGAAGTGCGTAGCCGTACCCTCGTTGTGACCCTGTTTTTGATAGTCCAGCCTAATGGGCTTGGCCTGCAAGCTTCTTGCCTCCCGCTCAGACAAATAACCATACTTGGCCATTTGGCCAAGCACCACATTGCGGCGTTCGCGGGATCGCTCGCTATTGATGCGGGGATTATAGAGTGTATTGCCCTTTAGCATGCCCACAAGCACCGCCGATTCTTCGATTTTGAGGCTTTTGGGCTTTTTATTAAAAAACAGCTTGGAAGCCATCTTGATGCCGTAGACATTGTCACCGAAAGGAACCGTATTGAGGTACAAATTGAGCAGTTCGTCTTTGGTGTATATATTCTCCAGCCGACGCGCCACAAAGAGCTCCCTAATTTTATTGGTAGGCAGATCCAGCACCGGATAGGACTGCCTGGGATAAAGATTCTTGGCAAGCTGCTGACTCAGAGTACTCCCCCCACCCGAAGAATCATCCATCAGCAAGATGGACTTGACCAGCACCCGTATCCAGGCACGGAGATCAATGCCGCTGTGTTCGAAAAAGCGAGCATCCTCCGTAGCAATAAGCGCTTCCTTTAGATGCTTGGGAATCTCGTTCTCAGCAGCTACTGAACGATTTTCTATGAAGTAGGTTCCCAGTAACTGACCATCAGCAGAAATGACTTCTGATGCCTGGTTATTGCGGATATTCCCCAGTTCGTAATAATTTGGCAGCGGGCCGGAGATTCCCAGATAGACCGCAACGACCAACAAAAACATCATAACAAAGACCAGACCAGCACCGGCGATTGCCAGATGCAACGCCTGTTGCGCCTTTGAACGACCGGCAAACCACCTGTCCCACATATCAAGCAACCACTGGGCTAGCCTACGCGCACTGCCCCAGATAAAATTCACTGCTGGTTTTTTCTTTTTTCTGCTCATAATAAGCGCTTCATCATCTTGTCTGTGTGCCCGGTAATCACCCCTTACCTATTGCAGGGAAAAGGGTCGTGAAAACCAATCTCAAAGCTTTAAGCCATACAAAGATAAGAACGATTTTGTTTAAAAAACTATTTGTTTTTAAAATTTTGTTTAAAAAAAATAGTTGATTTTTTTACTGATTTAGCCCTTATTTTTCACTGCCTGAGGGGGGGTAGAAGCTGGCAACTTTGGGTATAAATTAGAGCTTGGCGGCCCATCAGGTAGCACTACCAAAATCGATTTCGGTATTATCTCCAATGTTGAGACTTTGTTTCATACCAGTGATTGAAGTATCATTGCCAACGATGGATCTGTGCAGGATAACCTCCCGGATGCTCGTATAATTTCCAATAATTGAATCCTTTACGATGGCATTGGACACGTGGACATTATTGCCGATAGTTACGTGCGGACCAATGATAGCATGCGAAATCTGGCAATTTTTGCCAATGCTTACAGGATGGATGACGATAGTATTATCATAAGGACCGGGATCTTCGGTGGCATAGCCGACGCGATCGAGAAAAATGGCATTGGTATCCAAAAGCACCGATTTTTGGCCACAATCAAACCAATTATCCACTGTGAGTGTAGAAAAACGAATCCCCTGTTCAATCATGCGCATAAGCACGTCAGTGAGCGGATATTCGCCATGGGTACTAATCTGGCGGGTAATATTGAAGGTAAGTGCATCATAGAAGGCACCGACCTCCCGAATAGCATAGACCCCCACCATTGCCAAATCCGACTTAGGAATTTTGGGCTTTTCGACCACGCGCCGCACAGTTGACGGGCTGCCATCATCGTCCAGTTCGACCACCCCAAATTGTCTGGGATCATCTACCCGCTTGACTGCCAGGCAGGAATTGGGATGATGAATGATCTTGCTGAGCGGAGCATCGATGAGCACATCCCCAAAAAAAACCACCACCTTCTCTGCCTCGCGCCAGGCATCGCTGGCGAGCCAGATGGCATGTGCAGAGCCGAGGCGCTCCACCTGTTCCACAAAAGTTGCTTTGAGCTCCGGGTACGCCTGATTGACATAGTCACGAATTTTTTCCCCCAAATAACCTATAATAAATACAAAGTCCTCCACGCCCACCGACAGCAGCTGATCAATGATAAATGAAATGATTGGCTTTCCCGCCACAGGTATCAGCGGCTTGGGCTGGGTATATGTGAGCGGGCGAAGGCGGGTACCTGCGCCTGCTACGGGGATAATTGCCTTGATGGGTGAGGGAGCCATGGAGTAAGAATTAATTCTGCTCTAAAGGTACGTTATAAATGAGAGTTGCCGCACATGTTCATGTGCCGCTGCCAACAATTAACAGGCTGGCAGCACCAGCCCGCTTGCTTCCCCAAAACCCACACGAAGTCCATCACGTACAGAACTGCCGCGAAGCCTGATGGTATCGCCATCCTGTATAAACGTTCTGCTCTGCCCGTCGGCCAGTCTAACCGGACGTTCTCCCCGCCAGGAAAGCTCCAGCATACTGCCAAAGCTGTTTGGATCGGGACCACTGATGGTTCCTGAGGCCATCATATCACCCACACGGATGTTGCAGCCATTGACCGTGTGATGCGCCAGCTGCTGTGCCATACTCCAATAGAGGTATTTGTGATTGGACTCGCAAAGAGTGGTCACTATACCTTGCTCCGTGATGAGATCTACGGCCAGTCCAATGTCAAAATGATGCGCTGACTGCTGCTGCAGATACGGTAGCGGCACCGGATCCTGTGCAGGGCCTGCCAACCGGAACGGTGCAAGCGCCTCAAGCGTGACTACCCAGGGGGAGACGGTAGAGCCAAAATTTTTCCCCAAAAAAGGCCCTAACGGTTGATACTCCCAAGCCTGAATATCGCGTGCTGACCAATCATTGAAAAGCAGCATACCAAAAATATACTCCTCTGCCGCTTCGACACCCACGCTGTCCCCAAGAGAGGTACCTTTTCCCACCACAAAGGCCATTTCCAATTCAAAATCGAGCTGTCGTGTGGGCCCGAAGAGAGGATTCTCTGCTGTTGGAGGTTTCATCTGACCCTTGGGGCGACGAATGGAAGTACCACTGACCACAATGCTGCCAGCCCGTCCATGATAGCCGATCGGAATATGCAGCCAGTTGGGCATGAGCGCATTGTCTTTACCCCGAAACATGATGCCCACATTGGTAGCATGTTCCCTGCTCGAATAAAAATCGGTATAATCGCCTACCTGCACAGGCATTTTCATCGTCACCGCATGCTGCGGCAAAAGGCAGGCAGCCATATTGGCGCGTTCATCGCCAGCATCGCTGGCCTCATCCAACAGTGCTGCTATCCGAAGGCGTACCGCCCGCGTGGCCGCTTTCCCCAATGCCATAAAAGGATTGAGTGCAGGCGCAGCGAAGACTGCGCGGTCTATCGCAAACCGACTGATGACTTCATCCAGCAATCCCAGCTGCGCCATAGCACTGAGATCGATAACAGAGGCACCAATGATGGATACGACTGAGGTCCGTCCCTGTATTGTGCCGATGCCAAAAGGAATGTTTTGCAGGGAAAAGTCGCTGTCGGCATCTACACGTACCCACGAACGCCGGTCAGCAGCAATGGTAAAATCCATACGGTGATTTGATTTGGTTATTTGCGCTGCTAAGATAGCAATCGCCCGGCAGCCCGGATATCCTTTTCACAGACGAGGCCGATTATTTCGTCGACTGCAACAGGAAAACGGTAGGGCGCCTGTTCAGATCAGGTTTGGGCAGCCGCCGCCATTCGGCAATGGAGTGCGTGCGTATAAGCTGACCCGGTAGTGTCAGGTCAGTCGCTACGGTAAAAAGTGTAGGTGGCGAAAGCGCCTGCAGGGCAGTTTCGAAGAGCATGGTGTTGCGGTAAGGCGTCTCAATAAAAATCTGCGTCTCCCCGTTTCTGGAAGACTGATTTTCAAGCCTCTTCAAATCCTTGGCCAAATCCGGACGCTTCAGTTCCAGATAGCCATGAAAAGCAAACTTTTGCCCATTGAGTCCGGATGACATGAGGGCGAGCAGGATAGAAGAAGGGCCCACCAAAGGAATGACTTCTATTTCTCTTCGGTGCGCCAGACGCACCAGTCGGGAGCCCGGATCAGCGACCCCAGGAGCTCCGGCCTCCGACAGCAGCCCGATACTACGCCCCTGCAAGGCCGGTTCCAGGAATGAAGGAATCAACTGTGGCTCTGTCCGTTTATTCAACTCAAACAATAAGGTATCATCGAAAGAGGCCGTATAGCCCGCTTCCCGCAGAAACTGCCTGGCAGTGCGCAATTTTTCCACTACGAAGACGTCGAGCCCGCGGATAATGTCCAGGACGTATGCCGGCACTGTGTGCAACGAGCCTTCTCCCAGCGGAACAGGGATGAGAAACAATTTGCCTTTTTCTTTTTCAATCATGGCGGCAAATATAGCATTGTAGACGGACAAAGAGCAATAACAAGCATATAACAACATTTTTGAACCCAAAAGGTTGTACCTTTACAGGCTCTGATGACAACTATGGCTGCAAATTATACCATTCGGCTGCCCCATTTCGAAGGTCCTTTTGATCTGCTGCTCTTCTTCATTGAGCGCGATGAACTGGACATCTACGACATACCTATCGCGCAGGTCACCAATGATTTTTTGGCATACATACGCCAGATGGAGCGTATGAACATAGACCTTGCGAGTGAATTTATTCTGGTGGCTGCTACACTTTGCCGCATCAAAGCCAAAATGCTGTTGCCCCGAAAGCCTGTTGATGAAGAGGGCCGGGAAATTGATCCGCGCGAAGAGCTAGTTGAACGCCTGTTGGAATACAAGCGCTATAAAAGCGTACTTGACGACATGCGGCAGCTGGAGGAAAATCGGTTTCTGCGCAACAGCCGCGGGAATGCGGCCGACGAACTGCAGGCCATTGCTACCAAAGCCCTGGTTGACGCAGAAATGGAGTCTGTGACTTTGTTTAAACTGCTCCGGGCTTTTGAGCGCGTTGTCCAGCGGATGGAGTACAACAACCAGCAGCTGAGCATCCACCGGGTAGTGCGCTTCAATTACAGTGTTGAGGAAGCACAGCAGCACATTCTGTCTTTGGTAAGCCAGCAGGAGCAAGCTGGTTTTGACGAAATTTTTGCTGTGTGCACTGACAGGATACAGGCCATCATTGTTTTTTTGGGCCTGCTGGAATTACTCAACCTGCAGCAGGTCTGCCTGCAGGGCGGCGATCAGGTCAACCAATTCTGGATAACACTGCACCCCGGAGAAAGCGAGGACTATGCCCCCGCAGATGAAGAAGAATGATTCCGCCACTCCAATTTGGCAGTAACATAGTTCGTTATAATGACGAAAAAGCTATACCTTAGCAAATCTGTTCACTACAATCACATATTTACATGTTCGGTAACAGTAATAAACAGGACGCGGCCAAGAATAAAAATGCCGTGGCAGCACCCAGCGCAGGAGGTCCCTCGCTCAACAGTCTGGTGCAGGGATCAACGCTGGAAGGCACTGTCAACGCTCACAGTGATTTCAGAATTGACGGCAGTGTTAAAGGAAAAATTTATTGCGACGCCAAAGTCATAATAGGCCCTTCGGGCATCGTTGAAGGAGAAATCAGCTGCCAGAATGCCGTTATTGAAGGCAGGTTTGAGGGTGTGTTGGAAGTTAAGGAACTGTTGAATGTGCGGGAGACAGCTTTCATCAACGGGGATGTGTCTACGGGTAAGTTGATTGTACAGCCGGGTGCTGTCTTCAATGTCGTTTGTAAGATGAATATTGCCCGGGAAGCTGCAGCTGCCGACAAACCACTTGCATAACATGGCATCCCCGGGGCAGCACCAACAGGAAGAGGACAAACTAGCCAGGCGGCGACAGCAGGCCAACGATTACCTCAAATACTCGGGCATGGCATTCCAGATGGGGATCATCATCTTGCTGGGCGTGCTGACAGGTCGCGAGTTGGATCGTGTGCTGGATACCAAACCCTATCTGACGGTGGCAATGTCCCTGCTCTCTATCGTTGCTGCGCTGTACAGCAGCCTCAAAGATTTTTTCCGCCCCAATCAGGGCAAAGACCAATTGAAATGACTCATCGACAGTTTATTATACAACTTGGCGGCACATCGGCCCTCGCTGCTGTCCTGCTGCTACTGCTCCATCGCATCAATATTTTTGCCGGACATGAACCCCTGTCCTGGGGCGCGTGGGGTGCCTTTGTCCTCCTCACCATCACGGCCTATTTTGCAGGATTGAAGACGGTTAAAAGCCACAATAAAAATCATTTTTCAAACACTGTTTTCGGTTTTTCCATGGGAAAGATTCTGGTGGTTGCAATCAGTGTACTGATTTACACCAAGTCAGTAGCACCTGAAGGCAAGTTGTTTATCGTTCCCTTATTTATCGTGTACGCGATATTTTCTGTTTTTGAGACTATCATGCTCTCAAAAATCGGACGTATGCACCACTGATTGCGCACGGTCAGGGCAGCAAATGGTTGAGCCGTGCTACCTTTATTGGGCGCTTACTCGTATTTTGCACTGTTTTTACTATTTGGCTTCTCCTTTTCAGATTGCTTACTAAAAACCAAATCCAATGGAAAACAGCCGTGCCATCGCAGCAAAGGTCAATAACGAATTTAGCTTCTCCGCTGAGCAGCTTGCTGCTGCAGACATTACCCCTGCGGGAAAAGGTCTTTACCATATTTTGCTGGAAGGAAAAGCCTATTTAGCAGAAATTGAGGCTGTACATTTTCACCAAAAAAATGTGCAGGTAAAAATCAATGGCGCATCTTACCGCATCAGTCTGGCTGACCGCTACGACCAAATGGTGGAGCTCCTTGGTCTGGGTGTTGTGCATGTGAGTGCTGCCCGTGACATCAAAGCGCCCATGCCAGGACTGGTTATTGATGTGCTGGTGCAGGCGGGTGATCAGGTACAAAAAGATACCCCGCTGTTGATTCTCGAGGCTATGAAGATGGAGAATGTCATCAAGGCGCCGGGCGAGGGCGTTGTAAAGTCCGTTACAATCACCAAAGGAGTTGCTGTTGAGAAAAACGCCCTCCTTATTGCTATGGAATAAACCGTATGTCAACACGTATTCCTTCGCTTTATGTGGCCAGTAGCAGCAAGGGCGGACGCGGCGTATTCACGGGTGAGGCCATCGAAGAAGGCAGCCTGATTGAAATATGTCCGGTTATCATACTGACAGCTGCCGATTTGGAACGCATCCACCAGACGCAGCTGCACGATTATTATTTTATCTGGGGAGAGCAGGGGCTGGGGGCTATTGCTTTAGGATTCGGATCGCTGTACAACCACGCCTCGGAGCCCAATGCTGTCTATGAAATGGACTACGACAGCCAGACGATAGATATCTATTGCGTGCGCCCCATCAAGGCCGGTGAAGAAATCACCATCTGTTATACGGATGAGGAAGATGAGCGGACCCGTCTTTGGTTTGAGGAAAAATAAGCAGCACTTTGGGTAGCTGCGGCTGCCCAAAGTGCTGCAATTTACTAGCCTGCATAGTTGCTGGCATCCAGCCCCAGCCACTCCAGCGTGTTGGTAGCATATATTCGCCTGCGCGACTCCTCTGACAGCCCCATCTCATCTATGAAAGCTCCTATGGTAAGATCCCCTAAAGGAAAAGGATAGTCTGAGCCAAGACAGACGCGCTGGTCGCCAATCATATCGAGTATATAGCGCAGCAGTGCAGCATCGTGTGTAATCCCGTCAACCCAGAATTTCCCCAGGTACTCGCGGGGAGGGATGTGATTGTCAACAGCTACCAGATCGGGTCGGCAGTCAAAGCCGTGCTGAATCCTGCCTATTGTGGGTAAAAAAGATCCTCCTGCGTGCGCGAAGCACACACGCAGCTTGGGTAATTTTTCAAAAACCCCTCCAAAAATCATGCTGCAAACCGCCCTGGCGGTTTCAGCAGGCATACCTACCAGCCATGGCAACCAGTAGCGGCGCATGTGCTCAAACCCCATCATATTCCATGGATGAACGAAGACAGCCATACCGAGTGCCTGGCAGGCTTCAAAGATGGGCAGGAAGACGGGCTCATTGAGGTTGAGATCATTGATGTTGGAGCCAATCTGAATGCCTGGCAGGCCCAGTGCGTGGCATCGCTCCAGCTCCCGGACGGCCAGCGCCGTATCCTGCATGGGCAAAGTTGCCAGCCCTATGTATTGTTTCGGATACCGGCTCACCAGTTCAACCAAGTGATCGTTGAGAAAACGGGCAATATCCCAGGCATCCAGTGGCTTTGCCCAATATGAAAACAGCACCGGAATGGTACAAACGACCTGAACCGCCACACCCCTTTCGCCATATTCAGCAATTCGCTCTTCGGGATCCCAGCAGTTAGACTGAATGAGTCTGAACTTTTCCTCGCCCTTCATCATCCAGGCCGTACCTGACCCCTGCGATTCCAGATGAATGAATCCCCCGTAGCCAAATTTATCGGCCCAGCGGGGGAGATGCTCCGGCACGATGTGAGTATGCATATCTATCTTCAGCATGCGATCATAGATAATTTGGTTATTATTTGAGCGGCCCAGCGCTGGTTAAGGCTTCATGGCAGGCAGCCTGGACGGTACAAGGCGATCCTCCCTAATATGAGGACAAGATAAGTAAATATTTAGGTCTGGTCACTGTCTTCGGCCCCTGTACGGCTATTGTCTGCTACTATAACCAGCCCCGATTGGCAGCAGCAGCAGCTTTTTTTTTGCAACCCACAAGCAGTTTCGGCACCCATTGACAGATGTAAAAAACATCTATCTAATTGATAATTAATAAAAAACAATGTTTTAAATACACTTACTTTGGCAAAGTAGTGTATTTTTGTAGCAGCAAAAGTTATTGCAGTTAACCCATTATGATTGTCCCATAGCTAGTACACTATAGCCCCCTTAGTCCGTGTATGTTTTTTGAAACCAATGTAAATGTAGTAACTAGCATGAAAAAATGGTTTGTGCTCACCGCGATTTACGGTTTGTTCTTTTCCTGCAGCAATACCCACCCGTACCGTGAAAATATCGAAGGACTCAGCCGGCAGTGGGATGTCAATAACCAACAAATGGAAACCATAGACCAGCAGCTGCACGCTCAGGTAGAGCAGCTAATGCAGCTGCAGCAGACGGTCAGTCTGCCTGACACAATTTTTGCTAATCCGTTGCAGCAACGAACGCTGGATTCCGTACAGCAGCAACTGCGCAGTCTGTTGAGTTCTCTGGGCAGCCAGCAACAGGAGATGGACAATTTTCGCATAGGCTGGCGCACAAAGTCCATCATTGTAAAAGAACTTTCGGATTCTCTCGAAAAGGGTAACTTTGACGGCGATATAGAAGCCAACCTAAGCAACTTACAGGAGACCCTCCAGCTTAGCTCGAGCCTCCTCAACAATTGGTCGGCCAATATTGATCGCAACAATCGAGCGGCAGACACACTGCGGCAGTCCATCTCGCAACTTATGCAGGCACTCCCGCAGTAGTCTTGTGGCTTTATGCACATAAGTTATTGACGGGACACACATGCAAACCCCTCCCTGGCGGCTTTCCGCAATGATGTTTATGCAGTTTCTGATCTGGGGAAGCTGGATGGTTACACTGGGCGCCTACATGCTTGACAGTTTATCGTTTAGTGGGCGGCAGGTAGGCATTGTATATGGAAGTACGGCCATTGCGGCCACTATCAGCCCTTTTTGGGTAGGCCTTGCGGCCGACCGATGGTTTAATCTCGAGAAGCTGTTGGCCAGCCTGCATTTTCTGGGTGCTGTTTGTTTGTTGGGCGCATCTTTGGTCACCGAGTTTGGCTGGTTCTATTTTTTCATACAACTCAACTCGCTATTTTTTTTGCCTACCTTCAGTCTCTCTAATGCATTTTGCTTTCACCACTTGCAGGATGCGGGTAAAAAATTTCCACGGGTGCGCGTCTGGGGCACTTTGGCGTGGATACTGGCCGGCTTATCGCTAAGTTACTGGTCTTTAGAAACCAGCAACTTACAACTTCGCATAGGCGCAGTGGCAGGGTTTTTACTTTCGGCCTACTGCCTGACGCTGCCAGCTACGCCGCCGCAGCCCGGACGCGGGCGCTCGGCGCGTGGTTTTTTTAGCGAAGACATGCGCAAACTAATTAAGGATCCGTCCCTGTCTGTACTGTTTATTGCGCTCATCCTGTGCTGTTTGCCCAATGCTTACTATTACAGCTTTGTGACGCCTTACCTGCGGGACATAGGTGTGCGTAATCCGGCAGGGCTGATGACGCTCGGACAGGTATCCGAAGCCGTTGTCATGCTGTTGATGCCGTGGGCGCTGAGCCGCATATCCTTCCGCTACTTACTCTTTACCGGTCTGCTTTGCTGGGGAGTTCGCTACGGAATGATTGCACTGGGGCACCCTGAGCAGGCTCCCTGGTGGCTGTACGCAGGCATTGGCTTGCACGGCGTTGCCTATGGCTGGTCGGCCTTGGCCGCGCAGATGTACCTCGACACACGGGTACCCGTACACCTGCGAAGCACCGCACAAGGCTTTGTGAGTTTTCTAACCCTTGGATCCGGTGCACTGATTGGCGCCTACCTGGCAGGAGAGACGGTCAATCTGCACAGTATGGCTGATGGCAGTCGGCAGTGGACCTACATATGGCTGTATCCGACTATTATCGGAACTGCAGTGGCGGTATGGTTTTTGTGGAAATTCAAGGGTGGCAACAGCCGCGCTATGGCTATGGACAGCGACGGGGCCTAGGTGTCGCTCGGCATCAGCTGCCACCTCAACCACATTGGCGTTGGCAGGCTACTTCCGTTCGTCAGGTTATGCCCAATTAGACACTGCCACCCCCACCACCTTGGCGTTAGCAGACAGCAACGGGACTTAGGTGCGGCACTCGGTTGTTACACTGCCTTTTAGTTGACCAACGTCCTTTTTCTGTCAGTACGGCACCTTATCCGGTTTTACGAGCCATTCGTCAAACAACTGCCGTGCCTCTGCCTGCAACAGCTGGCGGGTGGGAATGCTGCGCTGCTCCAGTGGCAACACCAATTCTCGGTAAATAAAATCGTCATCGAAGCCCCCATACGCAGCATCTAGTCGGGAGGCAGCAAACACCATCCTGTCTGGCCTCGCCCAATAGATGGCTCCCAGACACATCGGACAAGGCTCACAGGAAGTGTACAGCACACAGCCTTCCAGCTGAAAAGAATTGAGGAACTGACAAGCCTCCCGTATGGCCACGACCTCCGCATGAGCTGTGGGGTCGTTATGCGTTGTAACCTTGTTGTTGCCCCGGCCAATAACCTGTCCGTCTTTTACAACAATACAGCCGAAAGGCCCTCCCTGATTGGCACGCATGCCGGAACGACCCTGCTCAATTGCCTGTTGCAAAAAACTTATATCCAGTAGTTCCTGATTTGTTTCCATACACTTTCTGATACATTGGCAGTGAGCGACAGCTGAGATACGACCATGTTCAGCACCACCCTGGTCATTGACAAGCCGCCTAAAGGCAACTTTATGGTGACACAACACTCCAAAGCCCGCCCACTAATCCCGGGCCTGCATAAGCTTTTTTACCCAAGGGCTCAAAAGCAACATAGCCCCGCCTGCTATGACAGCATACAACGCCAGTTGCTTATACCCCTCCGTATAGGCGATAAGTTTTTCCATAGGCGTAGCATCCGGGCTGGCGATACTCATATTGGCACCCAAAATACCCGCTACATACTGCCCGTAAGCGCTGGCGAGAAACCACATGCCCATCATGAGCCCCTGCATGGGCATGGGCGACAATTTGGTCATCAGTGACAAGCCTATGGGCGAAAGACACAGCTCTCCAAAAGTAATGACCAGATAGGCCATCGTGAAGACCAATAACGAAGTCTTGCCTTCGCTGTCGGCATAAAAAATAGTGGCGTAGAACACATAAAAAGCCAGCGCCAGAAAAATAAAACCCAGCCCAAACTTGACACCATAGCCAGGCTCCAGTCGACGCTTGCTCAGCCATACCCACAGTAGTCCTATCAGCGGACTGAATATGATCACAAAAATCGCGTTGGCCGAGTTGTTGACGACATTGGGATCAATATGCATGCCCAGCAGATCATCGTGCAGGTTGTTGAGCGCAAAAAGGTTGAGAGACCCGCCACTTTGCTCAAAAAAAGCCCAGAACAGCACCGAAAATAAGATAAAAATAAGCGCCGCCAGCAAGCGTTTGCGTTCCGCCGGAGAGTACTTACGCATTTCCCCCAACAGGTAGACCAATGTAACCGGCCCAATGATGTACATAAACCGATCTGTATAATCACTGTTGGTGACCAACAGCAGAATCAACGGAATGCTGAGCAAAGTGAGTGCATAGGTACCATACTCCAGCAGCCGCCGCCTGGCCACCGGCATATCGGGATGCAAGGGCGACTTGCCAATGGGGCCCAGGCTCTTTTGGGTAAAAACGAAAATCGCCAGGCTCACGACCATCACCAGGCCCGACAAGGCAAAGGCGAGGCTCCAGGACTGCGTTTTTCCCACCCATACCAGCAGGAAGCCCCCCAGGAAGGCGCCAATGTTGATACCTGCATAGAAAAGCCCAAACCCGGCATCGCGGCGAGCATCGCCATCCTGATACAACCCGCCCACCATGGTAGATATGTTGGGCTTAAAAAAGCCCGTACCGATGATTGTAAAGCAGATACCAATGTAAAAAAGTTGCTCCGGCGCAGCAGCAATGATAAAATTACCGAGAATCATCATACTTCCACCCCAAAATAGCGACTTGCGAAAGCCCAGGATTTTATCGGCAAAAAGCCCTCCGATGAATGTAAATGCATATACAAACGCCTGTATAGCGCCGTACTGCAGGTTGGCCGTTTTGTCATCCAGCAACAGCTTCTCAACCATAAAAATGGTGAGCATGCCCCGCATCCCGTAGAAACAAAAGCGCTCCCACATCTCTGACAGGAACAGGTACCAAAGCTGGCGGGGGTATTTTCCTTCAAACTGCTGGATGGCAGCCAGTTCGGCTGCCGCTGTTTCATTGTGCTGCATGGATATGGTGATTTCGCAGATAGTGCTGCTACCTTGCCGTATATTACGTCAAAGTCCGGCATAAATGCCAGACTTTGACGCGAAAGAACTGATGCTTCATGAACGCTTGGCGGCTGATGCCGCGTATAAGCGTTCTGAAAAATATTTTTTAAAAAATACTTACTTAATGCCGTGCATCATGCGCCGCAGCATGCTGCTCATCAGGAAGAGGATGGCAGCAGCAACACCCGTAAGGGCGATAAACACGGTGAAAAACTCGTAGAGATTGGTGATCTCATAGCCTAGGAAGTTAGTAGTCGCCGGACCCCCTTCGCCGCCTTCACCACCAGGGATGAGTGCACTCAGCGTACCTGCAAACTTGTTGGCGGCTGCGTTGGCCAGAAACCAAGTGCCCATCAGCAAAGATGAAAAACGCAGGGGAGCCAACTTTGACACCATGGCCAGACCAATCGGTGACAGGCACAGCTCGCCCATAGTGTGGAGGATATAGAGTGAAATCAGCCACCACATGCTGATCTTCACTGTACTATCGACACCATTGACACCAAGGGCAATCACCACATATCCCAAGCACAGCAGGGCCAGACCCCAAGCCATCTTCATCGGAGAAGCGGGCTCAGCATTGTGCTTGTGAAGAAAATCCCACAAGAGGGTAAACAAAGGAGCTAATACAATGATAGCCAATGGATTGATTGACTGAAACCAGCTCGCAGGCATCACCCAGCCGCCAATATTTCTGTTGGTCTGCTGGTCTGCAAACAATGTCAGGGAAGCGCCCGCCTGCTCGAAAGCACTCCAGAAGAAAATGACAAAAAACGCAAGGATTATGATTACGGCAATGCGTGAGCGCTCTTCTTTGGTGAGCGACTTGTCAAGAATGATGATAAGCGGCATGATAATCATCGCACCATAAATCAGGTAACCGACAACATCCAGATCGCTATTGAAAAGATTTTTGAAGCTAAGCAAGAAGAAGATAACAACCAAAGACCCGACGATAATCAGCAGGTTTTTCAGATCCAGCTTTTGCACAGGCATACCAACCGGCTCACCATCAGGCCCTACCAGGTACTTATTTTTTAGCAGCTCAAAAGAAATCGTACTGATGACCATACCAATGCCGGCTGCCAAAAAGCCCCACTTGAAGTCTGCAATATTGCCCGTATCTCCCAATCCCCCACACACCAGCGGAGAGAAGAACGCTCCCAGGTTGATCCCCATATAAAAAATGGTGAACGCACTGTCGACCCGACGGTCACCCTGCGGATACAGCTGACCTACCATCGTAGAGATATTGGGCTTGAAGAAACCGTTGCCAACGATCAGCACCGTAAGCCCCGCCCACATCATGGTCGTTGCCAACGAAGGATTCGACAGAAGGCTGCCGCACAAAAACATCATAAACTGCCCGATGGCCATGAGGATACCCCCGATCAGGATACTCCGTCGATTGCCTAGATAGCGGTCGCACAAATATCCACCCAACAAGGGTGTCAGGTATACAAGCCCCGTGAAACTTCCGTAAATATTTGATGCCTCCTGGCTGTTAAATACCAGCGCCTTGGTCAGGAACAGGATGAAGATAGCGCGCATACCATAGTAGCTAAAGCGCTCCCACATCTCCGTGAAAAAGAGCACATAAAGCCCCCTGGGGTGCCCCGTGGCAGCGGCTCCTGCTGTGTTATTGTTTGTCATATTAACCCGTATCGTTGGTGAAATAATAGCAAATGTAAAATTTTTTACCTATTATTTGCTTACCAACGGAGAAAATATGCCGTCACCGGGCCAGAACCAGTAGATTATAGCGCCCATGAATCATCAAAAGCAGGGTGTCCGGACTGTTTGTCAACAGCTTAGCAGGTATTCCTTCAGGCCTGACTCAGTTCTTCTGCCAGCCATACAAGACTGCCCGCCGTCGGCAGGTCATTTTGGGCCAGCGCCTGCCGCGCTCGCTCGTGCAGGCGATCAATCACTCGCTCTTCCTGCAGAATCGCCTCAATAGCAGGCTGTTTCTTTATTGCTTCTATACTTTCGTGCTGGGGCACGGCTGTCAGCGATGCCAGATAGCCCAGATCGTTGCCGGTGAGTACCCGACTGTTGCGCGCTGATGGCGGCAACTGCGAAAAGCCGATGCCCATCTGTGTCATATCCTGAAAAATCACTTCCACTGCTTCTCCACTGGCACGAGTATAGTAAGCAGCCCCCATACGCCCCATCAGGTCTATTTTGTGAGGGTCAATACGCCCTCGCTCATCCAGCACCGACTCCTGTATGTGCAACTTTACAATCTCGCAAATAATCAGATGGCCAGCTCCCCCCTTATCCCCGAGCGTTATCACATCCTGCACTTTACACTCCAACTGCACAGGGCTTTCCGCCACCCGGGCAGGTTTTACCAGGCTGGAAGGCAGCGGGCTCAGCCCTGCCATTTCGAACTCATCGACCGTGGGCGGGTAGTTGATGCTGCATAGTGCCATCTGCCGGACAATCGCATGGCTTACCATATTGATTACACACTCCCGCGTAGCCAGAATGTTATGCAGCGTATCCTTGGTCGTATTATTGACCTCTCGGCGATTGGACGAAAAGACACAAATAGGCGGATTGGAGCTAAAAACATTGAAAAAGCTATAGGGCGCGAGATTGGGTATCCCCTCGGCATCAACGGTACTTACAAAGGCAATAGGCCGGGGAGCCACAGCACTTACAAGATACTGATGCAACTGCGCAGTGGGGATAGAAGCAGGATCGATAGAAAGCATGTGGCGGATAATTTACTGCAAAAGTAATGCGTGCTGACGACACAGCCCGTAACATTTATCACCTTGGCTTAGGGCTGCCCCTCCGGTGCATTATCCTCATTCTTTTCTCCCCCTTCAAAATCATCAACTGCCCTCAACAACTCATCGGTGGCACGCTCCAGCGCTGCGACCTCCGCTGTGCGCTCTGTTTCTTTTTTGCGCCGGCGCCGGCGCGCAGGTGCTACTTCCCCTTCGGGAGTGGGGGTGGGTAAAAAAGCTGCCGCAGCGGCCGCGTCGGGCGGCACTTTGCTAAAAACCAGCGCGTCCTCGTGCATATCTGCATAAATAGTATCGCCCGATACAAAGGTGGCCCGCAACAGTTCTTTCGACAGCGGGTCAACCAGCAGTTGCTGCAACGCCCTTTTCATGGGCCGGGCGCCAAACTGAGGATCGTAACCCCGCTCGGCCAACCAGCCGAGAGCCCCGTTACTAAGTTGCAGTGACATCCCTTGCCGGGACAACAGTTTATCTGTTTTCTTGAGCAACAGCAACAATATCTGCTGAATATCCTCCCGGGAAAGCGGTGTGAACATGATGCGGTCGTCAATGCGGTTGAGAAACTCCGGCCGCAGATGCTGCTTAAGCAGGCTAAAAACTTCCTCCCGGGTGGTCTCCACGACTTCTTTGGTCTTCACCGCACTCAATACCTCCAAATCCTCAAAATTTTCAAGTATTGTCTCCGCCCCCAGGTTGGACGTCATGATAATGATGGCGTGGGTAAAGTCTGCAACACGTCCCTTACTATCGGTAAGCCTGCCATCATCAAGCACTTGCAGCAGAAGATTGAATGTATCGGGATGGGCTTTTTCGATTTCGTCGAGCAGGATAACCGAGTAGGGACGGCGGCGGAGCGCCTCTGTCAGCTGCCCTCCTTCCTCATAGCCAACATAACCCGGCGGAGCGCCCACCAGTCGGCTCACTGCGTGTTGCTCCATATACTCGCTCATATCAATGCGGGTGAGCGCTTTTTCATCATCAAACAGTACCTCCGCCAGCGCCTTTGCCAGCTCTGTTTTTCCCACCCCTGTAGGACCCAAAAAAATGAAAGAACCCACTGGCCTGTCCTGATCCTGCAGCCCGGCACGACTGCGGCGAACCGCATCGGCTACCGCCGTGACAGCCTCCTGCTGTCCTATCACCCGCTGCTGAAGTTCCTTTTCGAGGTACAGAATCTTCTCGCGCTCCTGCTGCAGCATTTTGGCAACGGGTATACCCGTCCACCGGCTCACTACGGCTGCAATATCATTGGCCGTCACCTGTTCATTGGTAAACCGCAGGTGTTCCGGCAGTCGCTCGATGGCCTCTTCCACTGCCTTGAGCTGTGAGCGCAAGGGCTGCTGCTCGCCGTAACGTATCTTGGCGACCGTCTCAAAATCGCTGTTTCTTTCAGCACGCTCAGCCTGCTGGTCAAGTTCGTCAAGCTGTTTTTTAATGGTCTGAAGCTGATCAATCAGTTCTTTTTCACTCTGCCACGCTGCCCGCAGACCATCGCGCTGCTCCTTGGCATTCGCAATCATGCCATTGATCGCCGCCAGCTGGACTTCATTGCGCTCGCGCTTGATGCCCTCCCTTTCAATTTCCAGCTGCCGCACCTTCCTGTCCCATTCGTCTACCTCGTCAGGTACCGAATCAAGCTCAAGGCGCAACTTTGCGGCTGCTTCATCGATGAGATCTATCGCCTTGTCTGGCAGGAATCGATCTGCTACGTAACGATGACTAAGCTGTGCCGCGGCAACCAACGCCTCATCGAGGATTTGTATGCGGTGGTATACCTCATACCTTTCCTGTAGACCCCGCAGAATAGAGATTGTATCCTCCAACCCCGGCTCCTCTATCCTCACCGTCTGAAAGCGACGCACCAGGGCTTTGTCCTGCTCAAAATATTTCTGGTACTCATCCAGCGTAGTAGCCCCTATGGTGCGGAGCTCTCCGCGCGCAAGCGCAGGCTTAAGTATATTGGCTGCGTCAATGGCACCATTACCCCCTCCGGCGCCAATGAGCGTATGTATTTCGTCTATAAAAAGGATTATCTCTCCGTTGGCGTCCGTCACCTCCTGAATCACGCCTTTCAGCCGCTCTTCAAATTCTCCCTTAAATTTGGCGCCCGCTATAAGCCCGGCTATGTCCAACACAAATATTTTCTTACTGCGCAGATTCTCCGGCACATCACCTTTGACAATACGCCAGGCAATCCCTTCTACAATGGCGGTTTTGCCTACCCCCGCTTCGCCCACGAGTATGGGATTATTTTTCTTCCGACGCGACAGTATATGCAGCACCCTGCGTATCTCTTCATCCCTGCCAACAATCGGATCCAGTTTGCCGTGCTCTGCTCTTTCATTGAGATTTACCGCAAATTTGAGCAGTGCCTGGTAGTTGCTCTCTGACCCTTGCTGATCTACCTTCCGCCCTTTGCGCAACTCGAGGATTGAGGCTTTCAGTTTCTCAAAGGTTGCCCCTCCGTCCCGTAAAAGCCTTGCCCCGCGATCGGTTCCTTCCAAAATACCGAGCAGAATCAACTCTATGCTGATATACTCGTCACCAAAACTATTGAGCAAATGCTTGGCTCTTGACAATGCCCTGTTGGCATCATTGGTCAGGTATTGCTTGTCTACCCCCTTTACTTTGGGGTACTCGAGGATAATTTTCTCCAGTGCTGACTGCAGTATGGGTACGTCTACCCCTGCCTTGGTCAACAGAAAAACAGCCACTGTTTCGTCTGTTGCCAATATACCTTTGAGCAGGTGGGTTGTATCTACTTGCTGCTGTTCGATCGAGGCGGCTATCCGCTGTGCCTGCATGATCGCTTCTTGCGCCCTGGTGGTGAAATTATCGTAGGTCATTTACCTGAAAATAATGATTGAATTGTCCGAATGGTGGCTACTATTTGGCATAAAGCCGTCTCAAAAATCTCTTTGTCGGCTGTCGCCGACAAAGAGATTTTTGAATCAATCGTTACCCTTTTGATTTTTAAAAAAAATCAAAAGGGTAACGATTCGGGCAGCGTTTTTCCCCTGCACCACCACCTGCTACTTAACGATAGGCAGACGCACTGCATTGTCGACACCGTCATTAATTTCCAACCAGTACATGCCTGCTGGTAACCACTGTACATCCATCGTCCAGTTGCTTTGGCCGGGCGCGATCAGCCTGTGGTCCCCTTTGACCAAACGGCCATTGGCATCGTATAAGTTTACCTGTGCAGAAAAACTGCTGTGCCCCTCTAATGCAATGGTCAATTGATCTTTGACAGGGTTGGGAAATGCTTTTACCGCAAAATTCACCCTGCTTACCTCATTGTCCGATGAGGTGAGCTCTGCTATTGTAAAGGGCGTGCTGAGACTTGCCGTTGCGTCTCCACTGGTACCTCCATTGTTATTGGTTGCCAGACCAGCGGCATAAAATCGTACATCGCCGCTACCCGCTGCAGGTGCCGTCCATGGCGTACGGAAGGTATTTGATGAACTTTTGACAGCCTGCTCCGCATACTGTCGGTTATTGATGGGGGTAACACGAATACCTGTTGCTGTACTGAAACTACCTGCCTGTGTGTTGGCACTACCAGTGAGTGCTACCGCCTGAAAGCCGTAGCGCGATGCTGCCGTCTGCGTGTTTACTACAACCTCCAGCTGATAGCTCATACCAGGTACATAGGAGGTAACCTGCTGTCCTGTAGTACTAAGAAGACGTACACTCAAACTAGGATTATAATTACTCCCACCTGAGTGGCAACTGTTGCAGGATCCCTGCGCAAAAGGACTTCCTCCTGTACGATCAGCTCCCTGATTGAGCCCCGCACCAGTAGAATTACCCAGAATACCCAAGGTTAACGCAAATAAACCCATCGGGTAGATCCAAATGCGGTTTTTTTGAAAAAAAACCCTGGTTCTGGTCATTGAGAAGTAGCCGTTTTTCATTGTCCGTATTTTTTTAAAAGATTAGTGCATGTATCAATGCAATACTAAGTATATGCTTTGGTTATACAATCACCATTCTGTAAAGTTTATGCGTACCCCCTGACATTTATATACTGAGCTACCCTTTCTTTCCCAAACATCTACCTGTCCGCCTTTTACCTCTTATTGACCTAATTTTTTCAAAAAAAAAAGAAGCTGTTTTGAAACAGTCTTTGGTGGCTGCGCCACCAAAGACTGTTTCAAAACAGCTTCCTCAGAAAACTTACAATATTTCCCGTCTATTCTACTACAATCATCCGCTTGCTCGCTGTGTACTCACCACAGCGCAAGGTATAGGTCACCACGCCTGTCATGCCCAGTTCCCTCGCCCGCACGCGGTATTCGTGGTAGCCAGCTGCCAAAGTGCCCTGCATCACCTGCAAGGTACGGCCCAGGCCGTCCTGCAGGCTCAGCGTGACTGGCCCCCCATTGGCCAGGTAAAAACGTATCACCGTTTCTTCCACAAAGGGATTCGGCTGGTTCTGGTACAGCGTGTTTGTCAACTGTATCGCTTCGGGCTGCACAAAGGCAAGGCCCACTTCCTTCAGTTCTCCGCTGCGGCCATAGGCCTCTGCCAGCGTATAGCGGCTGCTGATGCTCAGCACCTCGCGCAGGCGTACACTCGCCTTCGCACGAATTACCAGCTCATACAGCACGTCTTCATCGCTGATACTACCGTCGGCCTGTCCTGTCGACCAGTTCCAGCTGCTCGTAAGACTGCCTTCGCTCAGGTAACGCTGACCCAAGTGGGCCTCGCCCACCGCGGCAGGTATCACCTGTTCGATCGTGGCTGCCGTCGTGTTCAGCTGCAGTGTGTACTGGTAGCCCTGTACTTTGGCAAGTTCCCGTGCCCGTACCGCTACCCGCACTACTTCGCCGGCTTTCAGCGCTGCATCTGCTACCTCCAGTTCGAAGCGGCCGTTCATGCTCCGCTCCTCCGTGGCCAGCAGGTTGGCCTGCGCACTGCCGTTGACATCCCCTATCTTCACAGCGATGAAGTCAGCACCCAGCACCTCAGATCCCAGGTTATTGTAGTTCAGCACTTCAGGGAAGGCTGCAAACCATGGGTTGGTCGGTACGGGGAACACATAGCTCGCCGGGA
>CAZYAO010000022.1:0-3052 GCA_964645715.1 uncultured Saprospiraceae bacterium
TATGAAGGCTCAGTCGTCACAACGGCTGGGCCTTCGCCGTTTTAGGGATATACTAAATCATGATGAGCTGATGAACGAATCGAATAATTTATACCTGCGGCTGGAGCTTATCTGGTGGCTTGCCACTGTTGTTGTGGTAGCACTGGTATTGCTTCCCATCTATACTGCACTGCAGATGTTATTTCCGTTCTACGGGGTGAATATTGTTTTTGTGGCAGTTTTCATCACGTTGACTCGTTATCTGTTTTTGTTAAAATATACCTTTTTGCAGGGTAAGCGTTATCTCAATCTGGCGTTGGTATTCCTAAGTATACCTGCTGTATTTCTGCTAATTCAGGAAATAAACCTCTTTCAGACCTACCTGGACGAGAACGGATTTTTATCAATTGTGGGGAGTTTGCCGCGAGAGCAACAGCTTTCGATGATGCAGTACATCCGTACAGAAATGCTACTGTTTGGTGTCGGCAGTGTGATTGCCAGCATTGTTTTTTCGTTGCGACTGGCGGTTTACCTTTGGAAGGGCAGGTAAGAGGAGAGACGGGGGGTAACCGGATGTGATTGGAGTGAGAATTTCGCCTGTAGCTGTCTGTGGGCATCGATTCTGTAGAGTCACATACCCGTCTTGCATCGCTGAAGGATTAAAAGGGAATACTAGCGAGGATCCTCCGGGAGCTCGAAGAAATCAGAACCATTTTGTTCCGGATTGGGGGTGGTGGAAGGATCTGAAGTTTCGTGGCCAATCTTGTCTACAACAGCAATGATGTAGTCGTAGAATTCTACAAATACAGGCCAGAATCTTCGACTGACATTCCAGGCGATTTCAGGGTATTTTTCCAAAAAAGTATAAGTTACCGACTCTGTTTTAGTTGGTTCTTTGAGAAGTCTCGCCCGGGATGAAAAAGCGATAATCAGACTGTAGAGGAATACGACCATGAAAACCATCAGGATTCCACCGGCAATCTGGTTGATAACATTGACGTTGAAAGACTCCAGTGCGCCTTCGATGGTTCTGCCGAGCAGCCTGAAGAGCAGCATGGTCAGTGCGAATGATGCCAAGATACCTGCCAGCAGGGTAAAAATGCTTGACTGCTCACCATTACCTGCCAGCGTATTGAGCAAATCCGTCATCGCAGGGCTGAATTTGGCGGCTACAATGATACCGAACAACACTGAAAGGACGGAAAAGACTGTGCGGATGATACCGCGGCGGTATCCCAGCCAAAAACCTAAGATAACGGACAGAATGCAAAACAAGTCGACGATCATGAACCAAAAATACATTTTTTTACAGGATGTGTGAGGATTTTTCGACTTATGTGCAGTGGGTTGCGACAAAATTGCTTGAGAAGCCTTACAGGGACACAGCAAAGACATCTTTTTCCGATTTCTAAGAAACTGATCATCCTCTAAATAAGTGCTACTTTTGTAAGGCAGAGTGAATGAAAATATTTTACTTTGCATTGCTTTCGCAAGGAAGTTCGTTGGGCAACACACATTTATTCGGTTGCTTACCCCTTATATAACTCCGGAAAATAATCTGTCATGATTAAGATTCTTGCAAATGATGGTATTCACCCTGATGCGTTGACGCTGTTGGGAGAAGCTGGTTATGAAGTTGACACAGAGAAGGTCCCTCAGGAAGACCTTATCAAGGTACTGCCTGATTACGATGTCATCATCGTCCGTTCGGCTACCAAAGTTCGCAAAGACCTGATTGATGCCTGCCCAAAGCTAAAGATTATTGCGAGAGGAGGGGTGGGTCTTGATAATATCGATTACGAATACGCGCAGAGCAAGGGTATTGCCGTGATGAATACGCCCGCTGCCTCCTCTTCATCTGTTGCGGAGCTTGCTTTTGCACATATTTTTTCATTGGCACGTTTTCTGAACCGCTCCAACCGAGAGCTATCCGGAGGCACTTTTAAGAAGCTCAAGGAAGAATTTTCCGAGGGCAGGCAGCTTCGCGGCAAGACATTGGGTATCATTGGATTTGGTCGTATAGGCCAAGAGGTAGCTCGTATTGGGCTGGCTTTGGGGATGAATGTAAAGCCTGTGGATTTGATTGTTGAAGAAGCGGATATTAACATTCAGCTTTTCAATATGGACGCGGTGAAGTTATCTGTTCATGTACCTACATTTGACATGGAGGAGGTACTTACCACTAGCGATTATCTCACGCTGCACGTGCCCGCATCCAATGGTGCGCTTATTGGTAAGAATGAAATTGCCAAGATGAAGCAGGGATCGATCATCATCAACACATCCCGGGGTGGGATTGTGGATGAAGAGGCGTTGTTGGAGGCGCTTGAATCAGGTCATATAGGGGGTGCTGGCATTGATGTTTTCGAGAATGAGCCGAATCCGCGGCCGGCCTTGCTCAATCATCCGCGTATATCAGTTACGCCGCACATAGGAGCATCTACTATTGAGGCGCAGGCATATATAGGCCTTGAATTAGCGGACAGGATACTTGCTTTTTTTGGCGATGACAAGTAAAACGGGTGGCCTTTAGGCTGAAATTATACTTTCTGGCGGCGATGGGTTTGCTAGCCAAGGGGTTAAGAGGACGGGGTATTGCCGACGGAGCCTCTGGTCCCGGAAGCAGTCTTTGGCTGCTTCCGGGATTTTTTTTTCAAAAAAATACACTTAAATATTTTCTGTGGGATTAACTGCAGGAAGTCTATTGAGTACACGCCAAACGTATGGCTATGCAAATAGCGTTGGAAAATTTGCAGCAATTGCTGCACAGGCAGTATGGTTTGCGAGGAAATCTGCAAGAACTCACGGCAGAGAAGGATCTTAATTATCGGTTGCATACGGAGGACGGTAGAACGTTTGTAGTTAAAATTGCCCATGCGGACGAGCAGGAGAACCTGTTGGAGATGCAGCATGCCTTGCTGAGGCATGTGGCGAGGCAGGCGGGCGAAATGAAATTGCCGGTGCTGATGCCGACACTTGAAGGAGCTGATATATGCAGGATAACGGATAGCTGCGGACGTGACAGGATGTTGCGGGTGCTGTATTGGCTTGCGGGGGATTTGTGGGTAGATGT
>CAZYAO010000022.1:3152-5869 GCA_964645715.1 uncultured Saprospiraceae bacterium
GGCTATGACCGCCGGGTCGTGGGGTTGATTGATTTTGGTGATGCGGTGTATAGTGAGCAGATCAATGAGTTGGCGATTGCGGCGGCTTATGCCTGTATGGGTAAGGAAGACTTTCTGGCGGCGGCTTGTTCGTTGGTTAGAGGATTTCACCGGCGGTATGCGCTTAGTGAGGCAGAGTTATTGGTGCTTTTTCCGTTGATAGCTATTCGTTTGTGCGTTAGTGTGGTCAATTCGGCCATGAGCCGTGAGGAGGCGAGGACGAATGCGTACTTGCTTGTGAGCGAGGCGGCGGCCTGGGCCATGCTTCGCCGTTTGCGTGCGATTCCTCCTGCTCTGGCCTACTATACATTTCGTGATGCAGTAGGATTGGAGGCCTGTCCGGCACGTGTTGTATTTGATCAGTGGTGTAAGGACTCAGATCCTGCAGCCTTGCTACCCGTGCTGGAACCTGTTACACAGCTTGATCTGAGTGTGGGCAGTACCGCCTTGGGCGGCAACGACATTTTTGGGGATGTAGCCGTATTTAGCCGCAAAATTGACCAGATGCTGGCAGATGCAGGTAGTCGGCTGGGTATAGGAGGTTATGGAGAGGTGCGGCCTTTCTACACAAGTGATGCCTATAGTGTTGCTGCCAATGATGGGCAGAGATGGCGAAGTGTACATTTGGGGCTTGATCTGTGGGCGGCAGCAGGGACACCTGTGTATGCGCCTTGGGAAGGAAGGGTACATAGTTTTCAGGACAATGCAAGTGACAATGACTATGGCCCGACAATCATACTGGAGCACAGTATGGGCGATGGCCAGTATTTTTATACGCTCTACGGGCATCTGAGCAGGGTAGATTTGCCTTCTCTGCGGCAGGGGCAGTGGATACAAAAAGGAGATTGCATTGCTCACATAGGCCCGCCGCCAGAAAATGGCAATTGGCCCCCCCACCTGCATTTTCAAATTGTGCTGGATCTGTTGGGTAAGGAGGGAGATTTTCCGGGAGTTGCTTTTCCCGGTGAGGCGGCAGTTTGGCTGCGCATCTGTCCGGACCCGTCGGACTGGTTGCGGAAATATTATCCGGTGCAGAGCGGTATGTTGTCCAGGTCAGCATCAGCAACATTGCTTGACAGGCGTCGTCGGCATCTGGGGCCCAACCTGAGCCTGTCCTATCGGCAGCCACTGCAAATGGTGAGGGGTTTTGGCACTTACCTGTATGATGAAACTGCCCGCCGGTATCTGGATACGGTCAACAATGTGGCTCATCTGGGGCACCAGCACCCGGCAGTAGTGAAGGCGATCAATGAGCAGCAGGCAGTGCTGAATACGAATACGCGCTACCTGCACGCCCAAATCGTTGAATTTGCTGAGGAGCTGCTGACTACTTTCCCACAGCCACTGAGTGTGTGCTATTTCGTTAATTCAGGCAGTGAAGCCAATGAACTGGCAATCAGGATGGCTCGGACCTATAGCGGTCAGCGGGATATGTTGGTCATGGAGAGCGGATATCATGGTAATACATTGGGCTGTGTAGAAATCAGTTCCTACAAATTTGATGGCAAAGGAGGCAGCGGCCGATCGGCATATGCACATGTATTACCCGTACCGGACACCTTCCGGGGTGCATGGAAAGGAGAAGATGCTGCAGTAAAATACGCAGCCAGTGCGGCGGAAATTATCCGTCTTTTACAAGCATCGGGTCGTCGTCCGGCAGGCTTTATTGCTGAGAGTATGCTCAGTTGCGCAGGACAGATCCCTTTGCCGGCCGGCTATCTTGCTGCAGTATATGCGCAGGTGCGGGCAGCTGGGGGGCTTTGCATTGCCGATGAAGTACAGGTAGGCATGGGGCGAATGGGAAAATCCTTTTGGGGATTTGGGATGCATTCAGTGGTACCAGATATTGTTACACTGGGCAAGCCTGTTGGCAACGGTCACCCCTTAGGTGTAGTAGTGACAACTCGGGCGGTAGCAGATGCCTTTGACAATGGGATGGAGTACTTCAATACTTTTGGAGGTAATCCTGTATCTTGTGCAGCCGGGCGTGCCGTATTACGGGTTGTGCAGGAAGAAGGCCTGCAGGAGCATGCCCTGCGGCTAGGGATGTATTTGAAAAAAGGCCTGCAGGAGATGCAGCAAAGGTATAGTTTGTTGGGGGATATCAGAGGGGATGGCCTGTTTTTGGGCGTTGAAATGGTCAAAGAAACTGCCAGCCTTAGTCCGGCGACTGCAGCAACAGACTACCTGATCAACAGGATGAAAGACAAAGGGGTGCTGATGAGTAGCGACGGACCATTGCACAATGTGCTAAAAATAAAACCACCGATGAGCCTGACTTTTGCTCAGGCCGACTTCATGCTGGAGCAGTTGGGGGAAGTATTAAAAGAAATTGACAAGTCTAATTTTTGATTACGTGAAAATAATCGTATGAATATTGATAAGCTACGATATCCAATTGGTCGGTACGAAGAGCCGGTAACAATAACAGTTGATGAGATTGACAAATCAATAACCATCATTGCGTCTTTTCCTGCGGCGTTGCAGACCGCTGTGATGGGGTGGTCGGCACAGCAATTGGATACTCCCTACAGACCCGGGGGCTGGACGATTCGGCAGCTGGTACATCACTGTGCAGATAGCCACATGAATGCCTTCATCAGACACAAACTGGCACTTACCGAAGAAGAGCCGACCATTAAGCCCTATGCAGAGGCTCTGTGGGCTGATTTGCCGGA
>CAZYAO010000022.1:5969-15391 GCA_964645715.1 uncultured Saprospiraceae bacterium
TCCGTTCTGCGGGCTCTCTTCTGTATCGAAGGGACGCGAACCGATGAGGCGAACAATATCGGACTTGAGAATCACCTCTTTTTCCAGCAGGGCATTAGCCAAAGTTTCGAGTTGATCCCGTTTTTCTGTCAGTAACTGCTGAGCACGCTGATACTGAGACTCTACCAGTTGTCTTACCTGGTTATCGATAAGCGTTGCCGTCTGATCGGAATAAGGACGCTGGAAAGTATCCTGCGACATACCATAAAAACTGACCTGACCTACGGAATCATTCATACCATAAATGGTAATCATATCATAGGCCATCTTAGTTACGCGATCGAGATCGTTCTGCGCACCTGTACTGATTTTACTGAAGACCACCTGTTCAGCGGCACGACCACCGAAGGTCATACACATCTGGTCGAGCAGCTGCTCGGTGCGTATGATGTATTGCTCCTTGGGTAGATATTGTGCATACCCTAGTGCCGCTACACCTCTGGGAACGATGGTGACTTTCAGCAGCGGCATGGCGTGCTCGAGATACCAGCCGCAGAGCGCATGACCAGCCTCGTGGTAGGCGATGATTTTTTTCTCTTCGGGAGAGATTATCTTATTCTTCTTTTCCAATCCACCAATGACCTTGTCGAGTGCATAATTGAAATCGTCCAGATCGATGGATTTTTTATTGCGTCGGGCTGCGATGAGCGCTGCTTCATTGCACAAATTAGCAATTTCGGCACCGGCAAAGCCAGGTGTCATCTCAGCCAGTACTTCAGCATTGATTTCTTCGGAGCACTTAATGTTTTTAAGGTGTACATTGAAGATAGCCGCACGTCCTTTCAGATCAGGGCGATCGATACTGATTTGCCGGTCAAAGCGACCTGGGCGCAGCAGCGCTGAGTCGAGGACATCCGGGCGGTTGGTAGCCGCCATGAGTATGACGCCCTTGTCAGTGCTAAAGCCGTCCATTTCCACCAGGAGCTGGTTGAGGGTGTTTTCACGCTCATCATTACCTCCCTGGAAGCCGCCGCGGCCGCGTGCGCGGCCAATGGCGTCAATTTCATCGATAAAAACGATGCAGGGTGCTTTTTCGCGCGCCTGCTTGAACAGATCACGTACACGTGAAGCGCCCACGCCCACAAACATTTCGACAAAATCGGAGCCTGACATAGAGAAGAAAGGCACGCCTGCTTCGCCGGCGACAGCCTTGGCGAGCAGCGTTTTGCCGGTACCCGGAGGACCTACCAGAAGCACGCCCTTAGGGATTTTACCCCCCAGCGAGGTATATTTTTTGGGATTTTTGAGAAAATCCACTACCTCCATGACTTCTTCCTTGGCTTCATCGAGGCCGGCAACATCAGCGAAAGTGATATCAACACGGCTGTTTTGGTCAAAAAGAGTGGCTTTGCTTTTTCCAATATTAAAAATCTGTGCGCCTGGCCCGCCGGCGCCTCCCCCTACACGGCGCATGATGATAATCCAGATAAAAGCAATAATGATGATAGGGAGAATAAAACTGAGAATATTCTCCATGATTTTGCCTTTCTCCGTGTAGACCACGTTCGTTTCGATGCCAATTTCGTTCTTGGTATCCTGCAGAAAAGCCACGAAGGAGTCAACAGAGCCAATCTTCAACCAGTAGTTGAAGCGATTATTGCTGAAACCGGAGGGCTTTTTGGCATCGGAATAGGCCGACTCCTGTAGTTTTTCTTTAAAAAGGTAGACGTGCGCCCTGTTTTGGTTGCTGATAATGACGACCTTTTCAACCGCATTGTCGGCAATCATGGACTTGAGGCGGCTTTGCGTGATGGGTTCATTCTGTCCCTCAGAAAAACTGAGGATATTAAGGGCTATCAAAACTATGCCAATAAGCGCGTATACCCAGTAGGAACCAATACGAGATCCGCCACCGGAAGGCTGCTTGTTGTTGTTGTCATTCTCCATTTCGACTTCTCTATTTTACACCCGGCCGAGGCTTGGGGCGAAATGATGTATTTTAATTACAATAAACACATAAAAAAGCGATTCGTTTGCTTGGGGAGCAGCAAAGCGCAGTAATTGCGCCCTTTGTGTTTTTTTATCAAACGAAAGACGCTTTTTCGCCAGTGTGTATTGTGCAATTGTATCTGAAGCTGTAACACTTCGGGCTGGCTGTCGTTACTTACAGGGTTTCGTACTCGGTCAGGCGTGCATCACTCCAGAGATCTTCCAGTTCGTAATACTTACGCGTTTCTTTGTGAAAAATATGTACCACAGTATTGAAGTAGTCCATGCAAATCCAGGCAGCAGAGCGTTCTCCTTCTACATGGAGAGGGGCCATTTGAATTTCTTCACGCAGCCTGCGCCTTATATTGTCTGTTATAGCACGTACCTGCGTTGTGGAGTCACCTTCACAAATGATGAAAAAATCTGTGGGAGAATCATGAAGCCGGCGAAGATCCAGCTTTAGGATATGCTTACCTTTGATGTCCTGTATGCTGTCAATAATCAGATCATTGATCTCTTCCTGACTTATAGCAACTGTTTTGGGCTCAACTACTGAATTCAAAAGAGCTCAATTTTTTAGTTTTGTAATGTATTTACCAAATGTAAAAGTACGCAACCTATCAATTAATTCCAACTTGGATATTTTGGACACACTATTTATTGGAAAAACGCGACACGATTTCTCCCGGCTGGCATCCACCAATGATTACGCGATAGAACTACTATCAAAAACCAAGCCAGCGGAGGGAACTGTCATAACGGCTGATTATCAATGGGCAGGCAGAGGACAAATTGGCAGTGTCTGGCAAGCAACGGCAGGTAGTAACCTGCTCATGAGCGTTATTTTATACCCTTCTTTTGTGCCTGCGCGCGCATCTTTTTTACTGAATCAGGTTTTTTCGCTGGCCGTTTCAGACGCTGTGGGGTTGCTGGCGGGCAGCCTGCCTGCGGTTAAATGGCCCAACGACATATATATAAATGGTAAAAAAGCAGGTGGGTTGCTGGTGCAAAATAGCCTGCAGGGGAGTCGCATACAATGGTCAGTGGTAGGTATTGGCCTGAATGTCAACCAGCAAAATTTTGATCCTTCGTTGTCTATGGCCACATCGCTTGCGCTGGCCTTGGGCCATAGCTTTGACAGAGAATTGCTGCTGGCCGGCTTGTGCCAAGCGCTCGAAAGGCGTTATCTACAATTGCGGGCGGGTGAAAAAGACATCATTTTGCGCGATTATCTCAACAGGCTGTATCGTTTCGGGGAGGATTACTGGTATGAGCTTCCCTCGGGCGAGCGCCTTTGGGGACGTATTGTGGGGGTAGATGCTTTTGGGAAGCTGCGCCTGCTGCACGCGCAGGGCGAGTCTTCTTTTGGTCTAAAAGAAATTATTTTTCTGTGAGGGGGGCTCGTGTAAATGCGTACCCAGCATTACTCTGAGAGGGAATTACCCTGCGTTTTGGTTTTGGGTGATCTAAGAGGGTGTACAAGAAAAAAACCATCTTCGCCTTGGGGTTGGTACAAAGGCATAAGTATGTGAGCATCGAAAGGGCAGTAAATTGCCTCTCCGTCCTGAAAGGCGAGTAATTCTCCTGCTTTGACCGGCTGGAAGTTGACATAACCCGGTTGCATACGAAATTGGCTGCCAGTAGGTATACGGTGTGTGTAGACGAGCTCGGCCACCTTGGGTAGTCCGGCACTGTAGGCTATGAGTAGCTGATCGTGTTTGTTTTCTACATCTTCTGCCCTCACACATCCTACTGATCGCAGGAGATTGATGATGGCTGCAATAGCACGTTGTACCGATACGGGATCATCGTGCTGGCCTGCCTCAAAAGAGAGTGCCACGGTGTGACAGGGGTAGTGCTCGCTGGTAAAATGGTGCAGTGTGGTGCCCGAAAGTCCGCGCAGCACCCCTGTAATTACGGGTGCGTGGAGCTGTATAGCCAGGCGGATACTCTCTTCGTGGTCGGAGGTAATGGTAAATATCCCTCCATGCGTGCTGGTTGTATGGAGATCCAGCACATACATGTGTTGCGGCTGGTAAGAAGTAATCGTCTGCCAAATCAAATCCAGTACTTCCAGCAACTCCCGATCCTCTGCATCTGCAGGGTTGCTTCCGGGGGTTAGATTTTGTAGCTGTTGCAGATGCTGAGACAGCCAGAATCTATTGAGGTCTTTGTCAATAAATCGTTTACCTTTCTGCAGCGCGCGTCGGTTGCCGCGCAGCGCCAGTAGTCTGCCAGAAAACTGAAAACCGGGGTTGTAGCCAGGTTCAAGGTGGAGGAGATCAAATAGCGTTTTTAGCGCTTCAACGCCGGCGGGTTCGTTGCCGTGAATGCCGCCAAAAACGACTACCAGCGGACCAGGCCGCTGGCCGATATAATCGCCAATAATTCTGTCAGGCAAGGATTCCATGGAATTAGTCGCTTAGTGTGCCGATTTGTCAGTAACAGAGGAACTGCCGGATTATGGTCTTGGAGAAAGAACTAGACCATTTGCCTGCCGAAGACACAGCCCTGTTTGTTTTCAAAAAAAAGATGCTGCACCTGTCCTTGCTCCGCTACGATATAACTATTATGATAGAGCCATTCGCCCAAGTTCAGGTAGCGGCTGCGGCCGTTGCGCAGGAGAAAATCGATAGGCAGGTGTCGGTGTCCGAAAATAAAATAATCTATGTCAGGAATTTGCTCGATTTTTTGCTGCGCGTACACAGCCAGCCACTCCTGCTCTTCGCCGAGAAAAACCTGCGGACTCGGATTGGACTGCCGGCTGCTTCCCGAGAAGTATTGTGCCAGTCGGATGCCAAAATTGGGATGTAGTCTTGCAAACATCCACTGACTTAATGGGTTAGCGAAAACCTGTTTGATGAACTTATAACCGTAGTCACCTGGTCCGAGACCATCTCCATGACCAATGTAGTATTTTTTGCCATCGATTTCCCGGATGATGGGACTGCGATAGATGGGGATGCCTAGTTCTTGTTCGAAGTAGCCAAACATCCACATATCATGGTTGCCGGTAAAAAAATAAATTGGTATACCCGCATCCCGCAGTGCTGCCAGTTGACCCAGCAAACGGGTATAGCCTTTGGGTATAACGGTTGCGTATTCAAACCAAAAATCAAACAAATCCCCGACGAGATAGATAGCATCTGCCTTATCTGCAATTTGGTCAAGCCATCGTACGATTTGCTTTTCGCGCTCGGCACTTGACAGGCGGGCATCAACGCCCAAGTGAAAATCAGAGGCAAAATAAGTAGCCATGCATCAACCGGGTTGCATAACGGTACCACAATGGCGACAAGTACGCAGACTTTCATCAGCCATAAATGCCTGAATGGCAGCTTTTATTTGGGTACCTATATCCTCTAAGGGAAAACCTGCCTCGTGCAGGGGATGATTACAACTTTCACAAAACCAAAGGAGCTTGTCAATTTCGCCTGGTTTGCGGTAGCGCTCAATAACAAGTCCGACAGTGTTAGGGGGGCGTTGTGGTGAGTGGGGAATGCGGGCAGGAAGTAGAAACATCTCTCCCTCCCGGATATGGATAGTTTCAGGTTGTCCCTCTTCATTGATAATCTTGACACTGATATCACCTTCGACTTGGTAGAAAAGCTCCTCGCCTTCCTCCCAGTGATAGTCTTTGCGGCCATTGGGACCTCCTACGACCATGACGATATAATCATCGTTGCCTTTGTATAGCTGGTGATTGCCAACAGGCGGTTTGAGGAGGTGGCGGTTTTCCGCTATCCAGCCTTTCAGATTAAATGGTTTGCTGATGGCCATAAATGGACAGTTTTAATTAGTTTGTAGCTCGCGTGTCGTGGCAAAGCCTTATTTTTAGGCCAAAATACAGCACATTCATCAATGAACCTAGATTTAACCGGAAAAAACGCATTGGTATGTGGCAGCAGCAAGGGTATAGGGAAAGCTATCGCTCTTGAACTTGCCTTGTTGGGTGCCAATGTCACGCTGGTCGCCCGTTCGGCCAGCGCGTTGGCTGCTGTTGTCTGCGAACTAGACCACAGCAAGGGGCAGAAACACGATTTTTTACAGGCTGATTTTGCCGACAGTACCGACCTGCGGAAGCGGGTGTCGGCCTTGACGTCGGCGAAGGATATACACATCCTGATAAATAATACAGGCGGGCCTGCTTCCGGGCCGCTGCCAGAGGCAGGTACAGATCAGCTGGCACAGGCTTTTCACAATCACCTTATCTGTAATCACTTACTGGTGCAGGCGGTGCTGCCGGGGATGCGAAAAGCAGGCTATGGCCGTATTGTCAATATCATCTCCACATCTGTAAAAGCGCCTTTGCCCAATCTGGGCGTATCCAATACGGTGCGGGCGGCTGTAGCCAATTGGGCGAAAACGCTGGCCAATGAGCTTGCGGCCGAGGGTATCACGGTCAACAACGTGCTGCCGGGAGCCACCGATACGGATCGGCTGCAGGAGATCATCAACAACCTGGCGCAGAAGAGCGGACGCTCGGCAGCAGCCATTGCTGCAGAGATGCAGGAAGAAATTCCTATGCAGCGTTTTGCAGCTGCTTCAGAAATTGCCGCTGCTGCTGCTTTTTTGGCCAGCCCCGCAGCGGCCTATATCACTGGTACTAACCTGACGGTTGACGGGGGACGCTCCAAATCTTGGTAAAATAACGATGGTACAGGCTGCCGGACTCTTCGGGGATGGTAATGCTGGGTGTCTATTAATTGTGTTTGTCATGCGCATTCATCTTATCAATATCGGAGATGAGATTCTCATCGGCCAGATTGTCAATACCAATGCCGCTTGGATGGGGCAGCAGCTCAACCTAATAGGCGCACGTCTGGTGCAGGTAACTACTATCGGAGACGATCATGGCCAGATTTTGGATGCTTTGCAGCAGGCAGTGAAGGGAGCCGATGCGGTTTTGCTCACCGGCGGACTGGGTCCGACAAAGGATGATGTTACTAAAAAAGCACTGGCAGCTTTTTTTGGTGTTGAACTGGCTTTTCATCCGCCTACCTTCGAGCGGCTTACGCGTATTTTTGCACGGTTCAACCGGCCGACAACGGAGGCTCACAAAGAGCAGTGTCTGCTGCCAGCCAATGCAGAGGTACTTACCAACTACCAAGGTACGGCACCTGGTTTATGGATGGAATACGGGCAGACAGTGGTGGTGTCCATGCCCGGGGTTCCTTACGAAATGGAACACCTCATGACAGAAGCTGTGATGCCTCGTCTTTCGGCCCGCTTTGGGGGTGAGCCCATCCTGCACCGGACAATCCTGACAGTAGGGGAGGGCGAGACGATCTTGGCAGAGCGAATAGCAGACATAGAGGACGCTTTACCACCGCACATTCGCCTGGCTTATCTGCCTAATCTGGGGCAGGTACGACTGCGGCTAACTGGGCGTGGCGCTAACGAACAGCAGCTGGCTTATGAATTGGATGGCTGGAAGAATCGGCTGATGGCCCGCTTGGGGGACCTGATCTTTGGAGAGGGTAATCAGCGACTGGAAGAGGCTGTAGGAAGTATGCTTAAAGAAGCGGGGCTGCGGGTCGCAACAGCTGAGAGTTGTACAGGGGGGTATTTGGCTCACTTGCTGACCAGCGTGCCCGGAAGTTCTGCCTATTTTATGGGAAGTATAGTAGCCTATGGAAATGCTGTAAAAATGAGCCTGCTAGGGGTTCCCTATGAGGAAATCCATGCACACGGGGCTGTGAGTGAACAGGTGGTAAAGGCTATGGCAGATGGCGCGCGCCAGCGACTGGCGGTTGATATCGCCTTGGCTATTTCGGGTATTGCCGGTCCTGAGGGAGGTACTCCAGATAAACCGGTGGGCACTGTGTGGCTGGCAATTAGTACTGCCAATGAGACGCGTAGCAGGCAGCTACTGCTTGGTAAAGACCGTATTAAAAACATTCAATTGGCTTCTGTGTACGCCCTCGACCTGATAAGGAAGAGTATAATGCGAATGTCTAATAAGAAGATCTGAGAAGGTTGTATTTGCATTTTTCTGAATCCTCTTCTTTAGAAGATGGTTGAAAGCCATACCACCCTTTTGGCCGTGAGGCCACATATAAAAGTAACTAACCTAAAACTTCTTTAAAAATCTGATGTGTATTAAGGTGGTGCAGACTGTCGGTATGAAAACGATAGTACTCCAGCAGCCCGTCGAGCAAGTGTTGCCTTTCTGTACGAGTGATGGATATTTCGTGGCAGGCCTCGCAGGGTGTATTGAGTAGCTGGTGTAACAACATACTTTGCGAAGGATCAAAAAACCATAGATGATCGACGGGAGGATGTTGCTCAAAAATACCTTCCCGTAGATTAAAGTAGGAACAATTATCGCTGAAGTTATTCATTGGTGCAAATCCTAAATAGGGCGCCAAGGACAACAAAAAAGACAAATGCAGGTTACTGACAGGATGCTGACTGCTGTCAAGAAAGCAAAACTGTTGCCATAGATAAGCAAAAAGCTCGGGGTTGCGTTCACGTTCCCGTATTGTTTTACGGGCCACCTCAAGCATAAACAGGCCTACAGCGCTTTTTTTTATGTCAAAGGGGATTGAATTGTAAATATACGCAGGGCGTACTTCTTTCATTCGGTTCAACTCCTTATCCTCACGCTCATAGACAATAATATCGAGTAAGTATGTTAGCTGGCAGAGTGCGGCCTGTGCGCGCGACTTCCCTGCGCGAACACCACTGAAGACGTAGGATCGCAGACCTAGCGCCTCCGTGTATACATCCAGAATCAGGCTGCTTTCTCCGTATTTGAGTGTGCGAAAAACTATGCCGCGACTGCTGATAATCATGCTTACAAATATCGACTTTTTCAGCGACTTAATCGATAAAACCACAGAAGAATCCGACCAAGGGAAGTTTTTTAGAGTGCTAAAACAAATATTAATCCGAAATTAATATTTTTTAACTAAAAAACAAAACAATGTTTTTGTATGTTAACACATAGAAGGGTGCAACCATCGTAATTGCCATGAGTCTTTATATCAATAAGAACAGAGGCAAATAAAATTGCAAACCAATCCATAGATTATGTCACTTAGTAAACTTCCGTTTTTGTTGTTGGCGCTTATCGGGAGCTCATGGCTCACAGCAGGCTCATTGGCCAAATCGGGGGAAACGCCTGTATCTATTGTTGTGGAGGTCTTGTCAACGCACTTCTGGCAGCAGGATGATGGCGCTTACTGGCAGTTAGAGGCCGATGGTACAGCCTACGTCTGGTCTTATGAGCAGCAGTACTTTCGGCAGGGGCGATGGTCCGTGGAGTTGGGACTACTAGGACCTGAACTATTGCTCGCTTTCGAAGAATCTCAGCAGCGCTATATGGTTGCCATAGGGGATACCCAACAAGTACAATTGGTTAATGGTCATTCTTTCATATCTTTGTCTACCGTCGAAAGTCAGTCTGTGGCTTCTGGTATATCAGGAGAATGGCAGTCTTCGCAGCATGG
>CAZYAO010000022.1:15491-66500 GCA_964645715.1 uncultured Saprospiraceae bacterium
CAGCGTCTGGAGTTTCCTTTGCAGCATTGCAGTTGGTGCTAAGCTATTGAGGTCGTATATTTACCCAAACTGAAATATGCGATCGCTATGAAAATTCGAATTTTTCTTTTGCTGGGGTTAGTAATTTGCTTATCCCGGCTGTCGGCTCAAAAGCAGCCTATCACGTATTTCCTGCCGCCGATTGGCTATGATGCGGCTATACCCACGCCAGAAAACTATTTTGGCTGGCAGATAGGCGAGTGGCATCTGTCACATGACCAGCAGCTTGCCTACCTGCGTACGCTGGATGCACTTTCTCCTCGCATAAGTATCCGCGAGTACGGCCGCACACACGAGCAGAGGCCGTTGGTATACCTGGTGGTTACATCACCCGACAATCACAGCCGACTAGAAGAACTTCGCACCCTGCATCTGCAGTTTAGTGATCCGGATGCAAACAGACAGCCCGACATGAGCCAGGTTCCTTTGGTAATCAACCAAGGGTTTACTATCCATGGGAACGAACCCAGTGGTGCCAATGCAGCGGTACTACTGGCGTATTATCTGGCGGCAGGTAATAGTGAGGAGATTGACCGCTTGCTTCAGCAGACAATCATCCTGCTGGATCCTTGTCTCAATCCTGATGGTATGCAACGTTTTTCTACCTGGGCGAATATGCACAAAAATGCACACCTGACCTCTAACCCTGCCGATAGGGAGTATAGGGAGGTATGGCCCGGTGGACGTACAAATCATTACTGGTTTGACCTCAACAGGGACTGGCTGCCGGTTCAGCATCCTGAAAGTCAGGGGCGCATTCGGATGTTTCACGAATGGCGACCCAATATTCTTACGGATCACCATGAGATGGGTTCCAATGCTACTTTTTTCTTCATGCCAGGCGAGCCCAGTCGTGTGAACCCGCTGACACCAGCTATCAACCAGCAGTTGACCGAGCGCATCGGCCGCTATCATGCTGCAGCGCTTGATAAAATTGGATCACTCTACTACACCAAAGAGGGTTTTGATGATTTTTATGTAGGTAAAGGCAGTACTTATCCCGATCTGCAGGGTTGTGTGGGTATTCTCTTTGAGCAGGCTAGTTCCCGTGGGCACCTACAGGATACCGAAAACGGGCCGCTGAGCTTCGCGTTTACTATCCGCAATCAGATAACTACGGCATTGAGCACGCAACGGGCTGCTGTAGAACTGCGGGAGGATTTGCTGCGCTACCAGCGGAGCTATTTTCGTGATCAGCGTGAAGCAGGTCGTAAGGATGCCAGCATGGGATATGTGGTGGCAGATGACGGAGATCCTGAGCGACTGTCTCAATTTGCAGAGATGCTGGGGCGGCATCAGATAGCTGTCAACCAAATAGTGGGTACATTTAGTAAAAATGGCCGTAATTATGTTTCAGGTCACGCTTTGTTTGTCAAACTTGATCAGCCTCAGTACGCACTTGTACGGGCAATTTTTGAATCTACAACGACTTTTTCGGACAGTCTATTTTACGATATTTCTACTTGGACTATGCCGCTGGCGTTTAACCTGCCATATACGCTGGTTGGAAAGGGAGAACGTCTGACGGTTGGCGCCAGCTGGGAAAAACCAGCTCCGCCGGCAGCTCCTGCCGCCAGTGGGTATGCCTACTTGTTGCCATGGGAGCATTATTATGCTCCCAAAGCCGCCTATATGCTTATGCAGGCAGGGTTGAGGCTTAAATCAGCACAGGCAGCGTTCACCGCAGAGGGGCGCACTTATGCGCCAGGGACAGTGCTTGTACCTGTATGGCAGCAGGGGGATTTTTCAGCGGAGCAGATTCATCGCCTTGTGAGAAATGTTGTTGAGCAGACAGGCGCCGCGATAATAGCCGTCGGCACGGGCCTTTCTACGGAGGGAGTTGATTTGGGTAGTGGTAGTTTCGAAACATTGCGACTGCCTAAGGTAGGGCTTGTTGTGGGAGATGGTGTGTCTAGCTATGATGCTGGAGAGGCATGGCATCTGCTTGATCAGTTTTTTGGAATTCCTGTCACAAAAATTGAGGGTGATGAGTTGGCAAGGACTAACCTACAGGCTTTCAACGCAATCATTATGGTCGACGGAAGCTACGGGAGCGTAGGTGCCGCCGGGGCGTCGGCGCTCAAGGGCTGGGTTCAGCAAGGGAATGTCCTGATTGCACAGCAGCGAGCGGCTAAGTGGTGTGCTGACAATGGACTGGCCAGCCTAACGGTGAGAGCCAACCCATCGGATTATGCCGCTAATACGAGACTTCCCTATGGTAATATATCCGAAGAAGCGGGAAGTAAAGGGATTTCAGGAGCAATTTTCGGAGTAGAGGCGGATCTGAGCCATCCGCTTTTATTTGGATATGGTCGGCCGCAATTGCCTGTTTTCAGGCGGGGCACCTTGTTTTTTGAACCCGCTAAAAATGTGTACGCGACTCCGTTGTTATACCCCGAAAATCCTCTGCTGAGTGGCTATGCACACGCCAATGCGCTTAAGACCATCAGTAAATCGGCTGCCGCAATTGTTTGTGGCCTGCGTACAGGTCGTGTAATCTGTCTGGCCGACAATCCCAGCTTTCGTTCCTACTGGAAAGGAGGTAATAAATTGCTGATGAATGCATTGTTTCTTGGGCATACAATCAGTAGTAGCGCAGTAGAAAGTGTCAGCAACTAGTCTAGCATGCGCCAATGGATGCCGATGCGGAGTGCTGCGTCGGGAAAAGGATAAAAAGCTGTCAACTGCAGCCATTCGCCCGGGCGGATGGCTGCAGTTGCATTTTCCCACTTAACGAAAGCACGGAAGGAAGTTACTTTCATGGAAAAGAAAAGATCTGCATTGGGGAAAAAACCTACTTTTTGTCTATTCTGTCGGTTAAACTGTCCGGTCAGCGGATTATAGTAGTCTGCAAAATAGCTTGTGGTATAGCGGACATCAATCCCTGCCTGAATTTCTAGATTTTTGAACAGGCGGCTGTCAACAAACAGACTGTGCTTAGCAAAAATGGCTGGGAGGCGCAATACTTCTGAGGAGCTATTTTGCCATGCCAGCGTATTGCTCAGGACGAGGGGTCCAAGTGAGAAATCTTTTCGAAGGCTGAGCTGCAGGATACTCAGGGCTGCTGAAAATTGCTGCGGCAGTCCGGTTGTATCAAAATATATATAGTTGTTAATCAAGTTATAGTGTCCACCGACTTCTAGCTTGGAAGCGGGTAGATTGTAAATGGCGCCCAGGTTGGTTTCAAGGGTGCGCGCAAAATCGTTATTCTGCCAAACAGGAAGCTGCGTTATCCAATGCTGGTGTTGTAGTAGAGTAGGCAGGTACAGCTGGTTGTTGAGCCGGAATCGCCAGTTACCCACTTTTTTGAGGTCCAGCAATAGTTCACCCGTAATTCGGTAATCACCAGCCTGATCCCACAGGTCTAGTTGCCCGTCTGCTTTAAGGCGGAGCCGACTGCCAAGCGAAAACTGCATCTTGCCAGTCAGCAGCAGGTTGTTGATGAGGCTGTCAATGGGTTCCTGCCGAATATCGTGGTATTTGTGCGTGATGCCCAGCCGTAGAAAATCAGGGGATGTCTGAGCTCCTTTGCCTGACTTGTTGAGGGAAGGTTTATAGGTGATAAGTTGAAAGCTATTTTCAATAAGTCGATGATCAATCCAGTAGCGAGCTCCTCTGTCGTCAGGAAGCAGTGCAGGATACCAATATTGATAGAAAAAGGAGTCAACTGTGGCGAAGGCATCCCGAAATTTATAGGTAGCGTTATTGTAAACAAACTGGTGCATCAGGCTAAGGGCTCTGTGGATAGTCCCCGTGGAATCCCTATTTCCTCCCAAGCGATAGTATTGCGTGTACATGAGTTCGCGTTGCGCATATCGCGTACGTGCATCGGCCAAAAAAACAGTGGCTGAAGAGGGGGTAGCAAACTCGGTGGCATCGGCTGGCGGGATTCGGATGCCTCCGTTATCTTTATGCTCGGTGGTGTTGGCTGCGAAACTCAGAAAGGAATCGTAGCGACCATTTTTACTCGTACGACGCAGGCCAGTAGCGATGGCTGTACTTCTGTTTTGTTGATTGGGGTACTGATCAACCGTACCAATCTGGCTGATCCGGCTGTAATCAACCACAAAATTGATGCCGTCAGAAAAATTTCTGCTAAAGCGGGCTGTCAGGAAGCCGTCTTCTTGTTCAGAACCCTGTACATAGGAGAGCAGCGTATGGGGACGTTGCAACCTAAAATAGGGCATGGTCCGACCATTTATCTGGTAGCGTTCATACTGTCGTAATCCTACAGCAAAGCCATTTCGCAGCCAGGGTTGATAGACAATAGATTGGTGTGCAGAGCCTAAAATACCGAGATGACGATCATCGAATACTTGGCGTCTTGTCGGGTCGTATTGCTGAAAATTGCGCAACAGGGAATCAGAAAATGCAGTTTCTTCAAGTGGTGCATCGGCGTAGAGCGCAAACAGCCCAAAAGTATCCGGAAGTTGCAGCTGTTGCTGATTGTTACCGCCACCACCTCCGCTACTACTGCCACTGCCAGACGCCCGCCCACCACCACCTAGTCCGCCTGCACCCTGTCCAGTGAGTGGTGGTCGGCCGGATTGACTCCATGAAGAAGCAGGTTGCGCGAGTATGAGGGCAAAAAAAAGCAAATATAAAGATGGGATACGCCATCGAATAACCGAAGGGAGCAGCCTCCAAGATGAATGATTTTCCAGAGGAAGTGAACCCAAGTGATGTGAAATACCTGCCGCTATTGTTGCCATTGAAAAGTTTCCAGCAGATGGACGATATCTTCTTTTACAAACTGGACAACAGGCGCCAGGGAATCGGGTCGTGACTGGGTGTTGAAGTATAGAGCGGCACGAACAAAATGGTTGAGGCTGTCTGTAACAAAAAACTGATATGGGCTGGCAGAGGCACCTTTCATCTCGAAAGCAATCCCGCTTACCTTGGCTTCTGGCCGGTTAATGCGCAGCTCATCGATATAGTTGGCACGTTTATTATGCCAATCTGCCAATTCAAATGCATCTTGCCAAAGCTGGTTTAAATCTTTACCTGCTCGTCCAACGGGGTAATAACTAAAGTGAATCCGCGCATCAAACTGTGGATAATAGACGTCAAACCAGCATTCGTGGACTGGGCGTTCATCAAAAAAAAGTTTCTGTTGCTCAATGCGAGTATAGGTGGGGTAGGAAAAAGTAAAAGGACAATAACCCGCCTCCAGCGGTTGGTACTGCTTTTCCGGATATACAACTTTGGGGTAAGCGCGGGGCCGCGGTGCTGGTGTAGGCTCAGTATTGCAGGCTGTAAGGATTAGCAGGCCTGTGACAGCGACAGCCAATAACCAACAACTGCTGACACCGCCTGTATTGCTATGGGTACGGTCACCTGAAAAATCTTGCATGTAATTAAAGTTCTTCTGATGAAGGAAGCGTAATCAATATACGTTCAATACGCCGCTCATTGACTGCTACAACTTTGAGCCGATAGGGAAACAGGAGCACTTCTTCACCATTTTCAGGAAATTCTCGTAGAATTTCCAGTACCATGCCGGCCAGCGAATCTGCTTCCCCCTTGGCCTCGTCGAATATATCTACAGAGATACCTATGGTGCGGCAAACATCGTTGAGCATTGTACGGCCATCGAAGATATAATTGAAGTCATCCAGTTTTTCAAAAATAACTTCCGGCTCATCATCAAATTCGTCTTTGATGTCACCGATGATTTCTTCGAGTATGTCCTCAAGGGTGATGAGACCACTGGTACCACCATATTCATCGACAACGATGGCCATGTGCAATTGGGCGGACTGGAACTCCTGCAGTAGGTCCTTTATCTTTTTTGCCTCCGGGATAAACAATACATTGGTGCGTACCAACTGCTGCCATTGAAAGGTATCAGATGCCGACAGATGTCCCAGCAGATCTTTAACGTAGAGGATGCCAACAACATTGTCGATGTTTTCGTCGTAGACAGGAATTCGTGAGTATCCACTACTGCGTATGATGTCGAGTAGCTCGGAGAAGAGAATTTGCTGGTCAACGGCTACCAAATCAACACGCGAACGCATTATCTGCTTGACAGCTACATCCCGAAATTTTAGGATTCGTTTGAGGATGTCGCTGTCCTGCTCTCCGTCTTCTTCCCCACTGATGGTGATGGCAATAGCTTCATCGATATCCTCTCTACTAGTACGTGCCACCGTTGCCGTATGATTGGTAAGCCTCTTCTCTATCAGGTTGGTGCCTCGTACTAGTAGCTCTGCGGGCCAGTGAAATATCCGCATGAGTAGCATGAGCGGGGCAGACATTTGTCTTGACAGCGAAATGCGATTATTGGTCGCATATACTTTGGGGGAGGCTTCACCGAAAAGGACCAGTAAAAAAGTTACACCCACAACAGTTATGAGGAAGTGAATCACTTGTGCGACAGACTCTTGGGCATAAGAACCAATCCAGTTGAGCAGCGGCATGAGTGAAGATGCCCAAGCATTGAGCAACTCGTCGGACAGTACGGCGCGCAGCGTATATTCTGAGAGCAGAACGATGGCGATATTGACGAAATTGTTGCTGATCAGGATTGTTGCCAGCAGCCGTCGTGGTTTGTCCTTCAGGCTGAGAATTCTTCGGGAAACAACGGAGTTTTCTTCGGCTAGTTTTTCTATATCACTTGGGCTCAGCGAAAAATAGGAAACTTCGGATCCAGACACCAGTGCTGAGCAAATTAGCAGCAGGAAGATGGCAATCAGTCCGATAATGACATCTGAGGACGAACCGACGGACAGAAGGAGCGGTTCGGCGAAGCCAAGTATAGAAGTGAGCGAAGATAAAGGTAAGGGGTCAGTATCCAACTGGTAGAAGCGTTGTGAGCAAATGTTTAGAACGGCAGGTCATCATCCGGTGCAGTTGAACTGGAATCCGAAGTGCCGGTCGAGTAGCTGTTGATGGGGTTGGAAGGTGAAGTGGCGTAAGATACAGGGTTATCTGCAGATTGACCCTCACGTGCTCCTTCTTCTTTGCGTCCAAGAACACGAAAAGTATTGGCAACCACTTCTGTCGTGCGCCGTTGTTGGCCATCAGTATCCTGCCAGCTACGAGTAGACAGCTTGCCCTCTATGTACACCTGCATCCCTTTTTTTAACTGTATTTCAGCTTTTTCGGCCAGTTGCCTCCACACGACCACTTCATGCCACTCTGTCAATGTCTGCCAGCTGCCGTTTTTATCCTGATAACTTTCATTGGTGGCAACAGAGAACTTGCCAACAGCTTGGCCGCTTTCGAGCCGACGCACTTCAGGATCCCTGCCCAAATGCCCAATGAGCATGACGCGATTTAGCATAATTGACGCATTAATGTAGGTTTAAATATAGGGTATTCTGCCGTAAATAGCTGATAATTACTTTAGGCAGGGCAAAATTACTTAAATTTTTTCGCTCAGTGATAACAAAGCCATGCGGAAGGGGTAATTCTGTAACCAAATTTATTTCCCAAAAGCAGGTAATGATTTCCTGATGCGTCAATTGCTGCCGAAAAGGGGGCGAACAGACAATGGCAGTTACTTGGGCTGAGCCGCACCACGCCTGAAATTGCGGATCTTCTGCAAGAAGAGGTAATTTTGTTGACGGGGATGTAGTCTCTATGCACGGAAAGTCGTAAAGACCAGCCCAAATATCGCCTGGCGGACGCTGTCGTATCCACAGACGATCTTCGTGGTTAAACAGGCAATAGTGGAAATAGCGTGTCTTTCGTTCAATTTTATTTGCCTTGACGGGCAGCACTTGTACCTTGTTTGTCTGAAAAGCCTGGCAGTGATCTGACAGCGGACAGCGGGTACAGGCAGGGCGTGCAGGTGTACAGCAGGTTGCACCAAAATCCATAATCGCCTGATTGTAGGTCGCCGGATCGTGTGTGTCCAGACATCGGTTGGCCAGTTCTCTGAAAATAATTACTCCTTCAGGCCGGTCGATGGGGGTGGCAATACCCGTGAAACGAGAAAGTACGCGGTATACGTTCCCGTCAACAACTGCATGAGGCAGGTCAAAGGCGAAGGAGGCAATGGCCGCGGCCGTGTAAGGACCGATGCCCGGTAGTGCCAGGATCTGTTGGTAGGTCCGTGGAAATTGTCCGCCATAATCGCGCATAACAACGCCTGCTGCTTTATGCAGATTACGTGCACGCGTATAATAGCCCAGTCCTTCCCAGCATTTTAAGACATCGTCGACAGGCGCGGCTGCCAACACTTCAACAGAGGGAAAACGTTCCATAAAACGCTGGAAGTAAGAAAGCCCCTGTGCTACCCGTGTCTGCTGCAGGATAATCTCAGAAATCCAAATGGTGTATACATCCTTAGAGGCTTTCCAGGGCAGCGGCCGGTGTGAATTGGCGTACCATTCAAGCAGATGGGTCGTGAAGAAAAGCTGTTGTTCGTTCGTCATGCGGATAAAACAACAAAAATAATGGCCCGTTTTTTTAATTTTCGAAAAAAACCCAGAAACAGGTACCTATTAAAAAACACACATCAGCGGCAAAACCGCTGATGTGTGTTCTGAGAAGCTATATATAGCAGGAAAAAATAAGCTAGTTTAGCTCTTCACTTTCGACATTTGAGCCTGCGCGTATCCCATAGTGGCGCTGTACCTGATCTTTAAGTTCCTTGCGGGCAAAGAAAATTCGACTTTTGACCGTACCAAGTGGTAGTTCAAGATAGTCGGCAATCTCCTGATAGCGGTAACCCTGGTAGTGCATTAGAAATGGTACCCGGATACTGTCCTCTAATGAAATAACCATTTTCGTCAACTCCTTCATCATCATACTGCTTTCTGCAGCATTGGGTGTAAGAGCGGCACTTGCATTAAGGAAGTACAGATTATCTGTAGAATCCATGATTGTATTCGCTTTGGCTTTGCGACGATAATTATTGATGAAAATGTTCTTCATGATCGTAAAAAGCCAAGCTTTGAAATTGGTACCCGGGCGGAATTTATCGCGATTGGTCAACGCCCTGAATGCCGTCTCTTGGTACAGGTCTTTTGCATCGTCAGAATTTTTCGTCAAGTTGTAAGCAAAAGCCTGCAACAATGCCGACATTTTCTCAAAGCGATCATGAAACTCTAATTGAGACATAAGACGGTGGTTTTGTTGAACGTTGAAATTGCTCTGATTGATTTGTTGAATCAAAAATACAACTTTATTCAACAAAATACAGGCTGGGGTTGGTTTTTTTTGTACGAAAAAAGCATTTTTGGTATGTTTTCGTGCCTAATGTATGTGTAAGTGTTTGTTTTTTAGTGTTTTCAGTAAAAGTGTGTAAAAATAAAATTTTATGGTATTTTCAATAAATAATGAAAAAAGTATGAAAATGAGCCCTTGTGGTATAAAATAAAACAGGCCTGAGTTCCTGTGTGTAGCTCAAACTAGTGAAAAACACCCAAAAATATAAGCATTGTTGAAGCTACCACACCACTAGAATGGTAGTTTGTTTAAGTCTACATTGCCTCCCGTGAGGATTAGTCCGATTTTTTGGTTGCGAAAGCGCTGTGGATTTGCCAGTACGACGGCTAGTGGCAGTGCGCAACTAGGCTCGATGACAATCTTTAGCCGTTCGTAGGTAAGTCTCATGGCTTCCACTATGGCCTCTTCATCTACAGTAAGGATGTCTTCAACCTGTTGTTGGATGATTGCAAACGTTTTTTCTCCCAGGGGCGTCCGAAGTCCGTCAGCGATGGTATTGGTGGAGAGATTTTTTTCGATGGTACCACTATACAGCGATCGCCGGGCATCATCGACCGCCAGGGGTTCGGCTCCTATAGTACGGGTAGAAGGAGAGAAATAGCGGACGGCTAGTGCTGTGCCACTCAGCAGCCCACCACCACCGACGGGAGGAATAATAAAATCAAGCGGGGAATTTGTGTCTTCAATAAGCTCTTTAGCTACTGTTGCCTGACCGGCAATAACATTCCAGTCATTATAGGGATGGATGAAGGTAGCACCCGTTTTACGGACGACATCGGCCAGTGTAGCTTCCCGGTCTTCTGGTGTTGGGGCACAGAAGATGATTTCTGCACCATAACTACGGGTAGCGTCGATTTTAGGTTTGGGGGCGTTGTCTGGCATGACAATATAGGCAGGAGCTCCAAAGAGCCGTGCTGCCCGTGCGACAGCCTGAGCATGGTTGCCGCTAGAGTGTGTGGCAAGACCACGGCGGCGCTCTTCTTCTGTTAGCCGGAGCGCGGCGCTTGCACCGCCGCGCATTTTGAAGGCACCAATTTTTTGAAAATTTTCACACTTAAAATACAGCTGAGCACCAGCCAATCTGTTGAGGCTACCGCTGGTGAGTACAGGGGTACGTCGAATGTAAGGAGCGATGTAGACATGGGTGAGAATGAGATCATTTTTGTCGGGTGCTGCGGATAGAGGAGATAGCGACATAGCATCAAATTTTATTAGGCAAAGGAACCATTTTTGTACCAATGATTCCTGTATCTGCGTATTTTGCGAGCGCAAATATACGCACAATGGAAGCAAATTATGGATTGTTGAGCCTACTGCCTCCACTACTGGCGGTAGTATTGTCCATTCTGAGTCGGCAGGTATTCATCTCTTTGCTGTTGGGAATATGGGCTGGCTGGCTGATTATTGCCAATGGAAATCTGTTGCAGGGTAGTTTGCAAACAGTGCAGGCACTGGTAGATGTGTTCGCCGATGCAGGTAATACCCGTACAATTATGTTTTGTGCGCTGGTAGGAGGGCTGATCATTATGATGCAGCGATCAGGAGGTGTCGAAGGATTTATAAGGCTGATTCAACAGTGGTTGAGCCGCCAGGCAGAAGCTGGAGAGGAGCAGTCGCGCCGTAAAGTTGCTGTGATGGCCTGGCTGACAGGTATGCTGATTTTTGTAGAGTCAAGCATCTCAGTACTCACTGTCGGCGCTTTGTACAGACCGCTGTTTGATAAGTTGAAGATGTCCCGCGAAGAGCTAGCATACATCGCTGATTCTACGTCGGCCAACAGCAGTATTCTGATTCCTTTCAATGGCTGGGGAGCATTTATTATGGGTCTTTTGGTGGTACAAGGCTTCGCCGATCCTTTTTCGGTTATGATGTCTGCCATGATATGGAATTTTTACCCCATGCTGGCGCTCCTGTTGTGTCTGGTTATGGCTTGGCGTGGCTGGTTGATTGGTTCTCTGAAATTGGCGCGTCGTCGTACGGAGGAAGGGAAAGTGTTGTGGGAAAATGCGCGCCCAATGGTGGGTGCAGAACTGACAGATCAGCCAATGGCAGCAGGTGTAGTGCCTCGTGCTTTCAATATGGTGGTGCCAATTGTACTGATGGTGGTGCTGATGCCGCTGATGCTGGCATATACCGGCTGGGAGATTGCACTGAAAGACCAGCCTCAAGGAGGCTGGTTGAATACTTTCGTGTTGGCTATAGGGAAGGGCTCTGGATCTACGGCTGTACTGATTGCCGTATTGACTTCTTTATTGATGAGTATGCTGCTGTATAAATTACAGAGAATTATGGGCTTTGTAGAGATGGTAGAGCTTAGTCTCAAAGGGATATCCGGTATGATGCCGCTGGCATTACTGATGATGCTGGCCTTTGCCATTGGTAGCCTGTGCAAGCAGCTGGGTACTGGTTTGTACGTGGCTGAACTGACACGTGCGTGGCTTTCTCCTTCGCTGACACCGTTGCTTATTTTTGTGGTAAGTTGTTTCATAGCGTTTGCTACGGGTACTTCCTGGGGTACTTTTGCAATTATGATTCCAATAGCTGTGCCGATGGCGCAGCAACTTGGCGCAGATGTAACCATTGCTATTGCTGCAGCTCTTGGGGGAGGAGTGTTTGGTGATCACTGCTCTCCTATTAGTGATACGACCATTCTGTCGTCCATGGCTTCCGCTACGGATCATGTAGATCATGTGAAAACACAGCTTCCATATGCATTGCTGGCCGGTGCGGGGGCGGCTTTTTTTTACCTGATACTGGGAATTTGGTAATTTTCTTTCATCATATCTGATTACAATATGAACAATCGTCGCAAATTCTTCTGGCAATCCCTGGGGCTTGGGGCTTTGCTGGGGAATTCCTTTTCCTTGCAAGCCCGTCCGGTTTGGGCAGCTGCGAAGGGTGGACCCAAGGTTATCGCTACATGGCCCAACAGTCCTGGTGTGGAGGTGGCGCTGGCTGCACTACTCAGGAATGAAAGGCCGTTGGATGCAGTGGAGGCAGGTGTAAAGTATGTAGAAGCAGATCCTAATGACCATTCGGTAGGCTATGGCGGCTTGCCGGATATTACTGGCAAGGTCACATTGGATGCCTGTATCATGGATGAGCAGGGTAATGCCGGAAGTGTCATGTTTTTGGAACACATAAAGCACCCTGTATCGGTAGCACGTCGTGTTATGGAGGACACGCAGCACGTGGTACTCGTGGGGGAAGGGGCTTTTCAGTTTGCAAGGGAAAAAGGTTTCCGGAAAGAAAATCTGCTCACAGACGAGGCAAAACGTCTTTGGGAAGATCAGCGACGTTCCATGAAAGAGGCAGCTATGTTGCCAGCGAGTGGTGCTGATAATCATGATACCATTGGTATGGTGGTTCTCGGTTCGGATAACCGTATGGCGGGTGCTTGCTCTACCAGTGGCATGAGCAATAAGTTGCGCGGCAGGGTGGGAGACTCTCCTATTATTGGCGCGGGCTTGTATGTAGATCCCGAAGTAGGGGGCGCAAGTGCTACCGGGCAGGGTGAATATATTATCAAGGCCGTGGGATGCTTCCTTGTCGTAGAGTTGATGCGGCAGGGGGCTAGTCCAATCGAGGCTTGCAAAGAAGTAGTCAGGCGTATCAATAAACGTCTGCCTGCAGGTCCGGGTCGACCGATGGCTGGTTTTGTGGCCATCCGTAACGACGGGACTACCGGAGCTTTTGCCAATGTTAATAACTTTCGCTACACGGTGGGTGATGAGTCTGGTGTACGTGTATATGATGCCGACTGGGAATAGCATGGCGCGCCGACTGGTTGATCTGAATGCAGGTGCTATTTACAGGCGGTTTAGTTGAACAATTTGCCCGAATCAGCGTATTTTTGTTGGTAATAGCCATTGATAACCAAAAGAACCAAAATATGATTTTCGAACTGTCTGAGGAACATATGGCCGTGCGGGACGCTGCCAGAGAATTTGCACAAAAAGAATTGAAACATGGCGTCATCGAACGAGATGCCCAAATGCTTTACCCCTATGAGCAAGTTCGCAAAATGGGTGAACTTGGCTTTTTGGGCATGATGACAGATCCTCGTTACGGCGGTGGCGGTATGGATACACTCAGCTATGTTCTCGCCATGGAAGAAATTAGCAAAGTTGACAACTCTTGCTCAGTCATCATGTCTGTCAATAATTCGCTGGTCTGTTGGGGGATTGAAGCATTTGGTACGGAAGAGCAAAAACAAAAATACCTGCCCAAGCTGGTCACAGGAGAGTGGATAGGGTCTTTCTGCCTGAGCGAACCGGAAGCGGGCAGCGACGCTACTTCCCAACGTACGACTGCTGTAGATATGGGGGATCACTACTTGGTTAATGGTACTAAGAACTGGATTACCAATGGTGGAACATCGCAGGTGCATCTTGTGATCGCACAAACACATCCGGAAAAGGGGCACAGAGGTATTAATGTGCTGATTGTTGAGGCGAGTTGGCCCGGTGTTGTCATCGGTGCCAAAGAAGATAAGTTGGGTATCCGATCTAGCGACACGCATACCATCATGTACACGGATGTAAAGGTTCCTAAAGAGAATCGCATCGGAGAAGATGGCTTTGGATTTAAGTTTGCAATGAAAACGCTGGCTGGCGGGCGCATAGGCATTGCTTCTCAGGCTCTCGGAATTGCCGGTGGAGCCTATGAACTTGCGCTGGCCTATAGCCAGCAGCGAGCTGCTTTTGGAAAACCCATCAGCCAGCATCAGGCTATTGCCTTCAAGCTGGCAGAAATGGCCACCGAAATAGAAGCAGCAAAGCTTATGGTCTACCGTGCTGCCTGGCTCAAGGATCAGGGAATGAATTACAATGAGGCTAGTGCAATGGCCAAATTATATGCCTCAGATGTGGCCATGCGGCAGACGGTTGAGGCTGTGCAAATACACGGAGGTTACGGGTTTGTGAAGGAATATCATGTGGAACGACTCATGCGGGATGCAAAGATTACGCAGATATACGAAGGTACTTCCGAAATTCAAAAGCTCGTCATCAGCAGGGGTATTCTGGAGGGGCAAAAATATTTACCAATTCTCAGTGGCTCTTCCGAGCTGGTGTGAAAAACCATTTCATTAATTTTCATTGATTTTTCGGTGAAAATCAATGAAACGAACCGTTTTTCGGCGGCTTCAGCCGCCGAAAAACATACTTTACCATGGTAAGTTGCAACCCGTATAGGAGCTAAAATTGGCCAATCAGGAGCTATAACCACACAGATAAACTGAATCAGCGTATATTATAAAAGGAGCATTTTTCGGCTGGCTAGCCGAAGAGAAGGATATTATATTCCTGCTACAAACGGTACTTAGTTGCCCAGGAACTTAAAGTTGTAATTGTATACGCTCACCACCAGAATGACAAAGAGGAGTAGAAAGATAAAGAAGTACAAAAGGCAATACCCCTTCTTACCTGCATTTACAACTTCTGACATGACACTTCTTCTTTTGTTACGGCAAAGATGATGAAAAAAAGTATAACGGCCAAACCTGAGTCTCTAAATCCGCGCTAATAAGTAGGTGGACGCTCACCACGGGGCGGAGGAAGAAGTTGGCTAAGGTTGGGCGGTGTTGAGCGTTATTCTTCATCGAATTGAAGATCAAACCTTTTGAACATTTGCTCCACGTCCGGATTAACTTCTCTGAGTTGAATGTATTTTTCGCGTGGTGTAAGTATTTTAATCTGAGCGGGCTTATCAAGGGTGCGCATACTTTCATCTATTACGATTTGCAGGCTCACGCTGTCTGTTTGCAGTTGCTGGCGCAAAGAGTCCATGAGCGCACCGTCTTCTCGGAGCGTACTTTCTGCCAGTTTGGAACCAACATAGGCGGTAATGCGTAATGCATCTACTTCGAGTCTAGCACTTTTCAGTTGTAATCTTACTATTTCCTGTGTGACAGTTGCTGCGTAGTTATCCCAAGCCAGCTGTACCTCCTCCGCTGTTAATCTTGTCTTTGCCGGACTGGCATCACGGGCTTCTGCAACTTCCGATAGAATGGAGTTCAGATCAAATTTGGGGAGTACATGTGCCTTGGGGACAATAGTGGCTGCAGGGGCAGGTGGCTCATTTACGGTTGTCGCGGGGATAACCGGGGAGGAAGCAGAGAGGGCTGCCAAAGCAACAGGTTGCCGTGCTTCAGAGGGTACTGGCTTAACAGTCGGCTCTGTAGCTGTCAGTTCAGGGTTTTTTTTTTCCGTATCCCCGGAGAGATCTATGCGGCGGGCGCGACCGATACTGGCCATTCGCAACAGCGACATCTCTGCGTGCAGGCGCTTATTGCGCGCCATTTTATAATTAATATCACAGTCATTGGCCAGATTTAGTGCTGTTAGCAGAAAAGCCATAGGGCTCAGGCGCGCCTGCTGGCGGTAGCGCTCGCGCAGGCTATCGCCCGCTTCGAGTAGTGTCAGAGTTTGTTCGTCTTTACATACCAGCAAGTTGCGCAGGTGTTCTGCCAGACCGTTGATAAACAGATCTGCATCGAATCCTTTACGAATCACGTCGTCAAAAACAGCCAGCGTCTGAGGGATATCCTCGGTGAGCAGCGCATCGGTGATGCGGAAGAAATAGTCATAGTCAAGGATATTCAGATTGGCGATGACATCTTCGTAGGTCACACGCCGACCAGCAAAGGAAACAATTCTGTCAAAAATGGAGAGTGCATCGCGAAGACCACCATCGGCTTTTTGTGCAATGATATGGAGCGCATCCGGGTCGGCCTGTATACCTTCCTGAGAACAAATATTGGTTAGGTGCGCAACGATATCGGGGATTTGTATGCGGCGAAAATCAAAAATCTGGCAACGAGACAGTATGGTGGGTATGATCTTGTGTTTCTCCGTAGTTGCCAGAATGAAAATGGCGTAAGGAGGTGGCTCTTCCAGTGTTTTCAGGAAAGCGTTGAAAGCCGAAGCAGACAACATGTGAACCTCATCGATGATAAATACCTTGTATTTACCTTGCTGAGGCTGAAAACGAACCTGATCGATGAGTGACCGGATATGATCAACGGAGTTATTAGAGGCAGCATCCAGCTCTGTGATATTAAAACTTGCGTTTTCGTTGAAGGCCTTACAGCTGTCGCATTCATTGCAGGGCTCAAAATGAGCAGTAAGCTGCCTGCAGTTGAGCGTCTTAGCCAAGATTCTGGCGCAAGTGGTCTTACCTACACCACGGGGGCCGCAAAAGAGGAAAGCCTGCGCGAGATGTTGACTCTGCAGCGCATTCTTCAGTGTCTTTGACACGTGCTCCTGCCCCACAACGTCTTCGAAACGCTGTGGGCGATATTTACGGGCCGAGACGACAAATTGGCTCATGACGAGTATCCTTAGCGATGGAAAAGGTTGTACCTCCTACATAAAAATGCCTGTCGATGGTAGAAAGTTGCTCCGCCCATTGTTTTGACAGCAAATGTAAAGCAATGAACAGAGCAACCTGTAGGTGGCATTGTATTTGTAATCAAAGAGCTGCATACTGCAGCTGAACAGACAAACAAGCCCGGCGGGCTCTCAGTTACAGCAACCCTTTAAAGTAGCTGACAAAATCATCAATAGACATACTTCCCTGGTCTCCCTCTCCTTGACGTCGGACAGAAACGGTTGCCGATTCCTCTTCCTTTTCTCCTACGATCAGCATGAGCGGAATCTTTTTGAGTTCCGTATCCCGAATTTTCTTGCCGATGGTTTCATTACGATCATCCACAAAACCGCGAATGTCGTGAGATCCCAGCTGCTGCTGAATTTGTTTGCAGTAGCTATTGAATTTGTCACTTATCGGAAGCAATGCATACTGATCTGGTGTCAACCAGAGCGGAAATTTGCCAGCAGTATTTTCGATCAAAATACTGATAAAGCGCTCCATGGAACCAAAAGGAGCTCGGTGAATCATCACAGGACGATGAGGCTGGTTGTCCGGACCAATATATTCGAGCTGAAAGCGCTCCGGAAGATTATAATCGACCTGTATGGTACCCAACTGCCAGGATCTACCCAATGCATCCTTGATCATGAAATCGAGTTTGGGACCATAGAAAGCGGCTTCACCATAAGCTTTGACCGTTGTCAGGCCTGCTTCTTCGGTTGCCTCTATGATAGCTCTTTCTGCATTTTCCCAATTTTCGTCAGAGCCTATATACTTTGACGGATTTTCGGGATCGCGCAAGCTTATCTGTGCAGTGAAAGACTCAAAGCCCATGCGGCTTAGGACAGTCTGAGTCAGGTCGAGGACATTCAGGAATTCTGCTTTAACCTGATCAGGAGTACAAAAAATATGTGCATCATCCTGCGTAAATCCTCTGACACGACTAAGGCCGTGCAGTTCACCACTTTGCTCATAGCGATAAACAGTCCCAAACTCGGCGATCCGCAGTGGCAACTCGCGGTAGGAGTGTGGTCGGTTGGCGTAGATTTCGCAGTGGTGAGGGCAGTTCATTGGTTTCAGATAGAATTCCTCGTCCTCTTTGGGGGTCCGGATGGGTTGAAAGGCATCTTTGCCGTATTTTTCGTAATGGCCGGAAGTTACGTACAATTCTTTTTTACCGATATGCGGTGTAGTTACTAGTTTGTAGCCCCTTTTTTCCTGCTCTTCGCGCATGAAGGCCATCAGGCGCTCGCGCAGCGCATTTCCTTTGGGCAGCCATATAGGTAATCCGGCGCCTACGCGTTCACTGAACATGAAGAGCTCAAGCTCCTGACCGAGTTTGCGGTGATCTCTTTTCTTGGCCTCTTCGAGTAGGGTGAGATACTCTGTTAGTTCGCTCTGTTTGGGGAAAGTGACGCCGTAAATGCGGGTCATCTGCTGCCGTGTTTCATCACCCTGCCAATAGGCGCCGGCGACATTCATGAGCTTGACGGCTTTGATCCATCCTGTATCAGGAATGTGCGGACCTTTACACAAGTCAGTAAATTCTCCCTGCCGGTATAAGGTGAGCGTTTCGTCAGCTGCTCTCTTCTCAATGAGTTCAATTTTATATTCATCCCCTTTTTCAGTGAAATATTGGAGAGCCTCCTCACGGCTGACTGGGATACGTGTGTACTGACTTTTTGTCCTTGCCAGCTCAAGCATTTTAGCTTCTATCTTGGCAAAATCATCGGAGGAGATGTGCTCACTTCCCGGGTCTACATCGTAGTAGAAGCCTTGTTCTGTGGCGGGGCCGGCGCCAAACTTAATGCCAGGGTAGAGCGCCTCAAGTGCCTCTGCCATTAGATGTGCCGAGGAGTGCCAGAAAGTTGCTTTGCCCTCCTTGTCGTTCCACGTGAGTAGTTGGACGCTTGCATCTTGGTGGATAGGGCGGGTGGCATCCCATACCTCGCCGTTGATTTTTGCTGAGAGTACATTGCGCGCCAGTCCTTGACTAATGGAGCCGGCAATATCCAGAGCGGTTACGCCACCTTCATATTGGCGGATCTGGCCGTCGGGAAAAGTTATGTTGATCATGAGGCGAAATGCGGTTGATACTAAGAATGTTGTTTCTTATCGGGTGGCAAAGATAAGCAATCGGATGCTTCTTTTTCTCAATAATATAAACGTTGGCTGGTTGGCTATTGTAGTGTAACAGCGCGATCAAAGCCATAATATTCCAGTATGCTACTGACCTGTAGTCTGCCGGAGGTAGTCTGGTTTTCCTGACGAGTGACGATACTCAGGGTGTAGGTGCCGGGAGAAAAATCTTTAAAAGCTGGGCCGGGCGCTGCTGTTTGGGCAGTACGCGTAGGACCTTCAATGATGAGTGTCTGCGTTTTTCCTGCAGCATCAGTGAACAGCATGACCAAATTTTCGTTATTGGCCAATGGGCGAGGAAGGCTGATAGCCATTCCTTCTTGTAGATTAGGGACATTGGTGATAGTCAGGCTGTCGATTGGGTGTATTTGCAGACGTAAGGTAGTAGGTTCATTGGATGCTGTTTCGCGAAAAACAAAGCGTAGTGAATCATCCGGAAGTACCATAGGCCGTTCAAACTGATAGCGTGGCGCCACTCCTGGAATCTTGGACACCTTCATGCCACTTCCCATGAAAGCAACACCTGCGGGAAACTCAACAGGTTGCTGAGAGAGGGAGTCGCCTGTGTAAAAGGAGGCCTCTGCCTGCATGAGTTGTTGGTCGGCAATATAACGTACGTATAGACTTGCACTCAGTGGGGGGCGGTTATCTTCCTTGGCAGATTGGCAGGCAACCAGTCCCACGGTCGTAAGAAGGAGTAAAAAGCGAATCATGTGTAGTTGAAAATTTTTACAAAGATACACCACGGCGAGCATGTAACAACAAGGCGTCATCGCTGCAGCAGGATCATGTAAAATTTTCATTATGCTTTACCTTAGTACACGATAGTTGTCAAGGACAGTAAATGAGGCCGTGTGCATAGAACAGGCATATCCAAAATATAGTCTGCATGCAGGCAATTGGATAAAAAATCGTGCGCTGCGACCCGTCTATCATCTAAATTTGCATGCGCTTTGTCATAAGGCGATAAAAAAAGTTGCACCAGTTCCCTTTTTTTTTGGCAAACCCCTACATATTCCTTAACATTGCAAACATTTTGAGAAGTGGAATTGGTATAAAACAGGATTCTATGAAACAATTTTTACTCTTCTTTTTTTTACTCCTGTTTACAACCGTACAGGCGGTTGCACAGACCTCGCTGGCCGGTAAGGTAAGCGATGAGGCTAGCGGAGAGCCAATTATCTTCGGTACCGTTGTGCTGTACTTAAACGGGGTGCTGAAGAGCGGTACTGAGACCGACTTTGATGGTAACTACAGTTTTTCTAACATTGACCCTGGTACTTACGATGTAGAGTTCAGCTACACAGGTTACCAGACGCAGCGTATCGCGGGTGTACAGGTGCTCGCGGGCAAGGCAGTCAAGTTGGATGCTAAGTTGTCACAAGGGGTAACGTTGGATATCGGCGTTGAGGTCGTTGACTACAAAGTGCCGTTGATTCAGCAGGACAACACGACATCAGGAGCGGTAATGACCAGCGACCAGATTCGTGCTTTGCCCACACGTAACATCAACGCGTTGGCCGCAACCAGTGCAGGTCTTGGGGCTGCCGATGAAGGCGGAGCCATCACTGTGCGGGGCTCACGCTCTGATGCCACCAACTATTACATAGATGGTGTACGCGTTCAGGGTAATTTGGTACAGGAATCAGAGATCGACCAGCTGCAGGTTATCACTGGTGGTGTGGAAGCACGCTACGGTGACGTGACGGGTGGTGTGATTTCGATTACTACCAAGGGCCCGTCAAATAAGTTTTCTGGTGGTGTCGAGGTTGAAACCTCGAGCTTCTTGGATCCTTATAATAATAACCTCGCAGGCTTCAACCTGAGCGGCCCTATTCTGCGGAACAAGCAGGGGGTCTCTATACTCGGGTTTCGTTTGTCTGGTCGTTATACCTATAATGAGGATGATGATCCGCCTGCCGTACCTGTCTATCGAATTAAGGAAGACAAACTGAAGGAACTAGAGGCTAATCCGGTTATTCGTCGTTCAGGTAATTTTTTTGGGGCTGCTGACTTCCTTTCACAGGATGATGTCTTTTCCAGTGATTCACGCCTCTTTGAAGATTTTACTCGTTATGATCTCAATGGCAAACTGGATGCTCGTCTGAGCAGCGCCATCGATATCTCGTTGTCTGGTGCGGTAAGTAACACAGAGAACATGTTCACGCCCAACGAGAATTCCGGCTCTAGCTGGCGCCTGTTGAATGCGCATAACAACCCTACTGACTATGGTACGGATTATCGCGTCAACTTCCGTTTCCGCCATCGTCTGGGAGGAGCTTCTTCTGGTACGGGTAGCGATCGCAAGGTGTCTTTGATCCAAAATGCAAGCTATACGTTGCAATATGGTTTTGAGCGTCAGGAAGGTGAGGTATATGACCCTCGTCATAAGTTCAACTACTTTAACTATGGTCATGTTGCCCGTTTCGACACGGATTTCATCCCAGTGTTTGAGGTACAGGTTGACCCGCTGTCGCAACTGATTTATCTGCAGCATGCGGACTACCGTGAAGTACTCCGTGGGTACACGCCTGGTACATCTAATCCTATTCGGGCCAACTACAACAATGTTCTGAACATTCCGGTAGGTGAGCAGCTGAATGCAGACCAAGGCACTTACGCGCTGCGTGGGATTGGTGAGGGTGCGTTGACAATTGACGACTTTTATGCGATCAATGGACGTACTTTCGATGCTTTCCAGAGCGCATGGGGCTTTCACTCCAATGTAGGTGCTATCTATGGACTTGCACGGAAAAATCAGCAGGATATTTCCATTTTCAATGCGAATATGTCGTTTGATCTGGTACCGGGGGGGTCTGAAAAAGGACGTCACAGCATTCAGTTGGGTATTGCTTACGAGGGTCGTACCACTCGTTCGTACTCAGTATCAAGTAACAATCAGTACAACCTCTGGCGTGCAGCAAGGCAGAACGCCAACGTACATATCCAGGGTATCGTGCCTGGGGTTTCTGACACCATTGGAACAATTGATGTAGTAACGCCTTTCTTTCAGGGACCGGTACCGCTGTTAGGTCTGGTGATTGCACCTGGCTCAGACGCCTTGTTCTATCGCCGTCTGCGCGAGTCCCTGGGCGTGCCGCTGGATCAGTTCGTGAACGTTGATGAGCTGGATCCTAGTCAGATGAGCATTGACATGTTTTCGGCAAAGGAGTTGAATGACCAGAGAATCATCAACTATTACGGCTATGACTATTTGGGCAATGTCTATGACGGCACATTCCGTGATTTCTTTACAGCGCGAGATCCTCAGACGGGTATCCGGACTTTCCCGGTTGCTCCCAACCAGCCGATCTATGCCTCTGCTTACATTCAGGATAAGTTTACATTCAAAGATATCATCTTCCGCTTGGGTGTGCGTGTAGACCGCTACGATGCCAATACACAGGTTCTGAAGGATCCTTACTCACTATATGAGATTCAGGGAGCAGAAGAGTTTCATGCTACTTCAGGTGGTACAAGGCCGGGGAACATCGGAGAGGATTTCCGGGTGTATACTACCCAGCAGGATGGTACTGAAGTACAGGCTTATCGCAATGGCGATGTTTGGTATAAGGCTGATGGTACGCCTGTCAATGGTCCTCAGGAGATTGAAAATATTCGTACGGGGTTGGTCTTTCCTAAATACAAAGCTCCTGCCGCTTTCGATGGTAACTACATCAAGAGTGAGAATTTCAATCCTGATGACTCATTCAAGGACTATGAGGTACAGTTCAATGTAATGCCTCGTTTGGCGTTCTCTTTCCCGATTTCGGAAGATGCCAACTTCTTCGCGCATTACGACATCCTGGTACAGCGTCCGCCAAGCAACACCATTGCTACGCCACTGGATTTCTTCTACTTTGTGGAACGCAATGATATTACCAAGAACAATCCTGCTCTTCGCCCTGAGCGAACAGTAGACTACGAAGTTGGTTTCCAACAGCGCTTGTCAGCAAGTTCTGCCATCAAGATTGCTGCTTACTATAAGGAGCTTCGCGACATGATCCAGCTCCGTACTTTCTTCCCGGTTCCGTTGGTGAATCAATACACCACTTTTGACAACCAGGATTTCGGTACGGTAAAAGGCTTTTCTTTCCAGTATGACCTCCGCAGAACGGGTAATGTTTCTTTGAATGCAAACTATACACTGCAGTTCGCGGATGGTACTGGTTCGGATCCTGAATCACAGCGGGGTCTTACTAACCGGGGTAACCTGCGTACGCTGTTCCCGCTTAGTTTTGATGAACGTCACCGTATTAACGTAATCATGGATTACCGTTATGGTTCCGGAAAGACATACAATGGTCCTAGCATTGCTGGTATTGATATCTTCGCCAATGCGGGGCTCAATTTGCAGGCGGTGGCCGTTTCGGGTCGTCCGTACACTGCCAAGCTCGTACCTTCTGAATTGGGTGGCTCAGGTACGCTAGGCTCGCTGAACGGGGCTCGTAAGCCTTGGAACTTTACGATTAACCTTAGGGTGGACAAGAACTTCAGCCTGGGAGATAAGCTTGGCTTGAATGTTTATCTGCGCGTATCGAACGTTCTTGACCGCAGAAACATTATTAATGTATATCCTGCAACAGGTTCCAGTGAGGATGATGGTTTCTTGCGGTCATATTTCGGGGAGCTGCAGCTCCAGTCAATCGTTGACTCAGGTCGTAGCATTGATTCCTATTTGGCCTCCTACCAGTGGCGTATACTGAACGATGACTTTTTCAGTTTGCCGCGCAGGATGTTCGTAGGTGCAATCCTGGACTTCTAATACTTTTTTGAAAGGGTTAGCCGACGTAATCATCGGCTAACCCAATCGAAGCAGGCTGCGACATAGCGGCTATATTCATAAGAACTTTAAAATCATAGATTATGCGTTTGCAACAATCATGGTTGTTGATCCTGCTGGGTTTGCTGACAACTACAGCTACTTTCGCGCATATCGACCCAAACAATACGGGGCAGCGTCCTGGAACCCGACCGGTTACCAATACGGTTAATTTCCGGGAGTCGTGCGATAATGCGATTCAACAAATTGACCAGGCCATCAACAATGTAAGAGCTCGTTTGACAACGGGTGGAGACGTATGGTGGGATGGCAACAACGGACGATATGTAATTCCGAAGCCACCCCCTGGTGTACCTGAGGTATCTTCCATCTTCGCTGGTGCGGTATGGATTGGAGGGAAGGAACCAGGTGGTGGATTAAAGCTTGCTGCGCAGAGTTATGGTCGCAGCAGTGGGTCTTTTGACTTTTATCCCGGACCGTTGGTGCCGGAGGGTTTCATCAATCAGGGAACTACTTCAAAAGATACCTGTGCTCGCTGGGATCGTTTTTTCGTAGTTACGGGGGAGAGTATCCGTCGGCATATAGGTAATTGGCGTCGCGCACTGGCCGAGGGCAGATCATCGATTGATCAGGATGAAATTCCTCGGGATGTACTGGGTTGGCCAGGAGCGGGTAACCGGTTTTTTGCACAGATTAACCAGTTTCCGCTGCCGAATACCAGTCAGGGTTTGGCTGGTTTCTGGGATCAGAATCTCAACGGTATTTACGAACCAGATTTGGGGGATTATCCAATCATTGAAATCCGTGGCTGTTTGGATAAAGAACCACTCGGACCACCGGACGAGATGATTTTTTGGATTTACAATGATGCGGGCAATGCTCACCAAGAATCGGGCTCTCCAAATGTCATACAGATGGAGGTTCAGGTACAAGCTTTTGCATACAAGACCAACGATGATATCAACAACATGACTTTCCAGCGCTACAAGCTGATCAATCGCGCTGTTGATGATATCAAAGATACCTATTTCGCCATGTGGGTGGATGCAGATCTTGGCTGTTACGTTGACGACTTTATTGGTTGTGACGTATCGCGGAGTTTAGCATACGTATACAACGCAGACCAGTTGGACGGACAGCCAGGTTGTACTTGTGCAGGTGGTGTAAATACTTACTGCGACGAAATTCCAATCTTGGGTATCGACTACTTCCGTGGTCCATTAGACGAGTTTGGTGAGGAGATAGGCATGTCATCGTTTACGTATAATAATAACGGTGGCACTACGCCTACCCCTGCTCCGCAGACTACAGATCCGGATCGTGGCAACCCGCAGCAGTACTATAACTACATCTCTGGTCGCTGGAAGGACGGAACGCCCTTCACCCGTGGAGGTACGGGCTACAATGTAGGAAGTACGGACGTAATTCCTTACGCTTTCCCTGACGCGCCGAATGATCCGAGTGGCTGGTCAATGTCCTCTGCTGGTCTGCCTGTGGGTGACCGCCGTACATTGCAGGCTTCAGGTCCATTCACACTTAAGCCTGGTGCTGTCAATGAACTGATTATCGGAGCTGTTTGGGTAGCTGATCAGATTTACCCCAATCCTAGTATTGCTCGTCTACAAAAAGCAGATGACATTGCGCAGGATCTGTTCGACAATTGCTTCGATTTGCCAAGGGGGCCGGATGCACCAGACGTAGATTGGATTGAGCTCGATCGTGAGGTCATTGCGGTCTTTACTAACGATACCATCGTTCAGAACTCAAACAACGCTTTCGAGGCCTATGCTGAAGAAGGGTTAGGTCTTCCGCAGGGTGTTGACTCCATCTATCGCTTTGAGGGATATAAGCTTTATCAGTTCTCAGGCCCTGAAGCGTCACTGGCAGACGTGGATGATCCTTCCAAGGTTCGTCTGGTTTATCAAGTGGATGTGAAGAACGGAGTATCTAAAATCTTTAACTGGCAGGGTTTAAATCCAGAAGATGGAGGAACGCCTACGGAAGAAGTGTATTTTGTTCCTGAACTGAAAGTAGACGGTGCCGATCAGGGTATTCGTCATACTTTCCGTATCACAACAGATCAGTTTGCAGAAGGCGACAACCGCCTGGTCAATCACCGCAAGTACTACTTCACGGCGGTAGCTTATGCATACAACAACTATAAGCAGTTTGATCCTACCAACCGACTGGATCCTGGTCAGGATAAGCCGTATCTCGAAGGTAGCCGCAATATCGGCGATGGAGAAAATCCATACTACACGGTCATCCCTCGTCCGATTGTTGATCGCAAGCTGAATGCTCGTTATGGGGAAGGTGCGGTAATTACACGTATTGACGGTGAAGGTACGGGTGCTGGTTTCCTCGACATCAGCGATGCCAGCCGCCAGAAAATTGAGAGCTCTTTTGGAAGCACATTTGATGGCAAGATAGAGTACAAGCCAGGTTTTGGTCCAATTGACGTGAAAATTTTCAACCCGCTTGATGTTGTTGACGGAGAGTACGAGGTGACGATGGTTGACGAGAATATGGCCAACAATCGCCTGGACAATACTGTTCGCTGGGTATTGCGCAACATCAGTGTGCCAGGCTCTCCTGTTATCATATCTGAGCGTACGATTAACCAGCCGAATGAGCAGATTATTCGTCAGTACGGTTTGGCTGTCAATATCTACCAAGTACAGGAACCTGGTGCAGATAAACTTGGTTCGAATGGAGCCCGCGGTGCTTCCATAAGCTATCCGGGTTCAGTGGATCCGGTACAATGGGCGCTGGGCATACGCGACGGTTTGGCTATACAGACGGGTAATCCTACCCTGGATTTCAATATCTTCAATTATGTACCCACCGGGGCGTTGGAGCCATTGGAGTCAGATGATCCTAAGGAGCGCTATACCAGTGACCTTATGGCTCCCAACCACTTTGTTCCTTACTACCTGTGTGGCTGGCTGACCGCCGACACGGATGGCAATCCGATTGCCCCGTACATTGGACCAGCCTGGCAGAGTCAGGGTAATCGCAACGGTATTTCTCATAGTCAGACTTCACTGGCTACGTTAAACAATGTTGACATTATACTGACATCCAATAGGGATTTGTGGAGTCGTTGTGTGATTATCGAAACAGCTAACCAGTACATCACGGGTGCAGGTTTCACGACAGAGGGTGCAGCTGGTATGTTTGACCTGCGTCGTTCGCCAAGTGTTACCAAGTTTGATAATGACAATAATGGCCGACCAGATCCGGATCCTAGCCCGGGTACAGGTCAGGAAATTGGTATGGGATGGTTTCCGGGTTATGCGGTTGACGTTGAGACGGGTCAGCGGTTGAATATCTTCTTCGGAGAGAACTCAACTTATGATGGCACACTCATTCCGGAAGCCAACAACGGCCGCGACATGATGTGGAATCCTTCGGACATTATTTATCGTCCTATTGAAGGAGCTTTTCCTACGGCTTACAATTATGTTGCTGGTGGGCATCACTTTATTTATGTAACAAAAACCGCATACGACGAGTGTACACTTTTCCGCGAGCGTTTTGGTCATCCGAGCGCACTCCGTAAGATTAGTGCTCTCAATGAAATCACTTGGGCGGGCTTCATCATGGCTGCTCCGGGTCAGCGTCTGCGTTCTTATAAGGACGGACTGATTCCGCAGGATATGATTTACAAGCTTCGTGTGGACAACAGTTATGCGGTGAAGACGGGCTCTGGAGAGTTCAATGGCTATCCCACTTATCGGTTCAAGATCGAGGGTAAGTCTGCTGCTGCACTCGACAACGAGGGTATCGCCACAGCACTTGATGCTATCAATGTTGTGCCTAACCCTTACTATGGTTTCTCAGAATATGAGGATAGCCAGTTTGAAACGGTCATCAAAATCACTAATCTTCCTGCGAAGTGTGTAGTAACCATTTATACACTGGACGGTAAGTTTGTACGCCAGTACAACCGGGATGAGCGAGGCCTTGTACCGGAAGGCAATAACAGGGCTATTGACCAGGGGCAGATAATTCCTGCTCTTGAGTGGGACCTGAAAAACTCAAAAGGTATCCCTGTAGCCAGTGGCATGTACTTGATACATGTTGCAGCTGAAGGCTTAGGTGAACGCACGATCAAGTGGCTTGGCGTTAATCGTCAGTTTGACCCATCTGGTTTGTAAATCATTTTGGCAGGCCCGGCTCAATGTTGAATTGTGCTTTGACCGGGCCTGCCCAATAATTTCAGGTTTATGAAAAAAACGCTTTACATCATCTATATTTTCCTGCTGGCTGGTTTCTCAGTCTATGCAGGAAATCCTGATCGGCAGGGCGAGGCGGGAGCTGCTCAGCTGTTGCTGAACCCTTATGCGCGTTCTGCTGGTCTGCACACGTTGAACACTTCCAGTGTGAGTGGTGTTGAGGCCCTCCATTTGAATCCTGCAGGCTTGTCGCGCATCAGCAAGACGCAGTTTGTCCTGGGGCATACTATGTACCTGCAGGGTACTGATATTCGATTCAATGCGCTGGGTTTATCGCAGCGTGTCGGTAAGGGAGGGGCCTTTGGTTTCAGCCTTATGTCTATTGACTTTGGCGATATTCCTGTGACGACTACCTTTCAGCCAGAAGGCACTGGAGCTACCTTTTCACCTTCCTTTTTTAACATGGGCTTATCCTATGCACACATTTTCGAGAACAAGGTGTCTGTGGGTATCACCATGCGTGCTGTGTCTGAGTCTACTTCGGACATCAATTCATTCGCTTTTGCGGTGGATGCAGGTGTTCAATATGTGACAGGAGAGCAGGATAACTTTAAGTTTGGTATTTCTCTTCGTAACGTAGGTTCTCGTATGGCATATAGCGGTCAGGGGTTATCCACGGCTGCACCTGCACCAGGAAGAGGTGCTTACAATTTGACTTATGCACAACGTGCAGCTGGTTTTGAATTACCTTCAGTACTGAATATTGGAGCTTCTTATGATTTTCGCATGGGAGGCGCACATCGGCTGACAATGTTGGGCAATTTCACTGCCAACTCATTTTCCCGTGACCAAATCGGTGGTGGCCTTGAGTACGCACTTAAGGAGCGCTTTATGTTGCGGGCTGCTTACAAAGTAGATATGGGTGTAACCAGCATAGAGGAGGCTCCCATTTACTCCGGGCTGAGCGCAGGTGCCTCTTTAGAAGTACCTACAAATCGTGATAAGAAAGACTCTACCTTTGGTATTGATTATGCATTCACGGCATCTCGTGTTTGGAAGGGAACGCACAATTTTGGTGTACGCTTCAATTTTTAAGGTAAAAAGTTGAATCGATTGCCTCGATCTAATTTTTTACTTATATTTGTGTTACCGTAATGAGAACGTTTTCGCCGAGCAGGCGGAGACGTTCTCATTTTTTTCGTTTATCGCAAATGATTGTAACTACCACATTCTCATATACCCACCAAAGCGGCTTTGTTGTCAGGGAGGTATCAGCCGAGTAAATTTGCGGTAGTTCGGTTTAACCGTACCCTTCAGTTTCTCGGTCCGACAATGACAGTTAATTCCAAAGGTCATACATGTATGGATCGGTTTAATGGGTATAGACAGTCTATGTTTTGCATAAGAAAAGAATAACGGGAACTATCAGTTTTATGGTTTTTTGATTAAAACAAATAAAATGTCTTTCTATAATTACCTTACGCTGGAAGGATTTCATCGCCTAAAAAGTGAATTGGAAGAGCTGAAAACCAAAGGTCGGGAAGATGCTGCGCGTGCTATTGCCGAAGCACGTGAAAAAGGGGATCTCTCGGAGAATGCAGAGTATGATGCTGCTAAAGAGGCTCAGGGAATGCTGGAGCTCAAAATTAATGAGCTGGAGACGGTACTGTCCAATGCGCGTATTTTGGATGAAAGTCAGTTGGATTCTTCTAAGGTAACGGTACTGACTCGTGTGCGGATAAGAAACCGAAAGTCGGGAAAAGAGATTACGTACAAGCTTGTTTCAGAGTCTGAAGCTGATCTCAGAGAGGGTAAAATCTCCGTCAATTCTCCAATGGGTAAAGGTTTGCTGGGGAAGGTTATCGGTGACATAGCGGAGGTGCAGACGCCAGCTGGAAGGATGGAATTCGAGGTGATGGATATTTCAATAGACTAGTTTCATGGCCAGTATTTTTACACGTATTATTAATCGTGAAATTCCCTGTCATTTAATTGCAGAGACGGAGGACTATATAGCTTTTTTAGATGTTCGTCCTTTGGCCAAGGGGCATACCTTGGTTATACCGAAGGCGGAGATTGACTATGTTTTTGACCTTCCGGATGATATTCTTCAAGGGTTGATGGTTTTTTCTAAAAAAGTTGCTCAAGCTATTAAATCAGTGATAAGCTGTGAAAAAATCGGTGTTGCTGTGATTGGTTTGGAGGTTGCTCACGCACACGTGCATCTAGTGCCTATTCGTGCTGTAGGAGACATTAATTTTTCAAATCCTAAGCTTGAATTGAGTACGGAGGAACTTTCAGCCATTGCGGCAAGTATCCGTTCTGCTTATGAGTATACTCAGGCTGGCTAGCTAGTTTGATGGTTCTGCTATTTCAACCTATCGGGATTATTTTTAATAAAATCGCCCCAGCTATTACCTTTACCTGCCTTTAGGGCAGGACCTACTGAAAGCTGAAGGTGGTGGCAGAATGCTGTGGCGAGGGCATCGGTAGCGTCGAACAGGTGTTCTGCCAAGTCTACATTGAGTTGTGTTTCTAACAATGCAGCTACCTGTTCTTTCGCGGCATTTCCATTGCCTGTAACTGCCTGTTTAATAGATTTGGGTGAATACTCAAAAATGGGGATACCACTGGTCATAGCTGCAGCAATAGCGACCCCCTGCGCACGTCCCAATTTGAGCATTGACTGAGCATTTTTACCAAAGAAAGGTGCCTCAACAGCCATTTCCCGAGGCTTATGCATTTTGATAATCTGCTGGATGCGCTCGAAAATACGCTTGAGGCGTTCTTCGTGAGAATTGAAAAGATGCAGGTGTAATACACCCATTTCTTTGACGCTTAGCTGTCGTCCTTGTACGTCCAGAAGTGCGAAACCCAGAATATTGGTACCGGGGTCAATACCGAGCAGGCGGTAGTTCGTGTAAACAGCTGCGGGCAAAATATATAGTTTATATCGTTAGATGAAATCGTTTGCAACAGCTAAGTACGTCTTATTTTGTTAAACCAACAAATTTTTTTGTCTGGCCCAAATCAGCACAAAACAGGGTAAGTATATGTTGCCAACCAGTATGAGACGAGCCGTTGAAGCGTCCAGAGCCAAAAGGTTTCTGCGTGTCGCTAAATGGGTATTCGTATGCTGGTTGTTGTGGGTTCTTTACAAACAACTTTACGTGCCTTCCAGTCCGTCTCTGTGGATAGATGTGACATCGGTAGCATTTCGCGATTCCAGGGCGTTGTACTGGCTTACGGCAATCTTTGTACTCATGCCTGTAAACTGGCTATTGGAAGCGCAAAAATGGCAACAGTTGCTGGGGGGAATGGGAGTGTCTCTTCGGGGAAGGTCGTTGTTTAAAAGTGTGATGGCAGGGATAAGTTTTTCGGTGGTGACACCTAATCGCATGGGGGAGTATGTAGGGCGTGTATGGGTACTTCCTGCGGCACAGCGGTGGTCTGCAGGCCTCAGCACGCTTATGGGAAGTCTTTGTGCATGGCTCGCATTTATCGGATTGGGATGGCCTGCCCTGTGGATTTGGATAGCCAGGCTAAACAGTTGGTATGAAGGGTGGCAGGTTTATTTGGTGGCTGTTGTGGCCTCTTTGGGACCTATAGGGGTGTGGTTACTCATTGGAAGCTGGGATCGTTGGCGGATGAAGCTACGAATTCCAACAGTGGTCCGACGTAAAATTCCTCCGTTTTTATCGGGCTATTGGCAGCCGCTACAACGTGTGAGAAGTATTGAAGGCAGTTACGTGCAGTGGGCAGTACTGATGGCAGCAGCCCGATTTGGTGTCTATTGTCTGCAATATTGGCTGTGCTTGCATTTTTTTGGGTTGGAACTTTCTCTGTTCTGGGGATTAACAGGTATCGCGGCTATTTATTTGCTTCAGGCAGCTTTACCATTGCCCAATGGAGCAGCCTTGTTACTGCGTACAGAAATGGCCATTTGGTTGTGGGCAGATCAACCGGGTGCATCGGCAGCTATCCTTATGGCCACTTTTTCCCTTTTTGTAATAAACCTTGGAATTCCTTCGTTGGTAGGATTGTTCTACATAGTACGTAATGAACCATAAATTGAGCGTATGAAACGTAAGGGCATTTTTCTGATGTTGATGATGGCGGGGTTTGGAGGACTGCTGTTTTCCTCATCCGGAGACCATACAGCCTTGTTTCTTGATGAGCCTGCCGCAGATCCCTGCCAAACGACCAACGTAGCATTTAGTGCAGGAGAGGAGATTACTTACAAAGTGTACTACAACTGGAATTTTGTCTGGCTTTCTGCGGGTGAGGTCACTTTTCGCATTAATGAAACGGGAGGAGAATACCATTTTTCGGCTGTAGGCAGAACCTACCCGTCTTATGAGTGGTTTTTCAAAGTTCGGGATCGTTTTGATGCCTACGTCGATAAATCAACCTTGTTGCCGCGACTTTCTGTCAGGGACATTCAAGAAGGAGGATATCGCATGTACGACCGTGTATCTTTCGACCAGCGTAGCCGGCGAGCCATTTCTTTGCGGGGTAAAAGCCGAGAAGAGGCAGTGGAATCTGCCTACACACTGGATGGGTGTATGCATGATCTCTTGTCAACCTTCTATTTCATGCGCAATCTGGATGCTGAACAGTTTACTAAAGGACAACGTATTCCAGTGAAAATGTTTTTCGACAAGGAAATCCATTCGCTATCAGTTGTGTATCTTGGCACCGAATCGGCAACGGAAGTTAAAGGTATGGGAACTTACCGTACGCATAAGATCAGCCCGCAACTGATTGCGGGTGAAGTTTTCAAACAGGGTCAGCAAATGACAGTCTGGGTGTCACAGGATCAAAATAAAATTCCTGTCATGATAGAATCGCCTGTCTCCGTTGGCTCTGTAAAAGTTATTCTCAAAGAACACAAAGGGCTTCGCTATCCCTTTACAGCAAAAAACACCCGATGAGTACACGTGCAATCATAGTTGCTGTGCTGTTGTTAAGCACCTTTGGTGCTGGCTTTTGGCTCAGTTGGCGTCTGTCAAAAAAAGATGCAGCAGAACGTATTGAGCAGGATGCTTCAGTAATACTCGAGCAGACACGCTCGGTGATGCAGCTCGTCACCGTAGAGGGGTATTTTCACGAGATATACAATGAGACCAATCACAAAGATGTGACTTTGTACCTGCCAATTCCTACTAACTGGACGTTTAGCAGATCAGCTATTCTGGAAGTAAGAGGCAAAGTACTGGTTGGGTATGACATGAGTAAGATGAGCATCACGATAGACAGCAGTCGCCATCAGATACGGCTCAGTAATCTACCCGATCCCAAGATTTTGGCCGTTGATCATCAGGTGATTTACCGAAATCTTGAAGAGAGTTTTTTTAATGAATTCGAAGTGGGGGACTATACTCAGCTAAATAAAAATGCTAAGGAGATACTGCAACAAAAGGCAGTGGAGTCAGGCCTGCTCGAAAAGGCGAAATCCAGCGGCAATCAATTGATTAATATGCTTGAACAACTTGCGACAGCTTCGGGATGGACGGTGGTAGTAGCGGACAATGCCAACCAATTGCAAGGATGATTGTTGACAAGGTATGATGGCAGAAATTACACTCGAAGAGCTTCGATACTGGCAGCAGGCGGGAACCGCACATCAACTCATAGATGTACGAGAGCCCGAAGAGCACGAACAATTCAACATTGGGGGACTGCTGATTCCCCTCTCGGAGCTACACTGCCATCAACACAGGCTGACCCCTAGCCTGCCCATAGTCGTGTATTGTAAGAGAGGTATGAGAAGTCAGATTGCCATACAGCGTTGGCAGCAGCAGCTGCCAGAAGCGCGTTTTTTTAATCTGAAAGGCGGCATAGGCGTAGCCCCTACTGATAAAAATCAGTGATAAGGGGTGACTAGCATTCTCGAGTTGCTGTCCGATTGCAGCTAATTTGCAGTATAACAAAAATACTGCCTTATGTTCCGTCCTAATATTCGCAATCATTCCTTCGACTGGATGGGGGAGGTGTATGCACCTTACATCGATGGCGGCCATTTTCTGGGCCGCAGCGCATTGGGCTATCCGCGTCGAAGCGTAGCTGCCAACGTATCGGAGGCAGATACTGATTACTTGCTGGAGCTGGCCGTGCCAGGTTTTGCAAAAGAAGACTTGACGATTATGCTTGATGGTGATTTGTTGAAAATCACGGGGAAAAAAGAATCGAAGGTTGACAAGCGAGAGGGAAGTTATCTGCTGAATGAGTTTGGTCTTGAGTCATTTGAAAGGTGGTTCAGACTGACGCCTGACATAGCAGAGGATGAAGTAGAGGCCAAGCTCGAAAATGGTATCCTCTCTCTCCGGTTTACCAAAAAGAAATCAACAGCCGAAGCAAAGGAGCGACAGATTCCGGTGGATAGTCGTTGATGACTGTTCGATATGTATGGCTGTCGGCCGGTTGGAAGCACAACTGGTCGGCAGCGGCTTACCTTGATGGATAAATCCTGTTGGCTTATGCCTCCAAAATTGATTCTCATGAGTGGGTTGCCGGCCTGCGGAAAATCGACACTCGCATCAGCTGTGGCTACCTCACTGGGGGCTGTTCACCTCAATAGCGATACCGTCCGCAAGGAATTGTCATCTAAGGGAAAATATACAGATAATGATAAGGCGCTAGTGTACCAGGTGCTCATGGATGCATGCAGTCGCGCGCTGGCAGAGGGGCGTACCGTTATTGCAGACGCAACATTCACTTTTCAGCGCTGGCGAAAAGCCTTTGAGAGGATGGCAGAATCGCAGGGCGTGTCGGTTTATTGGGTGTTGATGACATCGGAAGATGCTGTTGTACAAGCCCGAATGCAGACGGGCAGACCCTTTGAAAGTGAGGCGGACTACCACGTCTATGCGTGTCTGAAAGAAATTTTTGAACCCTTCGAGGGGGGCTACTTATCATTGGCATCAGACCAATTGTCGTTGACAACAATGGTCAGTTTTGTTCTCCGCTATGTGGGTGCTGAGGACTATGTAACAGATCCAGAAAACCATGACCAGGGAAGAAATTAATTTATTGGCAAAAAGCGATACCCTTCCGGGAGGTACAGCTACCGTGGTGGAGACGCACATGTCATGGATTCTGATGAATGACACATATGCATTCAAAATTAAGAAGCCTGTACTGCTTAGTTTTGTCGATTATCGTCTTCGGGCGCAACGCCGGTATTATTGTACCCGCGAATTGATGCTCAATCGGCGGTACGCGCAGGATGTATATTTGGATGTTTTGGCTGTAGGCAGAAAGGGGGATCGCTGGGTGTTGGGACCTACTACTGATGTGGTAGAGGATTATGCATTGTACATGAGGAGGTTAGATAATAAACGTCAGCTTGATTATCGATTGCAGCAACACTTGGTCACGCCAGCTACGAGTGAAATGATTCAGGTTGCCCGAGCGCTGGCAGCTTTTCATCTCAAAGCTGAAAAGGTGGCGCAACCATTGGATCCGGTGCGATTGGTACTGGATTTTAACGACATAGAAAATGCCCAGCTCGAACTCATGGCCATGCTGGGAGCAGAGGCAGTTACTTGGCTGAAGAAGTGCAGCGGTGCGCTTCCGGGGCTATTGGGTGGGTGGAAAAACCTGTTGAAAAAACGTGCTGCCCAAGGTTGGCGGGTAGATGGGCACGGGGATATGCATGCTGCCAATATTTTTATCTATCCTGACAGGGTAGTTTTTTTCGATGCCATTGAGTTCAATGATTCATGGCGTAGGGTGGATGTGCTTGATGAGCTCGCATTTTTAAGTGTGGATCTCGATTTTTTCGATCAGCCGGATTTAAAGCGGCAACTTTGGAACGCCTATGAGGAAGTGTACGCAAACCAGGGGCGAAAATCACCGTTTCACGAACCTTTGCTATTGTATTTTCAGCTGTATCGTGCCAACGTAAGACTCAAGGTTGCTGCTTTGTTGTGGCGACAATTGATTGCCGACAGCGAGGGCTCTTCTTTTCAAAGAGAGGGCTACAATAAGGAAGAGGCTCTATTGAAAGTACAGCTGAAAGCCAGGCGCTATTTTGATCTCATGCAGCAATATGCGGGTGAACTTAAGATTGCATCAATCTTTCATCTCGCAACAACCTACGATAATGGGTAGCCTCCATTGTTAATACATACCTGAGCAGACATGAAAACAATCAAAAAAATTCTTTGTCCCGTTGATTTTTCCGAACTATCAGACCATGCGGCCTACTATGCATGCCAGCTGGCAGATCATTATGGGGCACGTCTGCTGCTCCTGCATGTTGTATATCCCGATACCCGGTCATTGGATCTGCCGACTGCCGCACTAGCAGCCACTCAGGCGCAATTGGCCAGTGCCACTGAGATGATGAACCTATTGAGTCATCGTTTGCAGGCAACGGTTGCGCAGTCTGCAGCCGTTGAAATAGTATCCATGATCGAGATAGGGTCTGCTGTTCCGCTGATACGGCAGTTGACGTTGAGGGAATCGGCCGATATTATCGTAATCGGAGCGCGGGGAGGCGGTAAAAGTCTACACCGACTTTTCGGGAGTAATACACTTGAACTCCTTCAGGTTGCTCCCTGTCCGGTATGGGTAGTACCCGAGCGGGCAGTCTACCATCCAGTAACCGTCGTCCTGTTGGCGGTGAGTCTCACAAAATCTACGCCATATCTTCTCTGGGAGCTCAAGCAATTGCTGGGGGATCAGGGGCAGATTATGCGTTGTGTGCATGTAAAGCAGGCAGGTGATTCAGAGCGTGCGTTGAGCTTCAGGGAGCTGGAGCTTTTCATGGCTGAAAAGGTAGCTTCGGCTTTACAACTTAGCTTTCATGAATGGGAAGAAGGGGAGATTGCAGATACAATTTATGCAGCGGGTAGTACATACGATGCAGATTTGATTGTGATGATTCGTCCGCACAGAGGGTGGGTGGACAGATTGTTACACAAGAGTGAAACCCGCCTGTTGGTCGAAAAATCGACAATTCCGCTATTGGTACTTCCCGCATAGAGAGGCCTTCGCTAGTTTGGGGTATCATTTCGTAGGCGTGCAGCTATATGCAGGCGTTCCCTAGCTTTTTCAGCGCGATCATTAGCGTAATAATCTGTTGGGTCGGGCAGGAATTTTACAAGTAATTGTTATATCTTTGTAAAGTATCTGTATTTTTCGGTCGATTGGTGGACAACCACATGCGGCCAATGGTTATATCCTCCTTGATCACTAGAAAAGTTTCGCGCTATGTCCTGGTCCCGGCTTGATATCCTGACGGCAGTGATAGTATTCATCTGTATGGGCGTACTTGGTCTGCTCGTATACAAATTGGTAGGAGCGATGAATGAAGATGGCGTCCGGGAGAAACCTCAGGTCGAGGTTAGTGATGATCGTTCGACAGAAGATGAAGCTCCGGATACTTGGGTGGAAGAAGATTCTTCGACCTATCTGGATGAGATGAGTGACTTTGAAGATCTGGAAGATCCTGACGCGGGGGGAGAGGAAGAGGGAATTGCAGAGGAGGAAATCGCTAAAGCAAAACAGGAAAAGACGTGGCCTGCTGAACGTCCCAAACCTGCTTCGGTACCTTCGGCTTCCCGGCCGGCAGCTGCTGACAGAGGGGCAGTCGTATCTTCGTCTCCATCCGCAGCTTCTTCGGGGAAAACAGTTACGGTGGCACCAGCACCGTCACCGGCTAAAACGAATCCGAGACCGGCACCTGTTATCATTGGCTCACAAGCGGGGAATGAGGGCATATATAAGGTCATTGCCGGAGCCTTCAAAAGTCAGGGCAATGCAGAGAGTCAGGCGAGTCAGTTGCGTCGACTTGGTTATGCCCAGACACGTGTTCTCTCAGCTGACAATGGTATTTACCGTGTGATGGTGCAGTCATTTGACAATTCTGCTGATGCAGCCCGGCTTGAGCGAGAGCTGGAGACCAAAGGATTTGGGGATTGTTATGTAAAAGCAAATTAGTGAATTTGTCTGTGTTGGTTGCGATGAAATCGCCACATCGTCTTGTAAGGAGTTATTGGTGATTGCCACGATTTTATCACATTGTACAACTTTTGATATCGGTTCTGCATTGTGTAGATACAATCGATAGAAATCAACATCATATGGCGGGTTCTTCTAAAGGGCAGATGGATATTGTTTTGTTGGGCAGGGTGGTGGCGCTGGCAAAGCCCTACAGAAGTACACTGTTGTTTGTAGCCGGGCTGGCAATCCTGTTGGCGCCTTTAGGCGTAGCCCGTCCGTGGCTCATACAGCGCATGGTTGATGACTATGTCTTTGCGGAGGATGTCGGTGGTTTGATAAGCATCACGATATTGATAGTGGTGTTGTTGGTTGTAGAGACCATATTTCGCTACCTGTTTACGTATTATTCAGGTTGGCTTGGTCAGTCGGTCATACGCGATCTGAGGATTCGGGTATTCAATCACATTACAAGCTTACGGCTGCGCTATTTTGACAAGACTCCCATAGGGGCTTCGACGACCCGCACGATTAACGATATCGAGACCATCAACTCCATTTTCGGGGAAGGTATCATCACTATTCTGGCCGATATTTTGGCATTGGTGGCCGTTGCCGCCATTATGTTTTATACCAGCTGGGAGCTTACCCTTGTCTGTCTCACCACGTTGCCGTTATTGATTATTGCGAGCTACGTATTTAAGGAGCAGGTGAAGACGGCATTCCAAAAGGTACGAACACAAGTTCAGTACATGAACAGTTTTTTGCAGGAGCGCATTACGGGTATGCGCATTGTCCAGATATTTAATGCTGAGCGTCAGGAGATGGACAAGTTCAAGCAAATAAACCAAGACCAGACGAGGGCTCATCTTGACTCCATAACTGCGTATGCGGTTTTTTATCCTGTGGTGGATATTATCTCAGCGGCTTCCTTGGCACTAATGGTTTGGTGGGGTGCACGAGATGTCATTGGTGGTGGTAATGTAACGTTGGGTGCTTTGGTGGCCTTTCCGATTTATCTGAATATGCTCTTCCGGCCCATTCGTATGCTGGCAGATAAATTCAATACACTTCAGATGGGGCTTGTAGCTGCAGATCGGGTGTTCAAGGTGCTTGACCAGCGTGAAGATCTCGAGACTACCGGCGAGCACTCGGCGGGCAGTGTTAAGGGAGAAATTATATTTGAAAATGTTTGGTTTGCTTACCAAGAGGAAGACTGGGTATTAAGAGATGTCAGCTTTCAGATTAAACCAGGTGATACACTTGCGATTGTAGGCAGTACAGGTTCAGGAAAAACGACCATAATCAGTCTTTTGAGCCGTTTCTATGACATACAGCGGGGGAGAATTCTGGTTGATGGCAAAGACATAAGGAACTATGACCTTTCAGAGCTTCGCTCTCGGCTGGCGGTAGTGCTGCAGGATGTTTTCTTATTCAGAGGGTCGGTAAAAGCCAACATCAGCCTGCGGGATCAAAAAATTAGCGAGGGAGATATTATTGATGCTGCTAAGATGATAGGAGCACACGAATTTATTGAGCGGCTACCGGGCGGCTACGATTACGAGGTGATGGAGAGAGGAGCCACTCTTTCCATGGGGCAGCGGCAGTTAATTTCGTTTGTGCGCGCTTTGGTGTTTAGACCCGATATCCTTATTTTAGACGAAGCCACCTCCTCTGTTGATCCGGAGACTGAATCTGTTATACAACATGCGATTGACACGCTGATTGAGAAGAGGACTTCCATCGTCATTGCCCATCGGCTGAGTACCATTCGCAAGGCTACGAATATCCTGGTGCTGGAGAAGGGACAGGTAGTAGAATTTGGCAGCCATGAGCAGCTGCTCAAAAATGAGGGAGGGCGTTACAGGGAGCTTTATGAGATGCAATTTTTGCAGTCGGCCGGTGTTTAGTCAGGTTGTGTGGTAAAATAAAAAGGCGGGCCAAGAGCCCGCCTTTTTATTTTTCACACATGCAGTGCACGGTCTGCTGTAGCTGCCAGCGCGGCTTCTTTGAATGCTTCTGTATATGTGGGATGCGCATGGCTCATGCGGGCAGCATCTTCTGCACTTGCCCTGAATTCCATGAGAGCAACGGCCTCAGCGATCATGTCTGCTGCACGGGCCCCTACCATGTGAACACCCAGAATCTCATCTGTATCAGCATGTGCCAGCACTTTTACCATGCCGTCTACGTCCATACTGGCACGGGCTCGCCCCAGTGCTTTGAAAGGAAACTTGCCGGACTTGAATGGTATACCTGCCTCTTTGAGTTGCTCCTCCGTTTGACCTACGGCCGCCACTTCAGGCCAGGTGTATACTACGCCGGGGATTAGGTTGTAGTTGATGTGCGGTTTTTGGCCGGCTATTATTTCAGCCACAAAAACACCTTCCTCCTCTGCTTTATGAGCCAGCATAGCGCCACGTACCACATCACCAATGGCATAAATTCCGGGCACATTGGTCTGCAGGTGATCGTCTACGAGCACCCTCCCCTTTTCATCGGCCACCACACCAGCCTTATCGAGTTGTAGGCCGTCGGTGTAAGGGCGGCGACCGATTGCGATCAGGCAGTAGTCAGCTTCTAGGGTCTGCTGCTGATCGCTGTCACGTTTTTGAATATGTACTTTTACACCCGTCTCCTGAGGCTCAACAGAAAGAACCTGGTGTTTTAGGTGAAATTGCATGCCGATTTTTTTCAGAGAACGTTGAAGCTCTTTGCCACAATCGTTGTCCATACCCGGTATGATGCGATCGAGGTATTCAACCACATCGATACGGGTACCGAGGCGAGCATATACCGAGCCGAGTTCGAGCCCGATAACACCGCCGCCAATGATTACCATGCTGGCGGGTACTTCCGTCAGGTTGAGTGCCTCCGTACTGGTGATACTGCGTTTTTTATCATAGTTGAAAGCAGCGGGGGTGATGGGTTTTGAGCCAGTAGCAATGATCACATTGCGCGTGGTGATAGTCTCGCTGCTACCATCTGCTTTAGCAACGGAGATGGTGTTTTTGTCGATAAAGGATCCATGGCCATGGTGCACATCGATCTTATTTTTTTTCATCAAAAAGGCCACCCCTTTGCTGGTTTGGTCAACGACATCCTGCTTGCGCCGAATCATCTGCGCCATGTCAACGTGCAGATTGCTGAGTCGTATGCCGTGTTCTTCAAATCGTTCGTGGGCAGCATGGTAGTGCTCTGATGAGTCCAACAAGGCCTTTGAGGGTATACAACCTACATTAAGGCAAGTGCCTCCCAGCGTATTATAGCGCTCAATAATGGCCGTTTTGAGGCCCAGCTGAGCTGCACGGATAGCTGCTACATAGCCTCCGGGGCCAGAGCCAATGATAGTAAGATCGTATTGCATGGTTTTGTTGATTTATGGATTCAGTGCCCACTTTGGTCAGATGACAGTCTGAGTCCTGAAATAGTTTAGCAAAGTTCGGCTGATTCTGTGAAAAAAGACAGCCAAAAGATAAAAATACGGGGGTGACAATGGTTAGTGTGCAGGCTCCGCCAAGGTATATATTTCGGGCAAATTGCGTCCTAGTCCATCGTAGTCTAGTCCGTAACCAACGACAAATTCGGGGGGGATACTGAATCCCAGGTAGTCGATGGTGATACCCGGGTGTTGGAGCATATCAGGTTTGAACAGCAGGGAGGCGATGGCTACGGAGCGCGGTTGCATTTCCTGCAGTACGGGTAAGAAGCGTGACAGGGTGTGGCCACTGTCGACAATGTCCTCTACGATGATGATATCGCGGTGTCGGATTTCGTCAGGATCCGGGGGTAAATGCATCAGGATTTCGCCGGATGAGGAAGTCCCTTTGTAGGAAGACAGGCGGACGAAGGAGAGTTCACATTCAATATTGCATGAGCGGACAAGATCGGCTCCAAAAATGGCAGCACCTTTGAGCATTATCAAAAAGAGGGGTTTGCGCCCAGTGTAGTCCCGCGCAATTTCGTTACCCATCGCATGGACGCGTTGTTGAATGGCAGCTGCATCCAAAAAAGGTTTGAATACCAAATCATGAACTCTGACTTGTGTCATGGGTGCTTTGATTGTATGGAAAAGCAATGCGGCTGCAAAGGTAAGGAAATTGTAAGTGAAGGGCGCCTATCATCGGGTCATAACGGCTAGCTTTTTCCACAAATAAAAAGGCTCAACGGCCGGCCCGAGCAGGCGCTTTGTCCAGCTGGAAGCAGTAATGAATTTTGTCGTTGCGGAAATCTGGCGGGATTGTTTGTTTGGTGATATCAGTGATCAGCGGCGTTTGAATATCTGCTGCGTCCAGTCTGAATTTGCGATAATTGGTTGAAAAAAAGAGCAAGCCGCCTGCTCGCAGCCGTAGGAGGCAGCGATTGATGAGTTCGACATGATCCCGTTGGGTATCCAGGATGTCGGCCATGGCTTTGGAATTGGAGAAGGTAGGCGGATCGAGCACGATAATGTCGTATGTTTTTGTTGGTTGCTGGCGTAGCCAGGCTTTGACATCGGCGCGTACGAAATGATGTTTGGAGGGATCCAGCAGATTGTTGGTGGTGAAATTGCGTCGCGCCCAATCGAGATAAGTATTGGAAAGATCGATGGTAGTGACGGAGGCAGCGCCACCAGCAGCTGCATAGACCGAAAAAGAGCCTGTGTAGGCAAACAAGTTAAGGATATCCTTGCCGGCGGCCAGTTCGCCTACTCGCTTGCGCAGGGGGCGATGATCCAGAAAAAGCCCTGTGTCGAGATAATCGCTCAGGTTGACGATAAAGCTGAGGCCATTTTCGCGGGCTATAATCTCCGCCCGGCGTTCGTCGTACTTGTCGTATTGTTGAAAGCCTTTTTGGGGTTCTCTTTCTTTAAAAAAGATATTATCTGCCGGTATATTCAGGGCAGTGGTCATGGCATGGATTGAGCTGTCCCGCCAGGCTCGGTATTCCTCAGGGAAGAGTTTGTGCTTGCGTCTATATTCTGCTACATGGAGGCAGTGCTCATACAAATCTATGGCGAGCGGAAACTCGGGAATATCCGCATCATACACTCTGAAGCAGCTAACCTGCTCTCTTTTTGCCCATTTTGAGATATGGCGGTAGTTTTTCACCAGTCTGTTAACAAGCATCCCCGGATCTGCTGCTGGCATGTGTCCTTTGTGTTTGAGCTGCAAAGATAGTGAATAACGCTCAGGCTTGCCTAGGATTTTGAGCGAGCCTATTGCCGGCTGTAAATAGGCAAATTAAGACATAGCGGTATCATTTTTTTTTCCGTTCTTTGTAGCGTAAACGAAAGATGAAATTTTGAAATTCACTGCATTTGGTTTTCGCCCAGAACTTTTAGAAGGCTTAGATGCCATGGGCTTTAAAGACGCAACGCCCATACAGGAACAGGCCATTCCGGCTATCATGGATGGCAGAGATATTCTGGCTTGCGCACAAACAGGCACGGGCAAGACTGCCGCGTTCTTGCTACCGGTTCTCAATCAATTGATAGCCAAGCCTAACGACGGTATTGATACACTGATTATCGAGCCCACGCGCGAGTTGGCAGTTCAGGTAGATCAACAACTCGAAGGCTTTGCGTATTTCACCAACTGTAGCTCCGTTGCTGTATACGGTGGGCGCGACGGACAGTCGATGGAGATAGAGCGCAAAGCGCTAAAGCAAGGTGCTGATATTGTGGTGGCTACACCGGGGCGTCTCACGGCGCATCTGGACTTGGGCTATGTTGATTTCAGCAAGGTGCGTTTTTTGATTCTTGACGAAGCTGACCGTATGCTTGATATGGGATTTGCCCCTGCGATAATGAATATTGTCAATCGTCTGCCAGTTGACCGGCAGACATTGCTGTTTTCGGCAACTATGCCGCCACAGATTCGAAAATTTGCCCAGCAAATGCTGCGCAAACCGGTGGAGATTAGTCTGGCTGTCTCTAAGCCTGCTGAAAAGATACAGCAGAATGCCATTGAAGTTGAAGATGAGATGAAGATCGCGCTGACGGCTCATTTACTGGCAGGGATGCAGGATGTTCAAAGGGTTATTATTTTTGCGGGTACGAAGAAGAGTGTCAAGGATCTTGCCAGCAGCCTGAAGAGGCGCGGTCTCAAGGCGGATGCGATTCATTCGGATCTTGCTCAGGAGGAGCGGGAGTCAAAGTTGGCATCTTTCCGCAGTGGTTCACTGCCAATCGTGGTGGCTACGGATGTTTTGTCCCGTGGGATAGATATTAAAGGGATTGATGTGGTGATTAACTTTGACGTGCCAGGAGATGCAGAGGATTATGTGCACCGCATAGGACGTACAGCCCGGGCAGATGAATCTGGTGTCGCTTACACTTTCATCAATCGTCGGGACAGGCGCAAATTTCTGCGCATCGAAGAATTGATGGGTATGAAGGTCAAGTATATGCCACTACCTGCTGAGTTGGCAGCCAGTGCGGCCAAAGCTGAAAGGCAGGGGCAGCCACGCGGTCGTGAAGACGGAGGTTCGAGGGGTGGCGGACGGCCGCAGCAAAACAAACGCCAAGGTAACAAGAGAAGGCCACCGCGTCAGGATGCAGATGTTCGGCCTAATCAGAACGACGCACAGTAAAGCAATATAAGTGAAATATGGCAGCTGCTACTGCAAATACGAACAATCGGCAGCGCAGGCCAACCTTTCTGTTGGTTGTGCTGAGCGTAGCCGTCGTGCTGTGGCTGTTGGGCTTATTTGCGCTTATGCTGATTCAGGTCAATGAACTCAACAGATTGCTGAAGGAAAAGGTCGACATCATTGTCGAAGTGCAGGACAGCCTCTCAGTGGCAACAGTTGAGAGAATCGGCGCTCAGCTTGGCCGACAGCGATATGTAAGAGAAGCATCTGTGGAGTATATTAGCAAAGAAGAGGCTTTGCGACAACTAAGTAAGACATTTGGGGAGGAAATTCTCCGGCTGGAGCTTCCCAATCCGTTGTATAACAGCTATGTTTTCAATGCCTCCGTAGCTTATCTGTCACCTGACAGCCTTAGGCGAATCAAAGATGAGTTGCTTCAACTGGAGGGCGTCGCAGATGTGTATTACCAAGAGTCATTGGCCGACCAGCTGGCGCTCAACTTTCAGTCGATGCTGTGGGTACTTTTGGGTATCGGGCTGCTGTTGATGTTCTTCAGTACCTTGTTGATACACAGTGTTGTGCGTTTAGCCTTAAATGCGGACAGATTTCTCATAAAAACGCAGGAGCTGGTGGGAGCCTCCTGGGATTTTATAACCAGGCCATATCTTTGGAAGAGTGTCCGCAATGGTTTTTTTAGTGCACTATTGGCATTGCTGTTTTTGGCAGCTTTACAGTGGTGGATGGAAACAGAGCTGCCGGAGCTCCGACAGCTGCGTAATCCGCTGGCTCTGGGCGTACTGGCGGTGGTGATAATCCTGTTGGGTGTGGGAATCAATTGGCTAAGCACCTACGTAACGGTTCGCAGGTATTTGCGCTTGCGGGTTGATGATTTGTATTGAATTGTAATGTTCTCATTAATGCAATAAGACAATGGCAAAAAACAGTCCGGATAAGAAAAAGGTAGTCATCGGCACTAAGACAGCGGCTGCCGAACCTGCCAAAGCACGCACGCGCGTTGCGAGTGCTGTTGTTAGTGATCGCGAACTCACCTTTGGTCGTGATACGTATATATGGATGGGTATAGGTCTGGTCTTCATTATGGTAGGCCTGGCGTTGATGAGTGGAGGTCAAATGCCTGATGCCGATACATGGGATCCTTCACTGATTTACAGCTTTCGCCGCATTACGCTGGCCCCAATATTCATTTTACTAGGGCTGGGGATAGAGATTTATGCCATTTTTCGTAAGTAATAAGCGCCTATCCAACTATGCAGGAAACGCTCATAGCCATATTACTGGGCATTGTCCAGGGTCTCACCGAGTTTCTACCAGTGAGCAGCAGCGGGCATCTGGAGCTGGCCAAGTATTTTCTGGGAGACACCAGCATGGCCAAGGAAAGTTTACTCATGACTATTGTACTTCACGCGGCTACAGCGCTGAGTACAGTTGTAGTCTTTCGAAAAGATATAGGGCAGATCTTCGCAGGTTTATTCCAGTTTCGGGATAATGAAGAAACCCGATTTAGCCTAAAGATTATTGTCTCGATGATTCCTGCCGGCTTGGTGGGTTTTTTCTATGAGGATGCACTTGATGCACTTTTTGATAAGCAGGTGCCTTTGGTATCAATGATGCTCATTGTCACAGGGCTGTTGTTGCTGCTTGCCGACCGCGTCAAATCAGGTAAAGCTGAATTGGATTTTAAAAATGCACTGTTGATTGGGATTGCTCAGGCGATTGCTATTCTGCCCGGTATTTCCCGATCGGGAGCAACCATTAGTACATCTGTACTGCTGGGTGTTGACCGGGCTCAGGCAGCTCGTTTTTCATTTTTGATGGTGCTGCCATTGATTTTGGGAAAAATTGCCAAGGATATTCTTGACGGAGATATAGGCCAGTCTGACCGTGTATTCGAGCTGGGCGCAGGTTTCGTGGCCGCTTTTTTCACTGGCTTACTTGCCTGCACTTGGATGATTCGCATTGTCAAGAATAGCAGATTACACTACTTCGCCTATTACTGTATGGCTGTAGGGGCGTTGGCCATTGCAATCTATACCCTGACTTAAAACACGACCATGTTCATACTGCATCCCGCCGCTTCAACTTTGGAGGGTTGTGATTTTCTGCAAGGAGTTACCTTGTTGGTGGATAAGCCAGCTGGCTGGACATCTTTTGACGTAGTCAATAAGATACGTTTCCATCTGCGCAAAAAATTGGGAGTCAAAAAGATAAAGGTTGGCCATGCTGGCACACTGGATCCTATGGCAACAGGCTTGCTGATTATATGCACTGGCAAGGCTACTCGTTTGCTTACTGATTTTCAGGGGTTTGATAAGAGTTATACCGGGACTTTGCAATTGGGTGCAACCACGCCAAGCTATGATGCTGAGACAGCTGTAGATGCTTCTTACCCTTATGAGCACATTAGCCCGATACAGGCACAGCAGGCCTGTCAGGAACTGACGGGCCCTCTTGAACAGGTACCCCCCATGTACTCAGCGATTAAGAAGGACGGACAACCGCTGTACAAGAAGGCTCGCAAGGGAGAGACACTGGAGCTTGCCGGGCGCCCTGTAGTCATTCATACCTTTACAATTACCCGATTTGAGTTGCCGGAGGCAGACTTTTTTGTTCGCTGCAGCAAAGGAACGTACATACGATCGTTGGCCTTTGATTTTGGTCGGGCACTCAATAGCGGCGCCTACCTGACAGCGCTCTGTCGGACAAGTATAGGCGAGTATGATTTAGAGCAGGCCTGGCAACTTGAGGCACTGCTGGAAGCTATTGCTTCATTGCCGCAAACAGCCGAGGAAGTTATTCAAACAGATGAAGCGTGATGGTGCAGGAAGAAATTCTTTATGAGCTGAGGACGGGCCTAACCATTTACCTGCCACTGCTGGGTAAAATGGCGGATGAAGTTGTCGGGCAGGGTGTTTCAATTTATCCGATATTTGTAGCATTTAAGGGGCAGCAGGAAGTAGGGCTCGGACTGCCGGTCATTCAGGCCGAACAAGGCAGGCATTTTGACTGGACGGTTCATATTAGCACGCTGGAAGAGCTTGCTTCCCGGCAGGTTATAGGAATGGAAAGGGTTGACAACTTTAGGACTATCTACAAAGACGCTGCAGAACAGTTGTGTTTTTTGGTATGGGATGCAGGCCAAGCATCTTTTGCCTTTATCCCGCGAGTTTAACAGGTGTGGTTTTTTACCCGACAGGATCCCCGATAGCACGTACACTCGGCCCAAGTGATATATACAGGCAGGAATAACTGATCTGTAGTATACGTTCTTTTTCATTGCATAAACAGACTGGCTAGCTGCTATTGGCAGATTGCAGCCAGGCTATCAATTGACTGATTATGAAAGGAATTATTCTTGCAGGCGGACTGGGTACACGACTGTATCCTCTGACATTGGCCGTGAGCAAACAGCTGATGCCAGTGTATGATAAGCCCATGATATATTATCCCCTGTCTACGCTCTTATCGGCGGGTATTCGCGATATATTGATTATTTCGACGCCTGAGGATTTGCCCAATTTTAGTAAACTACTTGGAGATGGCAGTGATATAGGCTGTTCGTTTAGCTATCAACCGCAGTATGAGCCCAATGGGCTTGCGCAGGCATTTGTGCTGGGGGAGTCATTTATCGGGGCGGATCCTGCGGCACTTATTTTGGGTGATAATATTTTTTACGGAGCCGGTCTGAATGAACTGTTGGCAGCAAGCACTAATCCTACAGGCGGTGTCGTATTTGCTTATTGGGTGGCTGATCCCGAAAGATATGGTGTTGTAGAATTTGATGATAATTTTCAGGCCATTTCCATTGAGGAGAAACCCGTCAGGCCCAAATCAAATTATGCAGTACCCGGCCTTTATTTCTACGACAATGAAGTAGTAGAAATCGCCAAAAACCTGCAACCCAGTACCAGAGGAGAATACGAAATTACCGATGTCAACAAGTATTACCTGTCACAAGGCCGGCTGCAGGTGGGACTTTTGGGACGGGGTGTTGCCTGGCTGGACACAGGTACCCACAAATCCTTGATGCAGGCAGGTCAGTTTATCGAGGTAATTGAAGACAGGCAAGGTCTCAAAATTGGTTGTATCGAAGAGGTGGCCTATATCCAGGGGTTCATCGATGCTGGTCAGCTCGAACGACTGGCACATCGCTATCTCAAGAGTGGCTATGGCGAATATTTACTTCAGTTACTTGATCACTCTCGTCCGCAATGAGTAAGCAAAAACACAACCGTTGGTGGAAGTGGCTGATTGTGCCAGGAATTACCTTGGTAGCCGGCCTTGTATGGGGCAGACATGGTGCAGATACCCGGCGACCTGTGCCTGCTGATGTTGCACGTGGAGCAATGGAGATTGGCTATGATATCAATTTTCTGCGTGGCCTTTTTGACCCTGCGACACATCCTGATTTTGTAAAGGTAGAGGCACGCTATACAGAACGAACAGACTTCTATATGCACAGGCAGGCATACGAAGCGTTCAAACAAATGCATGCCGCTGCCATGCAGGAGGGTATTAATCTCAGCATTGTTTCTGCCACGCGCAATTTTTATCGGCAGAAGCAAATATGGGAAGCTAAGTGGCGTGGAGAGCGACTGCTTGAAGGAGGCGAATCGGCCCCTGTCGCTTACCCGGATCCCGTACAGAGAGCCTTGGCAATACTTCGGTATTCTTCGATGCCGGGCACTTCGCGCCATCATTGGGGGACCGACATTGATTTGGTAGCCCTTGACAACGCCTTTTTTGAAGAGGGAGAAGGAAAAAAAATCTATGACTGGCTACTTTTCAATGCCAGCGCTTACGGCTACTGTCAGCCTTATACGCAGAAGGGCGACAAACGTCCCACTGGATATGAAGAAGAAAAATGGCATTGGTCTTACCTGCCTTTGTCTGTCTCACTAACACAGCTGGCCAAAGAACGCCTTCGCAATGAGGATATCAGCGGTTTTGAAGGTGCTGAAGCAGCAGTGTCAATTGATGTAGTGGGGCGCTACGTGTTGGGAATTCATCCGGATTGTATTCTCTAAGAGATTAGTCAACGAAATAAAAACTCAATCCAATGGCCTATACAGAATCCAATATGATGCCACTGGGCAGTATGGCTCCCTCTTTCCGGTTGCCAGACACTGTTACGGATCAGTGGTTTGAACTAGACCAGCTGGTTGGCGAACAGGCAACGGTAGTAGTTTTTCTCTGCAACCACTGTCCCTATGTAATTCATGTCAACCCTCAAATTGTGCAAATTGCCCACGATTATCGGCTGCGGGGGGTCAATTTTATTGGTATCAGCAGTAACGATGTGGAGAAGTATCCAGACGATGCTCCGGATAAAATGAAGGAGCACGCGCAGCAGGCAGGTTACCCTTTTCCATATTTGTACGATGAGAGTCAAGCGGTGGCCAAGGCTTATGATGCTGCCTGTACACCTGATTTTTACGTGTTTGATCAGGACAGGCGGCTTTACTACAGGGGACGCATTGATGGAGCCCGACCCAAAAATGATTTACCACTCACCGGAGAGGACCTCCGCAATGCACTGGACAGGCTGCTACAGGGGGCACCTGCACCCGAAAAACAATATCCTAGTGGCGGATGCAATATAAAATGGAAACCCGGCAACGAACCGGGCTAGCAAGAGAATATGGGGGGGAGCGAAAACGACAAGAGACCTGTAAACAGGCCTCTTGTGAAGTAACAAAAGTGAGCATAAGGTCGGTTATACCCCCCAGTAAACCGACCCAACTCACTCACACAACGAGATGTTAATCTCGCTGTAAGTTCTTGTAAGGTACATAGTTGTTGATTAGACAACTACAAAGGATGTATTGCAAGCTAGAGATGAACCTATATATTGACTTGAAGTCAAGTAACAGGTGGAAGGGTCTGATGTTCAAAAATTATATCCAGAAGCAAGGAGAAGGGAGCACAAAAATAAATAAGGTATGGATTCAAGGGTGCATAATTCAACGTACAAAACTAAAGAATAATTCAGCAAAACAAAACTAATTATCATAATTAATATGCTTAATGTACAATTAGCTGAATATATCGTCAGGATGATGCACCTAACCGATCAACAGCGCTAATGAATAATACCTATTGTTACTTCAAAGGGGACTGCTTCAAAAACATTCTTTGGTGGCCAATACCGCGGAGCGTATTTGGGTCAAAAGCATATTATCGTGACAAAGACTAGCCGGGTACCTTGGTGACTGTTTTGGATCGGGTAGCACTCTCGTTGCAAGATGATCAGCTGACATAGTATATTACTACAAAGTGCCAAAATGTCAGTTAATGTCTCCTTGGCACGGGCTTTGCATGACGGGAAATAATTAAAAATAGTATTCAAATGGAAAGAGGTAATATATCAGTACAAACGGAAAACATTTTTCCGATTATCAAAAAATTCTTGTATTCCGATCATGAAATTTTTCTCAGAGAGTTGGTTTCCAACGCAGTAGATGCTACAACCAAGCTAAAGACGCTGGCATCTAAAGGGGAAGCAGTGACGGAACTTGGCGACCTGACGATACAGGTTGCGTTGGATAAGGAGGCGCGCACCCTCACCATCAGCGACCGAGGCATAGGGATGAGTGAGGAAGAAGTAAAAAAATACCTGAACCAAGTGGCTTTCTCCAGTGCGCAGGAGTTTTTGGATAAATACAAAGATGAAGCCAGTATTATCGGTCATTTCGGCCTTGGTTTTTATTCAGCTTTCATGGTTGCTGATCGCGTTGAGGTAGTGACGCGTTCTTACCGAACTGACGAAAAGGCAGT
>CAZYAO010000023.1:0-1944 GCA_964645715.1 uncultured Saprospiraceae bacterium
CCGCCCGAGCTACCTTCAAGGCCAATGGCTACGGGGGTAAAAATGCCAACATTGTACAACAGCCCTACGCCCGATCCAAGCCACAGTCCACCAAGGTTAAGACCCATAGCCCGGCCCGGCCCGGTGCCTGTCAGGTGGCGGCGTACGTAGTTTTGCGACATCGATTTTTCAAAAGAGGAGGGTGCCCAGGCCGTTGTGATACTCTCGCGCTGCAACTGGGGTCTGAAGTAGCCGGCAGTCAGCGTGAGCAACTGCGTACGGGTACTCAGCCGGTACTGCCCGAAAGCATCCCAGATGCCTACCGTTGGCTGGTCTCGGTTGGTAGAACCTAGTGTGCCGGCCAATATGTCGTGGCCCGTAAGATCGTAGTGCAGTGCCAGATTATAGGTGATGCGTGCATAAGGCGCTCCGCTGAACACGAGGCGTGCGCGCCGGAAACTGATGTTGAGGCGGTCGTCAACCGGCTCGTAGGCGGCAGTCTGCTGGTTGTAAACCGTCGTACCCGTAGAGTAGGTGGTCCAAAATTGTGATAACAGCCCAACCTTTATCAGCTGGCTGTCGCGCGGAGCCAGCCATTGGTATTGTCCGCTCACGGCCGTTGTACGCTGGGCTGAAAGCTGCTGAGCAAACAGCAGTAAAAGCAGAAGGAGTCTGACAAGCATACATGAATTTTTCTTCATACAAAAGACGCCAAAAATAATTACATTGGGGGTATTATGGGCTATTTGGCAGGCAAATAACGAACAAAATGCACAGCTACAAAAAAATAACTGACACAATTACAATCTCATCAAGATAATGCTTACCTTTGCGACCGCTTTTTAATAAACCAATATGTCTGATCCAATGAAACAGTACGAAGTTACGTTCATCGTTGACCCTGTGCTATCGGGGGAAGAAATCAAAGCGATAGCTCAGACATATGTCGATCTCCTCAAGCGTGAGGACTGCGAAATCGTACATGTAGACGAGATGGGATTGCAAACGCTTGCATATCCTATCAATAAGCGCAACAGCGGTGTCTACTATTGTGTCGAGTTCAAAGCCTCTAACAACAAGGTCATCGACAATGTCGAATTGGCTCTTCGCCGTGACGAGCGCATCATGCGCTTCCTGACTGTAAGCCTTGATAAATTCGGTGTGAAATACAACGAAGACAAGCGCAAAGGTCTGATCGGTAAAGCGAAGAAAAACGTTAAAGCAAAGGATGATCAGCCGCCGCGCCGTGAAGGCCGCGCTGAGGCTGCTCCCGCACCAGCACCTAAAGAGGTTGCTCCGGAGGCCGCCGCGCCTGCTGCACCTGCTGCCGCTGACGGGGAGGAATAGTCTTCCGCAAGCTTTTTTCTTTTTCACCATTAAAAGACATTTGTCATGGCTAGCCGCGACGATATTAAATTTCTGAGCAATCCAAAAATTGGCCGTAACAAGAAGAAGTATTGCCGCTTCGTCAAGTACGGTATCAAGTACATCGATTATAAGGACGCCGATTTCCTGCTGTCCTTCATTAATGAGCAAGGTAAAATCCTTCCACGCCGCATCACGGGCAATTCACTCAAGTACCAGCGCAAGGTGTCTACTGCTGTCAAGCGTGCCCGCCACCTCGGTCTGCTGCCGTATGTGACTGACCTGCTGAAGTAGGCCGATGCTATTACCTCATTGCTCATTGTAAAAAGTAACTGACATGGAAATCATTCTTTTGCAAGATGTCGATAATGTTGGCGATAAGCACGAAATCGTCACTGTAAAGGACGGCTATGGCCGCAATTATCTCATACCGAAAGGTCTCGCTATCGTAGCTAACCGCTCCAACAGGGCACGCCTCTCCGAAATGCGCCGCCGTGAGGACGCACAGGAAATGCGCAAGCTTGGCGAATACCGCGCTATCGCTGCCAAAATCACGGAGCAGGTGGTGCGTATTGGTGCTAAAGTTGGCGAGAGTGGCCG
>CAZYAO010000023.1:2044-20765 GCA_964645715.1 uncultured Saprospiraceae bacterium
CCTGCCTCCCAGAGTGGCCGAAGTTGTTGGCCTGTCATGCGGGGGAGCTGGTCGTACTGAAATGCGCTGATGACCGTAAAGGCTTCCCATACACCGGCTGCATCGCCTGACAGCATGGCGTCAATGGCACGCTCGGTGCCGCCAATCCAGCGCTGCTCGGCGTCCTGCCTGAAAGTGGCATCCTGGTCGTAGCGCTGCAAAAAATGCTGCACAAGGCTGCCCGTCGTCCGTGCCTGACCTGTATCCAGCAGAAAAAATTGCAGGTTTTTTATCGCAGGCAATTGCACTACTTCGGCCTCTCCATCGCTGTGCAGGCAAAGTGGGGTGTTGACACTGGATAACAGGGGGTCCGTACCGGAGCTGGCGCCATGAAAAAAAGATTCCATCTGCGCCAGCAGCGCTTTACGCGCCGAAAGCGGTGCCTTGCGCGCATACTCGCTGGCGTAGCGGTCAAAAATACCGGCACAGAGGGCTCCCGAACTACCGAGCCCGTAGCCTGCCGGTATGTCGGATGCAAAGTACAGGCCTGCTGACAAGTCTGCAATAAACTGCCCGACATCCAGTGAGTCGGCTGCCTGAGCAGCCAGGTATTCGGCAAAGGCGGGCAACTGCTGCTGTTGTGCTGCTGTTCCCCAGGCCCAGTCGCCACCCAGCGCAGGGTAGGGGACTGCCAGCGCACGGGAACCGCGCAGGATGGTATGCTCACCAAAAAGGAGTACCTTGGCGGGGTATTTGTGCATCGCGCTTAGAAACTTTGCGCCCTCACAGGCGTTGTGTGTAATATGTATCCATCGCTTCCTCTGCGGAGGTGGCCATCGCAACAAAGGTAATATCTTTTCCGTATGACTGCCAAAATCGGTATCCTCAACATATCTGACCGCGCCAGCGCGGGTATCTACGAAGATACACCCGGCCAGTTTATCGTACAGACGTTGCGCGAATTTCTGCGGTCCGACTGGACGCCCGTCTACCATGTCGTACCCGATGAGGAAGAACTGATAGCGCAACACCTCATCCGACTATCGGATGAGGAGGGCTGTTCTCTCATCGTAACCTGCGGGGGTACGGGTCCTGCTCTGCGCGACGTGACCCCCGAGGCCACCGAAAAGGTATGCCATAAGTTGCTGCCGGGTTTTGGTGAACTTATGCGCAGCGAAAGTTTGCGGCAGGTGCCGACAGCTATCCTGTCGCGTCAGACAGCGGGTATACGCAATCACTGCCTGATTATCAATCTGCCCGGTAAGCCTTCGGCTATACGCCTGTGCCTCGAGGCAGTGTTTCCGGCAGTGCCTTATTGTATCGATCTCATCGGAGGCGCTTATCTCGAAACCAATGAGGAGGTGATCAAAGCTTTCCGCCCCGCTCGTTAGTTAATGCTGCTTTTGGTTGCAGCGTATTCTCATTGTTATGTCCAAACCTGTTAGTATCATCACCGGCTTTTTGGGGGCTGGTAAGACGACCTTTCTGAAGGAAGTGCTGGATCGCCGCCGGTCAGTGCGCTATGCAATTATAGAAAACGAATTCGGTGAGGAAAATATTGATTCAGATTTGTTGGTAAAGTCTGATAATCAGTTGATAGGGCTGAGTAATGGTTGCCTTTGCTGCTCGCTCAGTGATGATCTGCTGGATGTGCTCAACGAACTGAATCAGCGGCGGGAAGATTTTGACGAGCTGCTGATCGAGTCGACGGGCATTGCTGATCCGGCTGGTGTTGCGCGGCCACTGCTGAGTCTGGTGCCGCTGCGCCGCGACTTTCCCCTGCTGCGCGTCATCTGTCTGGTCGATCCGCGCCTGATCGAAGATCAACTGCGGGATACGGAGGAGGCTGCGCGGCAGATTGCTTTCAGCGATGTCATCCTTATCACCAAAACGGATCTCTGCGAGCCTTCATGGGTCGAGCGCGTCAGGCCACTGCTGGCAGCCATCAATCCTTTTGCCAAAGTGCTGTCGGGGGGCAGGGGAACTTACCCCCTGGATGCAATTTTCACTCACAGCCGCCGGCAGGCGGTGTCTTTGCCGTCGCCCCCGCCGGCTGCCGCCCGCCCGCATTTTCGCCATCAACAGAGCGAACTCGTTTCTCTCAGCTTCCGGTTTGGTGAGGCCTTCGATGAGTTGCGGCTGCGTCATCGCCTCACGGGCTTCCTGTTGTTCCAGTCGGAAGGGGTCTACCGTATCAAGGGCATCATCGCTGTGGAAGGTCGCGATCACCGGATTATCATTCAGTCAGTTGGTAATTTTCTTGAATTCGAGCAGGGAGAGGAATGGCAGGCGGGTGAGGATCGCACGAGCCGCGTGGTATTTATTGGCAAACGCCTGCGACCTGAGGGTTTTGAAAAAATGCTGCGCGAATGCCTGCCGCCGGCAGGCTAAGGCAATTGTTGCAGGTGTTTTTTTGAAAAAAAATAAAACCTGCTTATGTGCGTGTGGTAAGTGCCTCATATCACTAACTTTGAAGCACAGACCTACCGTACAAGCGGGTTGCCGGGTTTGAAGCAAGATGACAACACGTACCTTTCAACTAATTTCGACAGAATTGCTTACCGCCTTTTTGGCCCAAGTTCCAAAGGGCCTGCCGGAGGCATTTGGTGCTTTGCATGATGCAGCAATATCCACAGAGAATTTTAGCTTTTATACTTCGGTTTCATCCGTCTTTAGTAGTAAAATTGAGGGAGAAGACATTGAGTTGGATAGCTATATTAAGCACAAAAAATTCGGCATTGAATTTTTACCCGATTACACCCAAAAGATCGACGATCTCTACAATGCGTATACTTTTGCCAAAACACATGAACTGAATGCGGAAAATGTGGCAGCAGCGCACAAATTGTTGAGTAAGTATATAGTGGCAAAAAACTGGCAGGGTCGGCTCAGAAGGCAATTGATGTATGTTACCACACCTGACGGGCGGATCGAATACGTCGCTGCGTCGCCTACTGAGGTAGAATCTGCTATGAAAAATTTTTATGCGGACATTTCAGTACTGCTGAACATGCGCCTGCGCGTGGAAGAGGTCTTTTTCTATGCTGCCATGCTGCATTTGCTGTTTGTAAAAATTCACCCCTGGAATGATGGCAATGGCAGAAGTGCAAGGCTGATTGAAAAATGGTTTTTGGCACAGCAACTGGGGGAGAAGGCGTGGTTTGTAGAGAGTGAAAAGATGTATTATCAGCAACACCAGACTTATTACAGTAACTTGCGGCTGCTGGGGCTGGAATACCCTGCGTTGGATTACAAACAGGCGCTGCCATTTTTGCTGATGTTGCCCAATGCCGTTTTTTCCGGACAGACAAGCTAAACAACATTTATTGGACGGTATACTCCGGCTGGTGACAGTTACGTCACCTTGGGGCGAAACCAACTGTGGCCACGTAGGCTTGGGCCAGGCCGGCCGCTAGGGCGCCGGCATAGATTTCCTCCGGGGCATCAATGGCAGCAGAGCCACCATGACCAGCAGCAGGCCACCCCATTCTCTGACAAGCTCTATGTGCGGGCTCTCGGCCTTCATGCTGCCCAGGAGCGAAGGGGCTCCCAACCGGAGCCAGTCAATGACCGCAGGGAGTAGCGACAGCCACCAGGCGAGCAGCAGCAGCAGGAAGGGGAGCGACAGCCACCAGGGTGGTGGTGCCCACCAACGCCACAGCCATAGTACAGCTGTCAGCCCGTATACGGTCATCCATACCAACGGATCAGGGTCGTTCCATTGCAAAGCTGCAAACAATAGAAAGAGAAGACTCAAAATGGCAGCCATCCAGCGCATACGTTTTCTTTGTTTTGAATGCCGGGTGGTAATGCAGCTGCGTATAGTCGCTGCTCCGCCCGATCCGGGACGATCCCCGTCTTTTTGCAAAGTTGCTGTTTTTTTGACAATCATGCATATATGTACACAGCCCGGATAAACTTACGCGTCCGGCCCAAAAAAAATTGTATTTCAGCCGAACCAAAGGGAGTCTCCAATGTCATTATTTAGACTAAATAAATGTTGTTTGTCCATTGATGGTGGCGGCTCAAGGGCTGCCACCGGTCAATGAACCGAGATGAAGTACTATACCCAAACTCAAAAAACCAAATGTTATGAACCGTTTGTATCGCTGGGGCGTATGGTCGCTCCTGTTGTCGACATCATTAACGGCCTGCTATGACGAGCAAGATCTCATTCCGTCCACGCCTGCCAATACTGCTTACACCTGTGCGGAGAGTACACTGGAACAGGAGCGCTATCTGCCCGTTAGCTGGGATGCTGCACCCGGCTATATCCGGGCGTACGTAGCTGATAACTACGCGGGCATACAGCCTGCACTCGTGATGCGCGATGAGACAGATGCCGATGATTATGAAGTGTATGTGCTATCACAGTCAGGCTGGTTATCGCTGCACTTTGATGATGGACGCTGGGAAAGTACTGAGCAGCCGGGGAGCTTGCTGGCGCTGCTGCCGGATGCAATTGTCAGTTGTATCAATGACCGCTTTCCGGGGGCGAGCATCGAACATTATTATACCGACTGGGAAGGCGACGTAGAGGTCTACATATTGTATCAGGGTTTTATTTTCGAACTCGATTTTGATCGCATCGGTGGAGGTGTATTGCCGGATGGCAGCGATACGACGGGTAGCCTGAGTTGCTTCTTCGAGGAGGAAGGGCAGTATCAGCCGGTTGCATTCGCTAGCCTGCCAGCGGGTATCCGGCAGTATCTGTCAACCAATTACCCGGGCCAGACACCAGCGCTTATCCTCAAGGAACTGGACGATCAGGAGTGGGAGGTTTACCTCAAAGACAACCAGCGGTGGCGGTCGATCGAATTTGAGGGTAATAATGTAGTCAGCAACCGTTTGGAGGGGCATTACCTTCCTCAGACCCCAACGGCGCTGGCAGCTTGCATACAGCAGGCATTCCCGTCAGCCGGTATTCAGCTGGTATACAGAGAAAATGATGGTGATTATACAGCCTATTTGCTGATCAATAATTCGGTGAGGGAAGTATCCTGGATGGATTAGTGTTGGATTATGAAGTATAGGGATTGTAGTGCCCCCTGACCGCGAGGATCAGGGGGTATTTTTTATCGCGTTTGGGATTCGATTCCTCTGGTATTGCATTACGTCCTGACCCTGAGGATCAGGGGGTATCTTTTATCGCGTTTGGGATTCGATTTCCTCCAGCAACGCCAGTACTTGCTGCTGCAGGGCTGGCAGCACAGCAGCCAACTCGGGCGAAAGCGTGTCTTCCATGGGCTGTAGCTTTTCTATAGACACGGCAAAGAGGTACAGTTTGGGAAGTTTTCCCAGCACCTGCAAACCCTCTACCACATCGCGCAGCCCTATGTCGTGGGTACTGAGCGCCCGCGGGAAATCTTTCGAAAAGCGAGGCTGGATCAGCCGTAGGGTACCGGCCGGCCGGCCGTCGAGTGTGGCATCTACCAGGATGACCGTGGGATATTCCTCAAAGTAGTTCATCAGAAAAAATCCGCCCGTTCCGCCATCCACCATATCGAGCCTTCCGTCGAGCCCCGGCTTGTCCTGCATCCAATGAACAAAGTGTACACCGACACCTTCGTCACCCATAAGTACGCTGCCAATGCCCAGCAACAGTACCGATGCTTTGGGCGCTTCTACCATCCGGAAAGGAGGGGCTGTAATGGGGGTATGCATATATTGTAGTCGCTGTTGGTGAAAAGTTTTGCATTTATTTACGCAGTTTTGGGCGGTTCTCACCGCCAAAAACTACATAAAAGAGCTTGTTTTATATGCATTTTGCCGCCTCAGCGGCAAAAAACGCGCATCTGCCATACGTTTTTTGGCGAAAGCCGAAAAAGCATATATAGCTTGACGACGAACTATTATCTCGCCGCCGCTTCCTCCTTGCGCCGCTGCTCGTCGGCCTCAAAGGCCTCTTCCTCGATAAACTTCCAGCCACCCCCCATGGACGAGATTTCACCTCTGCCCTCTACATAGTCGTGGTAAAATACCAGGTATATGTGAATGAGCGAGAAAAGGATGAAACCCCACATGGCGGCATGGTGCAGTTGGCGGGTGAAAAACTGCCCGCCCAGTGCCTCCGGCACCCAGACAAACAGCTGGGGAAACCACCACTGACTGGTATCGGCATACAGGCCAAAGCCTGTAATCACCTGTATCACAAAGGCAATAAACAACAGGAAGTAAATAAAGCCGGCCATGGCATTGTGTCCCACCGACATGTGGTCTTTATTCTTCTTTAGCAGGATGTCAATGCGCATGACGTTCCACATCTCCCTGAAAAAGTTCATGTTGACCGGAATGAAGTTCTTCCAGTCGGCATATTTATTGCCTACGAAGCCCCAGTAGAGGCGGAAGATGAAGTTGAAAAGAAATACGTAGGCGGCGGCGAAGTGGACGTAGCGAACGGTGCCAAACCAATATACATCCGAGGCTTCACGACCAGATAAAATTGCCGGCGGGTTGCCGATGAGATAACCGGTGCCACAAAGCACCACTATAGTCAAAGCATTGAGCCAGTGGTAAATGCGCACGGGAAGTTCCCACACGTATACGCGCCGAAGATGATGAATTTTCATAGCAGTCTGCTTTTTAGGCCATACAAATGCTTCCGTTAACCTACTACCTGCACACGGCTGACCGTGTCGCCTTCTTCATCGTACAAGTGTACAGCGCAGGCCATGCAGGGGTCGAAGGAGTGGATGGTTCGGATGATTTCCAGCGGCTGCTCTTCGTTGGCAACCGGGGTACCCATGAGGGCAGACTCGTAGGCCGACTGTTTCCCTTCCGGGTCGCGGGGCGAGGCATTCCAGGTGGTGGGTACCACCAGTTGGTAGTTTGCTATCTTCTGGTCGTTGATGTTGATCCAGTGGGCCAGTGCTCCGCGGGGAGCCTCCGAATAACCAACGCCCTGACAACTGGCGGGCCAGGTAGCCGGGTTGAATTTCTCCATGTTGGCCATACGGGTGTCGCCGTTGCGGATGTTGGTGAGCAACTGGTCGTAGAACTCCTGTGTCCACTTCATCACCAGCATGGTCTCGAGCCCGCGGGCAGCGGTACGTCCCAGGGTGGAGAAGAGAGCGGTTGCAGGTACGCCGAGCTTCGACAGGGTGCTGTCGACAACTTCGCGGTATTCTTCTATGCCGCGGGCATAGCCTACCAGCACGCGGGCCAATGGACCTACTTCCATGGCATGCCCCTTCCAGCGAGGTGTCTTGAGGAAACTGTAAGGCTCCTCAACGTTGAGGTGGCTGAAGGGGGGCTTGGGACCTGTATACGCAAGGTTGGTCTGTCCCTTCCACGGGTGCAGGCCGGCATTGCCGTCAATACCTTCGTACTGGTACCAGGACTTGTGGATGAATTCCTGAACTTCCGTATCCTCCCGCAGGTTTACATCGTATACCCGACTCAGATCCTTGTTGAGGATGGCACCTGAAGGGAACTTGAAACTGCTTGGGTCGTTGAATCCGTTGGTAGGGAAATCTCCGTAGACCAGATAATTGCCCAGTCCGCCGCCAATGGCACCCCAGTCGAGGTAGAAAGATGCAATGGCCAGCAGGTCGGGTATGTATACCTGATTGATGAAATCAATGCCTTCCTTGAGGAGGTGTCCCACATAGGCAAGGCGTTCTGCATTGATGGCGCTGACATCGTCCAGGCCAATGGAACAGGCCATGCCGCCTACCAGGTAGTGAGGGTGTGGGTTTTTACCCCCGAAGATTGCCTGAATTTTGACAATCTCCTTCTGCCACTCAAGGGCTTCAAGGTAGTGGGCAACTGCCATGAGGTTGGCTTCGGGTGGAAGCTTATAGGCGGGGTGCCCCCAATAGCCATTGGCGAAAATGCCCAATTGCCCGCTTTCAACAAATTTTTTCAGCCGCGTCTGCACATCCGAGAAATAACCCGGAGAGCTCTTGGCGTAGTTGGAGATGGATTGCGCCAGCTCGGAAGTGCGCTTAGGATCAGCATTGAGCGCCGACACGACGTCTACCCAGTCAAGGGCGTGAAGGTGGTAAAAATGTACCACGTGATCGTGCATATAAAGGGTGCCTTCCATAATATTGCGCACCAACTCTGCATTGGGCGGGATGACGATGCCGAGGGCATCTTCAACCGTCCGGCAGGAGGCCAGAGAATGAATGGATGTACACACGCCACATACGCGGCCAGTGAAGGCCCAGGCATCGCGTGGGTCGCGACCGCGGAGTATCTCCTCCAACAGGCGAACCATGGTACCCGAGCTATAGGCATCAACGATCTGACCGTCTTTTATTTCTGCTTCCACCCGCAGGTGGCCTTCGATCCGGGTAATAGGATCGACAACGATTCTTTCTGCCATGATTGTCTTATTGTCAAATTAGTGAGCGAACAGCAGCGCTGCACAGCTGGCATCTGCTAGCCTTCAAGCGATTTTTCGGCATCTTTGCCTTCGTCCACTAAATCGTTGATCAATTGGTTTTTCTGGAAATTGGTTGCAATAGCATGGGCGCCAATACCGACAGCCGTAGCACCCAGCAGCACTTTGCCCACATCATCGGCACCGGCTTCAATGCCGAAGCCCGGGAAGTTGGCCATGCGGCGGTACAGCGGTCCCGCATCCCAGTAGTTGGCTTCCGCACAGCCTATACAGCCGTGACCCGATTGTATGGGATTGCTGACACCGTTGTTCCATTTCATGATGCCACAAGCGTTATACGTCATCGGCCCCTTGCAGCCTACTTTGTAAAGACAATACCCTTTCTTGGCGTTTTCGTCGTCGTAGGTTTCTACAAATAAGCCTGCATCGTAATAAGGACGGCGCTGACAGCTGTCGTGCACGCGCTTGGAATAAAAAGCCTTGGGCCTGCCGTTGTTATCTAGCTCCGGAATGCGGCCAAAGGTGATGATATGTACCAGTACTCCTGCCATTACTTCACCGATCGGCGGACAGCCCGGTACTTTGATGATGGGCTTGCCTTTGATGAGCTTATGAATCGGGGTGGCTTCCGTTGGGTTAGGCTTGGCAGCCTGTACGCAGCCGTTGGTGGCGCAACTGCCCCATGCAATGATGGCCTTGGCACCTTCTGCCGCTTCTTCGAGAATGTTGAGGGCCGACTTGCCTCCGATCATGCAGTACACACCGTCGGCACCCTGGGGTACGGAGCCTTCTACGCACAGAACGTACTCACCGTAATAATTTTTCATCGTCTGCTGCAGGCTTAGTTCGGCCTGGTGACCAGAAGCCGCCATCAGGGTCTCGGTGTAGTCCAGCGAGAGCTTGTCCATGATAATGTCGGCAACGATGGGGTGGGAAGAGCGAATGAATGACTCGCTACAACAGGTACACTCCTGAAAGTGCAGCCAGATGACGGGTACGCGCGGATTGGTCATCATGGCTTTGGAAACTTGCGAGACGCCACTGGCCTCAAGACCCAGATAGGCCGCAATGGTCGTACAGAATTTCATGAAATCGCGACGGGAGTAACCACGCTGCCGCAATTCCTCATAGTACGACTGCCGCTTGGCAACGGTAGTGGTGGGCATGACAGTTAATTTTTGTGTTTGAAATCCAGGTTATTGACAATTCTACGTCCCGCACTTTGCAAAAGTAAAACCACCTCCTTACCTGCTAAGATGATATTTATTAGCTGCTTGCATTGATAAATATCACTGGAGCCCCTGATTGGCCATATTATTTTTGCCTCAAAACCAGCTTATGAAAAAGATATCTGTACTTCTTTCTGCTTTTGCAGCAATTCCTTTTGTCGGCCGGGCGCATGCAGGACACGGTCATTTCCAGCATGCTCCGGTACTGCATTTCTTTTCTTCGCCCCTGCATCTGGTGCCTGTCGTTCTGCTGGCCGTCCTGGGGGCTGCCTGGCTGACGCGTTTGTATTATCGATTGCAAAAGGGATAGTGCAATAGCTTATGCATGAGTTATCCATCGTCCTGAGTGTGGTGGCTATCGCCGAAAAGGAGGCCAAGGCTGTCGGACGTCAGGTGCAGTCTATTAGTCTGGATATTGGCGAACTGTCGGGGGTCGAACTCGCTTCTCTCGAGTTTGCCTGGGAGCTGGGGGTCAAAAGTACCGTACTGGAGGGAGCTGCCAGACAGATTAATCATATAGCCGGTAAGGCTGTGTGTGCCGACTGTAGCTGCGCTTTTGACAAGCATCATCGCTGGGATGCCTGCCCGCTCTGCGGGGGCTATCTGCATGCAGTTACACAGGGTGAGGAGTTGCATGTTAGATCAATTACGCTGGTGTAGAAGGGTTTGTGTGTTTTTTTAAAAATGATTACCAATGTGTAGTACTTGCGGTTGCAGCCAGCCCGCTGATGCTGTGTCAATTCAGCTGGTGGGTATAGATCAAAAAGAGGCGATACTGAAAGCTAGTGCCCGTGCCCGGCAGGGGCATCATCATCATGCTGGTCATGTTCATCATCACGGGGAACATAGTCATGGCCATCAACAAGCGGGGTATGAACACCAACATGCCGGGCATCACCATCACGCTCATACCCATCACCATGGGCACGAACAGTCGGTACAACAGGCAGGGGAGCTGCTGGTGCAGGTGGCAGGGGAGGATGCCAATGTCATCCGGCTCGAACAACAAATCCTCGGGGAAAACAACCGGCTGGCAGAGCGCAACAGGGGGTACTTTGAGGCAAAAAATATAGTCGCACTCAACCTCGTGAGCTCGCCTGGTTCGGGCAAAACATCCTTGCTGGAGCGTACCTTACGAGAGCTTGGGGCAGAGATACCCTGCAGTGTCATAGAGGGGGATCAACAGACAACCAATGATGCCGATCGGATCGCCGCCACGGGTGTGCCCGTAGTGCAGATTAATACGGGTAAGGGCTGTCACCTCGATGCAGATATGATCAACCGAGCGCTCAAAGCGCTCAAACCGTCTGATGAAAGTTTGCTGTTTATTGAAAATGTAGGCAATCTGGTCTGCCCGGCACTGTTTGACTTGGGGGAGTCGGTGCGGGCAGCCATCATCAGCGTTACAGAAGGGGATGACAAGCCGCTCAAGTATCCCGATATTTTTCATTCTGCCCAGCTGGTCATCGTCAACAAAATAGACCTGCTGCCTTATGTTCCTTTTAATCTCGATACGCTGCGCGAAAATGTTGCCCGGGTGAGCCATCATCCGGATATCATCTGCCTTTCGGCCTATACCGGCGAGGGTATGGAGGAATGGTACCAGTGGCTCCGCCGCTTTTTTTCATCAAAAAATGCCTAAATCAATATGTGTCTCGCTATACCCGGGAAAATAACGGCCATCCGGCCTGAAGTGGATCCCATGCTGCGCATGGGCAGCGTCTCGTTCAATGGTATCGTTAAGGAAATCAATCTCTCCATGACCCCGGAGGCTAAAATCGGGGATTATGTGCTGGTACACGTGGGGGTATCTATCGGTATCATCGATGAGGAGGAAGCTTTGCTCACCTCCCGCTATCTGGCACAGATGGGCGAAATGGATGAACTGGAGCCAGGGTAGTCGCGGCTGTTTATTTTGCCGCTGTTGCGGCAAAAAAAAACAGTAAATCAACACGCTTTGGTAGCACAAGCTACCAAAGCGTGTTTGAGGCTCATGTTTATTTTGCCGCTGTTGCGGCAAAAAACAGCCATTAAACACTACTTTGCACGCGCAGAGGCAATCAGCTCGCGGGCATTTTCCAGCGCTGAAGCAGTGGGAGGACTCATACTGAGCATAGTCGCTATGGCGCGGGTGCGCTCCTCCTCATCCAGTAGCCGTACTTTGGTGGAGGTGCGCTCGGCTGTATCGACTTTGTAAATAAAGTAGTGCACATCGGCTTTAGCAGCAACCTGAGGGGAATGCGTGATGACCACCACCTGATGATGATCACTAAGCCTGCGCAGTATATCTCCCATCTTGAGGGCAACATCGCCGGAAACACCGGCATCAATCTCGTCGAAAATGAGGGTGGGAAGTGCCATCGCACTGGCTACTAGCGATTTGGCGACCAGCGTTAGTCGCGACAACTCACCGCCGGAAGCTACATCTTTGATTGGCATGGGCCGGCTGCCCCGATTGGCACTAAACAAAAACTGTACATCGTCAAGCCCTGTTGTTCCAGGGGCTGCCAACTCCCGAAAGTCAATCTCCACCTGAGCCGAAGGCATGGCCAGTGTAGCCAGTTGCTCTCGCATGCGCGCAGCAAAGGCCGGAGCTACCTCCCGCCGGCGTTGACTCATCCGTTGTGCCCGCGCCAGTAGTGCCTGCTGCTGTTGTGCCAGATCCTGCGCCAACGAGGCAATGTCTTCATCAATGCGCTCAAAACCAGATCGCTGGGATGCAAGGGTAGCCTGCAGATCCAAGAGTTCTGCTACGCTAAACAAGCCATGTTTTTTCTGTAGTCGATAAATGAGGTCGAGCCGCTGCTGTATTTCCATGATCCGGGCCGGATCGTACTCGGTACGCTCGGCTATGTGTTCAAGCTCGTCACCCACCTCCTGTATTTCCAACACCAGACTGTTGAACCGCTCGTAGAGATTACTCAGCCGTTTATCCACTTTTCCGGCGTGGTAGAGTACCTGACCAACTTCCTGTAACTGTCCGACCAGCGACATCTCACTGTCACACAAAAAGCGGAAGGACTCAGCTGCCGATCGCTTAATTTCTTCGGCATTGGTGAGTCGATTGAGTTCTTCTTCCAGCGGCTCCTGCTCACCGGCAACCAGTGCTGCCCGGGCAAATTCGTCGAGCTGAAAGGCGATAAACTCCTGCTCGCGCAGGCCCGCAGCTGCCCGCTCGCGCAGCTGCTCCAGTACCCGAGAGTCCTGCACATACTGCCGGTAAGCACGCTGGTAGGCAGCAAGCTCCTGCGTATTGTCGGCCAACGCATCCAGTAGTCGCAGCTGAAAATTGACGTTGTGGATGTCCAGTGTGTCAAATTGCTGGTGTAAGTCTATCAGGCTGGCACTCAGATCTTGCAGTGTCTTTAGGTTGACCGGCGTGTCATTGACAAAGGCCCGCGTTTTTCCGTTGGGCAAAATCTCCCGCCGTATCAGCAACTCTTCCTCGTAGTCCAGATCGTTGGCCTCAAAAAATGATCCTAAATCGTAGCTGCCAATGGCAAACCGTCCTTCTACCACGCACTTGCTGTCAGACCTGAACAGCGCCTTGGTGTCTGCACGCTCTCCCATAATCAGCCCCAATGCTCCTAAGAGTATGGACTTACCGGCTCCTGTCTCTCCTGTGACAATCGTCAGGCCTTCCGAAAACTGAATACTCAGCTCCTCGATAATGGCGTAGTTGGTGATTTGTAGTTGGCGAATCATGGATCTGGAACGCAAAAGTTTTCAAATTGATAGCAAAGCTAACAATTTGTAGCTAAATTGCAAGTGTATTTATACTGCTTTCCGCGAGATCTTATTCTTTGGTGTTGAGACAATAGAGTAGATGTACCAATGAGGAGCTAACTATATGAGATTATGTGTAAAAAATTGATTGTTAGTGCATTGTTTTGAAGAGGTTATACTGGATCGACAGCATGGTGATTTTTGTCACCTTGCTTGCTATAGTCGGGAGACAATAATCACCAGTGATTGGAGGGCTTATGCACAGATGTTGACATAACGGTGACACGCTAACCGGCAAATCCTGCCTAACTTTGCACGAGCTCGTTTTGAAAACTGACGTATGCTGGACAGGTACAAAATTCTTACAGTCACACATCGCTATACCCCTCTCAAACAAATTGCCCACTTCGTGGTCAAGGCGGAAGGGAGCGCTGACTTGCAGGCGCAACTCACTGCACTCAAAGCTGCTTTTGCTGTTGAGGAGTTGTTCTATTTGGCTACCTGCAACCGTGTTATGTACCTTGTCGCAGATGACACACCCATGGATACAGCACGCGCTCAGGCATTTGTATCGGCAGTCAACCCGGACTTGGTGCAGGCAGGTTTGTTGGGAGAACTGAGGATACTCACAGGTATTGATGCAGTCAGGCATTTTTTTGAGGTGGGTGCTTCTATGGATTCGCTCGTCATTGGGGAGCGGCAGATTCTGGGGCAGTTGCGCGATGCCTATGAGCAATGTGTTGCCTGGGATCTTTGCGGGGATGATATCCGACTGCTGTTTCAGCAGGCTGTCGTAGCTGCCAAGGATATCTATGCAAATACCCGCATAGGTGAAAAACCGGTGTCGGTGGTGTCTCTGGCCATCCAAAAGGTGATGCAGCTGGGGCTGCAGCCTGACGCACGCATTCTGATGATTGGTGCAGGCCAGACCAATGCGCTGGTAGCCAAGTTTTTGAAAAAATATCATTTCAATAAGGTTACTGTATTCAACCGTACGCTGCAGCGCGCCAGCCAGCTGGCTGCTTCTTTTGATCATGGCCGTGCGCTGCCGTTTAGCGAACTGGCAGGCTACCGCGAGGGATTCGATTGTCTGATTGTCTGTACAGCGGCGGTCGATCCCATTGTTACGCGGGAGCGCTACCAGCAGCTGCTGGCAGGGGAAAACGCTGCTGATAAGATTATGGTAGATCTTTCTGTGCCTCACAATGTTGCAGCCGATGTTGTCGATTATTATGCTTCGGCCTATGTAGAAATTGAGGATCTGAGGAGCCTCGCACAGGAAAATGTGGCTTTCCGGGAGCGTGAAGTCAAGCGTGCTGCGCATTTGCTGGGTCTTCATCTCGAAGAATTTCCACTCGTCTGGCGCCAGCGCCAGCTGGAAAGGGCGCTCAGTCGGGTGCCGCAGGAAATCAAGGCGGTGCGGCAAAAAGCGGTTAATGAGGTCTTTAAAAAGGAACTCGAAGGACTGGATCCGCAGACGCGTGAACTGATGGACAGGGTGCTTGTCTATATGGAGAAAAAATGTATCAGCATTCCAATGCGGGCTGCTAAAGAATCGCTCATCAGCTAATTATCACCTGATGATCAATCCGCTTTCTCTGCTGTCCCAAGTCGTAGCGATTGCTCGTCAGGCCGCAACAGCTATTCTGGCGGTCTACTACGGTGATGGCGACTGGCAGCTGCAGCATAAGTCCGATGCTTCGCCTATTACACTGGCCGATCGAGCCAGCAATGATTGTATCAATGAGGGCCTGCAGGCCCTACCAGGCAACTATCCTGTTGTTTCCGAAGAAAATCCGGCCATACCTTACGAAATTCGACGTCATTTTCATCGTTTCTGGCTGGTGGATCCACTTGACGGTACCCGCGAGTTCGTCAACCGCAATGATGAGTTTACGGTCAATATCGCCCTTATTGAGCAGGGTCGCCCAATACTGGGCGTAGTGCTGTCGCCCGTTTCGGGCGAGCTATTTTATGCTGTATCGGGGCAGGGGGCCTGGGCCGAAAAGGGGGGGCAAAAGCTGCGGTTGCAGGCCGCTGCGGTGGATTTGTCGCAGTCGGGGCTGCGGGTGTTGACGAGCAGGAGTCACCTCGATGCGGCTACGCGTAGCTACATTGCTACACTCAACAACCCCGTACTGCTGGCCAAAGGAAGTTCGCTGAAAATAGCAATCCTTGCCGCTGCGGAGGCAGATCTGTATCCGCGACTAGGGCCTACCAGTGAGTGGGATACGGCGGCGGCACAGCTGCTACTGGAAGAGGCAGGCGGTGCCGTGCTCAACTGGCATACAGGTCAGCCGCTGCACTACAACAAAGAGGATATGCTGAATCCTTTTTTTCTGGCACGGGGCGCAGGCCAGCCCTAGCCTTCGGACCGGTTATCTCAACGCGCTGCTTTCCAGACCATATCATCATACGACAACACTACGGACAACCCCTTGGCAGCAAAATAATTGCGTACTTCCTCCGTTCCGTGTTCGCTCATCGCCAGCATAAAATCTCCTCCCCAGGCACCCAGCGACTTCAGTTGTCCGGGAAAATCCCTGAACAGCCGGGGTTGAACGGGCTCAATGCCAATGGTTTCGCCCACCACCTGTTCGTGTGCTTTTATTACCTGCATGGCGGTTGTACTGTCTTCTGCACGAAGCAGGGCCAGGGTAAGATCGTTGAGCGTCTGCAGCGGAACCTCCAGCTGCCCTGCACGGGCGCGGTAGCGCTGTATCCCCTCACGACTGTCCTGTTTTTGGCCGGTATAGACAAAATGAATGGCGGATCGGTAGGGGGGTACCCATGGGAGGCTTACAAACTGGGGTCGGCCCTGTCGGATTTGGTACAGGATGGGAGAAGGGGTCTCGGCACAGGCCAGATCATAGCCTGAACCGCCAAAACTAGCAGCGAGCAGCGACCAGGGGTCTACGTCAAGCCAGTGGGCCAGGTTGCTGATGAGGGTGGAGCTGCTGCCTAGTCCCCAGTCGCGCGGAAATTCAAGCCGGCTGCTAACCCGGGCACCGGCCAGCTTTTGCTGGCAGTCGGGCCGCTGCCGAAGGGCTGCCGCCAGCAGTGCCGTCAATCGTTGGCCGACAGCGTCGTCGGGCCAACGGCTGACCCATTGGTCACCAGTCCATGTCCATTCGCCGCTCCACCATGCCATTCCTTGATCATCATAGCTTTGCCATTGCAGCCGGTCAACTTCTGCAGTTGGTTCCACTTCCAGCCATTGCCCCTGCCGTGTGGGCACAGCTAGTGCTAATGCGCCGTCTAGCACAAAATATTCTGCTGTCAGCAGCAATTTCCCATGGGCATAGTAGTGATTCATACAGGTCGGAGCGGGCATGCCCGGCTCAGCCGGGCATGCCGTATTTATTTTTCCAAAAAACTGCGCACAGCGCTAAAGGATACTACTTTATCGGAGAAATATACGCGGGCAGCTTCGTGCTGCTCCGCAGTGGCGCCCAAGTGATTGAGGATATTTTGCAGGTGCATTTTCATGTGCCCCTGTTGTATGCCGGTAGTGACCAGTGAGCGGACAGCGGCAAAATTTTGCGCCAGGCCGATAGCAGCAGTGATTTCCATAAGTTCGCGGGCTTCCGGGTTGTCGAGCAATGCCAGCGAGAGCTTCGCCAGCGGGTGCAGGCGGGTGAGGCCTCCGACGGTGCCCAGTGCCATGGGCAACTCGAGGCTGAAAGTAAACTGGCCGTCCTCGATCGAACAGCTGCTGAGGCTCGAGTAGCGACCGCTGCGGGCTGCATAGGCATGCCCGCAGGCTTCCACCGCTCTGAAGTCGTTGCCGGTAGCCAGCACCAAAGCGTCAATGCCATTGAAAATGCCTTTGTTGTGGGTAACCGCCCGGTAGGGATCGCCGGCGGCTATGCGTACAGCCAGCTCAAAGCGGCGGGCAAAGTTGTAGCCGCCTTCGCCGCAGATACCGTTGAGGTCTTCAACCGGGCAACTCACCCATGCTCTTACCAGACATTCGGGGGTATAGTTGCTAAGGATGGCCATGATGACTTCCAGGGAGCGCTCTGAGGCTTGCAGCGCAGGTTCACTGCCGGCCCAGTCGCCCAAGGTACTGGCCATCTGCTCCAGTACGGAGTTGATGAAATTGGCGCCCATGGAGTTGCAGGTCTCAAAGCGTACCAACAGCTGGTAATAGTCGGGTGCTATTTCGGGTAGGTGTAGCCAATCTATCCCCAAGATGCCGCCGCCGCGCTTCTCCATGTTCTCCGTCAGGTAGGCTGCCTCGGCCAGCAGCCGCTGTTGCAGGCTGCCAAACAGCTGGTCACGCCGCGCTGCGCCGCCGCTCCAGCGGAAGTGTACTTGCCCTAGCTTGATGGTATCTGTCACCTCAGCACGAAAGCCTCCGTTGTCGAGCCAAAATTTGGCAGAGGCAGAGGCTGCCGCAACAACGGAGCTCTCCTCTATCACCATAGGTACGGTGTACAGCTTTCCGTTGATCAACATATTGGGCACAACGCCAAAGGGCATCGGAAAGTTGGAAAGCGTGTTTTCACTGAACCCATCCAACACGCGCTGTACTTCCGGGTCGGGATGCCAGAAGTCTGTAAGCATCTGTCGGGCGGCTGCTTCATCGTCCAGCTGTGCAGCAACCCAGGCTACCTTTTTTTCCTTTGGCAGCTTCGAGAATCCATTGATGACTGCGCGACTCATGTATCTTATTTTACTGACCCGACGGCCGCACCTTCAGGTAAGCGTACGCCAGCTCTAATCCGCTGATCTGAGAAATTACAAAGGCCTGCAGCTGCGCATAGTCTGCCTGCGCATGGCGCAGAAAAGCCGATGCCTGCCCGTATACTGCGGGCAGTGAAAGCTGCCGGGTGTAGTAGTAGCCGTCGAGAAAATCGTGCACGCCGCCAGATACGATAATGGCCTCGCAGCGGACGGCCTCGCCCAGCTCGGCAATGAGCGCCTGTGTCATGCGTGTCATATCTTCGGCATCATGCCCCACCAGCGCCACAGACGCATGGGGGTGCTGGTCGCGCGCCTGGCTGCGGTTGAGCTCAAGCTGCGCAAAATTGGTGCCGCCGGCGGCACCAAAATCCAGGGCTGCCAAGGGTAACTGCAGCAGGGCACGCAGGCTGTTGTACCCCATGCCCTGACCTACTTCCTTGACAATAACTGGCGTACTGCCCAGGAAGGCAATGACCTGTTCTATGGTATCCAAGGGAGAGCGACGAAAGCGATCACCTTCGGGCTGCATCCATTCTTGCAATGGATTTACATGGATGATAAGGCCGTCAGCTTCAAGCTTGCCCAACATATCTGACAGTCTGATCAGCTCGTTGCGGTCAATCAGCTCTTCCAATTGGGCAATACCAAGGTTGGCATACAGCGGCTGATCAGGACCCAGCAGGGAGCGAACAGCAAAATCTCCCAGCCGCTCATCGCTGTAGAGCAGCGGGCGGCAGGAGCCCAGCCCCAT
>CAZYAO010000023.1:20865-47191 GCA_964645715.1 uncultured Saprospiraceae bacterium
AATCTCCCAGCCGCTCATCGCTGTAGAGCAGCGGGCGGCAGGAGCCCAGCCCCATACCGAGGCCGAATTCACCACAGGCACGTGCCAAGTTATGATTGATAGTCAGTGCCTTTTCTGTTCCGCCAGTCATACTGGATATCCAGAGTGGTGCGCGCATTTGCTTCCCCCCAATCCATACAGGCGGCAGGCTGCCCGGCACAGGATGTGCAGACAGCAAGGGCTCGTAAAAAAAACGACGGTCGATAGCGGAGCGCCCAACCTGGCTTTTGAAGGCCAGCTCGATGTGATCCCGCTTGCGGGCTGCAGCTGTCGGATCCTCCGTACCAGAAAAAGGACTTGTGCTGAGGGTATTTTCCAAGGTCTGTGGACTTGAAGCTTTACAATACCGTACCCGCTGTCCGCAGTTTGCAAAGAAGCGAGTACAAAATCATGTGCATAACAGACTGCCCGGAATCTTGTTCAAAATACGCTCTGGGGGCAGCCTGCCCCCAGAGCGTATTTTGCGACAACCTGACCACAGATGTCCAATACAGCAATCTGCCCAAAACGCCTCAGCGACTAAGCTTTTTTAAACTTTTTCTTCACACCTTTAGGTGCTTTGCCTCCTTTTTTACGGGCATACTGCGCACTCTCCGTTTCCCGCTGCTTTTCGTCGTGATTGACTCGCAGGGGGCGGCCGTGAAGCTCTGCTTTAGCAAGTTTTTGGTTCAATTTAGACACCTGTCGCTTGTTGAGGTAGAAATAGGCATGCTTCTGATGAAGATCAACAGAACCTATGTCCTCGCGATTGATGTCTGCATGTTGCTTCAGAAAATCAAGAAACTGCCCTACGCCATGCATGTCCATGCGACCTACATTGATGAAAAGGCGCACCATATCTTTCTCTGAAACACTTTTGCGGCTGTCTGCCCATTCTCCTTGTGGTTCGCGATCGCGATCGCGATCGCGCGCTGCCTCCGGCGGCGGTGCGTTCAGGTTGGGGTATTTTTTCAAAAGCGCCTGCCCCGCCAGCGTGGCCAGGCGGGCAATGAGATCTTCGCGGCTAAGTCCCTGCAGCTCGTCGTCGAGGTCGGGCAGCAGCTTGTCGAGACCCGGGTGGGGTTGCGTAGTAGCAAGTGTATGAAAACGCGCCTTGAGGCGCATGGTCACGATATCGCGATCACTCGGAATTTCTGTGCGGTGGAGGTTGAGTTTGAGCCGCTGGTCAAGCTGTTGCAACAGCGACTTGTCGCGCGTGCGTGCAATGATGATCGATATACCCTTGCTGCCAGCTCTGCCGGTGCGACCGCTGCGGTGCGTATAAAAAGACCAGTCATCGGGGATATTAAAGTGAAAGACGTGCGTGATATCCTGCACATCAATGCCACGGGCGGCAACATCGGTGGCCACCAGCAGTTTGAGCCGGCGAGCGCGGAAGCGCTGCATGACCCGGTCGCGCTGGGTCTGGTTGAGGTCACCGTGCAGAGCGTCGGCATCGTAACCGTCGCGCGTGAGCTGGTCGGCCATATCTTGAGTTTCCTGCCGGGTGCGGCAGAAGATAAGGCCAAAGGTAGCAGGATCATAATCGAGGAAACGGCGAAGCACAGGATAGCGCTCATCGGGCTTTACCATGACATACAGGTGCTCGATGTCGGGATTCCCGCTCTGCTTACCGCCAATGGTGAGCTCGTAGGGATCCTCCATGTACTCCTGCGCAATGCGGCGTACACCCGGCGGCATGGTGGCCGAAAACAGCCAAGTGTGCCGGGTGGCCGGGGTGTGCTGCAAGATGTCGTCAATTTCCTCTTTGAAGCCCATGTTGAGCATCTCATCGGCTTCGTCAAGTACCAGAATGTCAACCTTGTTGAGCTGTACGGCTTTGCGCTCTATCAGGTCGCGCAGGCGACCTGGCGTGGCAACAATGACCTGTGCACCGGCAGCAACATCTTTCATCTGTCGCCGAATGTCGGCGCCTCCGTAAACTACGGCCATGCGGAAAGCAGGAAAACGTATTGCAAAACGTCGAATTTCTTCAGCAATCTGCACGCAGAGCTCACGCGTTGGCGCGATGATCAGCCCTTGGGTGTGAAACTGGAATGTGTCGATTGACTGCAACATCGGCAAGCCGAAGGCGGCTGTTTTGCCGGTTCCTGTCTGTGCCAGACCAATGAAATCGCCTGATTGCTGGAGAAGGTATGGAATCGCTTGCGCTTGTACTGGGGTAGGGGTTTGAAATCCTAATTCCTCAATGGCTTCCAAGAGCGGCCGGGATAGTCCCAGCGAAGAAAACGTACTCATCAAATGTAATGAAGTGAAAGCAAGCTCAGGATTCCGTTGCTTTCAACAGATGGAATGCACAGGCCGGCCAGAATGATAAAAAACCACTGCAAAGATACGCTTATTTTTTTACTCGCGTATTTTTATCCTTGGTGCCGGGTATTTCATAGAATACGCCAATACAGCCTGTCTGTAAGGGTTTGCGCTTTCGCTGACTACCGCCGCTGCTGCTGTACAATCCAGCGCTTAATGACGGCAGCCATGGCAGCCATGTCCCTTTGTGGGTTGGCTGCCAGTGGCCTGAATACGGGCAGGCCTGTACGCTCCGATAGCTCTGCCTGAGCAGCTTGCGCCTGCTCGTCGTCCAGTCCTTCTTCTGAAAGGGTAAGTGCCAGTACCTCAGCACCGTACATGCGTATAAGGGCGATCTCTGATTCTACAGACGGGATAAATATCTGGGTGCCTTCGTAGTAGCTTCGGGCAGGCGCATATTGCAATATGATGCCGCGTGCATTGCCCGACAGAATCATCTCGCTGCCGGCCGGGCCGGAGGGATTGCGCAGACCACTCTGCCCCTCAATGACGATGAGATTGGGTTTGCAGTTCTGTGCACAGGACATGATGGCGCCTTCCAACTCTCCGCTGATGAAGTCGTTGAGGGTAGAGTCAAAAATGAAACCGTAGCGCACCCCCTGCATCCAGCCGGTTTGTCCAGTGTAAATCATTTCTGCATAGATGCCGGATTTGTGACAGGCGTCCAGTAGCCAGCGGGCTGTAGTACGCTTACCAATGGCGCAGTCCAGACCCAAAACGGCAATAATGGGGACTCTGACGTCAAAAATATCGCCTGTCCAAAAGCGGAGTGTATGTCTCGGTTTGGGTTTGCGTACGTCAATGAGCCGTAGCCCGCGTACGGCAGCTCGTGCAGCAAATACAGGGTCGTCAGACAAGAAGGTATGCAGGCCGTTGACAAGTGACAGGCCGTGGTCTAGGGCTTTCAGTAGCTGCTCCCGAAAGGCATCGGGCAGCCGCCCGCCTGCCAAAGCTACGCCCACCAGACAGTAGATGGGGCGTTCCTGACCACTCGACCTAAAAAAATCAGCCACACTGGCCCACACAGGTACACCAATCGACCGCCCGTCCATCACCTCGCCTGCGTCTTTGCCCGCAAAACGGAAGTCAATAACAGCAACTGCTCTGAATCGCTGGCTGCCCCGTAGGATGCCATGGCAGGTCTTGGCCTGCCGACTGTCAAGTAGCCCGTTCGTGAGGATGATACAGGGCTCGGGGGTGGACGGAAAATCTTGCATAGCTACTGGCTTTTGTTGTAGACCTTGCGGCCAAAATAAACAACGGCAGGTGGAAAATTGCGTACCTCTAACTGTAAGGAGGTCTGTGGAAAATAAGAACGGATGAATTTCAGGTCGGCAAAGGAGTACTGAAATTGTATATAGATACCTCCCTGCCGAAGAACAGCCCGCGCATTTTCCAAAATATCCGTTTTTACGGATTTGGGCAGTATGGCAATCGGCAGACTGGATACGATGGCGTCAACACTGCCGGGCTCAATGTACTGACTCATGGCTGTTGCACTTTCTAAATGCAGACTGAGCCGCGAATCTGTAATCTCATTGGTCTTTTTCCAAAAAATGGGGTTGATCTCAAAGGCGATCAACCTGGCATCTGCCCCCATACGCTGTAGTAGTGCGCGCGTCACACAGCCGTCGCCCGTACCCAACTCCACAAGGAGGGTTGCTTCCTCAAAGTCTATGGGCGCCAGCATCTTGCGAATGAGGTGCTGAGAGCTGCTGGCCACGGCGCCCGTCGTGCGGAATGACTTGACTGCTTCGGATAAGAACGACTTCTTTTCCATGGTTTTATCCTTGCCGGGTAAGACCGGCTGGCATACTTGGTCCTGTCTCCCGGATGTGATTATGTTAGCTGCTAAGATAAGCGTTTTGCGGCGCATATTATAATTCCTTATGGTTGACTGCTGACAGGGCTGGTCGATTTTGTATCTTCGCAGACGAATATAATCTCCATAATATATGCGGCAGTTACTTGAGACGGAGCAAAAAGCCTTGGAAATCAACCTCGATCCGGCTATTTATGGCACCTTTGCTGAAATCGGGGCAGGTCAGGAGGTAGCTCGCTATTTTTTTCAGGCAGGTGCAGCTGCTGGTACCATCGCTAAGACAATGTCTGCCTATGATAAGGTGTACTCCGACCATATCTACGGACCCGAACCCAGTGGCCGATATGTCTGTGAGGCGCGTTTGTATAAAATGTTGGATCATGAGTATGAGCTTATGGACAGCCGTCTCCGGCTCGAACGCTCTGCTGCCAATTTTTTTGTGTTCGCCGATACAGTTGCAGCTGTCAACTACCAGCGTACAATCAGTGGTGATGGCTGGATGGGTATTCGCTTTCAGCTGAAGCCAGACCGGGATCCCAATGATCTGGTGCTGCATGTGCGCATGCTGGATAATGACAATCATCTCCAGCAGCAGGCAATCGGTATCCTGGGGGTCAATCTCGTCTATGCCTGCTTCCGGTATAACGACAAACCAGAGTTGATGCTGCAGTCGCTGATGGATAGTCTGCGCGGCAGGGTGGCTATCGATATGATCAGGCTGGCAGGTCCCGACTTCAACCATCTCGATAATCGCCTACTCAGCTTATGGCTGGTTAAAAACGGACTCACAGATGTGGCCATGTTTAGTGCCGACGGCCAAAGTGTGCACGCTTCAGAATTTCTCTACCGCAAAAATGTGCTGGTGGTTCCTGGGAGCTTTCGTCCACCCACCCACGTCAATATGGATATGATCAGGGCGGGCTATAAGCAGTTTAGGGCCGAACAGGATGTCGATCCGGATCGTACCGCGCTCTTGACCGAAATTACGCTGCAAAATCTTTGCAGCGATGGTGAACTCGATGAGCAGGATTTTCTGGATCGCGCAGAATTGCTCAACGCACTCGGACAGACGGTTGTTATCTCCAACTGCCTAACGCATCAGGGACTCGTCACCTATCTGGCCGCCTACAAGGTGCAGCGCCTCGGAATCATGTTGGGCGCCCGGGAGCTGCTGCTATTGCTAAACGACTGCTACTACCAAAATCGCGAGGGTCGACTGTTGGCAGCGTTTGGGGAGCTTTTTGCGCACAATGTGCGCGTCTATTGCTATCCCGCTATGCAGGAGGGGAGTGCAGAACTGATGACAGCAGCCAATATGCCCCTGCCGGAGGGAGTCAGGTTTATCTTTAGCCACCTGACTGACAGCCGTCAGATTGTCGATGTTGCAGGCTTTAATCCGGATGTACTGCATATTTTTTCCCGGCAGGTGCTCTCGATGATTAAGGCAGGAGGCAGCGAATGGGAAAAAATGGTGCCCGCCAAAATTGTGGGTATCATAAAAGAAAAATGCTTATTTGGCTACCCAATCGAGTCTATCGATTTTGAGTACTAAACTCTTTTGGGCGCAGCCGCTTCGGGCTGCCGTGACAATAAATTAAACAAAACAAAAGGGCTGTGACATTGTTACAGCCCTTTTGTTATTATGTGAAGCAAAACAACTAGTCAATATGCGTTACGAGAACTGTTGGACGCGTTGGGCATCTCATTGAGACCTGCACTGCTGACAGACACATTATCCTGATAAGCATTGTTGAGGTCAATGGTATGGATGCTGCTGTTGGATGACTTATCCTCATAGTAAGAGGCTCCTCTTACTACAGCGAAGTTGGCATTGAAGTGGCAGCGCTCAATCCGGGTCTGGCTTTGGCCTAAGTTAGCCTGAATAAAAACAGCTGCACCGTAATTTGCCTGGTTTTTATTGAAAGTACAGGAAATAATGGCAGGGCTGCACACACCTGAGTTGCCGCTGTTGAAAATCGCACCCCCATTGAAGGTAGCATGATTGCTGCGGAAAGCACACGCACGAATGATCGGTGCACAGGTATTATGGCCACTGTAGTTGAAGATAGCAGCTCCCTGACGGGCAAAATTGTTAAAGAAAGTACAGTGCTGAATGACAGGAGAAGACTCTCTTACACTTGCATCGTTGAAAACACCTCCACCGCAGTTGGTCACATCAAATGCTCCCTGCACATGTGAATTGGCATAACCATCCTTGATGGTGAAACCATCAAGCCAAGTGTCATTACCGACACCATTGAAATATACGACTGTGTAAGAATTGTCCTCCGACTTGAGCGGGCTGCCAATCTCACCACTCAGTATAGTGATATTGCGCTCCCAGTTACGCTCTTCCAAACTGCGCTCTGTACCATTGAAACCTCCAAACAGCTTGACACCCTTGGGGATAACAAAAGAAACAGTACGGTCAAGCTGCTGCGTAGGATAGTAAATACCAGCAGCTACCCAAATCTCGTCACCTGCAACAGCTCTGTATAAAGCCGTCTGCAAATCACCATAGGCATACTCCCAAGAGGAACCGTCACCGGTAGCTCCCTGATACACGTGAATGCGCTTGGCCTCAACTTGGGTTGAAACCAGTAATCCGAACAGTACTAAAATGAATAGTTGCTTCACAATTCAACTCTTTAAAGTTGTAAAATCGGTTTTTCAAAGTCTGTTGTCTGCAAATTGAACCAAGAGGAACTATTGCGACAAACAAAATTTGTCAAACGGAAGCAACACTTCACAGGAATAACAACGACAAACAAAATTTCGCGGGAAGAGCTAAAGACCTGATTGGGGATTGAAGTCTGAGGCTCTGTGAACGCGAAATATTTCGCAAGATACAGTAATATCAGTTATATACCATAATATCCTGCAAAAAAATCACGGAAACGCTGGTACAGACAAAATTGGGGATGCAGTCTGAACCCGCTTTTCTGCAAAATTTGTCCTTTATACGGACGCAGAGAAAAAAGGTTACATGATAGAACGATTTTTTTCTCAATCGCAGGAAAAAAAGCAACACATTAGTATATCTTACTGCTCGCAATGTAGAGAATTTACATACAATTGTACATGGGTATTTATTATACGGTTAATATTAATTATCTTGCGGCCATAATATAGATAAATAGATAAAGTGAGCAGCAGTAAGGCAACTCATTTCATCTCTTAGACACTTCCCGTGTCAGACAAACTCGCAGTATGTTTGTACAAGGTCACTTGTAAAGCTGTGTGTGCCGTCAGAACCTGATTGTTGTGCAGTGAAGAATAGGTTCTGACTGAAGGGGGTTTGTCGACGACTTATCAGCAGGTCTTGATTTCTGCTGATTTCTCAAATCATCATCTCACTAAAAGACGTAATCACCCGAAACCGATTCAGCATGTACCGGGCATCGTAGACTGTGCCGTATCAGGCATTTTGCGCGGGTCTGTGCGTGCGTTTGTAAGGCGTTTGCAGCCGAAAAGGCCGCGTATCCGCTAAAAATTGCGTTTTATTATTATTTGTTTTGTTAACTTACAACCAAATTTGCCTGGAGCCGTATACAAAGCACGCAGTATTATTCAGAAATTCGTACACAGAACATATTGACTATGGGCTTTACTCAACGAATAAAGGTTTCCGGGAGCCAACGGCAGGGGGGGCTGATCAGGCGATTGTCTGTGAGCATAAGCTTACTGCTGTTGGGCACATGGGGTCTATGGGGACAGGACTTTCATTATTCACAGTTCTACCATGCGCCGCTCCATCTCAACCCTGCACTGACAGGGATTTTCGGCGGAGACAGCCGCGTGACGGCCAATTACCGCTCGCAGTGGACGTCAGTACCCGTACCCTACAAAACCTTCAGCGTGTTGGCCGATCAGAAGTTTTTTCTTCGCAGGCATACCGACGGATTTTTTGGAGCAGGGCTGGCGCTCAATCACGACCGGGCTGGTGACTCACGCCTGACCTGGGCCAGTGTAGATCTCAGCGCTTCTTACACTCGCTACCTGGATCCACAGTGGTTTCTCACTGCAGGGTTGCAGCTGGGAGCCGTACAGCGGTCTTTTTCACTGGATGAACTTCGCTTTGACGAGCAGTTTGACCCGCTTCCCGGGCGATACAACCCCGACTTGCCCATCGGTGAAACGTTTGGCACGTTTAGTCGCCCTTTCTTTGATTTGGGGGCGGGTATCAACCTGCGCTGGCAGGATCAGCAGCGCCGCCCGTTGGTCGACCGACTGGATAAGCGCTCGAGTTTTGATCTGGGGGTCGGGCTTTTTCACCTCAACAGACCCAACCAGAGTTTTGTCGAAGATGCTGATGTGCCGCTACCTGTCAGGCTGAGCCTCTACATGCGAGGAATCGTTCAGGTTAGCCCGGAAGTCGATGTTGTACTCGCATTCAGCCCGCAGTTCCAACAGCCTTACCAGCAGATGACGGGTACCGCAGGTATACGCTATTTCCTCAGTCGTCAGCTGGGCAAACAGGTGGCCATACAGCTCAATGCTGGCTATCGCTTCAATGACGCCTTTGGCGATGCTTTCATTCCTTCACTGGAACTGTACTACAATACAATCCATGCCGGGTTCAGCTACGACATCAATATTTCGGACTTTTCCATCGCTACCAGCCGTCGCGGGGGACCCGAAATTTATATCCGGTATATCCTTAAAAAGGTACACCCACTGCCGGAATTCAAAATCTGTCCGCTGATCTAAATTATTCGAATAATACAAACTTCTGTATATGAGGTTTTTAAAAATATTAGCCTTGTTGCTGCTGTGTACTTCCGGGCTTTGGGCACAAACCCAGGAGGCTTGGATCATAGCTGCTGATGAGGCTGTAGTGCGCAAAGATCATTACAGTGCCTATCAGTTTTATGCCATCGCCGCAGAATACGATACGAGTCGATATGATTTGCAGTACAAAGCAGCTCGGTCTGCGCTCGCTTTCAATGCGGTTCGTGCGGCAGACAGCCTCTTTCAGCGGGTGGCGCGCACGGACTGGCGGGACAGCTTTCCTACTTTTTTCTACGAATGGGCGGAGGCCAAGCAGAAGGGCGGTTACTATGAGGCTGCCCGTACTATGTATCAGCATTTTTTGGATAAAGGGGTGGATCAGCCGCAGGCGCTGCGGGAAAAGGCGGAGTGGGCTGTTGTCAATTGTGCTTGGGCCGCTGAGGCACAACAGAAAAGGCGCAATATTGTGATCAACCACCTTTCAGGTGATGTAAATACGCCTTATTCGGATTACGGGTATCAGAAACAGGGCGATACGGCTTTCTTTTCTTCTTTGCGCTTTCCTATCCCCAAAGACACGATTGTGCCAGGGCGTTTCCTCAACCGTGTACTTTATAAGATTGCTGATCAGCCGGCGCAGTATGTTGACGCGGCCATCAATCACCCTAAAAGACATGCTGCCAATCTGGCTTTTACGCCTGATAAGCAGCGGGTGTTTTTTACGCTCTGCGATTACATCAGCAATACAGAAATCCGCTGCGAGTTGTACACTGCCTCCATCGACGGTGCTACCGCTAAGTGGGTGGATCCGACGAGACTGGATGTCAATACGGCAGGTTACTCTTACAATCATCCGCACGTGAGTACAGATCTGTCGTCAGGACAGGTGTATCTTTACTTTGCGTCCAATGGGCCGGGTACTATGGGGGGCTTCGATATATGGCGCGCAGCTGTCAAAACAGATGGAAGCCTGGGGGCTGCCGAAAATCTCGAACAGATAAACACCGATAAAGACGAGCTGACGCCTTTTTTCTACCCGCCCAATCAGGCACTCTACTTTAGTACCAACGGCCGCTTTTCTTTTGGCGGGTATGATATTTATAAGTCTGTATGGATTGACAATGAATGGCAACGCCCCGAAAATATTGGGCTGCCGGTCAACAGTAGTTACAATGATCTGTATTATGCCATCGATGCGACAGAGGAGATGGCTTACTTTGCTTCCGACCGCCGCAACGCAGAGGCGGTCTATTGGGATGAAGCACACGATGCCTGTTGCTATGATATCTACGCTGCAGATGCAGGGATCCGGGTACACTTGCTGGCCAAAACGTTTGATAAACTCAGCAATGAGCCGCTCAGCGGAGCAACCTTTGTGATCTATGAGGTCAGAGATAGTTTGCCGCCGGTTAAAATAGGGGGAGCCATGAATGCCAGCGGTAATGATTTTTCCTATGCTTTGCAGCCTTCCGGCAGGTATTTGATAGAGGCTGCTAAGCCGGGCTACCGCAAGGATGAGGCGTTGCTGGATCTGACCAATCCACTGCTTGCCAACAGAGATACCATCGAGCAGTCCTTATTTTTGGAACCTGCACCCAAACTGCTGGTGTCTACTTTCAATAAACTCGATTCTACGGCACTGACCGGCACGAGTTTATACTTATATCGACGGGCTGCCAACGGAGAGGATGTGCTGCTGTCGAGCGCAGATAATATCTTTGGAAACAATCACACCTTCCTGCTGACAGAAGGGGATACGTTCTCTATCGTTGCCCAAAAGGAGGGCTATCGCCAGGCAGAAACGGTCTTTTACCTTACCAATGAACGCGAACTGCAGCAACGGCTCTACCTCGAGCCGGGCTTGCAGCTGGAGGTGAGTCTTTTCAGAAAACTCGATAACCAGCCGCTGGAAGGGGGCAGGTTACAGTTGTCAGAAGTGCCGCTGGCAGCAGGTATGGTGGTTACGGCTGCAGAAAAATTGTTGCCCGATACCAATGCGCATGCCTTTTCTATTGGCTACAATAAAGTTTATCTGCTGTCTGTCACCCGGCCAGGCTATCGGCCCATTGTGGCCGATACAATCGATATGCGTCGCATAGGGCCAGTGGTGAGCGGGGTGGTGGAGAAAAAATATACGCTCTATCAGGAGCTTGAGGTGCTGGTCTTTGATGCAGATAAGCGACTCCCGCTGCCGGGGGCATCGGTGGAGTTGTACCGGCCTGCGGCCGGGGGCAACCATTTGCTGGGGCGGGAAACCAATGCCAGAGACAACAACTTCCTCTTCCGGACGGATATGACGCAACCACTGCTGGCCATTGTACGCCGCAAGGGGTACAATACCAAGACGGATACGGTCATGGTTAAGGCCAACGAGCTGGTGACCAATGAGGGAAAGGCTAGTTGGAGCATTTACCTCGATCAGATTAATTTCAACCAGCTACAGGTCTTTTTTGATAATGACCAACCGGACCCGAAGAGTTACAGCTCTACGACTTCGGTCAATTATATACAGATCAATGAACAGTATTACAACCGTCGGGATGAATTCATCCGGGAAGTAACCGAGGAGATGGATCAGGAAAATGCATTCGTGACTTCGGGGCGCTTCATCGATTTTTTCGACAGGGAAGTACTCGACGGGCGGGCTCAGTTGGAGGCCTTCGCTGCCAAGTTGCTGTTGCATTTGGAGGAAGGGAATGCTTTTGTACTCAAAATGAGGGGGTATGCAAGCCGGCGTGCTACGGAGGAATATAACCTGCGGTTGAGTGCCCGTCGTATTGCTTCCGTTCGCAACTACCTCGAACGCTACAAAAGTGGTGCTATCGCACCGTTCATTCAGCGCGGACAGTTGTCTTTTGAGGCAGAGCCTTTGGGTGCTTCAACTTCCAAAGAATTGATTACCAATCGATATGCCAATCCTGTCGAGTCGGTCTTCAGTCTGGGTGCTTCTGTTGAGCGCCGGGTTGAGATTACGGTGGTTGCTGTACAATAACCAAATTATGAATCCTCCACAAATCCAGATAAACGTGAAAAATCAAACTTTTACGGCTTTATTATGGCCGCTGTTGCTGTTGCTGGCGTGGCCGCCGGCAAGCCTGCATGCGGAGGGCACCCGTCAACTGGCGCCTACGCCCAGTGACCTGATGGTGATGCTGGTGGCGGCACACCCGCAGTTTGGCAATTTTGCAGCCCCGGGGGCACCGGCGACCAGCCGCCTGCATGTGACTATCAGCCATCCGTCAGAAGTCGTCTACCTGGGTCTGTCGGCCGAGTTTAGCAGCAATGGCGAGCCATTTCCCACCAATATAGGGCTGAGCCGCTATCGCTTTTTTATAAGGCGGTCTTCGGATAATGCACTGGTGCATGGCCCTTTTGTGGTGGATAATTCCAATAGCAATGTCAATAGCTGGACACAGGCGGCTTTTGGTAATTACGATGTGAGCCGGGTAGAAAACGGGCAGTCTGTCTACGCATTTTCTCCGGGTTTGGCAGGTGATTACTATGTCGAGTTTCAGGATATTCAGGAGAATCCGGCCGACAGTATGGTCTATATCGCGTACTGGGATATCACGGTAGCCCGCAACGGCAGCGTGCAGCCAGGCCGGGTATGGTCGCAGAACTGGGCCTTCCGCACACCTACGGCTGCTCCGCAGCCTGCGACTGTCTGCCAATGGAACCGCCCTTTCAACGGTACGCTTTACTCGTATACCAGCGATGGATTCGTTTCTAAAATCAATCTGGAGAACTCGGGTTTTCGCGGACTTAATTTCAACGTGGCCTTTAACTCCCGAGGGCCCGGAACTACCGGCGACCCTGCCGTCGACCGAAAATCTGTGTACAACCAGAATGCAACCGCCAATGCTGCTGAGCATAAGATTTTTCTCAATCCTCCGGATCCAATACCTTTTCCGGATGGTGTCTGCGGACAGTTTTCTTATGAGTCCAGTTTCCAGTGCAATAGCCAGGATTCTTATTGTCTCAACGTGGTGGCTACCAAAGATGGTCTGATGGAACTTGTCATCGACTTCAATCAGAATGGCATCTTTGATCAGAATACCCGCGATGTGCTGCTCGTGACGGAACTCACGGCCAATGTGGTTACTTGTATTGAGTGGAATGGTCTGCGAGGGGACAATACGCCTGTCTCTTATGGTGATACGGTCAATCTGGTTTTTCAGTACTCTCAGGGTATCCAACACTGGGCTGCTTATGATGTGGAATTGCTCGAGCAAGGTTTTTGTGTAGAGTCAGTGCGGCCACAGGAGTGTCTGGCACAAGGCGTTGTAAGCAACAATATCCTCTATTATGACGATCGCGATCTGATCTTTGAATCGGGTACAGGCCAGCCGCTTGATGGCCGCAATGGCTGTGAATGCAGGACAAATAACTGTCGAACCTGGGGCTTTTTCGAGTATCTTATGCCCGATGGTCGTTGTCCTGTGGGAGAGTCGCAGGATAGTCTCACGTTTGGGTATGGGGACAAAAGTACGATCAATACCTGGTGGTATGCGTATACGCGCAGCGTAACACTCATGCAGGTACCGGTCGTGGCTTGTCGACTCATCGGTCAGGATTCTGTTTGTATCGGCAGTACCACCGTATTCACAGCACAGGCTTCAAGCCCTTCTGGTAATTTTAGCTACCAATGGTCGGGGCCGAATGGCTATGTCGCCAACACGCCCTCTGTTCAAATTAGTGAACCGGGTCTGTACTGTGTCACTATCACTGATGACAGGGGTTGCGCGAGTACTTGTTGCAGGGAACTTGTACAGTTGTTTACAGAGGCGCCTTTTGTCGATTACCCCGATGAGGTGCTGTTGTGCTACGGGGAGTCGGTCACGCTGACGCCTGTTACGTCCAATGATTTGAGCAACCTGACGTTTACCTGGGTGCCTGCTACGGGCATCAGTGATCCGTCGTCGCCTTCACCGACGGTTTTCCCTACGCAGACGACGCTCTATACGGTATTTATCGATGATGTCAATGGCTGCTCTTCTTCGGAAAAGGTCAATGTGGTGGTCAGTCAGCTGCTGGATATATCGCTGGAGGGTGTATTAGAAACCTGCGAACCCTTTTCTGTCCTGACAGCCAGTGCTGCGGTTGATCTTGATTACACTTGGTATGAGGCAGATACGTTAGTAGCCACCGGGGCTGTTTACAACGCCTTTGTGAGTGGTAGCCGATCGCTGCGACTCATCGGCATTGATGATCTCAACTGCGCTGATACGATTGATGTGGTGTTGCGGGGGGGGCCTGTGGATGTAATTATTCCGGATACGGTGGCGATTTGTGAGGGGGATATTATTGACCTGACGGTTGAAAACCTTGATTCTGATGACACGCTCAGCTTTGTATGGCAGCCCGCCGGGGTGTTTGCAGGCGGTACGGATACCAATAGTCCGGACTATATTGAAAGTGTGGGCTTTCGGACAGTATATACCAGCATCACCAATCAGTTTGGTTGCGCGCTGTCGGATAGTGTGCATGTAGCGGTCATCGATCGGGATATTGCACTCAATTTTACGGCAGAGGTGCTGTGCGACGGGCTCACTGTTCGCTTCGAAAACATAAGCAGGGAGGCTTTTGGCTATCTTTGGTTGTTTGGCGATGGCAGCAGCAGCACAGAAACCAACCCTGTGCATGTATATCCCTCGGAAGGAACTTATGTGGTGACGCTTCGCACGGTCTACGATGTCGATTGTGCTATTCCCGCAGTCGATACCATTGAGGTGGTACAACCCGAACTGACAGCTGATTTCAGCTATGATTTTGCCAGCTGTTCTACCGAGGAGGTTGTTGTTAACTTTTTTGATGAAACGACGTTGTCAGCCGGGGACGTGGTTTTCCTCGAATGGGAGTTTACAGCCAATAATCACAATTTTCCACCGACGCAGCTGCCCAATCCGACCTTGGTGTTGACCAGCAGCGATACCATCATTGCACGCTTGTTTGTGGAGGCGTCGAATGAGTGTATGAGTACGTATATCGATACGATCGTCGTTGTACTAGCAGATTGGTCCATGCCTCCTGCGGTGATTCGCTGCCCCAACGATACCATCGTTCTCAATCCTGACGGCAATCCTGCCCATACATATTTGTGGCAGCCTGCGGCCGGCCTCAGCAGCAATACAGCAGCTTCTCCGCAGGCTTTTCCTGCGCAGACAACCTTGTATACAGTACTGGTATCAAATGTGTTGGGTACGGATACTTGCTTTAGTACGCATCAGGTACTGGTGGAGGTGCCTCCCCGCATTAATCTGGAGCTAGGACCAGATGTTGTAAATTGTGGCGAACCGGTGACGCTGACTGCGGCGCTGTCGAGCCCAGCTCAGCTTCGGTGGTTTAGTCGCCAGAATAGTTCAATCAGTACATCTCCGACCATTACGATCGTTCCTTCTATGGCAGGCGATACCCTGTTTGTGGAGGCACTGGATACTTTCGGTTGTCGTGAGCTGGATACAGTTGTTATCATCAATCGGGGTGTTCAGATCGATTTCGATGCTCAGTCGGTTATCGATGTTTGTCAGGGGGTAGAAGTCGGGGCGACTATTACCAATCTGGATCCTGCAGATGTGCTTACGTATAGTTGGCAGCCTGCGCAGTTTATTCTGGGTCCTTCGAACGAAGAATCGGTGATTGTAGTCATTAATCAGGCTGCTACCGTTACCTTCACGGGGATCGCTGTCAATCAGTTTGGCTGCGCCGATACGGTACAGTTTACCGTCATATCCAGAGGGTTTGATCCGCCTCTTCCGCCCGATAGTGTATTTGTGTGTGAAGGAGTGCCTACCCCCCTCAATCCGGCCGGCAATCCTGCTTATGTCTATGAGTGGAGTCCGGTCGACGGCGCCATCAACCTGTCCAATCCGGCGAATCCGGTTGTGACCACTTTGGTCAACCGGCGCTATTTTGTGCATGTACTTGATCTCATTGAAGGCTGCCGTATTACGGATACGGTGGACGTAATTGTATATCCTTCGATCAATCTTTCTCTGGCACCTAGCTTGACGTCTACTTGTGGGGAAGATGTGACGTTGACCATCAGTACATCGGTGGATGTCGATGTAGAATGGTATAGTGCGTTGGAGGGCCTGCTACCGGTCACAACGCCCAGTATTGTAGTCAATCCGTTTCGGACGGATACCTTCACGGTGCGGGTGGCCGATCAGTACGGTTGTTTTGATTCGGCCAGTTCGGTGGTGGCAGACAATGGTATTGATGTGACACTTCTGCCAGGGGTAGATATCAGCAGTTGTCAATACGTGCTGGATTCGGTGCAGGTACAAAATCTGGATACGCTGGATGTACTCAGCTACAGCTGGACGCCGCCCGACAATATTGTCGGGCCTGCCGATCAGTCGCTGGTGCAGTACGTGGTTCGCGAGACGGGCAGTGTAGTGTTTACAGGTATAGTCAATAACCAGCATGGTTGTGCAGACACCCTGCAGTTTACGGTCACGGTTATTCCGTTTGACGGGGACTTACCTGCCTTTGTGCCTGCCTGTACGAATACGCCTACGCCCATCAATCCGACGGGTAATCCGACCTATACGTACAGCTGGTCGCCCACCGCAGGTCTTGACCTTAGTCAGCCCTGGAACCCGGTGGCTACCCTGCAGTCCAGCCAGTTGTATTTTGCAACCATTACCGATCCGGCAACCAGTTGTACGGTGGTAGACTCTGTATTGGTGGATGTGTTTCCGGATGTTAACCTGCAGACGGATGGCGATACGGTGCTCTGCCGGATTGTGCCCATTCCGCTGACAGCGACAACCGATCGGCCATCGGTCATTCGTTGGGAAAATCCTGCCGGGGACTTGCTGGATTTTGGCTCGCCTTATGTAGCGGTACCCGTCAATGGACTCAATACGTATCGGGTAGTAGCTATAGATCTCATTACGGGCTGTCTCGATACCAGTTTGGTGACGATTGATGTATCCTTGTTTACGACCGAAATGCCCGGAGATACGGTACTGGCCTGTCCCAATGAAAGAACGCAGCTCAATCCGGGGGGAGATCCGACGCTCATCTACGAGTGGTCACCGCTCGACGGGGCTATCAATGTCAACGAACCCTGGAATCCGGTAGTGATTACGGCTACGGAGAGGGTCTATATCGTGCGCGTCACAGATCCGGTATTTGGTTGTATTGTTATCGATACGGTGCGTGTGGTCCCCTATCCGCGAATGGATATCGATGTGGGCGAAGACCTCACCTTGTGTACCCCCAATGCGATGCTGATGGATACACTTGCGTTTGTCAACACACCGGCAGTGATCCAATGGTTTACGGCCAACGGTATGCCGGTGGCAGCCGGACCGATACTCAACATCATGCCCCCGCTGGGAGAAACGATTTACATCGTGCAGGCAGTCAGTGCAGATGGTTGTACCGAGCGAGATACGCTGCAGGTATTCAATACGCCTGTACTGGCTACCATCACACCTGACCAGGTAATCTGTGAACCCACCACGCAGGAGGTACTGGAGGTGAGTTTTCTGGGACCTGAGTGGGGGGCACAGATTATATGGGATACTTTTGGGGTCATTACCCAGCCTGCAGTAGGGCCGATTGTGGTGGTAGATCCGAATGTGTCGGATGATTTTTCTGCAACCATCACCAATAGTTACGGGTGTACACTGGACTTGTTTACGACCATCACATTGGTTGATCTGCCGGGGACGCTGTCGGCCACGGCTGAGCCTGATACTTTTCTCATAGGTGATGCTACGCTTCTGTCTGCGCTGGGTTGTATCGGTTGTTCTTACGTATGGGAAGATTCGCTGGGCGTAGTGGTGGGTACTACCGCCAATGTAGAGACTACGCCAACACTGACGGGACCACAATTCTATACGGTTACAGCTGAGTTACTGGGTTGTGTATACAGCCTACGGGTGGATATTTTCGTGATTGATAACACCTGTAATGAGGACTACGTATTCCTGCCCAATGCTTTTACGCCCGATGGGGACGGCAGGAATGACCTTCTTCGCATCCGGAGCAATTTCCTCAACGAGCTTACGGATGTTGAGTTTATGATCTACAACCGCTGGGGGGAGGAAATTTTCAGGACTACTAATCCGCAGCAGGGCTGGGATGGCACTTATAAAGGGGAACCTTGTGCACCTGATGTATATGGTTTTTACCTCAAAACAATCTGTCCGCAGGGTGAATTGCTAGTGCAGAAAGGTAGTGTTACTTTGCTGCGGTAGGGGAGGTTTATAAAAAAGTAAACGCACTCTTTGGCGGCATCAGCCGCCAAAGAGTGCGTTTACTTTTAAATTCAGTGTTTTCTAGACCGCCCCGTCCTTTATTTCGTCCACAACTTCCGGATTGAGCAGGGTAGATGTGTCGCCCAGACCGTCGGTCTCTCCGGCGGCCACCTTGCGCAGGATGCGGCGCATGATCTTGCCCGAACGAGTTTTGGGCAGGCCTGATACTACCTGGATCTTATCCGGCTTGGCAATCGGGCCAATCTCATGCGTGACCACCTGCAGCACCTCCTTGCGGAAAGTATCGAGATCGCTGATGGGCTCGGAAGTGATGATATATGCATAGATGCCCTGGCCCTTGATATCGTGCGGGAAGCCCACAACAGCCGATTCCACGACTTTGGGGTGTGCATTGATGGCGTTTTCTACCTCAGCTGTACCCATGCGATGGCCCGATACATTGATTACGTCGTCGACGCGGCCAATGATACGGTACATGCCGTTTTCATCGCGGCGGGCGCCATCGCCCGTAAAGTATTTGTTGTCGTAGTTGGCAAAATAGGTGATTCGACAGCGCTCGTGGTCGCCATAGGTAGTGCGGAGGATAGAAGGCCAGGGGTATTTAATACAGAGAATCCCTTCTACATCATTGCCTTCAATCTCGCGGCCTTCATGGTCTACCAGGCAAGGCTGTACCCCGGGGAGCGGATAGCCAGCATGAGCCGGACGCATAGGGCTGTGGGCGCCCAGACCAGAGATCATGATACCCCCGGTCTCTGTCTGCCACCAGGTATCGACAATAGCACAGCGATCCTTGCCAACGACCCGGTGGTACCACTCCCATGCCTCTTCGTTGATCGGCTCGCCCACGCTGCCGAGCAGCGTGAGGCTGCTGAGGTCATGTCGGGTGACAAACTGGTCTCCATGTGCCATCAGTGCGCGGATGGCTGTAGGAGCTGTATAGAACTGGTTAACTTTTAGTTTTTCTACTGACTGCCAGAAGCGACCCGGATCCGGATAGGTAGGAACCCCTTCGAACATGACCGTCGTGGCACCAGAAAGCAGTGGCCCGTAGACGATATAGGAGTGTCCGGTAACCCAGCCCACGTCAGCGGTACACCAATAGATGTCACCATCTTTGTACTGAAAAACATTGCGGAAGGTAAAGCTGGTATACACCATGTAGCCTCCGATGGTATGAACGACCCCCTTGGGCTTGCCCGTAGAGCCCGAGGTGTAGAGGATGAAAAGCATGTCTTCGCTGTCCATTTCCTCTGCCGGGCAGTAATCGTCCTGTCGGGGCACAATCTCGTGCCACCATACATCCCGACCTTCAACCCAGTTAACCGTGTCGGGGGCATTGTTGTGTACGAGCACCGTCTGAACGCTGTCGCAACCCATGGTGAGTGCTTCGTCGACAACTGTTTTGACCGGAATGTGCTTGGGGCCCCGGTTGTTAAAATCCGAACAGATGACCATTTTGCACTGAGCATCAACAATCCGGTCTGCCAGTGCCTGTGCCGAAAAGCCGGCAAACACCACAGAGTGGATGGCGCCAACGCGGGCGCAAGCCAGAATACCGATGGCCAGTTCGGGTACCATAGGCATATAGAAACATACCCGGTCACCCTTTTGGATACCCATGGACTTGAGTGCATTGGCTGTCTGGTTGACAGCCTTGTACAACTCGCGGTAAGTGTAGGTGCGCGCAGGCGCGTGCACATCATTGGGTTCAAAGATGATGGCTACCTGATCTCCCCGGGTCTCCAGGTGCCGATCGAGACAGTTTTCTGTAATGTTTAACTTCCCCCCCACAAACCACTGAACATCGGGTTTGCGAAAATCCCAGGACAATACCTTGTCCCATGGTTTCTTCCAGCTGAAAGTAGATGCCTGCTCCGCCCAAAAACCTTCGGGGTCCTCAACGCTTCGCTTATAGACCTGCTGGTATTCTTCAAATGAGTTAATCTGTAGCGTCATAACGGTTGGCTTTTGTTTAACAATACAAATATAGATATTTAGATGTTTGAATGTGTAAAAATAAAAAAATATTTATGGTGGTCTTATCCAAATTCGTGTACCTCGTTGATCGTCGTGATGAGGTAGTCGTTGTCGAAAGGTTTGGTGATGTATACTTCACCGCCACTGGCATAGCCCTGCATGCGATCAGCCGTGGCACCTTTGGCAGTGAGAAAGATGATGCGTATATGATCCCAGGACGGATTGGCGCGTATATGGCGGGCGACTTCGTAGCCATCCATACCCGGCATCATTACATCCAGCACGATGATATCCGGCACAAAAGCAGCAGCAACCTGCAGTGCTTCTTCACCATTGGTGGCAGTGCTAACCTCGTAGCCCTGTTGTAAAACAAGGAATTCGATGGCGAGTAGTATATTGGGCTCATCATCGACTAGCAAAACTTTGGCTTTACGGGCAGTATCAGCCATGGTATCTGGTTAGGAAGTGGTAAGTAATTTTTAGTGCTTACGAAAGTCAAATATAAGTAATAATTTGGAAAAAAATAGGAGCACAGCAAAAAATGATTGTCTGCGTGTCAAAATGAATGATAAAAAGTGCAGAGGAGTCTGTGCGGAACAATAAGCGGCTGTCTCAGTACGTACTTTGACAGCTACTGCAGCCAAAATACGTTTCTACGCATTGTTTATTTGGCCGATAAAGGCTGTTTTCTGCTAAGTCCACCAACAAAAAAAGACAGGGAACTCCCCCTGTCTTTTTTTGTCGATACTACCCAGTCTTCAGCAAGCTGCCTGTTACGCACGCTCAGCCTGAATACGGGCTCCTTCTTCATACATGCGCTGCAGTTTTTTGCGGGCAAAGAAAATGCGGCTCTTAATCGTCCCAAGCGGAGACCCAAGCTCCTCGGCAATTTCGTCGTATTTATAGCCCTGAAAGGCCATCATGAACGGCCGGCGGAAGTCCTCCGGAAGCTCATCGACCATAGCAATCAGTTCTTTATACGCCAACCTTACCTCCCCGTCGTTCTCAATGAGCGACTCAGAAGAGTTGAGGTAGTAGTTGTTGGGCGTCTGGTCAATGATCAGGTTGCGACGAACCTTCTTGCGGTAGTTGTTGATAAAAATATTGCGCATGATTGTCACCGCCCAGGCCTTAAAATTGGTACCCGGGTGGTATTTGTCAGCGTTGGTAATAATACGCAGGGCTGTATCCTGATACAAGTCCTCCGCATCGTCAGCGTTACCGGTCAACTTCAGAGAGAATGCTCTAAGGGAATGATTAATCCGTGACAGTTGATCGTATATCTGGTCCTGGACGGCGTAATTCATCATTGGTATGATTTGAAATTGTAATTTTCATTGACAAAATTAACGGCATTTATGGATAAATGCAATTCAATTTTTCATGTTGACACAATTATTACAAAAACAGTGCCTGAATTGTAGCGAAAAATGGACAGTTGCCATTGTATTTGTTAAAATATTTAACATTCATCAACCATTCAATATCCTGAATTGTATACTATACTGTAACAACAGCCTGCTCATGACTGTCGATCACAATATCCCATTCTCAGATGGCCAACAGGGAGCTGCCACCAGCTTTCTGTCCAACAACCTGCGGTTCCTGCGCCAGCGGCTCGAACTGAGCCAGCAGGATTTGGCCGACCGACTGGGGCTCAACAGAGGTAATATTGCCTCCTATGAAAATGGATCGGCAGAACCCAAGATATATAATTTGCTGAAAATCAGCAAATTCTTTTGTGTGCATATTCTCGATCTCACGGAACAGGACCTTAGCGAAGAGCAAGCTTATACCAAAGCCAGCAGTCGCTTTGCCAATCTCAGCCATACCGATCGCGAGGTGCTCGAGTCCTTCGCCAAGCAGGCGGAGGAGGTAGAACGCTTCCTCGACAGCATCTATCACTGTTGCCAGTATACCGTCAACGGGCTGCCTGAGCCGGGTAAGGAGGTACAAATTATGATGACGTATGTCGATCAGATACACAATGCTGCGCTGCAAGTATTGCGCCAACACCAACAACTGCTCGGGCTCATAAAGTGCAGACTGCAGTAGACAGGTGTTTCTTTGCAGCCAATGAATACGAAGGGCCTTTCTAGTGAACTGTCATAATGACTGTTGGCGTCATTTTGACAGTCAAAATACTGTCAAAATGACGCTAGTGAAAATCGTGTGCGTATAGGCGCGCTACTGCGAGTGGATAGCTTGTGTGCGTCCCGCCAACTTTCTGTATGCCCTCTGCAAATTTTCTGTATTTTTGACGGGTATTTCCGCGCGCGCTGACTGGTAAGAAGCATCAGCAGTACGCACTTTCATTGGAAGCAATTAACATCTCCTTCAGTTATGAAATTTGGCGTAGTCGTTTTTCCGGGATCCAACTGCGATGATGACATGGTGCACGTGCTGGGCACCGTCATGGGGCAGGAAGTTGTCAAGCTCTGGCATAAGGACCACAACCTGCAGGGACTTACCACGCAAGACTGTATCGTGCTGCCAGGCGGGTTTTCCTATGGCGATTATCTGCGTTGTGGTGCCATTGCCCGTTTTTCTCCCATCATGCAGGAGGTAATCAATTTTGCCCATGCGGGGGGACTGGTATGGGGTATCTGCAATGGTTTTCAGATATTGTGTGAGGCAGGCTTATTGCCCGGGGTGTTGCTGCGCAATGCCAACCAACAGTTTATCTGTAAAAATGTATACCTGCGGCCTGCCCAGACAGACAGCTACCTCACGGCAGGGATGTCTGCCGATGCAGTACTCAAAATCCCCATTGCTCATGCTGAGGGGCGCTATTATGCCGATCCGGAGACACTGGCCTCGCTCGAAGCGCATGGACAGGTGTTGTTCCGCTATTGCACAGCCGAGGGCGAGCTGAGCGATGCGGGTAATCCCAATGGTTCGCTCAATCATATTGCCGGCATCTGCAACCGGGCCGGTAATGTAATGGGTATGATGCCACACCCGGAGCGGGCAGCAGAAGCAGAACTTGGTAATACTGATGGCCGCAGCTTGTTTGAAAGTCTGCTGCAACAGGCTATGGGTGCTAGTTTGGTCGACTGACGAAGTGGGCTCATATGTATTCCGCCGCCTTTAGCGGCAAAATATTCATCAATCAAAAACAAGCGGTTGGTGGCTGTTACCGCCAACAGCTTGTTTTGAGACGTCCCTCTGCTGTCGCTTGCAATGGAGCCGACAGGGTAACAATGGTCACACAGGACATATCTTCTTGTTGCCTATCTTTGTACGCGCGTAGTTCAGGTCTGCTGTTAATCTTCCGATGGCAAACAATTTCTGCGCACGTCCGTACTATTGTGGTATATGGCTAACGTGATTTTCCAATACATTTGAACGATGATGCATACGATGTGGAAAAATTTATGGTTGGTAGTTGGGTTACTAATCTTTTCATTCTCAGCAGTGACCGCCCAGATACTGGAGCCTGTCAAATGGTCTTTCAGCTCCAGGATGGTTAAAGCGGGCGAATACGACCTGATCTTTACGGCCAATATGGAGCCCAAATGGTCTATTTATTCGCAGTATACCGAGGACTCCGGTCCGATTCCCACTTCCTTCACTTTTGAGCAGGGTAGCCACTATACGCGGGTGGGGCCTGTCAAAGAAAGTGGTAAGAAAAAAGAGGGGCCTGATCCACTGTTTGGCGATGTGGTGGTCATCAAGTTTTACGAAGGGCCTGTCATTTTCACGCAGCGTGTGAAGGTAACAGACACTTCCAAGCCAATTTCGGGCTTTCTCGAGTTTATGACCTGCGATGACGAGCGCTGTCTGCCGCCAACGGAGGTTGAGTTCAGCTTCTCGCTGCAGGCATCCGGCAAGACTGCTGTCGATAAGGAGGCTGCTGCGCAGGACGGCACCCTGGCAGCGGCAGATGCTGCTACTGCAGCTTTTTCCGCTACGGAAGAAAAAGCTGCCACCGCGGTCCGCGGGCCGCTCGACCCGGTGCAGTGGAGCGTCAGTGCCCGGCCTATGGCCGACGGCAAGGGGTATGAGCTGGTGTTTACGGCTGCCATGGAGGCTGGCTGGACGATCTACTCCCAGCATACCAGTCCCGATGGGCCTATCCCGACGGTCTTCTCGTTCAGTGGTAGTGGCTATCGCCGCCAAGGGGAGGTCGCTGAGGGTGGAAAAGTCAAGCGTGGACCCGACCCGCTCTTCGGCGGGGTAGAGGTCATCAAGTTTGTAGAATCAACCGTTTCCTTCACCCAGCGTGTGCTGTTGGAGCGGCCAGATGCGGTAGTGACGGGCGAACTGAGCTATATGACTTGTGATGATGAGCAGTGTCTGACAGCCAATCCGCTGACTTTCAGCTTTGATTTTGGCAAGCGTACTGCCTATATCGGCGAGGGCGATCCCGCCGCGGTAGCTACCCTGCCCGCTACGGGCAGTGCACCTGGCGACCAGCTCTACGGGCTGTCGAAGGCCAAAGCATCAACGCCTGTCGGCGCTTGCAGCACAGATGAGGCAGTGGTTGTAAAAAGCAGTGATACAGGCTATTGGCGTATTTTTGTGCTGGGTTTTCTGGGCGGGCTGCTGGCGCTGCTGACGCCTTGTGTTTTTCCCATGATTCCGCTCACCGTCAGCTTTTTTACCAAATCGTCGGGTACCAAGGCCAAAGGTTTGCAGAATGCTTCTCTCTATGGCTTCTTTATCTTTGCTGTATACCTGCTGCTGAGCATACCTTTTCACCTGCTCGACAGCCTCAATCCGGACATTCTCAATGATATCTCTACCAATGTCTGGCTCAATCTGGGCTTTTTCATCATTTTCCTGTTTTTTGCATTCAGCTTCTTTGGCTATTACGAGCTGACGCTGCCCAGCAGCTGGACCAATAGGGCCAGTTCGGCAGAAGGTATTGGCGGCGCCATTGGCATCTTCTTCATGGCGCTCACGCTGGCGCTGGTTTCTTTTTCCTGCACAGGGCCCATCCTGGGGTCGCTGCTGGCGGGCGCACTGTCGGCCGATGGCGGTGCCATGCAGTTGTCGGTAGGTATGGGTGGCTTCGGTCTCGCGCTGGCGCTGCCGTTTGCGCTTTTTGCAGCCTTCCCGGGTATGCTCAACAACCTGCCCAAATCGGGCGGATGGCTCAACAGTGTAAAGGTGGTGCTGGGCTTTTTGGAGCTGGCGCTGGCGCTCAAGTTTTTGTCCAATGCCGACATGGTCAAGCACTGGGGGGTATTGAAAATTGAGCTCTTCCTGGGCTTGTGGATAGTCATCGGCCTCGGATTGGCACTTTACTTGTTTGGGGTGGTAAAATTTCCGCACGACAGTCCCCTGAAGAAGCTTTCACTGCCGCGCATCGGGCTGGCAGTGCTCACGACGGCCTTTGTAGTATACTTGCTGAGTGGTTTTCGCACCAACGATCGCACCCAGACCTATGAGCCGCTGGGCTTGCTGAGTGGTCTTGCGCCGCCCGTTTGCTACAGCTTTTTCAAACCTTGCGACTGTCCACAGGACTTGGTTTGCTTTAAAGATCTGGAGGAAGGGATGGCGTACGCCAAGGAAAATAATAAGCCGGTTATGCTCGACTTCACGGGTTACGCTTGTGTCAACTGCCGTAAAATGGAGGAGCATGTGTGGCCTAAAGAGGCGGTCATCAGCTTGCTGCGGGATGAGTACGTGCTGATTTCGCTCTACGTTGACGATAAGCAGGAGCTGCCCAGTGCTGAGCAGGTTGAGGTGCTGCAATCGCACAATGGCCGTATGCGCAAGCTGCGCCGCACCGGCGACAAGTGGTCGCACTTCCAGACAGAGTTTTTCAACATCAACTCACAGCCGTACTACGTGTTGCTGTCTCCCGACGGGACGCTGCTCAACCAGCCGGTGGGCTATACGCCCGACGAGAAGGCGTATGTTTCCTTCCTGGAGTGTGGTCTTCAGAATTTCAGAGCACTTGGTAAGTTGCAGTAAGGGGTATTTTTCGGAAAAAACCAAAAACACCCCTCGCAAGCGAGCTTATGGGCAGCATCAGCTGCCCATAAGCTCGCTAAACGCGGCGATAGCCTCAGGCTGTCCCATAATAAACACCCGGTCGCCGAGCTGCAGCCGGGTGTTTGCTTTTAGGTCTGTCAGGTAGGCATCGTGTCGTTGTATGGCAGCTACCGTTACGCCGTAGCGGTTGCGTATATCCGCTTCTTTTAGGGATCTGTCTTTTAGTAAGCTATTGGATTCCAATATCCTGAAACAGCTTATATTG
>CAZYAO010000023.1:47291-50202 GCA_964645715.1 uncultured Saprospiraceae bacterium
GGATCTGTCTTTTAGTAAGCTATTGGATTCCAATATCCTGAAACAGCTTATATTGAAATTGGGTATGTCGATGCCGGCTACAGGGGCAGCATCCCAGCTGGCCTCAGGTCGCTGTTTTTGATGCTTGTCGGCGCGAATATGGTGCACGAAAGCCTCGATCTCATCCTGCGGTACCAGGTATTTATTGAGCAGGCGGGTGAATATTTCAACTGATGACTCGAATTCTTCGGGTATGACCTCATCGGCACCCAGCAGGAAAAACTCGTCCATATCTTTTACATAGTGGGTACGCACGATGATGTGTATATTGCTGCACAGAGACCTGATCTGTGCCACAATCTTGCGCGATGCCAGGGGGTCGTTGATGGTGACGACTGCCACCCTTGCCTGGTGTATCCGCAGGTGCTCGAGAATGATCTCATTGGTGGCGTCGCCAAAGTGTATAGGCATCTGCTCTTCCCGCGCTTTATGGACCTGATCGGGATTGAGCTCCACGACTACAAAGGGGATATGTGCCCGCTGTGCGGCCAGCGCAATATTGCGCCCGTTGAAGCCATAACCGACGATGATTACATGGTCCTCGAGCTGTACTTCCGCCCCTTCATAGGCAGCTTGTTCGGTTTGGTGGCTGCCGTTGATGACCAGCCTTGACCCTTGTGTCTTTTTCAGCCACCAGTCTGTGATGGTGTCGGCGTGGTCAATGACAAATGGGGTGGCTGCCATGGTGAAAATAGAGGTGGCCAAAAAATACTGCCGCAGTGTCTCGTCCAGCAGTCCGTATTGGGCACCGATGGCGGCCAGAATAAAGGCGAACTCACCCACCTGAAAGAGGGAAAGGGCGCTCATGTAGGCTGTCCGGCGAGGGTAGGAGAGGGCAGCCACTGCCAGCAGCATGGTCACCACTTTGATGAGCATCACCACCAGTGCCAGTGCCAGCACGATGTGCAGGTGTGCGATGAAAAACTGTATGTCGAGCAGCATACCGATGGAAACAAAGAAAAAGCTGGAGAATATTTCCCGGAACGGCAGTACAATGCCCGTCGCCTGGTAGCTGTACTCCGACTCCGAGATAATCAGCCCCGCCAAAAAGGCACCCAGTGCCAGCGACAGCCCTGCCTGATTGGTGCTCCAGGCTACGACAAAGCAGATGACGAAGACCGTGAGGATAAACAACTCACGGTTGCGCGTACGTGCAACAGCTTCCAGTATTTTGGGTATAAAATAGCGCGCACCGTACAGCACCACGGCCACGACGGCTACCGCCCGCAGCAGCAGGCCGAGCAATTGTCCGCCCGACACCTCTTCTTTGCCGGACAAGATGGGGGTCAGCAGCATCATGGGTACTACAATGATGTCCTGAAAAATCAGTATGGCCAGTGCGATGCGCCCGTGGGGAGCGTTGTGCTCACCCCGTAGCTGTAGTTGTTTGAGTACGATGGCTGTACTACTGAGCGATACTAAAAACCCCACAAACAGCGCCTGTCGCCAGCTGTACTCCAGCAGGGATGCCAGCCCCCAGATCAGTCCTATGGTCAGAAAAACCTGCAGAAACCCGCCGATGAGTACCGAGTTGCGGAGGGAGGCCAGGGTTTTTAGCGAAAATTCGAGACCGATGATAAACAGCAGCAAAATCACGCCCACCTCTGCCAGCATCTCCACCTCGTGGGTGGCTTTCACCAGGCTCAGCCCGTTGGGGCCGGCAATCATACCTGTTATCAGCAGGCCTAAGATGGCTGGTAGCTGAAGTCGCTGAAAAACATAAATGACAACGACCGAGAGGCTCAATATAACTACAACGTCCTGTAATATGGGTATCTGCATGTGTATGTAGGTTTGTCTTTCACAATATAACACAAAGGGGGCTTAGTTTGATGGATCAAGAGCTACTTTTCGGTATCAGCTGTTGCCCACAGGTACCGAAATACGACCGTGTTGCATCTTGTTTGCAACAACTGCAGCGGAAGACTGTTGTCTGTATCAGAGCAGGCTTTGGTGACAGATGCCGCCAGTGTGTGCCTCAACACAGCTTCACCGTACAAAAAAACAGCATGGATATACGTTTCGTAGCCCGGGAGGATATCGATAAAATTAAGTGGAACAGCTGCGTGCACTATGCCATCAACGGCAATGTTTTTGGCTACCTGTGGTATCTCGATGCGGCAGCACAGCAATGGGACGCACTGGTAGAAGGTGACTACGAGTCGGTGATGCCTCTTCCATGGCGGCGCCATTGGTGGCACGGCAAAGTGTTGCACCAGCCGGAGCTGATTCGGCAAACAGATATCTACAGCATTCATGTGTTGTCGGCATCGCGGCTGGAGGCTTTCTGGAGAGCCGTACAACGCCACTGCCACAAAGGCTATCTGATTACCGACGGACAGTCAGCTGCCCCTCAGCTGGCCAAGAAGCAACCTTCCTTTCGGCGCAATCAGCAGCTGGGACTTATTGACAGCTATGAGTTGATGCGCGAGAACTATGACGCCAGGGTACTGGAGCAGCTGACGCAGGCACGCGATGCGGAGCTGCATCCCAATAACAACCTCAAACCCGAGCGCATTGCTGCACTCTACCAGCGCATGCAGGGTCGCGGTCGTAAGGCTAACTGGCGTTTCCACGCCATCCAGCGCCTTATGTACCAGGCACTACACCGCGGCTGGGGCTTTCCGGCCGGCGTCGAGGATCCTTCGGGCGAGCTGCTTGCTGCCGATTTTTTTATCTTCACTCACGATAAGCTTATGAGCCTCGCTGCCTGCAGACATCCTGCCAACCGCCATGCAGCTGCTGCTCAGTGTACACTCTATGATTATCAGCTGCGGCTGCACGCCGGTAAGCCGATTATGCTGGACTTCAATACCCAGCAGGCAGCGGATGTGGCACGGGCCAAAGAGCTGGGTGCATTTTCTGCTGTTGA
>CAZYAO010000023.1:50302-53997 GCA_964645715.1 uncultured Saprospiraceae bacterium
GCTAAAAACCAATGGTATATGGCGCTTGATCAATACGATGTAGACAAATACGAGTGGAAAGATGGCAAGCTGGTGCCACCAGATGATAAGGAAATGTCCTTTTTCGACCATTTGGAGGAGCTTCGCTGGCATATTGTGCGCATTCTGAGTGTCATCAGTGTGCTGGCCATCGTATTATTCGTTTTTAAAGACTGGTATTTCAACAACATACTACTGGGCCCCACGCAAAAGGAGTTTGTATCTTACCGACTGTTCTGCTGGATGTCCCACTCACTGGGGCTGGGTGAAATCCTCTGTATCTCGCCACCCGAGTTTACGGCCATTGCTATTGGCTTTGCCGAGGCTTTCGTTATTGCCATTCAGATGTCTTTTGTGGGAGGTTTTGTGCTTTCCTTCCCTTATGTTTTTTATGAATTGTGGCGTTTTATTCGGCCGGGGCTGTACCCCAAAGAGCAGAAAGTGACGCGCGGTGTGGTGCTGATTTGTTCCATTCTTTTTCTGATAGGTGTACTCTTTGGCTATTACGTAATAGCACCTTTTTCGATACAGTTTTTGCTGGGCTTTACCATTCCTGGCGTGGAAAATTCGCCCACCATTAACTCGGTGATCAACTACATGATCATGTTTACACTGCCTACGGGTCTGATTTTTGAGATGCCGGTGCTCATCTATTTTCTTGCACGCATTGGTCTGGTGACACCAGAAGGGATGCGCGAATACCGGCGCCATGCTGTTGTCGGTATCCTGATCGTGGCGGCCGTACTCACACCACCAGACGTAGCTTCCCAGTTGCTGTTGGCAGGGCCGCTGATGCTGTTGTATGAAGCCAGCGTGGTGGTTGCTGCCCGGGGCAAGCGTCAGTATGAAAAAGAAGACACGGAGGAGGAAAGTCAGGCAGCACAGGCTTAAAAATAGCTCGTAGCAAAAGGCTGCATTATTGTAACAAGCAGATTCATTTATGCAAAGGGTTTCATCAAACGCTACACTTTTCTTAAAACTGTTCATTCCTACCTTTTGGACAGTTTTCTTCGGGGCAGTGACGGTGGCTGTCTGGCTGAAAAGTGCTGAACTGGCGGGCGACAGCAGCTGGCTGCTGCGCATTGGGATGACTTTTTTCTACCTTAGCGGACTTCTTGCTTACGGTTTATTGCTGTTGCCGCTCAAGCGGGTAGAGATGGACGAGCAGTTTGTGTTTGTCACCAACTATTTTCAGAATTACCGCTATCCCTGGCACAATGTGGAATGCATTGAAGAGAGCTATTTTGCCGGTCTCCGGCTGGTGCGCATCAAGCTGCGGGTGCCCGGCCGCTTTGGCCAATACATACGATTTATTGCCAGTAACAAGGGCTACAAGCAATTTTTTTTACAATATCCTGCACTGGCTGCTTTGCAGCAGTGATGAATTTACTGTTTTGCTGCCGCCGGCAGCAAAACAGTAAGACGCTTATTTCAATATCGTCACATTTCCGGTGGACAGTTTTTCCAGCTCGTTGCACCTATAGCGCACGCGGTAAAAGAATACCCCGGGATTGACTGCCTGCCCCTGAAAACTGCCGTCCCAGCGGGTAAAAGGATCAGCCGACGAAAACACCAGTGCGCCCCAGCGATCCAGAATCTCAAAAGAAATGAGCTCCCGCATGGCGTACGGATTGCTGATGCCATAGGTATCATTGAGGCCGTCGCCATTGGGCGTGAATGCCCGCGGCAGGTAAACCTCCTCACAACTCAGCGTCGCCGGGTCAATCACGCGGATGCGGATGGAATCGGTGGCTACACAGCCTGATACATTGTCGCGGATGGCCAGGGTATACACAAAATCACCAGCTTCGGAAGGGGTAATTACCGGCTCAGCAACGGTCACATCACTGACATCATCAGCGGGTATCCACTGGAAGCGCTCGCCGCAACTGGCTGAGAGCTCAATAGGTACAGAGTTGCCTAAAAAAATCAGCGTATCGGGTGTCAAGAGTTGGTCAGGAAAACCAAATAGCCCTGCTACCTCCGACTCGCGCAGCGCACGATTGTAGATACGTACATCGTCAATCAGCCCATTGAAGGGTACCTCGTTGGTCGACCGACAGTCGCTGTTGCCAATGATGAGCGAACCGTTGTTGCGGATATCCACCCGGCTGGCACTGCCCAGCTCAGCAGCAAAGCGCGCATTGACGTAGAGACGCACCCGCCGGTCGTCGCGCACCAGTGTCACATGCTGCCAGCAACCCGTGTTGGTGATGCTGGTGATGAGGTTGACCCGCTTGGCTCCGTCCTGCCCGAGAAAAGCATTGAGGGTGCGCGTCGCCGGCACATAGCGAATGAAAAAAACACCGGTATCGGAGCAGGAGAGGCCGTTTTTGGAGATGAGGTACTGGATGCCGCTGGACGAAGAGGGCTTGAAGTAAAAACTGAGGGTAAAGTCCTCTGTATCAAACTCGCGGTTGACATTGCCCGAACCCAGAATGCGCACCTCATCGCCGCCGCCATTGAGCAGCAGTGCATCACCGTCCACGCCGCAGGCAAAATTGGGCGTCCCGCTGTGCGTGCCCGTATTGGCTGTACTGCCAGTGCGGTCGGTCAGCAGGCCATCAAAGGGATAGTAGGCGACCAGTCCCACCGTCGTCTGCGCCTGTAGTTGGAGGGCAACCAGCAACAGCGCCCATACCAGCCCGTGCACAGGCCGGGTGCTCTTTATTGCGTACATAGGTATATTTTTGTTATATGTCAGCCGGCGGCAGGCCGCGGCTGTAGTTTTTTTTTAAAAAAAATACCCGGAAGCAGCTGCCGCCGGCTGCAGGCAGCTCGCTGCCTGCGCTTTTTACATGCCAAAAAGATTGCCGAGCCCGGGCGGCAGCATACCCTGCACCAACTGCTGCCCTTCGGCAGCCTCCTTGGCTGCCGCTTCGGCCAGTGCGCGGTTGACAGCTACTACCAGTAGATCCTCAATGTGCTCTGTATCCGTCATGTCTAACCGCTCTGTATCGAAGTGGACGTTGAGCAGCTCGCGGGCTGCATTCATTCTTACCCTGACAGCACCCTCGCCGGCAGTCGCCTCCACTTCTATCGAGCGCAGCTTCTCTTTCAGGCGGCCCTGCATCTCCTGCAGCTGGCCCATCATGTTTCCAAACATGTTTGTACAGTATTTTGGTATGCGTTTTAACGTCCAAAGATAACATTTTATTTAGCTAGCATTTTGGCAGCTACCAAATTTCGCCCACAATAAAAAAGGAAGCGCAACAGGTTGCTTCTCCCCATCGCGCTTCCGGCATCAGTAAAATCACCCAAATATTTCACCAAGCGCTCGCGGCGGGCACCCCCATCGCAAGCATATTTTTTGTCGCTTACAGTTCGGTCTGCTGCTCATGGTACTCGCTCATGCGGATACCCAGCTCAGACAGGGCCTTGAAGCCTCCCTGCACGTTGATGACCTCCTCGATGCCGCGCGCCTGCAGGATGGAGGCGGCGATCATGGAGCGGTAGCCACTGGCACACTGCAGGTAGTAGCGCTCATTGGCCTTGTAGTCACTCATGTGCTGATTGATGAAGTCCAGCGGCAGACTGACAGCACCTGCAATGTGCTGTGCTTCGTATTCGCTGGCGCGGCGCACATCTATCAGATTGATGGTGGCGCCAGTATTGTACAGCTTCAGGAAGTCCTTGGCGGTGATGTTGCCGGTCGACTGTACATCCATGCCGGCACT
>CAZYAO010000023.1:54097-63386 GCA_964645715.1 uncultured Saprospiraceae bacterium
TCGATGACCAGTGCCTCCTCAGCTTCCCAGGCGGCTACGAATGCCCGTGGGCTCAGCGGCTGCAGTCCTTTTTGGCGAACGTCGTCAATGCTGGCGTACCCCTTGCGGTTCATGACTGCATTTTTGGGAAAATACTGCGGCGGCGCTACCAAGCCGGTGGTAACTTCTTTTACAAACTCCTCCCGCGTCATATCTGCCCGCAGGGCATAGTTGAATTTTTTCTGGTCGCCCAAAGCGCCCATGGTTTCTTTGGCCATTTTTTTGCCGCAGGCAGAACCCGCCCCGTGACCCGGATAGACAATCACGCTGTCGGCCAGCGGCATAATCTTGTTGCGGAGGCTGTCGAACAGGAAGCCCGCCAGATCCTCGCGACTGAGATCTGACTTGACGGCCAGATCGGGGCGACCTACATCGCCCAGAAATAGTGTGTCGCCTGTAAAAATGGCATAATCGTTGCCTGCCTCATCGCGCAGCAGGTAGGTTGTACTCTCCATGGTGTGGCCCGGCGTATGCAGGGCGATGATGCTCACATCGCCCACCTTTAGCACTTCGCCGTCGGTTGCCACATGGGCGTCGAACTCAGGCTTGGCCGTTGGGCCATAAACAATGGTAGCACCGGTTTTTTGGGCCAAATCCAAGTGGCCGGATACGAAGTCAGCATGGAAGTGTGTCTCTAGTACATACTTTATCTTCGCACCATCAGCTTTTGCCTTCTCGATATAAGGCTCCACATCCCGCAGCGGATCAATGATGACCGCTTCTCCCTTGCTCTCAATATAGTAAGCTGCTTCTGCCAGACAGCCGGTGTACAATTGCTCTACTTTCATGGTTAAGACAATTATGTGTGGAAAAAGTGAAAACCATCATCGGCTTCCTGTTACAAAAGTAGGGGCATCTTTGGCCTCGTTTCCGTGAGTTGTGTTACAAAGGCCGATGATGATTGTCACCACTTAGTTGCTGTAAGGATCTGCCAGCAGCGACTTGTGCACGTGATAGGTTTCAAAATCTTCCCGCTCGAGGCTGAAGCCGCATTTTTTGAAGAGCCCGATCATGGGCTGGTTGGTAGCGAGCACAGACGCATGGATGTACTGCAGCCCCATCTCGCGGCCGATCTCCTCGATATACTGGGTGAGCAGCAGGCCCAGCCCTTTGCCTTTGTGAAAATCCGAAACGAGGATAGCATACTCACCGCCTTCCCGCCAGGGGTCGGCAATCAGCCGCACAATACCCATAATCTCCTGCTCATTGCCCGCCGCATCGAGCTGCAGCGCCACAATGGCCATCTCGCGGTCGTAGTCGATCTGGGTGAAGCGCGTCATAAACTGGTGGTTTATCTTGGGCACCTGCCCGAAGAATCGGAAGTAGAGCGTCTCCCGTGACTGCCGGTTGAGCATGTCCTCCGCCAGCGGCTCGTCTTCGGGCCGTATCGGCCGCAGCAGCACCGCCTGCCCGTCGCGCAGCTGTAGCTGCCGCTGGTAGCGGTCGGGATAGGGTGAAATGACCAGCTGCGGGTAGGGGCGGGTGCTGACCACGGGGTTGGGGTCGATGGCGATGGTAGCATCGACCACGAGTCCGCCGCTGGACTGCATGACCAGCGGGTTGATGTCGATGGTCTCTATGTCGGGAAAATCCATGAGCAGGTAGGAAAAGCGTACCAGCAGGGTCTCCAGCTGCCGCAGGTCTACCCCCTCCAGTTCGCGAAAGCCGCGCAGCAGGCTGTAGACGCGCGTGCGCTCGATGATGCGGCGCGCCAGCGCCAGGTTGAGGGGCGGCAGCCCCAGCTGCACATCGGGATGCAGGGTGGCGATGCGCCCGCCCCGCCCGAAGACAATCACCGGCCCGAAGACCGCATCTCGCTTGGCCGACAGCAGCAGCTCGAAGCGGGTATTGACCATTTTTTCCACCATAATCCCCTGCACAGGTACGCCCGGGCAGTTGCGCCGCACATTGGCGAAGATGTCCTCAAAAGCCTGGGCTATCTCTGCTGGTGTCTGCAGATTGAGCCGCAGGCCGCCTACATCGGTGCGGTTGATGATGTCGGGCGACACGATCTTCATGGCTACGGGGTAGCCATTGGTTTCGGCAAAAGCAACCGCCTCGGCGGAGCTGCGCACCAGCCGGAAGGGGTTGGCGGCGATGCCGTAGGCCGCCAGCACCTGCCGCGCTTCCGCGTCGGTCAGGCGGCGGCGCTCCTGCGCCCGCACCTGTGCAAAAACGGCTGCGACCTGCCCGCTGTCGCAGTGCAGGTCAAGGGGCAGGGCCGAAGGGGTCTCCTGCAAGAGCTGCAGGTTGTGGTGGTAGCCATACATACGCAGAAAAGTATCGACGCCACTCTCGGGAAAACGATAGTGGGGTATCTTGCTCTGATCCAGTATATTGCGGGCTTCACCCACCGACTGCTCACCCATCCAGGCGGCCAGTACAGGCTTGCGCGTCTGCTTGCTGCACTCGCCCAGTACGCGGGCGATACCCTCGGGCTCGCTGCCTATGTAGGGGGCGTATACGACCAGCAGTCCGTCGTTGTTGTCGCTTTGCAGCACTGCCTGTATGGCAGTGCGGAAGCAGTTGGGCGATGCTCCGCGGCCCAAAATGACCGGTGGGCCAGCGTCGCGCACCAGCACGCCCTTTTCGCGTATGGCAGCCAGCTGCCCGGCGGTGGGCACCGCCAGCTGGCCGCCCTGGGCGACCAGGTAGTCGGTGGCCAGCAGGCCGGGACCGGCCGAGTTGGTGACGACTGCCAGCCGCGGGCCTACCGGCCGCGGCTGCAGCGCCAGTGCCTGGGCACAGTTGAACAGCTGGCTGACCATATCCACGCGTATGATGCCCGCCCGCCGGAAGGCGGCGCTAAAAATCTCGTCGGTCGGCGCCAGCAGCGCCAGCTCGTCGTCGGGCGCCGGCAGCTGCTGGCTGCGGCCCGACTTGAGCACGAGGATGGGCTTCGAGCGCGCAAAGGCGCGCGCAGCACTCAGGAAGCGGCGCGCACTCTGCATACTCTCCATATAGATAAGGATGGCCGAGGTGCGGCTGTCCGATCCCAGAAAATCGACCAAGTCGGCATGGCTCACATCAATCATGGCGCCCAGCGAAAAAAAGTGGCTGAAGCCTACGCCGTGGTTGGCCGCCCACTCGAGTACGGCCGCCCCCAGGGCGCCGCTCTGGGTGATGAGCGCCAGGTTGCCCGGCCGCACCGGCGTCTCGGCCAGGGTGGCGCGCAGGCCGCTGTGCGGCTGCAGGATGCCATAACTGTTGGGGCCTATGATGCGGATGCCGTACTGGCGGCGCAGCTGCCGCAGCCGCTCGTACAGCCGCCGCTTCTCGGCAGGCTGCTCCTCGTCGCCGCCTGTCAGCATGACAACGCCGGCCAGCCCGGCTTTGGCACATTCTTCGGCTATGCCGGCCAGGGTGTGGGGTGGCGTGCATACCAGCGCCCAGTCTGCTTTCTCGGGCAGTTTGTGCACCCGCGAATAGCACGGCAGCCCCTGCACTTCGTCGTACTTGGGGTTGACAACGTACACCTTGCCCTTGTAGCCGTCCCGGAGGTTGGCAACAACAGGGTAGCCAAGGCTTTCCGGCCGGTTGCTGCCGCCAATCACGACAATGGTGCGCGGCTTAAACAGTCTCTCGATTCTTTGCTGCATGCTCACTGGTTTGCGGCCTCCACCAGCCTCAGCCCCAGTAGGGGCGCAGGTAGGCCAGGGTGGCGTAGACGTTTATTTCGTATGTCTCCCACACGCGCAGCCCCGACTGTGTCATACCCACGGGGTAAGGCATCGGCTCTCCGTTGATGCCTGCCAGAAAACTCTCCACACAGCGCGGCAGCAACTCCACATTGTAGCCGCCTTCCAGCACGGCAAAGACCTGCGGAAAGCGCTCCCGTAATCGCTTGCCAGTCTGGTAGTAAGCATTGTAGCTGCAGTTGAGGCTCAGGATGGGGTCGTACTCGTGGGTGTCAAAGCCGGCCGAAATGGCCACTACATCGGGCGCGAATTTTTCTACAATGGGTAAAAAATGATCCAGCGCGTCGAGGAAGATATCATCGGCACTGCCGGGGGGCAGCGGGGTGTTGATGGTGTAGCCCCTGCCCTGGCCGTCGCCAATCTGGTCGGCCAGCCCGCCGTAAGGGAAGGCGGGAAACTGGTGCAGGCTCCAAAAGAGCACCTCGTCGGTATCGTAAAAAGCAACCTCCGTGCCATCGCCCAGGTGGCCGTCAATGTCAATGATGGCTACGCGCTTTCCCTGGCTCACAAGGTGCTGGGCAGCTATGGCTACGTTGTTGAACAGGCAGAAGCCGCTGGCCATGCCGGGATGGGCGTGGTGGCCGGGCGGCCGCACCAGCGCAAAATCGCCGCGCCGCGCTGCTTCGACTGTCAGGCCTACGGCATGCACGGCCGCGCGATAGGAGCCCGGACTCAGTCGGGTATCTTCGTCAATGGCACCGCCTTCGGCCGATACTCGCCGGATCATTTCAATGTATTCGGGCGGATGGATGAGCTCGAGGTAGGGACTGCCGTCAACCAGCGGCCCCTCGCTCAGCCCGAAGTGCTCGGCCAGTGCCAGCATGCGGCGGTTGTTCTCCGGATGCTCACCGGTATCGTGCTCAAGACAGACGGGGTGGTATAGTAGTTGCATACGCTTGACTTGTGTAAACGCGGCCGCTGCAGGCGGCGGCCCAATTGCGCTGACCAAATTACGGCGATTTTAGGAAAAAAAGCGAGACAATTTGGCGGCATTGGCCGCCAAATTGTCTCGCTTTAGTAGTGTTTTCCGGCGGCCTGGGCCGCCGGAAAACCCAGGGTACTTTTGGCGGCTCAGGCCGCCAAAAGCCAAAATATGGTTTTTTCGGCGGCGAAAGCCGCCGGAAAAACCACACACATGGCGCTATAATTAAAAATTACTATCCCCACTCCCCTTCAAATCCGAGTTATCCAGCTTATTGCGGCGACCGCGACTGGCAGGATTAAACTGCATCTTGCCAAACTTGTAGACGAGGTTGATGCCATAGCTCTGGAAAGGGATGCTGAATACCGTACGCTGGTAGAAAGTCTCCCCCTGCAACTCACTGGGGAAGCGCTTGCGCCGGAAGAAGGGGTCAATGGCGCGGATGCCCAGACTCCACTGCTCATTGAAGTCCTTGCGCACACCAAAGTTGATCAGCCAGAAAGAGGGGTTGATACCCTGAAGACTCTGGCGGGGCGAACTGAAAAAGGCGAAAGTCTCTGCCTGCCAGCCTTTGGGCAGCTTCCAGTTGATGCTGGCGTTGCCGTTCCAGATCAGGGTGCTGCGGCTCAGGTCGAGGGTGTCGATGATCGAACTCGCATTGTAGCTGAAGATATTAATCCCCGCCCGCAGCGTGAAGACCTGCTTGAGGGTCACGGAGGCAAAGCCGTTGAAGCCCAGTGAGCGGTCGCGCGCAATGTTCAGAAAGCGCGTCTCCCCAATCTGGGTGACAGGGTTGATTTGCAGGAAATTTTCAATCAGGTTATTGCTCTCACGATAGTAGACACCCGCATTGAGGGCGATACCCTTGACAAAAGCATTGTAGCTCAACTCCACCTGGTCTACCAGCTCCGGATCGAGGTAGGGGTTGCCGACCGACACATTGTTGGGGTCGTTGATTTGCGTGAAAGGGTTGACGTAAAAGAGGCTGGGCCGCTGGATGCGGCGGTTGTAGCTCAGCTTCAGGGTCTGAAACTGCTTGAAAGTCCTGTTGAGGGTCAGACTGGGCAGGAAGTTGTCGTAGGCCTGTGTAAAAGCTGGCTGGTCAGACTCGTAGTCGCCACTGATGGCGGTGCGCTCATAGCGGACACCCGCCAGGATGCCAAAATTTTTGGTGGGCTTGAGGTTGAAAGACACATAGCCCGCCAGCACGTCCTGGTTGTAGCGGAATAGATCGGTCAGCTGCGATACCGGCACAAAGCTGCCGCCATCGGTGGCCCGCAGACTCGTCTGGTAATCGCTGTCGATGCGGCGCAGGATGGTCTTGACGCCCGTCTCCAGCTTGACAGCCGCCGAGAAGGGGTGCACATAGTCGAGCTGCCCGATGTACTCGAGATTGATGCCGTCGTTTTCGTTGAGCACGTCCTGTTGGTAGAAGAGGGTAGTACCATCCTGAAACACTTCGTTGAGGGAGTTGCTGTAGGTGCCGCTCAACTGAGCAGCGGCCGTAAACTCGCGCTCGGAATTGGGGAAGGTGCGGCGGTAGTCGAGCACGGCATCAAAGCCGTTGCGCAGGCCGTCGTTTTCGTTCTGCCGGTCAAAAGAGATGCTGGGCGTAGCACCCAATTGCCCCAGCGTACCACTGATGGCCCCATCGCGGTAGTTGTTAAAACCATTGAAGCGCACACTGCCGTTGACGGCATGGTAGGCATTGAAATCGTAAAAGGCGCCCACACTGCCGTTGTAGCCCAGCACCTGTGAGGCGTTGAGGCCATCCTGCCGGAAAATGGTGGCAGGCGTGGTGCTGTAGTCTTCGCGCAGCGTCTCCAGCTCTCCCTCGCGCCGCCACGACCAGAAGGCGTTGGCGCTTCCGTTGAGGCCAAAGCGCCCCTTGAGGCTGTTGATGTTGAAAGTGCTGTTGTTCTGGCGGGTACCCACACTGGTATTCATGCTGCCGGTAATCCCTTCTGCTGATTTCTTCTTGGTGATGATGTTGATGATGCCACCCGATCCTTCGCCGTCGTACTTGGCCGAAGGGCTGGTGATAACCTCTACGCTCTTGATCTGGTCGGCCGGAATAGTCTTGAGGGCGTCGGCGATGCTGGAGGCAAAGATGGTCGAAGGCCGCCCGTTGACTAGCACCAGAATGTTGGAGGAGCCGCGCAGCGACACATTACCTTCCAGGTCTACCGTCAGCAGGGGCACGCGTCGCAGTACATCGGCAGCATCGCCGCCGGCATTGCTCACGTCCTTCTCGGCATTATAGACCAGCTTATCGATGCGGTTTTCTACCAGCGCCGCCTCGCCGGTTACGGTCACCTGCTCGAGGTTGATACCCTCGGCCGACAGCAGCACTGTCCCAAGGTCCTTGTCGGGCTTGTCCGGGCTGGTAGTGATGGGAAAAGATTTTTCGGAGTAGCCGAGGTAGGAGACGGTCAGCTTGTAGGTGCCTGTTTTAACGTTGATGAGCTTGAAGCTGCCGTCTGCTTCGGTGACGGTGCCGTCGACCTGCCGGCTGCCACTGGCGTCGGTCAGCACGACGGTGGCAAATTCTACTGCTTGCCGGCTGAGGGAGTCAAGTACAATACCCTGTATGCGGCCCGTGATGCTGGGCCCTTGTGGTGGCCTGCCGCCGCCGCCCGGAAAGCCAGGCATCTGCGCTGTCAGTTGCAGACTGAAGATGCTGGCAGCCAGAAGCACCCGCCAGCGGAAGGAAAAGGATGGTAATTTCATGTTGGAAGTTCTTGCGCTACCCTGCGGTAAAGTCAGATTGTCATTATAATGTAACGAAACTGCTTAAACACCTTTGAGGCGGAAAGGTTGCATGCTGACTTATGTAAGGCTGATTCACAAATATTTCCTACTCTTAGCGGCAATGCTTTTGTCATTTTCAAGAAAATCAATATTAGGTATTCCTAGGCAACCCGGGTTTGGATGGCACCAGCCAGTCAAACCCGGGCTAATGCAATTCCTATGTATTACAGAATAGTACGTACATTTGCCCCAGTTTAGGGCTCGCCTCTTTACAGGCACCCATCCCCTTTCAGTTGTTACATGTACGAAAAACTACAGTATGAACGCAAAACTCAACTACCTTTTAGCTTTGCTATGGCTGTTGCTGTGTCAGCCCGCCACTGCCCAGGAGATTCGCCTTCATTTTCCTTACTTTGCAGGTAAGCACTGGGATCTGTTGTTCCTGCGCGCACAGGAGCAGGACACCGTCCTGAGCGGTGTCATTCCGCCCGACGGCCGGGTAGTGCTGCGCATACCGCCCGCGCGCCAAGGTTACACGGGCATGGCGCGCTGGATGCTGCGCGAAGGCGGCGGCATAGACATGGTCGTCAATGGCGAAAATTTTTCGGTCGAATGTCTGTCGGACCAGCCCAACGACGACAATATTATCTATACCGGCTCCGCCGAAAATGATTTTCTCCGCCGCAATCACCGCGAGCAGGAGCAGCTGTTGCTGCAGCACGAGGCTATTCGCATGCTGGAGCGTGCTTACGCGCCCGGCCACCCGCTGTATGCGGCTGCCCAGACAGAAAAAGTTGAACTGGAGCGGCGCTGGGCGGCACACCGCGCCCGTCTCGCCGCCTCGCCACTCTACGCCGCCCGCTTCCGCGAAATCGTAGACCTCACCCGCGGCATCGGCAGCCAGCTGGAGCAGAGCGAACCAGAAAAGGCGGCTGAAGTAGACGACTATCTGAGTCGCCGCATGCCCTGGACGGCGCTCTACACCAGCTACCACTGGAGCGGCGTGATCTACAACTGGGCACAGATGCACGTGCTGTCCATCCGCAGCGATGCAGCCTTGCTCAACAGTGCGCGCCGCATCCTTGCGCGTATCCCCGAACCGGAGATGTACACTTCCTTTTGCGACTACATGGCGCGCTACCTCGTGAAGGAGGGCAAAGACAGCCTGCTCACAACGCTCGGGCCGGAGATCAGGGCCAGTGGCCGCCTGCTGCGCACCGACGGCCTGCTGGCGCAGTTTGCCGCCCTGCAGGCGGGCGAGCAGGCACCCGAACTGCAACTGACCACCCACTTGGGCGATCCTGCCCAGCACAACCACCAGACGCAGCGGCTACCGACAGCCGGGCTCTCAACGGCCTACAGTCTGCTGGTATTTTACCAGAGCGGTTGCGGCCCCTGCGAGAATACCCTGCAGCAATTGGTGGCCAACTACCCCCTGCTCAAGCAGCGGGGCGTGCGACTGATTGCGCTCTCGGCCGATACCGATCTGCAGGTGTTTTCCAACACCGCCGCTGGCCACCCCTGGCCTGACAAATACTGCGATGAACAGGGTATGGCGGGCCCCAACTTTAGAAATTATGGCGTCGTGGGCACGCCTACACTCTTTTTGCTGGACGCCAAAGGAAAGGTACTGCTGCGCACGGCAGAGCTGCAGGCGGTGCTGGCGCGGCTTTGAGGAGGTAGCTGCGGTAGCTGCAGGCTTTGACGCCAACGTTGCCAGAGTGTGAGGTGTGGTATTTGATTTTTTTTCAAAAAATCAAATACGAGATGGATTTCACAGGCTTTCGCGGCTCATGCCGCGAAAGCCTGTGAAATCTATCTACTACTCCTGCGTATCGGCAATGCGATCAATCTGCTCGGTGCTTAGTCCGAGCTTTTG
>CAZYAO010000024.1:0-4108 GCA_964645715.1 uncultured Saprospiraceae bacterium
TAGGGGACATCAAAATCGCGGATATTGTGTCCGCACAGATAGTGCCTGGCGGGGTTATTGTAGTATTGCGCAAGCAGTCGGGAAAAATCAATCAGCAGTTGCTTCTCATCGTGGCCGGCAAACGACTTGAGCCGGACTTTGGGTAAGCCGCCCTTATCCGCATGCGCAACGCCCACGGAAATGCAGATGATTTTACCGAACTCGGCTGACAGCGCCGCCCGACCTTTGAAAGACAGCGCCGCATCTTCATCCGTAAAAACATCGCCCTCGGCCAACTTGCTCATTTTGGCCGCCTTGTAGCGCCACTGTTCCTGCATACTGTCACTAAGCTCTTCCAGGGAAGCCTTCTGGCAGACGGTCTCGATGTCAAAAAAGAGTATCTGGCTGATATCAATGTGTTCCAGCATAGCCAATTGTGTTTACAAAGCAAGATACAGCATCCGGGGCATATTTTATGCAGCACACCCAATTAAAAAAGCGAAAGCCGCCTGCTTCCGGCCGGAAGCAGGCGGCTTTCACCTGTAAATAACTCGTTGTTGTTTAGTGCTGTACAACAATTCTCTCTGTGCGAGCGCCATTAGGCGTGTTGAGCTGCAGGAAGTAAACACCATTGGTCAGCTGACTCACGTCATAGACAAAGCGTCCCTCCTGGATATTGTCATACCTGCGCTGGAAGAGAATGCGGCCAGACAGATCGAACAGGCGGATTTCTGCCCAGTCGTTCATGTCCTGCAGTTTGAGATCCAGGGTAAACAGCTCGTTGGCCGGGTTGGGGAATACCTTCATCAGGTTTTCCGCTGCCAGTGGCTCGGTAGCATTGAGGATAGGCTCGCCCTCCAGATCCGGGTTGTTGCCGATGCTGAGGCGCATAACCGGAACGATGCCGCGGCCAAAGCCTACCGTGCTAAACTCCGGTTCGTCAGAAGCACCCACTGACAGTACGCTGGCGTAGCGTGGCATGTCAATGGAGTCCGTCAGGAATACAGTAGCACCGTAGTTGTAAGCCTCAGAAGCTGACATAAACAGCGGCTGGTCTGCAGAAGCCACGTACTGCATAACAGCGAGGTAGTAAGTATCATCGGTCAGCGGATAGGAGTTGCCGTCGAAATCAATGGGTACCGTAATCGGGTTCTGTCCCTCAGACCCGGTGAACGTATACTCGTTGATAGACACAGGGCCTACATACTCGTCCGGATTGGCCAGCAGGTCACCATTGACGTCGCCTGCCCACTCATAGAGGAAGAGGTTGACAGAAACGCCGCCCAGCTGAGCTGCATTGTCGACACCGAAAGTAAAGTAACGGGCAAAATACCCATCACCACGAGGCATGTAGAAGCAGTTGCCGTAGTAGTAGCTGTTGTTGGCAGCCGGTGCTACACCGCGCGTACGGCCAGTTTCTTTGGCAAAAAGCGTATCATTGACAACAAACTGGAACAGGATGGTGTCGTTGGCTGTGCGATCTTCAGGCTGGCTGTGCGAAATCAGGTAGCGGCCTTCGTATACGCCTACTGTCTGGCTTGCTGCCGGCAGCACCTGGCTGAAGAACACGTTCTCGGCCAGTGAGTCAGGCGTGATGGCACCATAAGGATTGTTGGCATTGTACACCTGCTCACCCGTGGTAGCATTGGTGATGCGCAGGTTGAGCACAACGTCATTGGCCGTCAGACCACCATTGTTCTGGATATCTGCCAGGAAGCGCATGTCCTCCGTCTGGCTGACCGGCGTAACAGCGTTGGGTGCAACAGCGAAGAAGCTGCGGTTGACCTGCATATCATAGCCTACACGCTCTTTCACAACGATATCATCCAGCAACCAGAAGTAGAAATCGGTAGCAAACGTAAACTTGAGGCGAATCTCGTCGGAGCCATTGATATCACCGGAAGGCAGCGGGAAAGTCACCTTGTTGCGACGCGTCTGGTTGGGGTTGAGCGTCGGATTGGCATTGATGGCCGGTCCCCACGTCTGTCCGCCGTCGCTGCTGATAGAGACAGAAGAACGAACGCGACCACCGAGGTTGTCAACGGGGGCATCCGTTGGCGTATTGAGGAAGGCAACAGCCTGCGTAAATTCGATCTCGAGTGCGCGGTCGGCAGCAGAGATATCAATGACCGGAGAGATCAGCTCTGTCACATACTGCGGATAAGGCGGAGAGCCCGGGTTGTAAGTCGTACTGCCCAATGAAGACTGGAAGACGAAGTTGGTAGAAGCTACACCATTGAGGCGGCTGGCTGACTGTATAGTGCTGCCGGCAGCGATGTTGAATACACCAAAGCCGTAGTTGCCATTGGGCGACCATGTCCAGATGTCACCGCAGTCGCTGACTTTCTCATAGGTAAATTGGAAAAATCCGCTGGAGAGAACCAGCTGTGTACCATTGTTGGCAAAGGTAATCGTCGGCCGGCCCGCACCGTAGAAGAGTTTTACCAAATCGCGCGCTTCTGCCTGACTTTCAGGCTGCACAGAGGTATTGGCCGCCGAAATCACGATGCCGTTGGCCTGGATGTTGTTGGTTACACCTGCCAGGTTCAGGGCAGCAGTATCAATCTGGCTTACCAGTGTGCTGCCTTCCAGCGTGTAGCGGCTGTAGACTGTACCATATTCAACGCCGTCGTTGCTGGCAAAAGAAGCCGTATACTCCAGGTTGTTGAGGATGCTGAAGGTAGCGGTCACCTCAATATCCTCAGGCGGAATGGGAATACCGGCCACAGAGACACCTGACAGCTGCCAGCTACCCCGGTTAGGACCCGTATTATTGCCACAGCGGAGGGTATTTACATCCCAGCCAAAGAGGCCGCGGGAGAAATTTTCGACCCAGATGGTATCCTGAGCCGTCAGCTGTACAAGGCTGAGGGCCATGAGGAGTGAAAGTACTATTTGCTTCATGAACAAAAATATTTAGTTTTATGACTAGTGATGTACCCTGGCAAGCCCGCCGGCAGTTGCCCGTATGTAGCAGAAAACAAAGCGAACGGGGCATTGGAATCCCCGGTAAGCCTGTCGCTGCCGGTATTAAGCCGAAAAAGAAGATCCGCAGCCGCAGGTTTCCTGCGCATTGGGGTTGTTGAACGTGAAACCGCGGTTGTTGAGACCTTCCGCCCAGTCAATTTCCATGCCCAGCAGGTAGATGGCGTGCGATTTTTGCATGAGGACATTGATGTCTCCGATGCAGAAATGCTCGTCATTGTCCTTAGGCAGGTCAAACCCAAGCACATAGGAAAAACCAGAACAGCCTCCTCCCTTGACACCTATGCGGAGCCCGTGGTCGGCAGGAATATTTTGCTCTTCGCGTATTCTGTGCAATTGCCGGATGGCTCCTTCTGTCAGCGAAACAGGAGCCGTCTTTGTTTCTACCACTTCCATCGTATGTTGGCGCTTTGTTGGTTAATGTAACAAAAATAAACAACAGATTAACATCTGTAGGCGTCTTTTGGTTGTTTGGTACATTTTTTTACAAAAATTGAATGTACTTTTGCCCCAAGCCTACGCAAGGATTATGCAAGATATGGATTTATACGGACGTATTGTTATTGACATTTTGATTATGCTGCTGATGGCTGCCATCATCGTGCTGGCAGTCTATCTGATGATTAAAAAAATGTTACCGGCTTTGGTGGCTGCCCGGGCAGTGAGTCAGCCGCCGCCTTCCAATATCGCAGTGGTGCTGCCTCTGCGACTGCAGGCTTACGAGCGGCTTGCGCTTTTTTGTGAAAGAATAGCCCTGCCTGCCCTGCTTTTCCGGCATCAGTCGGATGAGACGGTCAATGTACTACGGCTGACACTGTTGTTGGCCATACAGCAGGAGTATGAGCACAATATCAGTCAGCAGATTTACGTTAGTGACCAGCTATGGCAGATTGTCAAGGCTGCCCGGGACGACAGCAGCCAGTTCGTCGATGTAGTTGCCACGCAACTGGACGGTAATGCCAGTGCGCAAGAGCTCACAAAGGCCCTTTACCGCGCACTCGGGCAGCGACAGTCCGACCCGATTTCCATCGCACAACTAGCCATCAGAAGGGAGGTTGCCTCCTTGTTTTAATTCCTAAAAGCGTCTTTCTATGAAAAGAATTTTCTTCCTGATGTTCCTGCTGGCCGGCTGCCTGTGGATGCC